>JAJDWR010000039.1 GCA_022825505.1 Gammaproteobacteria bacterium | reverse complement strand
GCGATCGCGGTGCCGAGCCTGATACTCGGGCTGCTGCTGAACGCCACGCTGGCGTTGATGCTGGCGTTCTTCCGCGCGTCCTACCTGGACGTGGGCGGGGTGGTGCTGTGCGTGATCCTGATGTCGATCTCCAGCCTGTTCTACATCATCGGCGGGCAGTACCTGGTCGGCAAGCTGCTGCAACTGGTCCCCATCTCGGGCTACGACACCGGGTTCGAGGCGGCGAAGTTCCTGATCCTCCCGGTTATCATCAGCGTCATCTACGGGATCGGCTCCGGCACCCGCTGGTACCGGACCCTGTTCCTGGAGGAGATCTCCAAGGACTACGTGCGCACGGCGCGCGCCAAGGGGTTGTCCGAGCAGTGGGTCCTGTTCCGGCACGTGCTGCGCAACGCCCTGATCCCGATCCTGACCGGCGTGGTCGTGATCCTGCCGCTGCTGTTCATGGGCAGCCTCATCACCGAGTCCTTCTTCGGCATTCCGGGGCTCGGCAGCTACACCATCGACGCGATCCAGCGCCAGGACTTCTCGATCGTGCGGGCCATGGTGTTTCTCGGCACGGTGCTGTACATCCTGGGCCTGCTGTTGACCGATATTTCCTACACTCTCGCGGATCCCCGGATTCGCCTGCGCTGACCATGTGGGTCGTCCTGCTGACCGATTTCTTCCTCTACCTGCTGCTGGCGGGGGTGGCGCTGTACGTGGGTTTCGTCCTGCGCACGCCGCACCTGCGACACGCCTGGCGATCCGTCATGACCCGGCGCGGCGGCGCGGTGTCTGTGGTGGCGCTGGGTTTCTTCGCGGCCATCGCGATCCTGGATTCGGTGCATTTCCATCCGCGCCTGGAACAACCGGGCGCCCAGGTGGAGTATTCGAACGAGATCCTGAGCGTGTTCGACGTCCTGGTCGGGCCCTTGCGTACCCAGGTCGAGCGGACTTACTCCGCGCCATTCGCCTATCACGCGCACAGCAAGGAGACCCGGGAGACGCCGCAGGGACGGATCCGGGTCTATCCCCGGCTCGAGTACGCAGGCGCCCATCTTGCGGATCCGGAACGAGAGCGCGGTTGGGACATCACGGTCCGGGTTCTGCGCGGGGCTCTGTTGGGAGCGGGGGTCTGGGGTCTCCTGCTGTTGGGCATCCGGCTGGCCCGCCGCTTGCGGGGCGCACGACCCCGGCCCGAGGGGGAGGCCGCGATTCCCTGGCGGTCCGTAGCGGTCACCGTGCTGCTGATCCTGATGCTGATCGGGATCGTCACGCAGTTGGCCGGGGCCTACCACGTGTTCGGCACCGACAAGGTCGGCGAAGACGTGCTCTACCAGACCCTGAAGAGCATCCGCACCGGGGTGCTGATCGGCACCCTGACGACCTTGATCATGTTGCCGTTCGCGATCGCGCTTGGCATCACGGCCGGTTACTACCGGGGTTGGGCGGACGACGTCATCCAGTACATCTATATCACGCTGAACTCGATTCCCGGCGTGTTGCTGATCGCCGCGGCGATCCTGTCCCTGCATGTCTACCTGAACGCCCACGCCGCCGAGTACGCGAGTCTGGCGGAGCGTGCGGACTTGCGGCTGCTGTTCCTGTGCATGATTTTGGGCCTGACCAGCTGGACCGGGCTTTGCCGGCTGTTGCGCGGCGAATCCCTCAAGTTGCGGGAGCACGAGTACATCCAGGCTGCGGTGGCGTTCGGGGTATCGGGTCCGCGCATCCTGTTGCGACACATCCTTCCGAACGTCATGCACATCGTGCTGATTACCGTGGTGCTGGACTTCAGCGGCCTGGTGTTGGCCGAAGCGGTGCTGTCGTACGTGGACATCGGGGTCGACCCGTCCATGAACAGCTGGGGGAACATGATCAACAGCGCGCGGCTCGAGATGTCGCGCGAGCCTCCGGTGTGGTGGTCGCTGACGGCTTCGTTCGTGTTCATGTTCGCCTTGGTGTTGTTCGCGAACCTGCTGTCGGATGCGGTGCGTGATGCCTTCGACCCGAGGGTGAAGCGATGAGCAGCCTGCTTGAAATCAAGAACCTACGGGTCGCGTTCGACGTCGGCCCGGACCGGGAAGTCGCCGTTGAGGACATCAGCTTCTCCATCCCGAAGCAGGGCACGTTCGCCTTGCTCGGCGAGTCCGGCAGCGGCAAGTCGGTGACGGCGCTGAGCGTGATGCGGCTCCTTCCGGAGGCGGCCCGCATCGAATCCGGCGAGATCCGGCTGAACGGGCGGGACCTGTTGGAGTTGCCGGAAGTGCAGATGCGGGGGATTCGTGGCGGTACGATCGGCATGATCTTCCAGGAGCCGATGATGTCGCTCAACCCGGTCATGACGGTAGGCCAGCAGATCTGCGAGCCGTTGCGCCGGCACCGGGGGCTGTCGCGAAAGGCCAGCATGGCTCGGGCGCTGGAGTTGCTCGATGCGGTACGGGTCCCTGAGCCCCGGCGGCGCATTGACGAGTATCCCCACCAGTTGTCCGGCGGCATGAAGCAGCGCGCAATGATCGCAGGGGCGTTGGCGGCGGAACCCGACCTGCTGATCGCGGACGAGCCGACCACGGCGCTGGACGTCACCATCCAGGCGCAGGTGCTGGAGTTGCTGCGTGAATTGCAGCGCGACCTGGGCATGGCGATGCTGTTCATCACGCACGACCTGGCGGTGGCGAAGAGTATGGCGGATGCGGTCGCCATCATGCAGCACGGCAGGATCGTGGAGGCGGAATCCGCGGGGGAATTTTTCGAGAATCCCCGGCACGAATACAGCCGCAATCTGTTCGCGGCGCTGCCGAACATCTCCAAGCGGGGACTGCGGCTGCATGGCAACGGATCCGATTCCGACGAGCAGGCGGTCGAACCGGCTTCGCGACCGAGTTCCGAACCTCTGCTTGAGGTCGAGGACCTGTGCGTCCATTTCCCGATCCGCCGCGGCGTGTTCCGCCGCGTGGTCGGTCATGTCCGGGCGGTGGACGGTTTGTCGTTCACCTTGCGGGAGGGAGAGACGTTCGCCCTGGTGGGGGAATCCGGCTGCGGCAAGACGACCACCGGCAAGAGCCTGATTCGCCTGCTGCCGGTCACGCAGGGAAGCGTTCACTACCGGGGGCACGACCTGAGCCACTGCTCGGCCCACGAGATGGCGCCGTTCCGGTCGGAACTGCAGATCGTCTTCCAGGACCCGTTCTCGTCCCTCAACCCCCGCATGGTCATCGGTGACATCATCGCCGAGGGGATGCAGGTCCTGGGCGTAGCGCAGGACGCGGCCGAGCGGCGCGAGCGGATCGAGGAATTACTGTTGCAGGTCGGGCTGAAGCCCGAGCACCAGACCCGCTATCCGCATGAATTCTCGGGCGGGCAGCGTCAGCGCATCGCGATCGCCCGGGCCTTGGCGGTCAACCCGCGGCTGATTGTGTGCGACGAGCCGACCAGTGCGCTGGACGTCACCATCCAGGCCCAGATTTTGAACCTGCTGCAGGACCTGCAGGATCGGCACGGCCTGACCTACCTGTTTATCACGCACAACATTGCGGTCGTGTCTTGGATGGCGCACCGCATGGCGGTCATGCACGAGGGACGGATCGTGGAGCAGGGCGACACGGTCGACATTCTGCAGAATCCGCAACACGAATACACCCGTACGCTACTCTCGGCAGTGCCGAGGTTGTAGCCGCTGCCCAGCAGCAATATCCCGCCTGCTCCATGCGCTGGCGGGAGGTTCGGGCGGGAGAAGGCGTTACCGACGCAGCAGAGCCGCGGCTCCCGCAACCAGCATCGCCAGCAGCAAGAGATAGCCGATCCCGTGGTCGTGGACGGTTCCGGTGTCGTGACCGGACGCGGGCAGGGCGAACAGCAGCGCGGACAAGGGGATCACGGTTCGGTGTATGAGTTTCACGGGTTTCTCCAGATCAAAAGTTCTTCTCAATGGGGTGACGCATCGGTTTTGCCACCGGTCGGTTCCTGTGTGGCGAATCCGCCGGAGGCCAGTACGAAATCCACGATCTCGCCGACCCCCTCCTGGGCCTTCAGGTTGCTGAACAGGAAAGGTCGCTCCCCGCGCATGCGGCGAGAGTCCTGCTCCATTACTTCGAGGCTGGCGCCGACCAGCGGGGCGAGGTCGGTCTTGTTGATGACCAGCAGGTCGGAGCGCGTGATGCCAGGTCCGCCCTTGCGGGGGATCTTGTCGCCGGCGGAGACGTCGATGACGTAGATGGTGAGGTCGGCGAGTTCCGGGGAGAAGGTGGCGGCGAGATTGTCGCCGCCGGACTCGATCAGCACGATGTCCAGGTCCGGGAAGCGCGCCACCATGTCGCCGACCGCCGCAAGATTCATGGAGGCGTCCTCGCGGATGGCCGTGTGCGGGCACCCGCCGGTCTCGACCCCGCGGATGCGCTCCGGCGCCAATGCGCCGGACCGCGTCAGGAACTGGGCGTCTTCCTCGGTGTAGATGTCGTTGGTGATGGCCGCGATGTCGTAGTCATCGCGCAGCCGCTTGCACAGGGCGTCCATCAAAGCGGTCTTGCCGGTGCCGACCGGGCCGCCGATGCCGACGCGGAAAGGCGTGCTCATGAGCGGAACAGGCGGGTGTACTGGGTTTCGTGGCGGGCGGAGGTCCAGTCCACCATCAGGGCGGCCTGTCCGATGTCCTCCCGGTCCCGTTCCAGGGCTTGTGCGGCCGCATCCAGAATGACCGGCTCCAGGTCGGCCAGCGCCTGCTGGCCGTCGCTCTGTCCCAGGGGGATCAGCCGGATGCCGGCGGAAACCAGGTTGGCGGCCAGCGCGTGGAGATAAGCGGCCAGCGCGGGTTCCAGCGGGATGTCTTGCGCTGCCGCCACGGCACCGACGGCCACCGGGTAGACCATCGGCCGTTGCTGCTCCGCCGCCTTTTCTCGGGCCCAGTCGAGCCCGGCTGCCGGCCATGGGGGAGCGACTGCGGCCAGGAATGCCTGGCCCTGGTTCTCGGTCTCCTCGCCGAGTTCCCGGGTGGCGCGCATCGCGTCGCCTTGTTCCAGCGCCCAGATGAACAAGGCTTCGTCGCGGTTTCGTACCGCTTCATGGGCCGCACGGTGCAGATCCGCGTCGACTCGCCCGGTTCCGGCCGCGATGACTTCGGACACCCAGCCGCGCAAGGTGTCCCGGTCGTGGATCAGGCCGGTGTCCACCGCATATTCGATCCCGTGCGAATAGCTGTAGGCGCCGACCGGAAAAGAAGGCGACAGCCAGTTCATCAGGCGAACCAACTGTGCGCCGCCGACCGAGATGCCGTCAGTGCTCATGGGCATGCGCATGGCTGTGGTGTTCGTCGTTGCGCGAGGCGTAGGCGCCGGGCTCGGGGGAGAAGGGGGCCTGGTGGCGGTGAACCTGTGCACCCAGTTGCCGGGCCATCTCGACGATGACGTGGTCGTCCCGGATCCGCAAGGCGCCGTCCGGAAGAACCTGGATCGGGATGTGGCGATTGCCGATGTGCCAGGCGATCCGGGCGGTTTCGGAGAGTTCGCGGCAACTCAGGTCCGCGACCGGTTCCGCCGCCGCGACGACCCGCACGTACCCGCCGTCTTCCAGTACCAAGCCGTCGCCTTCGCCAAGGCGCACGGCCTGGGGGAGATCCAGGAGGAACGGGTCTCCTTCGTCGGTGACGAGCCGGATCCGGCGGCGGTAACGGCCGTCGTAATCCAGGGTCACCGTGGCACGTTGCCGTTCGGCCGGCCACTTGTTTGCCGAGGCAACGGTGGTCGCGCGCGCCAGCATCAGAACAGGAAGTAACGCTGGGCCATAGCCAGCACGTCTGCCGGTTCGCAGGTCAGCAACTCGCCGTCGGCACGGACTTCGTAGGTTTCCGGATCGACTTCCATCTTGGGCAGGGCGTTGTTCAGGACCATGTCCGTCTTGGCGATTCGGCGCGTGCCGGACACGGGAAGCAGGGTCTTCGACAGGCCCAGCCGGCTTCTCAGGTCGGCATCCAGCCCTACCCGGGAGACGAACGTGACGGCGCTTTCGATGAGAGAGCGCCCGAAGCCCCCGAACATGGGCCGATAGTGGACCGGCTGGGGGGTCGGGATCGAGGCGTTCGGGTCGCCCATCGCGGCGGCGGCGATGGTGCCGCACTTGAGCACCAGGTCGGGCTTGACCCCGAAGAACATCGGTTTCCAAAGCACCAGGTCTGCCAGCTTGCCGATCTCGACGGAGCCGACATGATCCGCGATGCCGTGCGTCAGCGCCGGATTGATGGTGTACTTGGCGAGGTAACGCCGGACCCGAAGGTTGTCGTTGTCGCCGGTTTCCTCCGACAGCCGCCCACGTTGTTTCTTCATCTTGTCGGCCGTCTGCCAGGTCCGCAGGATGACTTCCCCGACCCGGCCCATCGCCTGGCTGTCGGAGGCAATCATCGAGAAAGCCCCGAAGTCGTGCAGGATGTCTTCGGCGGCAATGGTCTCGCGCCGGATGCGGCTTTCCGCAAAGGCGATGTCTTCCGGGATGCGGGCATCCAGGTGGTGGCAGACCATCAGCATGTCGAGATGCTCGTCCACCGTGTTGACGGTATAAGGCCGGGTCGGGTTGGTGGAGGAGGGCAGCACGTTGTGCTCGCCGCACAACTTGATGATGTCCGGGGCGTGGCCGCCGCCCGCGCCTTCCGTGTGGAAGGCATGAATGGTTCGCCCGCGAAACGCCGCGACGGTATTCTCCACGAAGCCCGATTCGTTCAGGGTGTCGGTGTGGATGGCGACCTGCACGTCCATCTCGTCCGCAACCGCCAGGCAGTTGTCGATGGCGGCCGGGGTCGTGCCCCAGTCCTCGTGCAGCTTGAGCCCGCAGGCGCCGGCTTCGATCTGCTCTCTCAACGCGGCGGGCCGGGTCGCGTTGCCTTTGCCGAAGAAGCCGAGGTTCATGGGGAAGCCTTCGGCTGCCTGCAGCATGCGCGCCAGGTGCCAGGGTCCGGGGGTGCAGGTCGTGGCGTTGGTGCCTTCGGCCGGACCGGTGCCGCCGCCGAGCATGGTGGTGACCCCGGAATACAGGGACTCCTCGATCTGCTGCGGACTGATCCAGTGGATATGCGCGTCGATCCCGCCGGCCGTCAGGATGCGCCCCTCGCCGGCGATGGCCTCGGTGCCGGGGCCGATGACGATGTCCACGTCCGGCTGCACGTCCGGGTTGCCGGCTTTGCCGATGCCGACGATGCGTCCATCCCGAATGCCGATGTCGGCCTTGATGATGCCCCAGTGGTCGAGGATCAGTGCGTTGGTGATGACGGTGTCGACCGCGCCGTCGGCCCGGCTGGCCTGGGACTGCCCCATGCCGTCGCGGATCACCTTGCCGCCGCCGAACTTGACTTCTTCGCCGTAGCAGGCGCGATCCTCCTCGACCTCGATGAACAGATCGGTATCCGCCAGGCGGACGCGGTCGCCGACGGTCGGCCCGAACATGGACGCGTAACTGGCGCGATCAATCTCGTAGGCCATGGCTCAGTCCTTCAGGGGACCGTTGACGGCGCTGTTGAAGCCGTACACCTGGCCCGTGCCGGCGTAGTGCACCAGGGTCACTTCCCGGCTCTGTCCCGGCTCGAAGCGCACGGCGGTGCCGGCCGGGATGTCGAGACGGTATCCGCGCGCGGCGTTGCGGTCGAAGTCGAGCGCCGAGTTGACTTCGAAGAAATGGTAGTGGGAGCCGACCTGCACGGGGCGGTCGCCGGTGTTGGCCACGGTGAGGGTGAGGGTCTGACGGCCCTCGTTGAGGGTCAGCGTGCCGTCGGCCGGGAGGATTTCGCCGGGGATCATGCTTCAGCGAATCGGGTTGTGGACGGTGACCAGCTTGGTCCCGTCGGGGAAGGTCGCTTCGACCTGGATGTCGTGGATCATGTCCGCAACGCCGTCCATGACGTCGTCGCGGCCGAGCACCTTGGCGCCGTCGCGCATCAGTTCGGCGACGCTGCGCCCGTCGCGCGCGCCCTCGACCACGAAATCGCTGATCAGCGCAATGGCTTCCGGATGATTGAGCTTGACGCCTCGTGCCCGCCTGCGGCGCGCCACCTCGGCGGCCATGGCGATGAGCAGCTTGTCCTTCTCGCGCGGCGTCAGATTCATGGCATTTCCCCTGTCAAGCCTGCCATAACCTTGGCATTATAGGTGGGTAGCCGGCCAGGTGGTGACGAAATGCCGCCCAGAACCGACCGTAGGCGTCGCGCAGTTGCAGGCTGTCCCGGCCGAGCCAGCGGATGACCAGGACGTTCCCCATGCAGCTTGCGGCCACCCGCAGGGAATCTTCCACGGTCTCGTCAATCAGGGTTCGAGCCGAGTCGAGGTGCTCGCCGGCATCGTCGCCGACGTAGAGGATGCTGGCGCAGGCGCGCGCGCCGTCCAGGCCCGCGGGGGCGTCGCTGACGCGTTCGAAACCGGAATTCAGGTGCAGGGCGTCCGCCCAGACCAGGCGGTCGTC
>JAJDWR010000061.1 GCA_022825505.1 Gammaproteobacteria bacterium | reverse complement strand
AGGGCAACGCCGCCAAGGGGCTGAGCGGTTACCTCGGCGCGGCCACGGGCGACTGGCGGCTCGATGTTTCGAGCGAACGGGACATCCGGATGCTGCCGTACGTGCGCGCCCACGACGGCGTTCTCGCCCCCATGCACGCGGTCGCGGAGGCGGAGCGGGGGGTGCACCGCGTATCGGCCTTCGCCCCGGCGAACGATCCGGGCGCCCCGGGCCGGACGGGCCTGCTGCGGCTGATCAACCGGGGAGGCGAGGCGCTCACGGCGCGCATCGCCGGCACGGACGACAGCGGCGCGGCAAGCGGCGAGGTATCGCTGGCCATTCCCGCGGGCGAGTCCGTCCTTCTCACCGCGGCCGAACTCGAAGGCGGCGCTTCCGGACTGCGGGGCGCGCTCGGCGACGGCCGGGGGATGTGGCGGCTGAATATCGCCTCGGGGGGCGATCTCGCCGTCATGAACCTGCTTCGGAGCGGCGGCGGGCATCTGACGAACCTGTCGAGCGGCGCTTCTGCGGCACTGCGCTCCGGCGAAGTACACACGGTGCCCTACTTCCCCTCGGCCTCCGACCCGCTGGGCCGGCAAGGCCTGGTGCGCATCGTGAACGATACGGCGACCGACACCGTGGTGCGCGTGCAAGCCCACGACGGGACCGGAAGGTACTACGAGCCGCTGACGCTCGCACTGGGCGCGGGCGAGGCGGCGCATCTGAACTCCCGGGATCTGGAGATCGGCAACGCCTCCGGGGGCCTGTCCGGGCGCACCGGATCGGGGACGGGCGACTGGCGGCTGGACATTGCCGGCCCACCGGGCGTCGAGGTGCTGGCGTACGTGCGCGCGCCGACGGGTTCGCTGATGCCGGTCCATGACGTCGCGGACGCGGCGGAACTCGAGACCGGCCAGGGGATCGGGGGCGCGCTCAGCGGCGCGCTGGGCGACGGCGCCGGCCACTGGCGCCTCGATGTCGAGTCCGGCCGGCCCGTCTTCCTGATGAACCTCGCCGAACCCCCCGCGGGACAGATCGTCAACCTGTCCTCCGGCGCGAGATAAGCCGCGGCCGCACGGAATCGCCGATGCCCCCGGCGGCGTAAGGGGCGCCTGCGGGCGCCGTTGCCGTCGGGGGTTCGGGGCCAAAAGCCGCGCCGCGACAACGCGCCGGAAGGCGCCCCCGTGCCGCTCACCGGCACGCCCAGCAACGCCTCGTGGTCCGGGTCTTCGTAGTCGAACCGATAGCGCCGCTTCGACTTGCGCGTGCTGTGCAGGTAGGGAGGATCGCTATAGACCAGTTCCGTACCGTCGAACGCATACTCCGAAAGAAACCGGTGGCAGCAGCCGTGCACCAATTCCACAGGATAGTCGCAGTGGAATCCCGCCAGCGCCCGTTCGTTGCGATCGATGCCGATGTTGCGCAGCGCCGCCGGCTTGCGCTTCATGAGCGCCCCGCCGCCCAGCTGCGTCTCGATGTAGACGCTGTGCGGCGGCATGGTAGGATTCACCGGATTCGGCAAAAGCAGTCCCGCCATGCAGCGCCGCCAGCTACCCATCGGCATCCAGCACTTCCGCACTCTTCGCGAGGACGGTTGCTACTACGTCGACAAGACGCCGCTGATTCATAGGCTGGTGAGCCAGGGCCGCCACTACTTTCTCTCCCGTCCGCGCCGCTTCGGCAAGAGCTTGCTGCTCGACACCCTGGGAGAGCTGTTCGCGGGAAGCGAAGACCTGTTCCGGGGCCTTGCAATTCACGACCACTGGGATTGGGGCAAGAAGTATCCGGTGGTGCGGCTGAGTTTTGACGGATACTACCGCAACCCGGATGATCTCGAGGGGGATATCATCGAGCAGATTGAGGGTATCGAACGGCGCGAAGGCCTGGAACCAGCCCATTCGTCGAACACGGGCCCAAGGCGCCTGAGGAACATTCTGGACCGGCTGCACCACAAGACCGGCAGGCAGGTGGCGGTGCTGGTGGACGAGTACGACAAGCCCATTCTGGATGTGCTTGGCGACCCGGAACAGGCCAAGGCGAACCGGGACTACCTGCGGGGTTTCTATGGCGTGATCAAGGGCAGCGCCCACCTGGTGCGTTTCGTCTTCGTCACCGGTATCAGCATGTTTTCCAGGGTGAGCCTGTTCTCGGGCCTGAACAACCTCAGCAACATCAGCCTGGACCCGCGCTACGCGGCGATTTGCGGCTACACGGATCGCGATCTCGACACCGTATTCGCCCCGGAGTTGCCCCAACTCGACCGGGACGAGATCCGCTCCTGGTACAACGGCTACCACTGGCTGGGCGAGGAGAAGGTCTACAATCCCTTTGACATCCTGCTGCTTTTCGATAGCCGGAAGTTCAAGTCCCACTGGTTCGAAACCGGCTCGCCGACCTTTCTGTTCGAAACCATGCTGAAAAGGGCGGTGAGTCCGCTGGAGCTGGAAAACCGGGAAGCGGAGGTGGATCTGCTTTCGACTTTCGAGGTGGGCGGCGTCGGCGTGGACGCCCTGATGTTCCAGACGGGTTATCTGACGATCAAGGAAGAGACCCGGGAAGGGGCGCAGATTTTCTATACCCTGGATTATCCCAATCTGGAAGTGCGCCACAGCCTGAACCAGGGTTTGCTGACCCATCTGGACCAGTCGCCCAGGGAAGTTTCCAACCGTGGCAGGGATCTGTGCCGCCTGCTGGCCGACAGTCAATTCGACGCATTCGCCGAGCAACTCCGCGCCTTTTTTGCCGGCGTCCCGTACCAGTGGCAGACCGAACCGGAACTCGCCCGCTACGAGGCCTGGTACGCGGGCATGCTCTACGCCTGCTTCCGCACCATCGGCGTGGACCTGCGGGTGGAGGAATCCACGAGCCACGGCCGTTCGGACATGGTGCTGCTCCACGGGGGGCAGGTCTTCGTCATGGAATTCAAGATGGCGGAAGAGGGCGAGGAAACCGAAGCCGCCCTCGACCGGGCCATAAGCCAAATCCGTGACCGGGGCTACGCCGATCGCTACCGGGACCGCGGCGAATCGATTCATCTGGTCGGCGCCGTATTCGGCAGAAAAGAGCGCAATCTTCTCGCCGTGCGCGCCGAATCCGCTTGAGGCCCGACCGCGCTCGCATGGAGCATCGGAACCCGACAGAAACGGTCCAAACGGGGGCATGGCGTCGTCTTTGCTCATGATTGCTCGCTGACTGGAGAGAGAACCGAACATGTCTCCCGACGTTGGGCCAAGCGTCTACAGCTTGCGGTTGCACAAGCAGCGGGGCGTTTCGCGTGGAATCCTGGGCCGATCCGCGCTCCGGGGCGTCCTGCGTGGGACCTCGACGCAATAGGATGTCAATTAACTGTATTGAAAGCCAACTCGTTGAGTCAATCACGATTGCACGCAGGATTGAACTGCGTCTCGTCCCCCCCGGTATGGCGGCCAGCATCCGGCCAGGGCACCGCGGCCACCGATTTCGAGTCTCAACGCTAGAGTGAGCGGTCGAGAAACCGGTAGATGCCCCGGCGGGCGAAATTCAGCCCCAGCGGAGTCAGAGAAAGGTACGCGCTGTTGTGACTGTATAGCAGGGTGATCCGTTGTGGATGCCCCGTCACCTTCCAAAGCGCCTCCCGCGACACCGGCGGGATGCAGTTGTCGAACCGCGCTTCGATGATCAGAATCCTGTCCGGATCGTAGTGGCCCGCGTAGAGCATCGGTTCGCCGGCCCCGAATCGTTCGTCGAAGAACCGCCTGTAATCGTCCTGTGACCAGCCGAATGTCCGAATCGCGTGCTCGCGCATCCGTCCGGCCTTGCCGCGGCATTGCGCCATGACTTCGGAGAAAATCGCCCCGCCCGTCATGAACACGCCGGCGGCCACCCGGGAATCGATTCCCATGATCGTGGCCGCAGCCAGCGCGCCCATGCTGAAACCCACGATCCCGATCCGCTCCGGGTCCACTTCTTCCCGGGTGCCCAACCAGTCGATCAGGCGGCGCGTATCGTTGACGGCAGTACGGTAGCGCCGGACGCTGCGTTCGGCGATTTCGACCCATTCGGCTTCGCCGGGCGTGGACCGCAAGTCCTGCCAGGGAAACACCGGGGAATCGCCGAACAGCCAGATCACATGAGCCTCGCCCCTTGCGTGCGCCGCGTACCCGTAAGCGATTTTCTGCGGCGGATACCGGCTCGATCCCCAGATCGGCAACACCACGAGCAGCTTCTTGCGGCCCGGAAGCCTGCTGCGCAGGTACAGGCCCTCGACCAGATTTTCCGTGTGTCCGTTCACGCCGCTGGAGGTATAGGACAGCGGAATCGCGTCGTGCCGGGGCAGCGATTTCTCCACCGGATGCAGCTCCACCGGACCGCCCGCCGTGTACTGCCATTCCGGACTCGGCGACGGCGGGACGTACAGGTAGCCGTCCTGGGTCTGCGGTCCGCGCGTGAAATGAGCAACACAGGCGCTGAGACTGCACGCGACCAACGCGCCTGCGACTCCCAATGTCCGCTTCTCTACCATCCCTGCAAGTCGACGCAATTGTTTTCCGGCGGTTCAGCCCGGTTCGAGCGGCAACGAACATTCGCCCCACTGCTCGCTCCGCCGACGCATTCTACTCAAGCGCGACGGCCAGCGCGAAGGACAACCTGGAGTTGCACGTACCAGCAGGTTCGATTCGACTAAACGCCTCGCCTGGAATTAGACTTGCCGTACGGGCTGTGCGAAAAGCGAGGCTATTGCGCTCGCGTAGCGGACTACAGGTCATGGGAATACCGTTGATCCAGACGTATCGGGTAGGGCGCTACCTTTTCTCGCAAAAGCTGCGGGGCGTCAAGCGGTATCCGCTCGTACTGATGCTCGAACCGCTGTTCCAGTGCAATCTGGCGTGTGCCGGCTGCGGCAAGATCGACTATCCGGACGATATCCTCAGACGGCGTCTCAGCGTGGAGGAAGCGCTCGCCGCGGTGGACGAGTGCGGCGCGCCGGTGGTCTCGATTCCGGGCGGCGAACCGCTGATTCATGCCGAAATGCCGCAAATCGTCAAGGGCATCATCGCCCGCCGGAAATTCGTGTACCTGTGCACCAATGCATTGTTGATGTTGCGGAAGATGGACGATTACGAACCCTCGCCCTACTTCACCTGGTCGGTCCACCTGGATGGAAATCGCGAGCAACACGACCGCTCCGTGTGCCGCGAGGGTGTATTCGACAAGGCGACCGAGGCAATCCGCGTCGCGGTAGACCGCGGGTTCCGGGTGACTGCGAACTGCACGCTGTTCAACGGTGAAGACCCCGCCGAGGTTTCCGACTTCTTCGACTACGCCATGAGCCTGGGGATCGAAGGAATCACGGTCTCGCCGGGGTACAGTTACCAGCACGCGCCGCGACAGGACGTCTTTCTCGGGCGCCGGGAATCCAGGCACCTGTTCCGGGCGATATTCAGGGCCGGACGCAAGCGCGGCAGCAAGTGGCGATTCAATCAATCGAGCCTGTTCCTTGACTTCCTGGCGGGCAACCGGAGCTACCAGTGCACCCCCTGGAGCAATCCCACTTACAACATCTTCGGCTGGCAGAAGCCGTGCTATCTGCTCGTCGACGAAGGGTATGCCAAATCCTTTGCCGAACTGATGGAGACCACCGACTGGGATGCCTACGGTACGGGCCGCAATCCAAAGTGCGACAATTGCATGGCGCACTGCGGCTATGAAGGCACGGCGGTGCAGGATACCGTGAGGAACCCGCTCCGGGCGCTTGGGGTGGCGTTTTTCGGTCCACGGCTTGAAGGGGAGTTTGCACCGGACTTGCCCGTGTTGTATGGCGCCGGAACGAGAAGCGCCGTCACCGCCACCGTGGCCGTCGAAGACATTGGCAGCCGGCTCAGGCGCCGAACCTGACCGGCGCCGCCGCCCTTGTGTTTCCGGCTCCGGCCAACGGATGCCGGCCGACCGCGTTTCCGGTCGAAATTCCCTTGCTGGACAGTGCGCGCCCCATGGCGATCAGCGGGAAGTAGTGCCGGTAAAGGTTGTAGTTGATCATGAACGCCCGTTGCAGTTCCGCGCCCTGAGCGATCCGTTTACGGTCGCTGAGATTGCGAATTTCGGCGCGGGCACCGACGCCGTAACCGGGAAACCCGGTACCCGTGTAGTGGGGTTCGTCCCAGGTGCCGTCGCGGCGTTGCGTATCGACAAGGTAACGAAGCCCCCGTTCGATCGGTATCCGGAATGCATCGGCGCTTACGGCCAGGAGCGCCAGGAGCGCCCAGGCGCTTTGCGAAGCGGTACTGGGTCCCTTGCCGCGCAGCCTGTCGTCGACGTACGATGCGCACGTTTCGCCCCAACCGCCATCGCCGTTCTGGTGTTCGACCATCCAACGGGCCGCCCGCTTCACGTGCACGGCCGACATGTCGGCGCCGATGGCGCGAAGCGCCGGCAGCACGGCGGCGGTGCCGTAGATGTGGTTCACGCCCCAGCGTCCGAACCAGCTCCCGTCCTTTTCCTGTTCGGCCAGGAGGAACCGGTGACCGCGCGCCACGGACGGATGGTCCAGCCCGCAGCCCAGGTGACCCAGCGCTTCGAGCACGTGGGCCGTCACGTCCGCGGACGGCGGGTCGAGAACTTCGCCGAAATCGCAGAACGGCAGGCGCGCCAGAAGCCATGTCTCGTTGTCCTTGTCGAACGCGCCCCAACCGCCGTTGCTGCACTGCATGGCCAGAATCCATCGCAGGCCGCGCTCGATGGCCTGGCGCACGCGGGACCGCGAGCGCCAGGGCTCCGGCAGGCGCGCCAGCACCAGCAGTGCCACGGCGGTATCGTCCACGTCCGGATAGTGCCGGTTGGCGCGTTCGAACGGCCAGCCGCCGGGCTCCACGCCCTCGATCCGCTGCCCCCAATCGCCGACGACGTCCAGTTGCTGCCGGTCGAGAATCCAGTGCAGCGCGGCGTCCATGCCGACAGAGTGGCGCCGGCCGCACTCCTGCATGGCCAGCAGCGACAGCAGGGTATCCCAGACCGAAGACTCGCTGGCCTGGATGTGCAGCATCCCGCCGCGCCGATAGGTCCAATGCGCGTCCAGCGCCGCAAGGCCCTTCGCCACCGGACCGTCCTTCAATCCCCGGCCTTCCGCATGCAGCGCGATCAAACTGTAGATCCAGGGGGGCTGGATTCCGCCCCACGCGCCATCGTCGTCCTGATGGTCCACGATCCACCGGAGGCAACGGCGTATCGCAACTTCCCGAAAGGGCGTCATGCCCATGTTCTGCAGCCAGTGCGCCAACCGGTCGGCGAGCAGGAACAAGCCCTCCCATGAAAGCGGGAACAGGCGTCGGTGCCGGCGACGGTACACGCGATTGCGGCCGTGAGGAAAGAGTTCGTCCAGACGCCGGTCCGCGGGCAGCGGCTTCACGGTCCGGCGCGCCGACAGGATGGCCAGCGGCAGGAGCGTCGCCCGCGCCCATGCGGCAAACCGGTATATGTTGAATGGCAGCCACTTCGGACAGAAAATGATCTCCGGAGGAAGGTTTGGCGTGCGCGGCCAGGGCCATTCTCCGATCAACGCGAGCCAGTACCGGGTGAAAACCCGAACGCCGGATAGGCCGCCGTTGGCAAGGATCCACTTCCTGGCCCGAACCAGCGGCTCTGCGTCCGCGGGCATGCCGATGGAACGCAGCCCCGCGTAGCATTCCACGGTGCTGTTGATATCCCCCGTGGGCGCCCGGTAGTAGCTCTCCCAGGCACCGTCCTCGCGCTGGCCGGCCAGCAGCGTGCGTGCCAGGTCCTGTTTGCGCGGATGCTCGTACCCGATGATGTGCATCGCAAGCAGCCACTCGGCCTCGATGCAGTAGCTGGACTGCAATTTCCCCGACCAAAACCCCTCGTCATGCTGACTGCGGTCGAGCCAATCGAGTCCCTTGCGGATTGCCGCATTCAGGCGTCCATCTCCCGCAGGATCGGACGAAATGGCAGGATCGGCGCCAGCGTCCGGCGGATAACGCGTTGGTTCGGCTCCGGCGATGCCCTCTGGCTGCAACGGGCGGCCTGCGAATTTCGTCACGTCCCTGGTTCCTCAGCGACGACAGCGCCGGTATTCCGTCAGCGCGACGGACTTGCAATCGGTACGCGCCGGGCTCGTGGGTCGCCGCGTGCGGAGCGGCGGACCCGCGTGAGCGATCGATGCGTAAAGGTAGCAGGACATTGCGCCTCTGAATTCAAGGAAAGGTGGAAGTTCCCGAATTATCGCCTCACCCCACCGACGAATCCAACTGTTCGCAAGTCCGCGTCTGCGGCAACGCGCCGAAAGAGTCCGTCGACAAGCGTTCGATCCGGCGCGGCGCACATTTGCGTCCCTGTTGCCGAGCATCCGCAGTAGCGTGTGCGGACAATTGCGGAAATGGCGATCCGGAAGCCTTGCGGCGATACGGTGGAAGCCTGGCAGTACCTGACCCGAATCGATGCGAGAAACCGTGGATCAATCGAGGTAACCAAAGCGCCGGAACCACTCGATCGCGTCACCGATCCCATCGTCCGCCGGCCGTGCCCGATACCGGAGTTCGGATCGTGCCCTCGCGTCCGAGAAGTACATGTGATGGTGAGCCATGCGAATCGCGGCGATGGTTGCGCGTGGCGCCCTTCCGGTGAGGTGGGCCCATGCTTCGCTGACCACTGCAACCGGCCAGAGCGACCACCTTGGAAGTCGCAAAGCCGGAGGGCGGCGGCCCGTGCGTTGCGCGACCCGTTCCAGGATTTCCAACAGGCTCATATCGGTTCCGCCAAGTATGTAGCGCTCCCCGGCCCTTCCTCGCCGCAGCGCCAGCAAGTGCCCCAGCGCGACATCGTCCACGTGTACGACATTCAGCCCGGTATCCACATACGCGGGCATGCGCCCGGCGGCGGCATCGAGAATCAGTCGTCCCGTCGGAGTGGGCCTGAAATCGCCGGGGCCGACCGGTGTGCTGGGGTTCACGGTCACCACGGGAAAACCCCGCTTGCGGGCCTGAGATCGTACCGCCTCCTCGGCCAGGTACTTGGAGCGCTTGTAGTGTCCGATCATGTCGTTCAGCCGCGAGGGCGTCGCCTCGTTTGCAGGCGTGCCGTCCGGGGTCTGGCCCAACGTGGCGACGCTGGACGTATACACCATGCGTCGTACGCCCATGCGATCGGCGGCTTCGAGCACGTTCAACGATCCTCGAACGTTGGTCTCGTACATGTTTCTGGCCCGCCGGACCCACAAGCGGTAATCGGCCGCCACGTGAAAGACGAATCGGCAACCTGCGGTGGCACGAAACAGCGAATCCGGATCGCGGATGTCTCCTTCGGCGAATTCCACGCCGGTACCGCTCAGGTTGCGGCGGTCGCTGCCGGGACGCACGAGGGCGCGAACCTCGAAGCCCTCAGCCGCCAGCACCCTGCAGAGGGCCGCACCGACGAAGCCGTTTGCGCCGGTCACCAGCGTTTTCAATGCGCCACCCCGAAAATCGCGGGACCGTCCAGATGTACGTCGCCGCACGGCACGGTCGAAACGGCAGCTTCTCCGAATGCGGTCAAACCAATCCCTCGGCCGCAAGGATCGACGCGCAGCGGTTCAATACGAGCCGCGCACGTCTGAATCGGCGGGCCGCCAGCGACAGGGGTACCCACTGGGCGGGACGACACAGCAGCGGCGCCAACCCCGCCGGACCGATACGGCCGGTGGAGTCGATCAGCTGCGAAGTCTCCGGCAGTCGGTCGCCGACACCGTCGAGTATCACCCGAATCACGGCAAAGCGCCGGCGAGCCAGCACGGCACCCTCGCCGATGGCTGCCGATTCCATGTCCACCGCGACAGCGCCTGACGTGCCGCCGGCCGCCTTCGCCTGTGGCGTGCATAACGCCTCCTCGACACTCACTAGTTCGCCCTCATGGACAGCGGTGTGGGGCGAAAGCAGGCGCCACAGGCGACGGCGCCAATCCATATCCGTCGGTATACGCTTTCCTCCAGCGTGACGAACCGCGGAAGCCAGCACGACGGTGCCGGGGCGCACGCGCGAATCCAGGCTTCCCGCGACACCCCACGACAACACGCTACGGGCGCCGTCGCTCAGCGTCTTGCGAGTCGCGGCACGGGCCCTTGACGGGCCGACGCCGCACCGGCGCAGCAGAATCGCGGGCGGTCCGCTGAAAACCTCCGAATCGGTCACCGTGTGCCGAGACCTCCGTAGCGCGCCAACCAGGCACTGAAACTCGAATTCCAGGGCACAAATGACCGCGATCGGGCAATGTGCGGAACCGAATCTTGCGAAGTTCACTGAGTACCGCATCGACTCCTGGCTTTCGTCAGGCTGGCTTTGCGCCCCAAAATTGCGACATCTCCCAGCCGTACGGCTTGTTTGTCAAGCTGTCTCGCATACGCGTTGCCGCTGTCGGCACTCGGCAGGTAGCTTTTCGATGCCGCCTCCACGCGTACTTGCCGCGAGGCTTGCGCGAGCGGGCCGATGCCGCCAGGCAACTTCAATGACATATCGGGCTTCCTCCACGCAATACTATACTCAAATCTGCATCGTTGCTTCGCTTCGTTCCGGAAATGCGAGTACCATTCGCAGCCATGCGACACCGAAAAACACACATGAAACCGATCATCGGCATGAATGCTCGTCTGGTCGCTGTGGTGCTGGCCGGATGCTTCGTCCCGCCCGCTGCGTTCGGAGACCCGTTCTCGTGGCAGGTGGCGGGCCGGTACGAGGACAAGAATGCAGCAAACGCCATGGAATCCAGCAGGTCGTCGGTACGCGCACCACCGTCGAACTGGGCCTCGAATCCGAATCCATGAGTCAGGAACTGCGGACGCGTGCGCTGAGTGTCGATCCTTTTTTCAATTCTGCCGATCCACTCGGCATATTCGAATCCCTTTTGCTTCGAACCGGCGTGGAAACCGATACGGAGAACGCACGGTTATCGGTTCGTCATGTCGGCGACCTCGGCGACCTCGGCGGCTCGACGTTTTCGCTGTCGGCGAGCATCCATTCCAGCCGTACGGATACGCGCCTGCTGTTGCCGGCGCCAACGGACAGCTTTACGGGAATCGACCCCTTCAATCCTCCGGACCGGGGCTTCGTTGCGGGTAGTTCGAATTTGATGCCTTTCGAATTTTCCGAGTCCGGGCGCGAACGCCAGGTCGGCCTTTCCGGGGCATTGTTCCCGGCCCGGGCTCTGGGTGTGCGCCTGACGTTGTCAAGCCTGGACCACGACACCCTTGGAACCGGCGACCTGGTGGGCCTGTCGGCCAACTGGTTCTTCGTCCGCAACGCCGCCATTGAAGTCGAGCTGATCCGCACGGGCTCCGGGAGCGGGCGCCGCGCGAGTCCCTCGGGCACGGACGCGGTCGCCGTGCGAGTGCTCGGCCGATTCTAGCCGAAGGGCTTTCGGGCACGCCCATTGAGATCGTCGGGATGCGTAACGAAGTTTCTCAATCGGTCTGATTCGCAAGAATGCGGTCAATGCTGTCGTGGGCCGAAACGGTACCGGGTCAGGTATCGGCGTCACGCACCGCCGTCAATTCGTGGTCGTACCGCGCCGCCTCGGCGGGCGGTTCGACGCGAAGAATCGCGTCAATGTCAGCGTCGGACAGGTTCTCCACCGCAATCGCTTGCCGGTCCCGGCGCTTGAGGCGCGTGTACTCCTCGGCGGACAGGATCACCAGCCGTTCGCGGCCGTTTTGGGTGATCGAAAGGGGCGCCTTGAGCGCCCCGTCCTGAAACCGGCCGAAGTCGCGCTGAAACTCACGGGAGGTTACTCGCTGCATGACGGCACCCAGAAGACAGTGGAAAATCGTACAGTACAAACCGTCCGATAAACCGCCAAGCGACACGCGGCGTTGGCGGGCTGGAGGTCACCGAGGCAAGCGCGAGTCTCTGCCCAGTGTCCTTGCAAGAACGAAGTATTGAGCGCTGGAAACACGCATCCGGGAGCGATTGTGTGTAGAGACGACTGATTGGTGATGTCCAAATCATCGAAGCGCGAGAGGCTCGCCTCGCCTTCGATTCCCGGTAACCCAGTACCGGGGACGGCGTATGCGGCTCAGGCGGCCCGGTTCCCGGCGATGCTGTCGCGCAGGCCTTCGAGGAGCCCCTCCAGGTGCGCCATGCGTTCGCGCAGTTCACCGATGCTGGCGCGCAACTCCGCGATGGCGGAATCGGTGCGACGCTGCCCGTTCATGATCAGGCCGGCCAAGCCGATGCCCACAACGGCAACGGTTCCGGCGAGTCCGAAGAGGGCTACGGTCATGACAGATGAATCCCACTGAGAGGTGACAGTGATGACAGTATATCAGTTTGACTGAAAAGGGAGACTCTCTCTTCTCCGACTATTGATATTGCGCCGCCGACTGCGGCATCCTCGCTCCCACACGACGGACTCCAGGTAAACCCGATTGGCTCCCCAAACCCGCGACAGCGACGAAGCAGCGCGGATTCGCGAGCGCCTCGCGCGCCTGGCGGCCGAGCGCCAGGCGCTCCAAACGCGGCTTGCCGAGCTCCAGACAGAGGAACTGTCCGAGCCGAACGTCGGTCCGAACGCGCGGACGCTGAACGACCGTTCTCCGGCAGCGGACAAGGTCGCGCTGTTCCGTTCGCTATTCCGCGGCCGCGACGACGTGTACCCGAAGCGTTGGGAGAACGCCCGTACCGGCAAGGCAGGGTACGCGCCCGTGTGCGCCAACGAATGGAAGGCGAGGCTGTGCGGCAAGCCCAGGGTCCGGTGCGGCGTCTGTCCGAACCAGGCCTTCGTTGCCGTCACCGACGAGGCGATCGAGGCCCACCTGCGCGGACGCGTCACACTGGGCGTCTACCCCTTGTCCCCGGACGGGACCTGCCGCTTCCTCGCCGCCGATTTCGACAAGGCGACGTGGCGGACAGACGCAACCCGCCACCCATCGCAGATCCGCTACCGGCACGCATCGATGCCGTACTTGCCGACCAGCTCCATGTCCCCCGCGCCGGCGTGCCTCCGGGTCTGGTCAACCGCCTCGTTCGCCTCGCCGCATTCCAGAACCCGGAGTTCTACCGGGCTCAAGCGATGCGCCGTTCCACCTTCGGCATCTCCCGCGTCGTTGCTTGCGCCGAACTGCTGTCCCATCACATCGCCCTGCCGCGCGGTTGCATCGAGGCGTGGATTGCACAACTCGGGGCTTTTCTCGATCTGCCCGCATCCGGCATAGGACAGATCGGGGGCGGCAAGCGCAAACCGGGAGGTGTAGTCGATGTGGCAACGATCCAGAGTCTCCATCGCGATGGAGAGGTGGACGACACCGTCGCCGACTACGGACATCTCGTGGTGGACGAGTGCCACCACCTCTCGGCGGTCACCTTCGAAGCGGTAGCGCGCCGCGCCAGGGCGACGTACATACTGGGGCTCTCGGCCACCGTCACCAGAAAGGACGGGCAGCACCCGATCGTGTTCATGCAGTGCGGCCCGGTGCGGTTCCGGGCGAGCGCGAAGTCGCAGGCCCGCCGCCGGGGGTTCCGCCACCGGGCGATCCTGCGCCCGACGCGGTTTCGGCTACCGGTAGGCACCGAATCGGAGCGCCCCCCGATTCAGCAGATCTATGCCGCGTTGGCCGAGGACGAAGCGCGCAACTCGCTGATCTTCGACGACGTGCTGTCCGCGCTCGAGTCGGCGCGCTCGCCCCTCGTTCTCACCGAGCGCAAGGACCACGCCCGACGGCTTGCCGACAGGCTTGAGCGCTTTGCGCGCAACGTGATCCTGCTCGTCGGCGGCATGGGTGCGAGACAGCGCCGGGAAATCATGGAGCGTCTTGAGAAGATCCCCGACACTGACGAACGCGTTCTGGTTGCGACCGGGCGCTATGTCGGGGAGGGTTTCGACGACGCCCGCCTCGACACACTCTTTCTGACGATGCCCGTGTCATGGAAGGGCACGCTGGCGCAGTACGTGGGCCGGCTTCACCGGCTTCATCCACGCAAGCGCGAGGTACTCGTCTACGATTATCTTGACGAAACCGTCCCGGCGCTGGATCGAATGGGCCGCAGGCGCGTCAAGGGATACGAAAACCTCGGCTACGCGGTCGCGCGGCCCGACTCCGATGCGGTGTCGGAAATCGATTTCCGGTTGGAGCCCCAGTAATTGTCTGTGTCAATCCGAACGTACGCTGAAACCGTCGGTGCAAGTACGCCGCGACATACGGCGACGTCAACGAGAGCGAGCCGTCTGTGGTGATTACATCGCCGTCGTGAGCGAGCCGATTCCTCCGATAAAGCAAAGATGCCGAGCGCACAGGTCGGGCTCAGGTAGTCTAATCCAATACCGAAATGAGCCTGAACGGAGAGGTTGACTTGAGGTGTGGGCAGAGTCGGGATCGGTATTGAAAGAACCCCTATCCTGGGGCACCGGCGGTCTCGATACAAGCCCTGGCCCAGGGCTTTTTCTTCGGGCAATGCAATCCTGCGATGGGTCCTGTGGTGTTCGTGGGCGAGAGGCTCGCGAGTGGGGTCAGGCGGTGGGTAACGCGCCAGCGTTATCCACGGTCTGTCCCCACGTCCCGCAGGGCGCGGGCCGGTCCGAAGGGCTCGTCCACAACGCCACGGGACGGCGCCGGGGTAGCGCGATTCCCGCTCAGGCCGCGGCGCTGGCGTGTTCTTCGATGAAAGCGAACAGATCCGCCCGCGCGCGGTTCAGGGCCTTGGCGGCCTCAACGTCGCTCATCGCGTGCGCGGCCGCGTCCAGCGTCTCGAAGGCGATGCCGGGCCGCAGG
>JAJDWR010000082.1 GCA_022825505.1 Gammaproteobacteria bacterium | reverse complement strand
CCGCGACCTGCTGGAGGAACTCGAGGCGATCGACCGCGGCGGGCTCGCCTTCGTGCAGGACATCGACTGGCGCTTCCTCAAGAGCCGGCTCGAGGCGAGGATCATCGAGGGCGAGCGCGTGCAGCGCTGGCGCCAGGATCCCAAGCTATACCTCAACAACAGCGACGTCGCCTACAAGCTCCTCGCCGACCCGAGGCCCGTGAACACGCGCGCGGCCGAACTCGTCGACGACCTCGAATTGCTGCAGGTGCGGCTCGTCAATGCCGAGACCAACCTCGATCAGTACATCGCGCGGTGGGTGGAATTGGGCAACGACTTCATCGACGGCTTCGCGCTCGTATTGGAGCACGAACTTCCCCCCTTCGCCGAGCGCGTGGCGGATGGCGCGCTGCGCGAGCGGCTGCTCGCCGCCGGAAAGGACGGCATCGCCGCGCTCGCGGAGTATCGCCGGTTCACCAACGAGGACTTCCCGCAGCGGGAACAGGGCGACTACGCCATCGGCGAGGAGGTCTTCAACGAGCTGATGGAGAAGAAGTACCTGCTCCCCGAGAACGAGATGCACCTGCGCCGGATCGCGCGCGGCGCCCCGGGATTCACCCGAATTCCGAATTATCACGAATGGGGCTGGAAGCAGTTCGACATCGTCATGAGCCACCTGGAGGTCAAGGCGGAAAGGATCGATCCGGAGCGCACCTGGCTCGAAATCATCCATGACGAGAAGGAGGACCACTTCTTCGCCGAACAACTCGTCTACAAGCACCTGGAGGCGACCCGGGCGTCGCGGGACTGGGTCATCGACAACGACCTGGTCACCATTCCCTGGGACAACGACGACGCCATCATGGAAGCGGCCGATCCCAGCCTCTGGGCATCGCAATGGTGGGGTTGGGGCCCGGGCGTGCCCGTCGCCTCCGACTCCCGGAAATCGGCCTGGACCATCATTCCGGTCAACCCGGACTGGCCCGACGACATCGCCGAGGGCAACCTCCGCGAGAAGGACGCTTCGTTCATGTACGTGATCGCGACCCACGAGGTGTACCCCGGGCATCACCTGCAGCGTCTCTACCAGAACACGCTCGACCGGCCGTTGCGGGTTTACGAGAGCAGCTATTCGAACCAAGCCTGGTGTTACTACATCGAGTGGGAACTGACTCCGGACCCGAAATACGGCTGGTTCCCCGAGGACAAGCAGGATATCTACGAGCTGGAATACCTGCGCGCCAAACTCTGGCGAATGGGCAGGGTGATCATCGACTCCGGCCTGCACACCGGCCGCATGACTTACGATGAGGCGCTGGATCTGGAGATTAACACCATCGGCTTCGTCCCCCGTGGCGCCCAGATCAATATCGACGGCATCGTTTCCCGGGTCGGCACAACCATGTCCGCACCGACAGTCGGTTACTTCCAGTGGATGCTGCTGCGCGAAGACTACTTCCAGAAGATGCGCGAACTCGACCAGATTGGAACGCTGAAGGATTTCCACGACCGGGTCTACAACATCGGTTTCCTGCCGATCGTGCTGGTCCGCGAGGAAATGTTCCACGATCTCGAACAGGAGTTCGGCACGAGCTAGCAGCCCGTGGCAAAAGTCCCGCGGCAAGGGTCGGAAGACCGACTGGCCGAAGACGGCCGATCAACCGGCGATGCATCCCGGCTGACTGCGTTGCTCGCGGCCCTGTCGGCGGCCGTGCCGGCGCTGGCGCAAGAAGAGGACGGACGGCCGCAACGCGACGGTCCCGCGCCACCGACGATCCTCGTGACCGCGCCGATGCTGGAGCGCGGCGAGGCGATTTACGAGTCTTTCTGCATTGAATGCCATGACCGCGACGGCGCCGCCATTGCGGTGCCCGGGCAGGGTCCCGAGATGACGCCGCCCGACCTGCGGGACCCGGCATTCATGGCGCTGCGTTCGGACATGGATTTCGCCAACATCATCCAGCACGGCGGCTTCTCGATGCCGGCGTACGCGCAGATTCGGGGCGACGACCTCGTCGCCCTGGTCGCCTGGACCCGCAACCTGAGCTGGCCCGACATCGAGCGCGTCGATCTGCAGCTCCTGGCACAGGGCACGGTCGAGGATTTCGAGCCGGTCACCACGGCCATGCTCGAAGATCCGCCCGACGGCGACTGGCTGATGTTTCGCCGCACCTACGACGGCTGGGCCCACAGTCCGCTGGACCAGGTGAACCGCGACAACGTGGGCGAACTGCGCCTGGCCTGGTCCCGCGCGGGGGAACCGGGCGGCCAGTACACGACACCGCTGGTGGTTGCGGGCACCCTGTACGTGCAATACCCGGGCGACGTCATCCAGGCGCTCGATGCGACTGACGGGCGCCTGATCTGGGAATACCGGCGCCAGCGCGAGGAAGAGAGCCGTTCGCGCAACCGCCGCAACCTGGCGATTTACGGGCACCGCCTGTTTCACCTGACGGACGACCGCCATCTCATTGCGCTCGATGCGCGCACCGGCGCACTCTTCTGGGAAACCGAGGAACCGGCCGGCGATGCCGGAATCGGACACATGGGCGGCCCGTTGGTGGCCGCGGGCATCGTCGTCAGCGGCCGTTCCTGTTCGGCGCGCGGCGGCCCCGAAAGCTGTTACCTGGCGGGGCACGACCCGGAAACCGGCCGCGAGCTGTGGCATCGGCGGACCATCCCGAAACCCGGCGAACCGGGAGACGAAAGCTGGGACGACCTGCCCGACGAGTTGCGCTGGCATGTGGGAAGCTGGGGCAACGTACCAAGCTACGATCCGGAACTCGGGCTCCTGTACTGGGGCACCTCGGTACCGCAACCGTCGCTGGAGCGGCTGCGCGGCACCGAGGGGCACGATGTGCTGTATTCCAACAGCACCCTGGCGACAGATCCTGCCACCGGCGACGTGGTCTGGTACTACCAGCACCTGCCGCGCGACAACTGGGACCTGGACCATGTCTTCGAACGCTACCTGGTCGACGTGGCCGTGACGCCGGACCCCGCCGAAGTGCCGTGGATCAATCCCCGACTCACGCCCGGCGAGCTCCGGCGCGTGGTGACGGGCATTCCCGGCAAGACGGGAATCGTCTATACGCTCGACCGGGAAACCGGCGAATTCCTCTGGGCCCGGGAAACGCTGCACCAGAACGTCATCGCCTCCATCGAGGGCAGCGGCGAGGTGCACATCGAGGAAGACATGGTCGTCGATCCGTTCGAGGAGATCCTGGTCTGTCCGTCCCTCGGCGGCGGGAAAAACTGGCCGGCGGGGTCGTACAGCCCGCGCACCGGCCTGATGTACCAGCCGCAACAGAACCTGTGCCACCTGCAGACCGGATACACCGATGCGCCCACGGCCGAGGACGGCTATGCGATCAGCTGGCTGATCGTCGAGGACCCGGCGGTAACCGGCGACCCGTACCCGGTCGGGCGCATCGACGCCGTGGACATCTCCACCGGCCGCCAGGCCTGGCGGCACGAGCAGCGCGCCGCGGTACTCGGCACGGCCGTATCCACGGCGGGTGGCCTGCTGTTCACCGGCGACATCGACCGGCGCTTCATGGCGCTTGACGACAGCACGGGCGAAATACTCTGGCAGACGATCGTCAGCGCGCCGGTCACGGGCAGCGCCGTGTCCTACGCGGTGGGCGGCCGCCAGTACATCGCGGTCGCCGTCGGCGGCGGCACGGCATCGCCCGAACGCCGCGCCCTGTCCATCCACACCGAACTGAATCCGCCGCGCGACAGCCCGGCGCTGTTTGTATTCGCCTTACCGGCACGTTAGCAGTCCGTGGCAAAAGTTCCGCGGCAAGCGTCCAACTGGGGTTGGCGGCGTTACTGGCGCGAGAATCGCCTGGCTGCGTGCGTACCCGACAATCCGAATTCCGCCGCTGCCATCGAATCGCACTGGAGCGGACTCTTTGCGCAGTTCCCCGCGGGTAGCCGCGTGCTGGATATCGCTACCGGCAACGGCGTGCTGCTGGTCTGGGGCGCGAGATCCTCGCGGGCGGCAGGACGCGAATTGAAGCTGACCGGTATCGATCTTGCGGATATCGACCCGGCCCGCTTCCTGCCGGAGCACGGCGCCGATCTGGCGGCCGCGCAATTCATCGGCAAGACGGCGGCGGAGTCATTGCCGTTTGCCGATGGCAGCTTCGACGCGGTGGTCTCGCAATACGGCCTCGAGTATGCGGATCTCGAACCCGCGTTGGGCGAAGCCGCGCGCGTGCTGGCGCCGGGCGGCCGGCTGCAATGGCTGGCGCACGGCGACGGCAGCGCCGTGGTTGCCCAGGCTCGCGCCAAACTGGTGGATATCGACCTGTTGCTGGGCGCGAAAGGACCCTTTGCCGCGATGCAGGCATTCGTCAGGGCTCATGTTCGCAGGCGCAAGGTGAGCCGTGCGACGCGCGAACTCACCGAGGCCCTGCGCAGGGCGGAATCGCACTGCGCTGCCCAACCTCCCGCCACCCTGGTACACCAACTTTGTGGCGGAATCCTGGAGACGGCCAATCGATTCGAAAGGTACCGCCCCGCCGACGTCGAGGATTGGCTCAACGAAAACCTCAAACGCCTCCGCGGCGAACGGCAGCGGGTCCGGGACATGCTGTCAGCGTCCCTCTCCGGGCCTCGACTCGCACGAGTGGAGCAGATTCTGGGCGCCGAACCCTGGTCGGATGCCGAGGTTTCCCCGTTCGACGTGGGCGCCACGGGCGACTCCGTCGGACAACTCATTCACGCCGTCAGGCTCTGAGCCTCAGCCTGCCGAAGCACTTCACGGCGGCTGTGCCTCCACCGCCACGATCTCCGCCGACACCGCCAGCCGCTTCCCATGTGCTTGTCTTGACGCCCTCGCCATGGGGCCGCAACCCCTTCCTCTCCGGGGGCGGTTCTGTTGAAGCATTTGCAATTTTCGGCTCACATTGCACACAATTGTTTGCACCCCGATGGCCGGTTCGGGCAATACACCCGGCGGTCGGAATGTCGGTCACCGGCCGCTGCTGAGACCGTCTGCTAACAGGCCCTGACCGAGGCGGTGCGTGTACGACCTTTCCGAAAAGACGATTCTTGTGACTGGAGCATCGAAAGGCATCGGCGCCGAAATCGTCCGGGCGCTCGGCGACGCCGGGGCCCACGTCATAGCCCAATACCACAGCGACTCCGGCGGAGCCAGGAGTGCCTGCAGCGGGATCGGCGACGCCAGGAAACTCCTGCTCCAGGCAGATTTTTCGAAACTCGACGATGTGGAAGCGCTCTGGGATGCGGCGACCGGCTGGCGTGGCCGCGTTGACGTGGTAATCAACAATGCCGCCGTCATGCTGTGGAACGGCGGTTTCGACCAACCGCTCGCAGCGTGGGACGAAACGTGGCAGCGATCGCTCCTCATCAACGTGCTCGCACCCGCGCGGCTGATGCGGCGCGCCGTCGAACACTTCGCACGATTCGGTGGCGGCATCATCGTGACGATTTCAAGCTGGTCAGCCCAGAAGGGCGTGACCAATCCCGACAACATCGCCTATGGCGCATCCAAGGCGGCGATTCACAACGCCACGCAGACCGTTGCCCGGGCGTACGCCCGCAAGGGCGTCCTTGCCTACGTCATCGCGCCCGGGGTCGTGCGCACCAGGTTGTCGGAGCAGTTCGCCGCAACCCAGGGCGGGGAATCGGCAGTCACCGAGTCGCTGGCGATGAATGAATGGGTTCCGCCGAAGGAAATCGCCGAACTCGCCGCTTACCTGGCTTCCGGGCAGGTGCGGCACCTGTCGGGGGCGACGCTGGACGTGAACGGCGCCAGCTACATTCGGTAAAATTCCCGGATGCTGCCATCGTCATGGCCGCTGAAACCGGAGGTCGACACATGCGACGTGCAATCTTTCTGTTCACTGCCCTGATCGTTGCCGGATTCGCGGCATCCGGCGGCGCCCGGACCCTGGACGAGATCATCAGCGACGGAACCATTCGAATCGGGGTCAACCCAAACTTTCCGCCGATGAGTTCGTTCGGGCTGACGAACCAGCTCGAGGGGTTCGATATCGACATCGGCAACAGGATTGCCGATGCCATCGGTGTCGATGCCGAGTTTGTCAGCACCGAGACAGCGCAACGCGTGCCCTTCCTGGTCTCCAACCGCATCGATATCGCACTCGGGGCGCTGACCCGGACACCCGAGCGGTCCAAGCTCATCGGCTATACCGTTCCCCTGCATTCCGAATCCATGGGCGTCATCACCACGGACGAGGTCGATATCTCGAACTGGCGGGAACTCGACACGGAGGACATCACGCTGGTCAACATGAGGGGCAACCTGTCGGTGGAGCTGCTCAGGGACCGGCTGCCCAACCCCTCGGTCCTGCTGGTCGACGGCAACGCCGACGCGATCCGCGCCATCGCCCAGGGCCGCGCCGACGCCCTGGTCGAGAACGTGGATTTCTTCATAAGGTTTACCGAGAACTACCGCAACGTGAACTGGCGAGTACTGACCGATCCCATCTACGTGGCGTATTGCAGCATCGGTGTCGGCAGGGGCAACAACAATCTCATCGACTTCCTGAACATTCTCCTTTACGACCTGCATTCGTCGGGTGTCGTCGATGAACTCTGGACCATGTGGTACGGCGCACCGATGGCCGTGCCCATCGAACCCGCCCCGTATTTCTGAAGTTCATTGCCGGTGAACCAGGGCCTGTTGACGCCATCCGGGAACAGACCCGGCAATGCCTTCCCGGACAGCGTCAACGGGCGCTGACGGCCAGGGTAAGTCGCCGGCGCCAGCACAATGGATTACACCTTTCAGTTCTCGGTGGTATTCAGGGAGCTGCCCTACCTGCTCGGCGGGGCGCTGGTAACGCTTCAGATCGCGTTCGTCACCTTCTGGTGCGGCGCGTTCATCGGGGTATTCGGCGCAGTCGCCAAGGTCTATGGAGGCCGCTTCAGCCGCCGGGTGGCTTCCTCGTACGTGACCTTCTTTACCAACACGCCCGCGCTGGTACAGATATTCCTGCTGTACTACGCCCTGCCCGATGCCGGCATTCTGCTCAGTTCCATGACCGCGGTGCTGATCGGCCTGACGCTCAACGCCGGCGCCTACCTGACGGAGATCCTCAGGGCCGGCGTCATATCCGTACGCCGGTCCGAAATCGATGCGGCGACGGCGCTCGGCATGTCGCTGCTGCAGATCGTGGTCAACGTCATGCTCCCCCACATAGCCAGGACCATCTATGCGCCCCTGTCGAACTTCTTCATCTGGCTGGTTCTGGGCAGTTCCATGGCGGCGCTGTTCGGCGTGGAAGAGCTGACGGGGCGGGCGATCAACATCAGCACAGCCAACCTGCGCACCATCGAGACGTTCATGGTGGTCGCGGTCATTTATGTCGTGCTGACGGTGCTCGCCAGCGCCTCGCTGGCGCTGGTCGGGCGGGTGGCGTTCCGGGTACGGGCAAAGGTGTTCTGATGCTCGAACAGATCGCTGAACAAATCCCGCTCTTCTTCGGCTACCACAACGTGATCTTCATCCTGCAGGCGGCGGGCCGCACCCTGGGGATGACGTTCGCCGGCTGTTCCGTGGGCTTCGCGTTCGGCTTTCTGATCGCGGTGCTTCGACAGACCACCGGGCCGGTACTCTTCCTGCCCCGGTTGCTGGGTATCGCCTATGTCGAGATCTTTCGCCGCATTCCGTTTCTCGTCATCCTGTTCATTGTGCTGTTCGTCATCGAACCCCTGATGCCGGGGACCTCGTTGTTCGGCATCGCCACCGTGTCGGTCTGCCTGCTGTCGACGGCATTCCTGTCGGAAATCATTCGTTCGGGACTGGAGTCGGTGCCGATGCAGCAGATCGAGGGAGCGAAAGTCCTGAACCTGAACGGGCTGCAAACCCTGTTCATGGTGATCCTGCCGCAATCCTGGAAGGTAATTCTTCCACCGGCGGCCGCATTTGTCGTCATGTTCATCAAGGACACGTCGCTGGCATCGCAGCTCGGCGTCATAGAAATGACTTTCGCCGGGGAAATGCTCGTGAACCGGGGGTTTTCCCCCGTTCTGGGGTTCGGAGTCGTGCTGGTGTGCTATTTTGCGATGTCCTATCCCCTCAGCCGACTCGCCATTCGCCTGGAAAAACGTCTTGAAGCATCTTGAGATCAGAGGCCTGTCGAGTGCGTACGGCTCTGTCCGGGTACTGAGAGACGTTTCCCTGGATGCCGGCAAGGGCGAGGTCGTGAGCCTCATCGGTCCGTCCGGCTCGGGCAAGAGCACGTTGCTGAGAGTGCTCATCGGGCTGACGCCGCCGACCGCAGGCGAAGTCAGCATCGCCGGCGAAAAGGTCAACTACCGTAACCGCAGGAGCGTGAAGGCCGTTCGCGACCGCATGTCGATCGTGTTCCAGCAGTACAACCTGTTTCAGAACATGACGGTTCTTCGCAACGTGACCGTCGCGCCGATCAAGATAAAGAAACGCCCGAGGGCCGAGGCGGAGGAAGACGCCATGTCGTTGCTGGAACGGGTCGGCATGGCGGAAAGGAAGGACGCCTATCCGGACGAACTTTCCGGCGGCCAGCAGCAACGGGTCGCCATCGCCCGCGCGCTGGCCACGAACCCGGAGATCCTGCTGCTCGACGAAGTGACTTCGGCTCTCGATCCCGAACGGGTCAACGAGGTACTCGATACGATTCGCGCCCTGACAAGCGAAGGCATCACGATGCTGATCGTGTCGCACGAAATGGCCTTCGTCCGGGAAGTTTCGACGCGAATCGCGATGATGGACGAAGGAAGGATTGTCGAATGCGGGTCCCCCGCACGAATCTTCGATTCACCGACCAAGGCGCGCACCCGGGATTTCGTTTCCAAGATTCTCAAGCACTGATCCCGCGGCGGGACTTTTGCCACGGACTTGCATGGAACTACCTTCGCAGTTCCTTTCGCGTCAGCGCAGCGGGACCGATGCGAAAACTGCCAGGCTCAGGGGCGGAACGGGGAAATATCGTAATCCACCGGCGGTTCGCGGCCCTGAACGAGGCTCGCGACAATCCTCCCGGCCACCGGTGCTCCGCTGAATCCCATCCACGGTACGCAATTGAAATAGAACCCGCCGGCCCCGGGCATCTCGCCGATAACCGGCAGCCAGCTATCGTTTCCATTGACCTCCGCCGCCCAGGTCCTGACGATGCGCGCCGAGGCGATGGCCGGCACCGCGGCCACAGCCACGCGCAGGTTGTTCAGCAGCGAGCCGCCCGCGACGCGCGGGCGGCGCCGACCGTCGATCTCAGCAGGCCAACCGCCTCCGATCAGGACCGTTCCCTTGCGGGTCTGCTTGAGCGTCAACAACTCGCTGGCGGAGTACAGCAGGTGCCCGATGACCGGTGCGACGGGCTCGGTGACGCTCAACTGAATCGGAAGGGACCGAATGCCGAGGCGCCCGCCAAGCAGACCGGCGACTCGCGCAGCGTCGTTTCCGGCCGCGTTGACGACACGGGCCGCACGATACGAGCCGCGATCGGTGGTCACCTCCATACCGGTGCGGATTCGGCGGATCGCAACGACCCTCCGTCCGGTCAGGACGGCTGCGCCCAGCGCTTGCGCGGCACGGCCGATCGCCGCCGTGGCAGTCAGCGGATTGGCCTGGCCCTCCAGCGGGCAGTAGGCGCCGCCGATGACGCGCCGGGAGACGTACGGTGCGCGGCGCCGGACATCTTCGGCGCTCCATAGCTCCGAGTCCAGACCCGCGCCCCGTTCGAGGCGGACCTTGTCCTCCATGAGGCGCATGTCCCGGCCGGTCGTGGCCAGTACCAGGCCACCCGTCTGCGAGACCTCCAGGTCCGCCCCGAATTCAGACCCGAACTCCCGCCACATCGCCATCGATTGAGCGAAGAACGGCAATGCCGGCAGGAACCGGCGGGCCCAGGACATTCCGTAATCCGCGAACGGCTCCGGTTGAATCTGTGCATGGAGGCTGCCGGCATTTGCGCCGGAAGCGAGCGTACCCAGCTCGAACTGCTCCAGAAGCGTTACGTCTGCACCATCGGAAGCGAGGAAGTACGCGGTGGAGCACCCGGCGATTCCGCCGCCTATGACGATGACGTCCGACAATCTGCGACCCCGGGATGGCGGAAGAGGCGACAACGATTTGTGCGCTATGTTAACTTATGGGCGCATAGCGCGCACGAACAGGGGAACGTCCGAATACCCCTGAATCGATCATCGGAGACAGCCCATGTCAAAAGAGTTCCGCGGTAGTTATACCGTTTCGGTATCCCCGTTTACTGAAGACGGAAGCGCGATTGACACGGAGGCATGGAAGAAGTTCCTGGACTGGCAAATCGCCTGCGACGTTCCCGGGATCATCGTCCTTGGAACGACCGGCGAATTCCTTACGATCACCGATGACGAGCGGCGGCAACTCGTGGCCGCGACCATCGAACACATCAACGGCCGCATGGATGTCCTGGTCGGATCGATGAATGCCCACACGCCCAACGCGGTTCGCTACAGCCGTGAGGCCGAAGAACTAGGCGCCGATGGGCTGATGATACTGCCGCCGTATTACTACACACCCACCGAAGACGAGATCTTCTACTACTACCGGTCGATCTGTGAAGCCGTATCCATCCCGATCATGCTGTACAACAACCCCTTCACCTCTCACGTCGACATCTCTGCGAAACTCGTCGGCCGCCTGACCCGCGCCTTCGAAAATGTTCGCTACATCAAGGAGGCCAGCATGGACGTGGGCCGCGTGTTCGACATCGTCGAGGAAACCGACGGCGTAATGAACGTATTCGCCGGCGAGCGGCCGGTGGAAAGCTGCCTGCTGGGCGCCGTGGGCTACGTCAATCCCTTCGGCAACTACATTCCCTATTCGACGTCGCGGATGTGGGACCTGCTGGTGGCCGGCCGCATCGAGGAAGCAACGCACATTCAGGTGCTTGCCGACCGCATCAACGACACGATCGCCGAGGGTCATCCGCTATACGGCCACCAGTGCTATTCCAAGGCCCTCGCGGCAGCGGCCGGCTACCCGGTGGGCGACGTGCGCGAACCGCTGACGAAATTCAGCGATCTGGGCCAGGAAGGGATCGACCGCTGCGGGAAGATGGTCAAGTTGATGGACGAAGTGGAGTCGTTTGCCGCCGGTACCCAGGAAAGAGCAAAATTCGGGTAACTCCGTCCGGACTGTAGTGCCCTACCCAACTGATACTTGCGCATCGGCGCCTTGCCTGGGGCGGGTCTGCGGCCACTGATACGCAAGTATCAGTTGGATAGAGCGCCACCACGAATGTCGTCCAGCCACCGCGAAAGTTCGCAGCGGTCTGCGCTGCCGCCACTCTTTCGACCCTTCCCGCTGAGGGACGTCACCTTTCCGAATCGGGTCGTCGTCACCCCCATGTGCCAGTACTGTGCCGACGACGGCCATGCGGCGGAATGGCACCTCGCCCACCATGGCCGTTTTTCGCTGGGCGGCGTCGGCGGTGCGCTGGTCGAGGCCACGGCGATTACCCGGAACGGACGCATCACGCATGGATGCCTCGGAATCTACAGCGACAGTCACGTTGAGCGCCTGTCGCAGATCACGGGGCTCTACCACGCCCATGGCATTCCCGTCGGAATTCAGTTGGCCCACGCCGGACGCAAGGGCAGCGCGGCGCTGCCGTTCGAAGGCGCCGCTCCGCTGACGGAATACGATCCGTCGAGCGCCTGGGAGACCATCGCGCCGAGCGCCATTCCCATGACGGAAGGCTGGCCGACTCCGCGGGCCATGACGGTCGACGAAATTCACCGGACGATCAACGCGTTCGTGGAAGCAGCCATGCGGGCCATCGGGGCGGGCTTCGACTTCATCGAAATCCACGGCGCCCACGGCTATCTCGTCAACAGCTTCTTTTCCCCCATCTCCAACAGGCGCGGCGACGAATGGGGCGGGCCGTCAATGGAAAATCGGCTGCGTTTCCCCGTGCGGGTCGCCGAAGCGCTGCGTTCCGCGATGCCCGCTTCGATGCCGCTGCTGTACCGCACGTCTTCCGTTGACGGCATTGAGGGCGGGATCGAAATTGACGATACGGTTGTCCTCGCAAAGGCGCTGAAGTGCGCCGGTGTGGACCTGATCGACTGTTCCTCCGGGGGCATTATCGGGCCCTCGGGCCGGGCCCTGATCCAGCCGTCGCCGGGCTACCTGGTCCCCTACGCCGAAGAAGTCAGGCGCTCAGCCGAAATACCCACCATGGCGGTAGGGCTGATCACCGAGGCGGAGCAGGCCAACGAAATCATTGCAGCCGGGCGCGCGGACCTGGTAGCGATGGGCCGGCAGATGATGCACCAGTCGAACTTCGCATACCACGCTGCAGAAAAACTCGGCCACCCGGACCCCTGCTCGCTGTTGCCCGATTCGTACGCCTTCTGGTTGCGCCGCCGCTGACCGGCGCTCAAGCCCCCCCGGCCGACCCGCCTTCCGGTAGTCGCGCCACCCCGCGTTCCCGCCCGGCATGGCCACTATGGCGCCGACCCCGTCGATGTGCTGCGGATGGGCATCATGGCCGTCCTGTTACCGCTCACGACCACCGGCATATGGCCCGAGAGCTCCTCGTCGAGCGCTTCGTCGCCCGTATCGACCAGCAGACAACCCGACGGTAGCGCCGTCAGCTTTTCCAGCGACGAGATGATATCGATATTGTCCTTCCCGACCCTCCTGATGACCCGCGGGCTCAACTGCTGATTGCCGCGGCCAAACAGGAACCCCTGTCCGCCGACGACGCTGACGACAATGCGTCCGCACCCATGCCCGCCGAGCAACTGCAATATCTCCCGCTCGGCGATGTCCGTCGCCAGACAGGACCCGTTCCGCACCGCATCGACACCCAGCAGCGTACCCTCAAAGCCGACTTGCCGCTTTGCCAGCTGCATTGTCGTTCCCGGGCCCAGCAGGGAAATGCACGAATCGTCCATGCGGGCCACCACACGTGCTATGGCCGCACCGAGCGCTGCCTCTTCCGACACGGGACTCGCGGCCTTCGCACCGGGGACGAGAAAGCCCGGCCGGGGCGCGCGCATGATGCCGTAAATCCGCAGCGACGCCTCGCCTGTGCCGTTGCCGTCACGATCCAGGACTTCGGCATCCCCGAGCAGGGACTGCCGGTCACGTGCACGGAGGAATCGAGCCGCGATCTCTCCCGCCGCCCGCGCGCTGGCCGCAAACACTGCGGAGTGCATCTTGACGCCTGACGGCACGCCCAGAACCGGCACTCTACGGTCTATGACCTTCAGGACATCACGCGCGGTGCCGTCTCCCCCGACAAACAGCAGCAGGTCCGGATCGCTATCGACAATGGCCATTGCCCCGGCTCGGGTATCGGCGGCGATCGTCTCGCGGCCTGCTGCCGCTGTGAGCACTGTTGGTTCGAGACCGGCAAGGGCTGCCGCATCCGCGCCCATCTCACCGGCGCATGTGAAAATCGCGAGCCTGTCGCCCAACCCGCTGAGCTGTGACAGTGCCTTTTGCGCCCGCTCGGCAGCGACCGGCAATGCCCCCAGCTTCCGGGCCACCGCCGCCAATTCGCCATCGGTACCCTTGAGCCCGACGGACCCTCCCATCCCGGCAACGGGATTGACTATCAGGCCCAGCCGATGCTCCACGCCCGCCTCCGGCGCAAGATTTGTTTCAATGTGCGAACGTCTGTGCGCAGTGATATAGACTTGTGCCAATATAACACTGTAGAGCCAATGAACTTCCCGCTTCCTGCGGGGAGGCAACAGGACAACCAGGATTTCAGGAGCGTTTCTTGGCAAGGTCGCGCGCACACCCATACATGCCGAATTCGGTTCCGGCTGTGCGCCGCCAATTGCTTGCTTCACTTGGCATCGATTCGGTGGAGGCGTTGTTCTCCCAGATTCCCGACGACCACAGGCTGAAGAAACCGCTGCAGTTGCCGCCCGCCCTGACCTCGGAATCCGAGCTTCGCCGGCACATGTCCGACCTGTTGTCGAAGAACCGGTCCTGTGAGGATGCGCTCAGCTTCCTCGGCGGCGGTTGCTGGCACCATCACGTGCCGGCGATCTGCGACGAAATCGTGCAGCGCAGCGAATTCCTGACGCCGGTGTGGGGCACGCCGTCGTCGGACCTGGGCAGAAACCAGGCATGGTTCGAATTCACCAGCCAGATGGGCGAACTCCTCGGCATGGACCTGGTGGCCCTGCCCGTCTACAGCTGGGGTTGTGCAGCCGGCCATGCGATCCGCATGGCTGCGCGAATCACCGGTCGCAGCAAGGTACTCGTGCCGCAACTCCTGGACCCCGAGCGATCCGCGGTGATCAGGAACTATTGCGAACCTGCGGAAATGTCGTCGCACATCGAAATTGTCGAGGTGGATTGCGATCCGGACAGTTTGCTGCTGGATCTTGAGGACCTGAAAGGCAAACTGAATGACGAGATCGCCGCGGTGTATTTCGAGAATCCGGGCTACCTGGGACAAATCGAACACCAGGCGGAAGCGATCGCCGCAGCAGCCAAGGCCTGCGGCGCCGAAACCATCGCGGGCGTCGACCCGATTTCCCTCGGCATCCTCAAGCCGCCGGGGCAGTACGGCGCCGACCTTGCGGTCGGTTCCATACAGCCTCTCGGCATACACATGAACTGCGGCGGCGGCCTCGGCGGGTTCATCGCCTCCCGCGACGAACCGCTGTACGCATACGAGTATCCCGCGCTGATGGTCAGCATTGCAGAAACCACCCATGGCGAGCACGGCTTCGGCCTTGCACTGGCCCACCAGAGTTCGTATGGCATGCGGGAAGAGGGCAAGGACTGGACCGGGAACTCGACTTACCAGTGGGCAATCGCGGCAGCCGCGTACATGGCGCTGCTGGGACCCGCCGGGTTCCGCGAACTGGGCGAACTCATCATTCAGCGCGCACATTACTGTGCGTCACTGCTGGACGGAATCGACGGCATACGGGTCCTTGCGAAACGCGGCTTTTTCAAGGAATTCGTGGTCAATTTCGACGACACCGGCCAGCGTGTGGCCGACATCAACGCCGCGTTGCTGCGCCGCGACGTATTCGGCGGCATCGACTTGAGCGAGACGTTTCCGGAGCTTGGCCGGAGCGCTTTGTATTGCGTGACGGAACAGCACACGCAAGCCGACATCCAGCGCCTCGCCGATACGCTCGCAGAGGTCCTGAGAACATGAGCGTGCAGCTTCGCAGGTACCACGCGGCCGTGTGGGACGAACCGGTGGTGATGGAAATGGGTGTCCGCGGCCGCCGCGGCTGTCATTTTCCCGCCGCGGAAGCGGATGTTGCCGCCGCGGCCGGCTCCGCGGAGGCGCTGGTCCCGCCATCCATGCGGCGCCCGTCCGGCCCGGAATTGCCGGAAATGTCGGAACCGGACGTGCTGCGGCATTACCTCCATCTTTCCCAGCAGACGCTGGGCATGATGGGGATCAGCCTCTTCGGCACCTGCACGATGAAGTACAACCCGCGCCTCACGGAAAGCCTGGCCGCGCGGCCCTGGATCGCCGACCTGCACCCCGGACAGGACCCGTCGACGCTTCAGGGCGCGCTCGAAATCGCCCACAATCTCAACGAATTGCTGTGCGAACTCTCCGGCATGGACCAGTTCACCTTTCAACCTGCCGGCGGCGCCGACGCGGCCTATGCGCACGCTTGCCTGACCCGCGCATACCACGCCGGGCGAGGCGAACTCGAACAGCGCAACCAGATCATCACCAGCATCCAGGCGCACCCCTGCAACCCGGCGACCTCGGCCGCCGCCGGCTTCGAAGTGGTCACGTTGATGCTGGAGCCGGACGGGTATCCGTCGCTGGATGCGCTCAAGGCGGCCGTCTCGGAGCGCACGGCGGCGCTGATGATCAACAATCCCGACGACATGGGAATCTACAACCCGAACATCAGGGAATGGATCCGGGTCGTACACGATGCCGGCGGGCTTTGCTTCTACGATCATGCCAATTTCAACGGCGTCATGAGCAAGGTCCGGGCCCGAGAACTGGGCTTCGACGCGTGCATGTTCATGTTGCACAAGACATTCGGCGTCGCCAAGGGCGGCGGCGGCCCTGCCGTCGGCGCCTACGGATGTACGGCCGAACTCGCCCGATACCTGCCGGGCCCCATCGTGAGAAAAGCGGGAGATCGATTCGACCTTGTCGACGATTCGCCCGTGAGCATCGGGCGTGTCCGGGAGTACTGGGGCAACGTGCACCAATTGGCCAAGGCCTACGCCTGGACGCGCGCGATGGGCGCCGAGGGCATCGCGGAGGCATCCGACATGTCGGTGCTGATCAACAACTACATGGAGCGGGAACTGCTGAAGATCCGGGGCATCACGCGCTCGCATCCGGATATCGGCTCCTGGCGCATGGAAATGACGCGATTCAGTCTCGGCCAGCTCTACGAGGACACCGGCGTCAGCGTCATGGACGTGCAGAACCGCATGGTCGACTTCGGCGTGGACGCATTCTGGCTGAGTCACGAACCCTGGGTCGTCCCGCAGCCGTTTACGCCGGAGGCCGGCGAGATGTGGTCAAAGGAGGATGTCGACTACTGGATCGCCGTTCTGCAGCAGATTTCGGACGAGGCCTATTCGAATCCCGAAATCGTCAAGACCGCGCCGCACAACCAGGCGATTCACAAGCTCGGGCCGGAATCGCTGGACGAGCCCGGCCGCTGGGCCATGACCTGGCGCGCCTACAAGAAGAAACAGACCTGAGAAAGGAGAAACGAACATGAAGATTCGTCCAATCACCCTGACCATGGCCGCCGGAATAATTGCCGGCATCGTGGCGCTCCCCGCCCTGGCACAGGACGACAGATACGCCATTCACGTCTCCGGGGAACTCGTCCAGCTTGCCGAGGAATTCCGGGCATTTCGAAGCCCGCTGTTCCGGGCGAGAACGTGGCGTCCCAACGCCATCGGCGATGAAATCCCCGATTTTGCCGCCGTCGTCGAAGCACAGACCGAGGGACTGGCGGAATTTCGCCGCCGCCTGAACGCCCTGGACCGCACCGGGTGGCCGGTGCACGACCAGGTGGACTATCTCCTGCTTCGCGCGGAGCTTGACGACGTCTATTTCGAACACCACATCCTGCGCGAATTCCAGACCAACGCCGGGTTCTACGTGGAGCACGCAATCAACGGCGTCGCGCGCGAAATGGGTGACGTGGTTCCCTACACGGAGGAGAAGGCCGAGGCCATCATCGCGGCCTTCGAACGCACCGAAGGAATCCTTGCGCAGGGCCCGGAAAACATCGTCTTCGAGGACGCCGCCCCCGAACTGGCCCATGCAAGCCTGAGGCACGTGGAGGACATTCGCGAAAAATATGCCGCCGGCGTCGACCTGCTGGAACCGCATTTTCCCGAATCGCATCGCGGGAGGCTGCGCAGCGCGGCCGCCGATGCCGCGATCGCCCTGGAAGAATATGCCGAGTGGATCGAGCAGAGCCTGCCAATGATGCAGGGCGCGCCGAACGTCGGCATCGACAACATGGAATGGTATTTCGAGCGCGTCAATTTCTCGCCCTGGAACACCGGGGAACTGCTGGCCATGGGCGAGTACGAGAAGAACCGCTTCCTGATGTCCATCGCCGTGGAGGAAAAGCTCAACGAGGGCCTGAAGGATCACAGGATGCCGACGACCGAAGAATGGATCGAGTGGTTCCGGCTGACCTACCTGCAAACAAAGTACTGGCTGGAGGACATGGATCTCATCAGCTTCCATCCCTACATCGGGGAGTCCTACCTGCAGCTCGGCACGTGGCAGGAACCGTTCGGCGGCGTAGGAAACCGGCCCGGCCTGCTGGGATTTCCCACCGAGCCTCAACCGGAAAACACGAAGCGCCTCTTCGTCGTGCCGGAAGACCATTGGTTCACCAATACCTATTGGGAGCGGGTCATGCGCCTGGACCCCATAACCGACTACCAGCATTCGGACTGGCCCGGCCATTACTTCGAGGCCGAGGTCACGCAGCGCAACGCCTGCCCCATCCGCGCGCGCCATCGCGATACCGGCTTCTCCCAGGGCTGGGCTCATTACTGGGAAGAGCTGTTTCTCGACATGGCCTACCCCTATCTGCGGGGACCCCGCACGCGTGAACTGACGTACAACTTCCTGCTGCTCCGGGCCGTGCGAATTCCGCTGGACATCTACCTCTCCACCGGCGACCTGACCATGGACGAAGCCGTGCAATACCAGATCGACCGCGTACCGGGGATGGAGGAGCACATTTCAAGGGCAGAGGTCGATCTGTACGTCCGCTGGCCCTACCAGGCCACCAGCTACATCGTGGGCAAGAAGCAGATCGAGCAGATGCTCGCCGAGATCTACGTCGACGGCGACTACGCCATCGACTGGCGGGAATTCCACGACGACCTGTTGGCCTACGGGCAGATTCCACTGGCGCTGGTGCGCTGGGAACTCACCGGGAATTCGGACCAGATGGAGCGTTTCTGGAACAGCCCGGAAATGCCGTCGGCGAACTGACTCCGGTGCTTCATCCGATTGACAATGTCGTTTCAGAGGGCAGAGCGCCAGACTTCTGCGGCTGAGAGGGAGCAACACATGCGCCGTGATTTGAAGCTGCGGCAATTGGCCGCGCGAAATCCGCTTCGCGGCCGAAGTTCGCTGCAACTTGCGCCGACCCGGCGTCAGTTTGTCGCGGGCCTCGCCGCGTCCGCGGGCGCCGCCATGTTCGGTTGCGGGCCGGCGCGGGAGCAGGGCGGCGAACTCGCGCTGCTGACCTGGGACGCCTACGCCGACCCCCGCCTGCTGGACCTCTGGCGCGACCGGACGGGAGGATCGATCCGCTACGAGATTCACATATCCGACCCGACCTCCGTCAATCGCCTGCGAGCCGGGGAAACCGCTGTCTGGGATTTCGTCAATCTGAACAATCCCTGGGCGCGCAAGGAACTGTGGCCGGCGGGACTGATCCGGGACCTGCCGCGCGAGCGATTCGAGCCGCTGTACGGCGCCATGTTCGAGAAGTTCGCCCCGCCCTACTACTGGGCGATGAGCGAAGACGGCGAACACCTGCTCGGGGTCGTGCAGCGCTTCGAGACATTCGATTTCGTCGTCAATTCCGATGTCATTTCGCCCGGCTTGGCCAAGGACGAAGGATGGGACCTGTTCAATAACCCCGACTTCGCGAACCGTTATGGCATCCTCGCCTACGAAGACTGGAACGTGATGGATATCTGCATGGGCGCCGGCATCGACCCGTTCGGCGAGAAGACCGGGGACGACTATACGGCGTTCGAGGCCACCGCCAGGCGGTGGATAAACAACGCAAGAATGATCACCACGGACTTCGCGCAACTGAACCTTGCCGTCATCAACGGTGAAATCGACGCGTACTTTACCGGCGGTACCTACAGCATCACGTCCGCGCGGCTGGAAGGCGTCGACAATCTCTACGCCATCACGCCGTACCGGGGGCCCGCCGGGGGCAAGGGCGGCATCAACTGGATCGAGCTGAATTCAGCGGTCGCCAATCCCGGCTCCGGTGAGGACGTGCTCGATTTCCTCGAATGGATCACCGAACCGGAACCTGCCTGGATCGTTGCAAACGGCAACGGCAACCTTCAGCCCGTCAGTCAGATGGCCCAGCCGGAGGTGCTGTCGAAGTTCACGACCGAACAGCTTGCCGCGCTGCAGTGGGACGAATTCGACGAACGCATCGAAAACTCCGTCGAATTCGACATCGTCCCGGACTACGATCGGCTGTACGATATCTACGCCGCCGCAATACGCGCCCGCGGCTGACTGGTGCTCCATCAAACACATAACGCCGTATAAGTGACCGCGGACAGCATGGGAACGATCCTGTCGACACGGGCGGTTTCGAAACGATTCGGCGACGTGATCGCCCTGGACGACGTGTCGCTTGAGATCCGCGAAGGCGAATTCTTCACGATCGTGGGCCCCTCGGGAAGCGGTAAATCCACGTTGCTGCGGATTCTCGCGGGACTCGAGACTCCGGCCGCGGGCCGCGTTCGCCTGCGCGACACCGATATCACCGACGTGCCGGCCAACCGGCGCCCGACCTGCATGGTGTTCCAGAACCTGGCGCTCTTCAGTCACCGCACCGTGGGAGAGAACATCGAATTCTCGCAAAAGATGAAGGGGGTGCCGCCGCACGAGCGCCGCGAACACGCCCTGGATATGATGCGCATAGTGCGCCTGCCGGAATCCTATTACGGCCGGCGCGTAACGCACTGCTCGGGTGGCGAGCAACAGCGCGTCGCGCTGGCCCGCGCGCTTGCGTCAGACCCGGAAATACTTTTTTTCGACGAACCCCTGTCCTCCATCGACTACCGGCTGCGGAAAATCCTCGAGGTCGAGATGAAGGACCTGCACCGCCGCACCGGAAAGACGTTCGTCTACATCACGCACAGCCTGGAGGAGGCGATGGTGATGTCGGACCGCATCGCCATCATGAAGGCGGGACGGATCGTGCAGACGGGCACGCCCACCGACATCTACTATCGGCCCGCAAACCGCTTTGTCGCCGAGTTCATGGGAGAGGTCAACGTCTTCGAACTCGCCAACGGGCAGATTGCGGAACTGGGAATCGCAGCGCCCACCGGCGCGACGGGCTACCTGGCCGTGCGGCCGGAGTTCCTCCGCAAGCTGAATGACGGCGAACGGGCCGACGTTCGCTTCCCGGCAACCGTTGCCAACGACTACATGCTCGGTTCACGTACCCACTACCACCTGGATACCGGCAAGAGAATCCTGGTAGCGGAAGTCGCGGCCGGCCAGGCGGCGGAAATCATCGTCGGTGCGAAGGCCGAGTGGGGCTTCGACCTGAGCGATGCGGCGCTGTTGGACGAATGATGCGCCGCCCGAACCCCGGCATCCTGACGATGCTCCCCGTCCTTGTGTTCCTGCTCGCCGGTTTCGTCATCCCCATACTCGTCGTCGCGCTCTACAGCCTGATGCCGCCGCGCACGTTCGATTTGGCGGGAAGCCCGACGTTTACCAACTACGCCACGGCTTTTGCCGAAGGCTACTGGCGGCCGCTGATGTGGTCGGCGCTGGGTGCGGCGGCAACGACGCTGATCTGCCTGGTACTGGCCTGGCCGACGGCCAGGGTCCTGGCGCACCTTGCCGGTCGGTGGGCAACGCTGGTTACGCTGCTCATCGCGCTGCCGATCTTCATTTCCGAGAGCGTCCGCCTGTTCGGCCTGGCGTTGTTCATGATGCCGGGCGGCGGCATCCTCGCCGGAAGTATCGACGCGCTGTTCGGCGTTTCCATCGGCACCATCCTGTACACGAGGCTCGCCGCCCTGTTGGGCCTCGTATACATCCACTTTCCGTTCGTTCTGTTCCCCCTGTTGCTGGGCGTCTCGCTGATACCGAAGGACCAGGTCGAAGCCGCACGCGACCTGGGCGCGTCCGGCTGGCAGGTATTTCGGGAGATCGAGGCGCCGCTGGCGGCACCCGGCGCCGCTGTCGGCGCCCTGCTTTGCTTCGTACTGTCCCTGGGTGCCAACGCGGAAATGAACATCCTCGGGGGACAGGCCGTAACGGTGATTACCAACGCAATCGAGCAACGCTTCAACTACGCCCAGGACTGGCCGCTGGGCGCGGCGCTCACGGTGCTGACGGTCCTGCTTACCGCTGCCGTCGTGTTCCCCGTTCTCAAGCGCATCGACGTGGACCGCCTGGCGCGACGATGAACGGACGCGCGAAATCATTGTTCGACTCGCTGCAGGCAGCCTGGCTCCTGCTGGTACTCGCGCTCCTCTACATACCGATGATCTCCGTCGCGCTCGCGTCGCTCTCCAATACCCGTTACATGCTCTTTCCGCACCGGACATGGACCACCGATGCCTATGCTGACGCACTCGCCAGCTACACCACCGGCACCCTGCACCTGACCAGTTTCAGGATCGCCGTGCTGGTGATGGTCCTCTCCGTTGTTCTCGCCTCGTTCGGCGCCCTTGCCTTTGCCCGATTCGACTGGCGCGGACGCCGGGCCTTTCAGCGTTTTCTGCTTTTGCCGCTGTTCTTCCCGCAACCGGTGCTCGGGCTCGCGCTGCTCGTCTACTTCACTGCCCTCGGCATTACGCCAAGCTGGCAGACAGCCGCGTTTGCGCACCTGGTGTGGATCGTGCCGGTGGTGACGCTGGTCATCTCGATCCGCCTGTACAACTACGACGTCATGCAGGAAGACGCGGCGTTCGATCTGGGCGCGACCCGCCTGCAGGTTCTGCGTGAAGTCACGCTTCCGGCGCTGGCGCCGGGCATCGTCTCGGGAGCCCTATTCGCGTTTCTCTTGTCCTGGAGCAATCTGCCGCTGTCCGTGTTCACGAGCGGTGCGGACACGACCCTGCCGGAATGGCTCTACTCGCGCACCGCCACCAACTACTCTCCCATGGTCCCGGCCATTGCCGTGATCGCTACCGCGGTCTCTGCACTTGTGGTCGGAGCCGCCGCTGTGGGCCTGTCGCTTGCGCGGGGCCGCGGCGGCGCCAAGACAGCCGCCTGACGGCGGCTCGGCCTTTCGTCTCAGGGCAAACCACCGTCCACAGGCAGGATCTGGCCCGTCATTCCATCCGAGAGGTCGCTGGCCAGGAACAAGGCGGCCCTCGCGACGTCTTCCTCGCTGGCGATGCGGCCCAGCGAAGTGTCGCGTGCGAACTGTTCCAGAACCTCAACCGCGGGCGGTTCACCCTCCCGGGCCCGCGTTTCCAGGCGCCCGAGCAGCGCGTTCGTGGCGACGGGCCCCGGACCGAGCGCGTTCACGCGTATTCCGTACCGACCGAGGTCCATCGCCGTTGCTCGAACAATGCCGAGCACGGCATGCTTGGTGGCCGCGTACAAACATTGGCGGGGGTGAGTGCGCCGGGAATTCAGCGAGCCCATGACGATGACCGTTCCGCCGGTACGCTTCATCAACGGTACGGCATGCTTGATCGTCGCCGCCACGCCCTTCACGTTCACCGCGAATACCGTGTCCCATTCCTCAAAGTCCAGGTGCTCGGTTTCCTGCCAGGGCGGCACCAGGCCCGCGTTGGCGACGACGATGTCCAGGCGTTCGAATCGGTCCCCGGCCTCCGCGACCGCGCCAGCGACATCGGCCTCCCTGACGACATCGCCGCGATGCTCGATCCAGCCGGCAGGCAGGCCCTTCTCGCAGGGTTCGGTATCGAAGCCGATGCCCGATGCGCCGGCTTGGCCGAGGCAGGCCGAGATGGCGCGGCCGAGACCGTTGGCGGCGCCGGTGACCAGGGCGACCCTGCCGCGGAGATCGACTGCGGTCACTCGACGACCGTCAATTCGATCCGGGACGGATGATCCGGGCCATGGTGCACGGCGTTGCGGGCGATACGGTGTTCCGTCTCGCGGGCGTTGTGCGTTCCCATGTTGAGGTTCCGTGCGAAGCGAGGGTAGTTGCTGCTTGAGATCTCCACGCGGATGCGGTGGCCTGCGCGAAACAGATTGCTCGTCGCCAGCGGCGCGAACTCGAGCGCAACGATCTCGCCGGGTTCCATGAACACCTCCCGGTCGAAGCCTTCGCGATACCGGGCGCGCTTTATCGTCTCGTCCAGGTTCCAGGCCCTGCCATCCGGATCCACGTCGAGCAGCTTGACAGTGAAATCCGTATCGGGCGCGTCCGAGGAAACGTACAGCACGACCCCGATCGAACCGCTCACCTCGATGTCCTGTGTCAGCGGCTCGCTGGTATACACGAGCACGTCGTCCCGCGCCTCCACCGGGCGCTGATCGAAGGATCCGGGCACGACCGCATCGCCGAGACAGCAGACGTTGCCCCCGAGGGACGGTACGGGATTCATCGGATCGTACGAAAAACTGTCGCTGTCCGCCCCCTCGGGCCTCTCCGGCAGGAGCCGCCCGTCGCCATGCAGGGTATTGGCGCTGCCATCGCTGGAAAGATACATCGTCATCGTCGCAGACCCTGGCGGAGGCCACTGATCCGTTGTGCGCCACTCATTCGCACCCATGACGAAGTAACGCACATCAGGCTGCGATTCGGGAAACCCGTTGGGCGCATCCTTCATGTAGTAGTCGAAGAACGAATAGACGATGTCGTCGAGTCCGAAGTGAACGCGCCCCATGTCGCGGCCGCCGGTGACGTGGGGGTCGCGCAGGCGGTACATGTGGCAGTGCTCCGTGGGCGCGACGATCATGTACTGGTTGTCGCGGATGCGCGGGTCGCTCGCATTGGCGCGAACGTGGTTGAAGAGCGCGATGTTGGGCGCGACCGAGAGGTCGTACCAGGAATGGACCCACAGCGCGGGAACGAAGAAATCCTCGTCGTCGTGGTACAGGCCGCCCTCGTACCAGGCCTCGTCGTCGGGACCCCGGTCGACCATCTCGTCGAAAATGCCGTTCGGGCCTCCGGCCGCCACGATCGCGTCGCTGAGGGGAAGGTGCCGAAACGCTTCGTTCCAGTCGACTGCGGGCATGTCCGGCGCGAGGTCGTAGAAGCGTGACACGCGGATGAGTTCGTCGCGCGAGAGGTCCGGGGGAAACGTGGGCCGGACCGTGTTCTGCTCGCTGTACAGCCACGTCAGCATGGGCAACTGGGTCACCCCTCCCTTGTAGTAATTGCCCTGTTCGAAGTACGGCCCCATGCGGCCGATGCCGGCGCCGACTCCCATAGGCACCGCCGCCACGTGCGCCGGGTGCCTGAGGCTCGCCAGCCCCATGATCCATTCCGCCGTGGACGAACACCCGATCGTGCCGACCTTGCCGTCGGACCAGGGTTGCCCGGCGATCCAGGTCAGCGTGTCGTGCCCGTCCGTTCGCGGGTGGCCGAGGACTTCCCACTCGCCTTCGGAAAAGAACTTGCCGCGCTCGTACTGCATGACGAATGCGTAGCCATGCCGAACGGCGTCCAGCGCAAACTTCAGGTTTGCGTCCGAGTAGTCCAGGTTGGGCACCATCTTTTCGCTGAAGTTGTACGGGGACCGCCACAGGATGGTCGGGAGGGGCCCGTCGGCATTCTTCGGCAGGTAGACCCGGGACGCCAGGTGCACGCCGTCACGCATCGGCACCATGACCATGCGCTCGATGTTCGCCTCGCTGGCGAGCGCCGCACGCCTGACCTCGTCGGAAACCAGGTGGATCTGCGGCTGGGCCTGGCCCGCCAGCAGGAAAACCGATGCGATGACGGCAAATCTGGACAGGTGACTCATGGGTCGGTACTCGCGAGTTGACGGCTGCAAGGGGCCGCGCGGTGGTGGACCACGGTGACGCCGCTCAACCGCCCTCCATGATCCCGCGGATGTCCTCGTCGTTGCCGGTAAGCTGCCAGTGCACCAGCGAAATGGGCACGCTGCCGGCTTCGTTGAGCTCACCGTAGAAATCGCTGAGCGTATACGGCGGGTCCGCGTCCTCCGTCTGGCTGGTGCGGTGCGCGAGCAGGCGCTCCAGCAGGTACTTGCCCGTCACGTAGCTCGTCCCGTAGCCCGGTTGGCGCAGGTAAAGGTGTTGCTCGAACTGCAGCAATTCGGGCTCGTTTTCCATCCAGCCGCGCGGTGTCCACTCCACGTGCACGTTCCCGGCTTCGGCCATCGTCATGTCGTTGGCGTGTGCGTAGAGCGAGCCGAGTCCCCTTGCCGCCCGCTGCGCCAGCATGATCCAGACGAGTTCCCGCGACCGCGGGTTGTCGTCGTAGAGGCCGGCATGCATGAACATTTCCTCGACGCCGGTGGCAGTTCCCTCGTTGCGGCTGTCGAAGATGTTGTAGAGCAGCGCGCCACGCCGGATCGGGCTTTCGTGGGGCTCCTCGCGCATCTGCGCCAGCTCGAACCAGTGGTAGAAGTGCGTGTACAGCGGGGTCGGATCGTAGTGGGCCGCGATCCAGAAGAAGTTGCGCTCGTCCTCGGGTATGAATGTGCCGAGGCGTTCCCTGAGAGCCGGCTCCATGTAGTCCTTGACGGGCATGACCTGCTGTTCTTCCAGGAATGCCATGAGCTTCGCGGCCGATTCGTCCGCCAGGCGATCGTACTCTTCCGGGGTCGATGCGGCGACCAGCGGCGGCAGGTTGCGATTCCGGTGCTCCTCCAGCTTCAGCGACGACCAGGCCCGGTCCAGTTCGCGCTGCAGCAGGTCCACCTCATCCTGCCAGGACAACGGCACGTAGTGCACGTTTTTCATGTACCAGGTGTAGTTGTCCCTGCCGATGCCGGACGGACCGGTTTTGGAAGGCGCCTGGGCCTCAAGCCAGGCGACCAGGTCATCGGTGGCGGCCTGTGCGGCACCGATCGCCTCGGTCAGTTCATCGCTCGCGTCGCCGCCGACCGATTCCATGATGCTGTCCAGGTGCCCCCGCTGTGCCCGGATGTTGCGGATACCGGCTATCCAGAGATCCCGTGCGTTGCCGGTGAGATTCTGCTGTGCCTGCCTCATGAGCGGCGGTATCACCGCCAGGTCCCGAAGCATTCGATCCTCTTCGTCGTCCGAGAGCGGGAAGTCGTAGGTCCAGAGCTCCAGCACCGCGTGGTGGGTCGGGCCCTCGTGCGCCGGCACGTCGCTCTGGTAGGTCCAGATCGACTGGTAGTAGGCGGGGTCGCGGACCCAGGGCTGAAGCACGCGGTGATTGAAGTCGAAACCGTTCATCTCCGCGCGGACGATGTGCCAGTCGACCTGCTGTTCCAACGGCCAATCGCTGATGTCGATGGCATTCAGCCGCTCGACCAAGCCTGGCAGTTCCTCGTATGCCGCGTTGAATCTCTCCGCGGTGTAGTCCGGGGCTCCATCCAGCATCGGCGGCCGTTCGAACTCGCGCCAGTCCTCAAACAGCTGGACAAGCGCCTCGTAGGAATTCGGAGCAGGGTCCTGGGCGTCCGCGCACGAAGTTATTGACATGGCAACAAGAGCAAATCCGGAAACGATTAACGGGATTTTCCAGATGCGTGACAAGTCCGGCATTGAAGTCACTCCTCAGTATTGTTATTTCTGCCCGGCAAGCGTTGCGCCGCAAGGCGAATAATTCCGATCGGATTGTAGCATCGGACACGTGCAGCCCGGAGGCAAGCATGCCGGAGTGGACGCACGGCTTGTCCACAACGTGCAAGTCGTGTGCTTACTCGCCGATCACCGCCACCGCCTCCACCTCCAGGATGAAGCGCGGGTCGGTGGCCAGCCGGACGATTTCGATGGTGGTGCTGGCCGGGCGGTGACCCGGGCCCCAGTAACGGGCCATCACGTCGCGAACGATGTCCTGGTTGGCCTCCACGTCGCGCATGAACTTCGTCACCTGGATGATGTCGGTGAGTTCGCCGCCGGCCGCCCGGATCATCTCCCGGAGACTTTCCATGACCCGCTCGGTCTGGGCCTCGGCGCTGAAATCCAGGTGATCGAACTCGGACGGGACGTGGGGGTGGCTGTGGGGAGGCGCCCCGACCGTTCCGGAGAGAAACACGATGCTCCCGGAATTGACCTTGATGGCCGAGGTGAAGGGCGTATTGGTGCCGCTGCCGGGCGCGGTCGCGGACAGATCGATGTACTCGACGGCCGGCCCGCCCGACTCGCAACCCGCCGCCAGCAATGCGGCCGCCGCCAGGGCAGCGGTGAAACCCGGGGCGCGCCTCTTGCCTGCAAACATCCACTTCATGCTGAATCCTCCCACGTCGATACTGCTCCCGTCCCATAGCATACCCAAATGCCCGATGGACCCGCAGGCTTCAGCTGCCGCGCCTACGACGCGAGAACCGGAAACCCTTCCCGAGACGCCGCCTGATTCAGCCGGGCATCGAAGCAGACGAAACCGACCGAGGCGGGGTCATCTTCGGCAACGGCAAGCGCCGCAGCGAGTTGAAGGCTGTCAGCAGCGCGCAAGGGATGTACGCGCAGAAGCCGCTGCGCCATCGTGACAATGCGTCGGCTCGGCTGTACCTCATACCACACTCGGGCCAGGGAGGAGAGACGGCCCAGTTGCTGCGAAACTTCGTCCGTCGACAGGGTGCCGTTTCGTTCCCGTCCGGCGAGAGCGGCGGCGTATTCCACCTGGGTGCCCCACCAGACGGCCATCCGATCGTCTTCTTCAAGAATGCGCAGTGCCCGCCGCCGGTGAGGCTCGTCGACACCGAGGGCGACAAGGGCGGAGGTATCCCAAAAGTTCACCGATAGCCTTCGCGCCGTTCTTCCGAACGCTCTTCCAGCAGAGCTTGAAGAAGCCCGGTGCCCGCGGGCAACGGATCGCCCAGCACGTCCAGAGGGCTTCCGGAGCCGCTACGCGCCAGCACACCCGCCTGCTCAAGCCGTGCGAGCTTTGCATTCCGGTCCACGTCGTCCGCGCCGGTTTCATCCGTTCCTCCCCGCCCCACCGGAACGATGCGCGCAATGGGCGTCTTTCGCTCAAAAATCAACACCGATTCTCCCGATTTCACCCGTCGGAGAAAGGCACTCATGCCGTCCTTCACTTCGGAAATTGTCGCTCGAATCATCGTGTTTCGCCGTATGAGTTTCTGGCCATGTTAGCCATATTTACCTGGCCAGACAAGCCAGAATACGGATCGAACTGGTGGTGATGGGTGGACTTGAACCACCGACCTGCGGGTTATGAATCCGCCGCTCTAACCACCTGAGCTACATCACCACGGGGCGGGGCATTATAAACCAGCGGCCCCGGTGCCTCATTCGAAAGCGTCCTTGCATATCCGACGGCAGGCTCTTACTTTACGGGGTAGCGGGAGTGACGCGACAGTGGCTAACGCGCACAATGACACTCACACTGAACATTAATCGGCCAGGGCTTTGATTCGATGATGCGATTGTTTCTTCCGATCCGCGTGCTCACGCTGCCGGCGGCGTGGCTCCTGTTGGGCGCCGCGCCAGCCGCCGCACAGATGTACGCCCCGGGGTCCGGCGACGCGGTGCCGCCCGAGCAACTCTACGAGGTCTGCGCGTTCTGCCACGGGCCCGGCGGCCAGGGCAGCGAACGCCTGGATGCGCCGGCGCTGGCCGGCATGGAAGCCTGGTACGTGGAGCGCCAGCTTCACAACTTCAGGGACCGGGTCCGCGGCATGCACCCGGAGGACCTCACCGGCCTGCAGATGTCCATCGTTTCCGGAATGGCCCGCAACGACGCCACCATCCGGGCGCTGTCCGAGTACATCGCCGACATGGAACCGGGCGCCGCGCTCGAAACGCTGAACGGCGAACCCGTGACCACCGGCCGTCCCTACATCTGGCATTCGGAATACGCGGATTTCAGCAGCCCCGAACCCGGCAACGCCGAGCGCGGCGCCCAGGCCTACATCACCTGCGGGGTTTGCCATGGCCCGAACGGCGAAGGCAACGAAGCGCTGGCGTCGCCCCGGCTGACGGACCTTCAGGACTGGTACCAGGCGCGGCAGTTGCAGTACTTCAGGGACGGTATTCGCGGCCGCAGTGCCGGGGACATATTCGGCGCGCAGATGTCGGCCATGTCCCAGACCCTGACGGATCAGACCATCGCCGACCTCATCGCCTATATCGATACGCTATGACGGCCACACCCGGACCAAGGTGAATCCAGCATGAAACAAAGATTGATCAACGTGCTTTGGGGAGGGGTCGCCGCCGCGCTCCCGCTTGCCGGCATGGCGGTGACGCCCGTGTCGATACAGCTCATCGATCCCCTGGACGACTCCCGCGGGTGGTGCGTCGACCTCTTCGCCCACCTGACCGGCGCGCTGCCGCTGGGCGGGCTGCAGGGGCACAACTGTTTCCTCTACATGGGCCGCGGACCCACCGAAGACCAGGGTTTCGATGCCGAACTGATCGAGCAACGCGGCGAAATCCGCATCATCCATTTCGACCTGTGCATGACCCTGCACGATCCCAATCCCGGCTCCTTCGTGCCCATCGAGGAATGCAACGACGGCGAGGCCCAGGACTTCGACCTGACCGCCGACGGGCGCATCGCGCCGCTGATGGCGCCGGAACTGTGCCTCACCCTGGGCGCAAACACGGTGCCGGGCGGCGGCCGTCTGGCGCCGGTGGGGCGGGAAGCGCAAAATAACGACAACATTCCGCAGATTCGCAGGCTCACCTTCGAGACCTGCAGCGAGGACGACGAGGCCATCGCGGTACGGCAGCGCTGGCAGTTGGTCGACACCTACGAGGAACGCGCGCCGACGCAGGAGAAGCGATTCCAGTAACGTTGGATCGAAATCCATCCCGACAATCCTGTCGCGAACACAACAAAGGGGAGAGGTTACGATGCGGCACAGACTGGCGACACTGGCGGCGCTGTGCGCTGCGACGGGCGCATCCGCCCACCACGGAACCCCGTTCTTCGACACCGACACCGAGCTGAGTTACGAGGGCGTCGTACTCGAATTCGACTACCGCAACCCGCATAGCTGGCTCTATCTCAGAACCACCGACGCATCGGGCAACCCGCTGGATCTCGCCATTGAAGGTCAAGGCTCCTCGCTCAGGCCCCACGGGGTCACACCCGCTTCCCTGGCTCCCGGCGACCGTGTGACCGCGGTGGTCAATCCAAGCCGGACCAGGCCGGACGAGGCGCTGGGCCAGATGATTGTCAAGGAGGACGGCACCCTGGTGCCCCTGGCCTGGCAGGCGGTGGGCACGTACCCGGCCAACACCGGCGTCAGCGACAGTCTGGCGGGCGTCTGGCTGGCCGATCCCGAAGGCTTCACCGCGTACATACGCGCCTTCGGGTCCTGGCCGTTGACTGAAAAGGGAGAGGAGGCCCGGGAAGCCTATGATCCCACACTGATCTCCCAGTCCCGGTGCATCCCCTTTCCCCCTCCCCTGCTGATGCTCTACCGGTCCATCAACGTGGTCGAGATTCTCGACGACCGGGTGCTGATTCACAGCGACTGGATGGACGCGGAGCGGGTCATCTACACCGATGGACGCAGCCCTCCGGATGACGGGATTCCCGCCCTGCACGGCTTCTCGTCCGGAAGCTGGGAAGACGGCGCACTGGTCGTGGAGACCCGCCATTTCAGCGAGAACTACGCCGGCAACAATTTCCGGGTCCCTTCAGGCCCGCAGAAGCGCGTGTCCGAACGCTTCACCCTCGCCGATGACGGCTCGCACCTGAGCTACAGCTACGTCATGGAGGATCCCGACTACCTGGCGGCGCCGGTGACCGGCACCACGCGCTGGGACTACCGGCCCGAGCTTACGCCGGACGACGTGCCCTGCGACCTGGAGTCCGCGGGACGCTATCTGACAGAGTGATCGCGCCCACGTCGAACTTCAGACGCGGACTGAACGCGATCGGTCAGGGAATCGGAACGGCCGGGCCGGCGAGGGGGCGCGGCTACAGGCGAACGACCTCGCGGGAATTCATCGGCGCCAGGACGAACGACTCCAGCGAATCGGAGGTCACCGGCACGAAATCCTGCTGGGCGGCGAAGTACAGGGCGTTCTCGCCGAACATCCCCAACTCGAAGGCCCGCTGCCGGTCGACGAGGCCCGCGATCGTGGGCCGCTGTCCGTGGGTGCAGACATCTCTGAGGGTCCCGTACCACAACTCGTCCGTGCGTCCGCTGAATTCCAGGACCGTGGCGCCCCGGGCGCTGAGGTCCGCGGCAAGAGTCAGGGATTCCTCGATTGCGGGGTCCGCCAGCACCACCCATCCCTGCAGGTCGCTCGAGCGTGCGGCCAGCGTTACCGGCACCGCACCCAGTGCAACGGACAGGCCCGCAGATTTCATCAGGTCACGGCGAGTAAACATTCGATCACCTCTTGTTGTGTCCGTAAATCATACATGATCGGGGGCAAATAGTTGTCCATTCACAATGCAAATGGCCGGCCGGCCGGCTGATGTAGAATCGGGGCAACCCGATCACCATTCCGCCAGCACCCGAACGAGGAAAACGCAATGGCCATCCCTCCCGGAATAACCGAACAGGACTTTGCGAGCGCATTGCAGGAGTTCGCCAATATCGTCGGCGAGGAGTGGGTCTTCACCAGCGACGAAGACACCGCGCTCTACAAGGACGTCTATTCCATCTACCAGAACTCCGACCTGGAACCGGAGGTTTCCGCCGCCCTCGCACCGGATTCGGCGGAGCAGGTGCAGGCCATCGTCAGGGTGGCCAACGAGTACCTGGTGCCGCTGTATCCGATCTCCACCGGCAAGAACCTGGGCTACGGGGGCTCGTCCCCGATCCTGTCCGGCAGCGTCGTGCTCGACCTGAAACGGATGAACCGCATCCTCAACGTCGACGTCCGCAACCACACCATGCTGGTGGAACCCGGCGTCAGCTTCTACGACGTCATCAACTACTTCGAGGAAAATAATCTACCCCTGTCCATCGACATCCCGGACCCGGCCTGGGGCAGCCCAATCGGCCACGCGCTGGAGCGCGGCTTCGCCCATACCTTCAGCGAGAACGGCCGCGACCGCTGGGATACGGTCTGCGGCATGGAGGTGGTGCTGGGCAACGGCGAGATCGTGCGCACGGGCCCCGGCGCCTGCGAGGGATCGCAGACCTGGCAGGACCAGAAATGGGGCATCGGACCGTACGTCGACGGCATTTTCTCGCAGTCGAACTTCGGCGTCATCACCAAGATGGGCTTCTGGATCCGGCCGGCCCACGAGGGCTATCGCAGCCTGGTCGTCTACGTGCCGAGATACGAAGACCTGACGAAGATGGTCGACCTGGATTCCTACCTGCAGAACGCCGGCATCGTCAACGGCATGACGACGATGGGCGCGCCCATGTTCGGCGGCGGGTTCATGTTCTTCAACATGCCGCCGCCCAGTCCGGAGCACCGCAGTCTCCTGCAGGTGGTGGACAACCGGCGGCCCGACATCGCGCCGCTGCAGCAGTACTGCACGGAAAACCGTATCGGCGCGTGGGCGCTGGAATTGAAGTGGCACCTGCCCAACCGGATATCCGCCGCAGCCGTGGAGTACACCAAAGACCTCTTCACCCGGGAGATCCCCGGTTGCTGGTTCGGCGACGAGCATGTGCTGGAATTTCCGCTCAGCGAGGACGTGATCGCGACGCTCAACGAGCGGCCCGGCAATCCCGAACGCGTCAACCTGGGCATTCCGAGCCTGTCGCGCTTCGGCATGGGCGTGCGCGCCACCGGGCGGGCTTCGACCAGCCAGGGGCATTTCTGGTTCGCGCCCATGGTCCCGAAGAAGGGCGAGGAACTGCTCAAGTACCAGGAGGTCATGCAGCAGGCGCACGTGGAACTGGGCGTACCGTTCATGGGCAGCTTCTACGGCAATCTGCCGATGTACTGGACGAAGCGCGTCGGCGTGGGGCTGGCCAACTGGGCGGTCAGCACGGACCCGGAAGTGAATGCGCGTACCCGCGAACAGTACATCGCCATGACGCAGATCTGCGTGGACAACGGCTGGACGGAGTACCGCGCCCCGGCGCCGGTCCACACGGAGATCATGAGCATCATTAACAACTGGAACGACGGCTCGCTGCTGACGCTCCACGAGGCGCTGAAGGATGCGGTGGATCCCAACGGGATCCTGTCGGCGGGCCGTTACGGGATCTGGCCGAAGCACATGCGCGAGGAGATGCGAGGTGCTTAGGCAGCTTCCAGCAATGATTGCCGGCGTGGTGCTGGCAATGGCGGCGCCTCTGGCGATGGCGCAGGATGACTCGGAGGGACTGGGCAAGCAGGTGTTCGACGTGTGGTGCGGCATCTGTCATGGGCTGCCGAACGGTGCCTCGGGGGGTGGGACGGAGACGCTGGCGGCGCTTTACCGGGGGACGGAGATTCCGGCGCAGCTTGAGGATCGGAGCGATCTGACCGAGGAACTGGTGGTTACGCTGACGCGGGACGGGCGGAACACGATGCCGAATTTTCGGAAGACGGAGATTTCGGATTCGGAGTTGGCGGCTTTGGTGGCTTACCTGGTGAGGGACAGCGGCGAGTAACTGGCTCGCTTGCCGGGTGTTTGTGTGCGGCAAGGTGAATGCAGTCTCAGTTCATCGCTCTGTTGTTGTGCGTGCGTGCGCAATAGTTTGAATTGCGTCTGAGTTCCTTGCTCGGGTGCCGCGGCGGTGTGTGCGTGCAGCCCTTTCACGCTCAATTTCGCCCGCCATCCATGGCGGGCTCAAATCGGCGCGCGGCGCTCC
>JAJDWR010000072.1 GCA_022825505.1 Gammaproteobacteria bacterium | reverse complement strand
CGTCGCGTCGGTGGAGCGCAAGGAGCGCAAGCGCAACCCGGCACCGCCGTTCACCACCTCGACCCTGCAGCAGGAAGCGTCGCGCAAGCTGCGCTTCTCCGCGCGCAAGACGATGCAGGTCGCCCAGCAGTTGTACGAAGGTGTTGATTTGGGCTCCGGCCCGGTCGGCCTGATCACCTATATGCGGACGGATTCGGTCACGCTGTCGAACGTCGCGCTTAACAACCTTCGCCAGGCCATCGGCGAGCGTTATGGCGAGGATCAGATGCCGCCGTCTCCCCGGCGGTACAAGACCCGGACCCGCAATGCGCAGGAGGCGCACGAGGCGGTTCGTCCGACCGATGCTGCGCGAACGCCGGAACACACCCGCGGCAAGCTGAGCACTGACCAGCAGAAACTCTACGAGTTGGTCTGGAAGCGCGCCGTGGCCTGCCAGATGATCCCGGCCGTGATCGATCAGGTCAGCGTGGATATCGACTGTGGTCCAGGCACCCAGTTGCGGGCGACGGGCTCCCATGTCCGGATCCCGGGGTTCATGCAGGTGTACCGTGAAGGTTCGGACGAAGCAAACGGAAACGGAAACCAAAAAAATAGTGACGAACGCTACCTCCCTGAATTGCAAGAGGGCGAACGCGTAGCGCTCCAGGAGGCCAAGGCGAACCAGCACTTCACGGAACCGCCGCCGCGCTACACCGAGGCGAGCCTGGTCAAGACCCTGGAAGAGTATGGCATCGGCCGACCCTCCACCTACGCGGACACCCTGTCGACCTTGGCCAATCGCAAGTACGCGGAGATCGACAAGCGGACATTCTTCCCGACCGCGCTTGGCAAGGTGGTGTGCAATTTCCTGACCGAGCACTTTTCGCGGTACGTCGACTACGAATTCACGGCGCAACTGGAGGATTCGCTGGACCAGGTGGCGCGGGGGGAAACCGAGTGGATCCCGGTCGTGGACAGTTTCTGGAAGCCGTTCCACCAGCAGGTGGACGAAAAGAGCAAGACCGTGTCCCGCCAGAAGGCGCAGATGATGCGCGAGCTTGGCACGGACCCGGAAAGCGGCAAGCCGGTCCGTGTCCGGGTCGGGCGCTACGGGGCGTTCGTCCAGGTCGGGGACCGGGAGGACGAGGAGAAGCCCCGGTTCGCGAGCCTTCGCGAAAACCAGAGCTTCGAGACCATCACGTTCGAGGAGGCGATGGACCTGCTGGTGCTGCCGAGATCGCTGGGGGTAGGGGACGACGGCGAGACGATCGAGGTCAACATCGGCCGCTTCGGGCCCTACGTGAAATACGGGCCGAAAAAATACGTGTCCCTGCCGAAAGGGGAAGACCCGATGACGGTGACGCGCGAGCAGGCGGACGAATGGATCGCGGAACATCGCCACCGCGAGGCGAACCGCACGATCCAGGACTTCGGCTCCCAGGGCATCCAGGTGCTCAATGGCCGGTATGGTCCGTACATCACGGACGGCAAGCGTAATCTGACGGTTCCCAAGGGAGAGGATCCTGCAGCACTGACGCTGGAACAATGCCAGGAACTCCTGGCCGCCGCACCGCCGCGCAAGCGCCGCGCTTCACGCGCAAAACGCAAAAGCTGAGGGGACGTCTCCGACAGGGGCGGCAGTACACTGGACACCCGAGAGGGCATCAGGGCATTGCTGGACGGCAAGGTCTTGGCCTATCCGACCGAAGGCGTGTGGGGCCTGGGTTGCCTGCCGAACCGTCCGGACGCGGTGCGTCGGCTGCTAAACATAAAACAAAGGGATCCAGACAAGGGATTGATCCTGATCGCGGCCCGCTGCGAGGATATGGAGCCGTATATCCAACCCTTGGCCGAGGAACAGCAGGCTAAACTGGAATCTCCGGGAGAGCCGGTGACTTGGTTGGTCCCGGCCGCCGAAGGTGCATCCACGCTGCTGCGGGGTACGCATGCGACCCAGGCGGTTCGCATCACCCGCCACAGCCTGTGCCGTGCGCTGTGCCTGGGGGTGGGGGCTTTGGTTTCGACCAGCGCGAACCCGGAAGGCACGCCCCCGGCAAGAACGTCCGAGGAGGTTCGTGAAATGTTCGGTTCAACGATAGACGGAATCGTGGAAGGCCCGCTCGGCGGGGCTTCGGGCTCCAGCGAGATTCGGGACTTGTTGACGGGACGGGTGATCCGTCCGGCGCAGACGGCATGAGCGACGCCCCCGATTCCGGTTCCGTTCGCGCCTTCCTGGAGAAGTTCCAACAGGACGCCACCGAGGCGTTCGAACGATTGGAGCCGACGGCGAGGTTCCGCCGGGACCCTTGGGATCATCCCGACGGAAGCCGGGGTGATACACGGGTGCTGGAGGGAGGGGAGACTTTCGAGAAAGCGGGAGCGAATTTCTCCGACGTCGCGGGCACGGCGCTGCCCGAGGCGGCCACCGAGCGGCATCCGGAGTTGACGGGGCAGTCGTTCACCGCGATGGGTGTGTCGATCGTGGTTCATCCGCGGAATCCCTACGTGCCCACGGCACACTGCAACGTCCGGTTCTTCAGTGCCCGTGCGCCCGACGGCACGGATCGGTGGTGGTTTGGAGGCGGGTTCGACCTGACGCCGTACTACGGATTCGAGGAAGACGCGCGGCATTGGCATGCCATGGCTCGCGATGCTTGCGCGCCTTTCGGGGACGAGGTCTACCCGGAGTTCAAGCAGTGGTGCGACCGTTATTTCTACCTGCCGCACCGCGACGAGACGCGCGGAGTCGGCGGCCTGTTCTTCGACGATCTCAACGAATGGGGTTTTGAGAAGACTTTTGCATTCATGCGTGCCGTGGCGGAGCACTTTCTCAAGGGATACCTGCCGATCGTGGAACGTCGCCGCGAGATGCCTTGGGGCGAGCGTGAAAGAGCCTTCCAGAAATACCGCCGCGGCCGTTACGCCGAATTCAACCTGCTGTACGACCGCGGCACGCTGTTCGGGCTGCAGAACAGCCGGCGCACCGAATCGATCCTGATGTCGCTCCCTCCCGACTGCGGTTGGATTTACGACTACCAACCCGAGCCGGGCTCGCCGGAGGCGGAACTGACCGAACGCTTTTTGGGCGCTCGCGACTGGGTCTGACTACTCGACGGTGACCGTAATCGTCCCGGATACGACCGGCGGGTCGTGCGGGATGTGCGCGTAATCGCCGAGCACCAGTTGCAACGTATAGCTGCCAGGCTCCAGCGTCAGTATGGTTTCCGTCTGTCCGTCGCCGAAATGGCGGACCACGTCGGTCTTCGGCAGCGGCATGCCAAGATCGACTTCCGGAGAGTTGATCAGCAGGTGATGATGACCGGTATTCGGCTGGTTCACGCCAGCCGGGGCGACGCCCATGTCATGCAGGCCGAACG
>JAJDWR010000069.1 GCA_022825505.1 Gammaproteobacteria bacterium | reverse complement strand
GCGCTAGCCGTACGCCTCCCGCAACTCGTTCGCCCTGCGCAGCATCGCCTTGAGATCCTCGTCCGTCGGATCCGCCTTGCCCGCCAGCGGCCCGAGCAACTGCAACCTGAACCGCTCGGCGCCGCCCTCCACGCCGTCGCCGAGCAGCGACGCGCTCCTGTAGGCGTGGTACATCGCACGGGCGTCCAGGTCATCGATCACACCGTCCGCGTTGATGTCGCCGCCTTCGTTCAAGCCTTCCGTGCGCCAGGTGTTCGCCCTGGCCACCATCGCCCGCAGGTCCTCGTCGCTCGGATCGTCCAGGCCCGAATAGCCGCCGAGGAACCGCCGCCGCGACGCCTCCGTGCCGCCCGTTTCGCCATCGCCCACCAGGCTCGCGAAGCGATACGCGTACCACATGATCTGTGCGTCGTCGGCGTCGAGCACCCCGTCGCCGTTCACGTCCGGATCGCCGGACCGCGTCGCAGCGCCGACCTCCTCGGAGAACGGCCCGTCGTCCGCGCCTTCCCTGGTTGCAAGCACACGCACCGTGTACTCGGCGCCAACCGTCAAGCCCGTGATCGTGTAGCTCAGCGTGTCGCCGCCGCTCACCACGGCCTGCCGAGTCTCGTCGTCATAGTCCTCGTCGCCCGACTTCCACTGCAGCTTGTAGCCGTCGGCGCCGGAGACGGCGGTCCAGGACACGCGCAACGACGTGAAGCCCCGCGCAAGCTCGACTCCAGTGACCTGAGCCGGAGGCGCGACCTCTTCCGGCAACGCTATCTCCAGGGGCAGCGATGCGTCCTTCTCCAGAGAATAGCCGCCGTGAGCCCTGGGGAAAAACGGCAGTGTCGCGATATCAACGGTCACAGTATCGATGTCCGCATCGATCCTGGTGACGCCCAGCGACGCACTTTCGGCCGCCCCCACGGGAATCGTAATCGAATCCGCGCCGCCCTCGATCTCGCCGCCGCTGCTTACGCTCAACGAAATCTCGAGAGCAAACGGAGCGCCCGTCGGCGCAACGGCCTTGAACCGGCTTTCATCGACTCTCTGCAACGAAACGGAGATCGGTAAGGCCGGGATCGCATTGGCGTTCAATAACAGCACCCGCAGCCGGGTCAGACCAAGCAACAAGCCGTCCGGCAGCTCAGTCAAGTTGTTTTCGCTAAACGTAAGGGATTCCAGTGAGGAAAGCCCGGAGAAGGCATCGCCAGGCAAGTCGCTCAACTCGTTGTAGTCCAACCGGAGATCCCGAAGCTCGGAAAGTCCGGAAAACACGCCATCCGGCAAACTCGCCAACGAGTTTCCGTCCAGCCGAAGCGATCGCAGCGCGGACAGCCCGGCAAAATCGCCCGCTTTCAGGGACGAGATACCCATGCCGCTCAGGTCGAGTTCCGTAATCTCCGCAAAGTGTGCGTGTCTCAGATCGCCGCAGGACTCGACGTCCGAAACCGCCTCCGCCAACGCGCGAAGTACCTGAGGGGTCCGGTTGCAGTTGCTTTCGTGGCGCGTCACGACGATCGTGTAGGTACGCGTCGACACACCGTTTTCGGCCGTCACCGCCACCCTGAAGACGTTTTCGCCCACGTCCAGGCTGACCTGATGGCCATCCGCATCGGCATCCGCGTCGGCCAGCGCCGCGTCGCTCGCGTCGCGAATCTCGGCCTCAGCGCTCGTGTTGCTCGTAAACGGCGTGACCGTGGCAGATGTCACGACATGTTCAACCGATGCGCTGTAAACGGTCGTATCCGGCTTGAACGCCGGATCGAGCGTCGCCTCGCCCAGCGAAAGTCCGCTCAAAGCCGCGTCCGCAGGGTCAAGTGAAGCGAGAACGGAGACGGGCAGGGATTCGTGTTTCCGGAGCACGTAGCCCGAGTGCCCGGTCGGCAGATCCGGCAGCACGCCCACGTCCACCGTAACCCGCTGTTGCGTGTCGGCGTTCCGCGAAACACCTGTGGGCGAACTTTCCACGGCGCCTACCGGAATCGTAACGGTGTCCGCGCTGCCGTCGATCGTTCCACCGTTGCTGCTGACCGGAAGGGCAAGGTCGAACGGAGCGCCGGTCGGAACAACCGCCTTGAACTGATTGTCGCCGACCTTCTTCAGGGCCATCCCGATCGGCAAGGGATCAGCCCGGTTACCTTCAAGCGCAAGCATTTCGAGAGACGTCAACCCCGCGAAAACACCGTCCGGCAGATTGCTCAACAGATTCTCTGCAAGATCGAGACGCTTGAGCGCCGCCAGGTCGGCGAAGATTCCCGGCGGCAGGCTCTCCAATGCGTTCCGCGGTAGCAGCAGCAGCTCCAGTGCGGTCAGATCGGCAAAAAGATCTTCGGGCAGCGATCGCACGTATGTGTTGTCGATAATCAGACGCTCGAGCCGCGAGAGTCCGCGGAACAGGCCCGGAGGGAAATCCGAGATCGGACTGTTGTAAAAGAAGAGAGTATCCAGCGACGAAAGCCCGACGAACAGGTCTTCCGGCAGGCTGGTCAATCGACGGCCACCGATATTTAATGCCCGCAGGTTGTCGAGTCCGTCAAACAGCCCCGACGGCAGAGTGTCGTAGCGTGCATTGCCGATTGCCAGGTCAATCAGCCCGGAAAGCCCGACGAACGCACCTGGCGAGAGTTCTGACAGGTCCTGGTTCCCCATACTCAGACTCTCCACTTCCGAAAGCCCGGCGAACACATTATCGGGAAGTGCGGACAGTTCATTGCTCGACAGATTCAGCCACCGCAGAGTCGAAAGTCCGGCAAACACATCGTCGGGCAAGGCTTCCAGAGGCGTAAAACTTACGTTCAGATATCTCAGATTCGACAAGCCTGCGAACAAACCCGCAGGCAATTCGGCCAGCGGGTTACGACCGATGTAGAGCCGGTCCAGCCTGGAAAGCCCGGCGAACAGATTTTCCGGCAGCTCGGTTAATCGATTGTCATCGATGCGCAGAGACTCCAGATTCAACAAGCCGTCAAAATCTCCCTCCTTCAGCGTAGTGATCCCTTGCCCTCGCACGCTCAACGACGTGATCCCGGCCAGCCGCCGTGCGTCTATTTCGTCGCATCCCTCATCTACAGCGATTGCCTGCACCACAGCGGGTGTCCGGCTGCAGATCCCCGCGTTGGTTGCCAGTTGGCGGAACTCGACCGTGACGCCAGCCACACTGACCGTGCCGTTGCGTTCCGCGCCTGTATCGTTCGCGTCGACCCGTATGCTCACCAAGCCGGACCCGGAACGGCGAGCGCCGGGCTCCGTCGTGGCGAATTCGGAGCGACTGGAGACCTCCCAAAGACAGCCGGGCGCCGTGTCCACCTTGAGCACGACTTCGGTCTCGTCCATGGGAACGACAGGTGTCTGCGTCGTTACGGCGAATTGCGTACACGCCTCCGATCGAAACGATCCGATCCAGCGTGCGGCCCTGTTGATCGTCAGCCGCGCATCGGCGGGCCCTCCGCCGGCCGAGACGGGATGGTCTGCCGGGACGCCCAACGGATCGCCCAGCCAGGTCTGGTCGGGATTCGCGAACCGGAAAAGCCTGGGACAGGAGAAGCCGGCCGATCCGCAATGGTGGTTGTAAGCCATGATCGTTCGCCATCGCGACGTCTCGGGCGCACCTGGCTCGAAGGCGCGGCTGTTGACGTATCCGAAGGCGTAGGGATATATCGAGCTATTCGCCTGGTCACGGAACCGGTCGTGGTTCATGCCGAAGTTATGCCCGATCTCGTGCGTGAATATCTCTTCCGACGCGCCCACCGTTACCGCGAATGCCGACGTCTCTGCGAGCTCCAGGTTTTCCTCCTCCAGCCTGTAAGCGATACCTGACCTTTGACCGGGCGTCTGGCCAGCAGTGAGCAGATGGACCAGATCCGCGGCGTGCTCGTTGCGCAGCGCGTGAACTTCATCCATGTAACCGTCGTCGGGCTCGACCAGGCGATCCAGATCGGTGCGCCGATGCACTTCGACATAGTCCACCAGCGCCGCATGCGCCAACACCAACCGGGGTTCGATCCCGCTGACCTCGAACGCCTGATTGGCCGATTCGATCATCAGGTCGACCAGCGCCTGGATTCCGGCAGCGCCGCCCTGCTCCGACTGCAGGGCCGGCGTGTAGACGACCAGTACACGGACCTCGGACCCGTCCTCGGTCGGTTGATCCTGAACGGCATCCGTCGCAGGCCGCAGGACCGCGCCAAACGGATCGCCCGGCGCGATCGCCTGTGGCGGCCCCGGCAGCGTGTTGCCCGGCGCGATCTCCTGTGGCAGCCCCGGCAGCGGATCGCCCGGTGCGATCGTCTGCGGCGGAGTCGCCGGCGGCGGACTTTCCACGACATCGTCTTCCAACGCCTCCTGCGACGGATCGACCTCCCGGATGACATGTCTCCCGGAACCGCCGTAACGAATCGTGTACTTGCCCTCCGGCGTCACCACCGTGCCCACCATGACCGGCCCGTTCACGACCAGCCTGACTTCGCCCCACTCGAAGCCTTCCGGGCGCCCGGTGATGAAGTAGCCCGAGCGCGTGGGGCGCACCCGATCGATCTGCACGGAAACAGCAGCGTCGTCGAAGAGATTCAGCCGCAGCGCCTGCTGCCCGAGACGCGCGGCAGCCACGCGCTGCGTGTCCACGCCGACCGCGCGGCTGCGCATCGTGGCCGGCTCCAGCGCAACGCCGATGTCCGGAACGAGGTCAGTCTGGAGGGTGGAGAAGACACCCGGCGACGGGGCTTGCGCCTGCCCGACGGCCGGCATCAACACACATGCCAGCAGCACCGCGATAAACGCCGCTCCCCATCCAACAGCGTTGTATGGGCGAAACCTCACCGCGTGCACTGTACGCGCGAACGTAAAGACTTGCCAAGCTCGCCGGCCCGGGCCGCTCCCTCTGCGAGCGCGGCAAGTTCCCGGCGTGCCCGGGATCAGAGCAAGGGCTAGGTCTCAGGCTCCATACCGAAGAGGTGGCCTTCGACTCGGGCGAATCGCCGCTCGATGTTGGCGAGGGGTGAATCTATGGAATCGATACGGGCGTTGGTCCGGTCAAGGCGCATTTCGATGGCATCGAAGCGACGGTCCACGGCATCGAAGCGGCTGTTTATGGAGTTCTCCATGGTCACGAACCGGGTATCCATGGCATCGAAGCGGCTGCCAATGGAGTACTCCATGGACGCGATCTGGAAATCCACGGCGTCAAAACGGTTATTGACGGTGCCTTGAAAGGTCGCCAACAGCATGCCGAGCACCACGCCGACGCCGATGACACCGAGACCGATGACCGTTACACCGAGACCGACGATCGCCCAGAGTTTCTTGCTCACGCCCCGACTCTCATACCCACAGAGGCACGTTACGCCGTATTGCCCGCACCCGAATCGCGGGCAAAGGCGCGAACCCTAAAGCCATTCGGCTAAGTCCTGCTTGCCGATTATCGTCATTATTTCTACGGTTGCGCCGACAATCCGAAAGTAGATGCTGTCTCGCTTGTTGAACACGCAACGCCTGTACCCTTCCCGCAACTCGTCTACCCTGGGATATGACAGCGGATAATCCGCAATCGCTTGAAACTGGTCTATCAGACCAAAAAACCAGGCGTCGGCCTGCGCCTCTCCATGATGGCGCACGCCCCACTGGTGGATGCGGACCAAGTCGGCGTCGGCCTGTTCGCTGAGTCTATAGGTCCCGATTGCCGCGTAATTCTTCCTTTGATGCGGCAAGGATTTGCTCAGGGGCACGGGTTGAAAAACCGGATTGCTCGGCGGCAATCAACCGCGCGCGGATGACCTCGATTTCACGAACGCGGCGTATCAGGTCGTTGATCACTTCGCTACGGCTGGCGAATTCACCACTGGCGATTTGCCCTTGTATCCACTTCTCGTTAGGTGTCGATATCGACAGGCTTGCGCGTGTTCCCGCCATTGTCTTCGTCCTTCAAAGCGTGTGCAATTATGATGCATAATTACATCACTATCGCATTCCTGTCCAGACCTTCTTCACGCTGTTCCTCACGCACTGCGGTGTCCGGGAAAACCGAAAGCTGAAGGGCGGCGCCCACAACAGCCAGACCGAACCGGCAACCACCACGATCAAGGCTACGGGCGGAAGGAACTCGATGAACACTACAGGTAGCTTCTGGATTGAGCGAAACTTCGATGAACGCAGATGCTTGGGATCGTAGCACGCGGCAGCGTCAAGCCAATTTGAATTTCGGGGCGAACGTTCGAGATTCACACGCTACCGGATCACGAGCCCACCCAAGCTCATCGGGTCATCCGGTTCGAGCAGCCAGGATCAGAATTCGCGGTTGGATTCGCTATCCTCCAGAAATCGACCGGTCTGGTGCGCTAGCCGTACGCCTCCCGCAACTCGTTCGCCCGGCGCAGCATCGCCTTCAGCTCCTCATCCGTCGGATCCGCCTTGCCCGCCAGCGGCCCGAGCAACTGCAACCTGAACCGCTCGGCGCCGCCCTCCACGCCGTCGCCAAGCAGCGACGCGCTCCTGTAGGCGCGGTACATCGCACGGGCGTCCAGGTCATCGATCACA
>JAJDWR010000019.1 GCA_022825505.1 Gammaproteobacteria bacterium | reverse complement strand
TCGCTCCCAACTCGCCCGTTGCCCCTCTCCCCTGTTCATTGAGACATTGACACTCCAACAACTGCCACCTGCCTCGTCCTTCGACCTCACTCTTCAGACCGCACCGCGTTCAGCCTCATCTCCGAATTGGAAATGACTGTCGGCGTAAAGGTCTGCACCGTGCACCTGACGGTGCTATACTACCGAAAACCTGCCCCTCCTGACGCTTAGCAGGACACGAGAGGGGGCAGAGATTGGAATAGGGCGAGGCCGAGGTTTGGGCGATGGGAACCGGAGAAGACACTAGAACGCACGAAGCACCGGGCGAGAACGGTCGGTCCTTGCCCGGTCGTGATGAGGAGACTGTGCAGAGTCGTGTTCAACAATCCATTTGATTCGTTTCACAATACCGTCGCCGAAGCAAAGGAAGAACGCGAACAACTCGACCGGCTGCTGACCGTTTCCACGCCACGAGAGCGGCTGCTTGTCACGGTCATCGCTCTGCTGTTGGTCGCCTCGATCGCGTGGCTCGTGTTCGGCAGCGTACCCCGCAGCTTTGCGATCGACGGCGTACTCGTCGAGCCCGGCGAAACCCGGTCCGAAGCCGCCCGGTCCGTGCAGGCGCTGGTCTGGATCGAGAACGGCATTCTGCCAGAGATCACGGCCGGGATGCCCACGGTGATCGAGCTGGGTGCGGCGGAGGGAGAAGCGGAGACGATTGGTGGAGAGATTGCGGCGATCGCCGCCGTTCGCCTGCCCGAGCTTCCAGCGGCTTTCGAGTCCGCAGCGCCGGTGTCATTCCACCGCGTCCACATAGCGCTCGACGAAAGTCGTGACCTGTCTTCCATAGCGGGCCGGGAATGCCGGATCGTCATCGAAGTCGGCACCCGGTCTCCGATCGCCCTCCTGCGACCGGGGCGAACATAGGCATGCAGAGGATTTCCACGCCAATTGTGCTGCAGGTGCATGCGTCGGAATGCGGTGCCGCCTGCCTCGGCAGCATCCTGGGCTACTTCGGACGCTGGGTTCCGCTAACCGAGCTGCGGGAAAAATGCGAAGTGAGTCGAGACGGGAGCAGTGCGGCGAGCATCGTGCGCGCCGCGAGACACTATGGTCTCGAATCCAACGGACTCAGTTTGCGCGCCGAGCAACTGAAAAAACTGCCGTTGCCGCTGATCGTATTCTGGCAGTTCAGCCATTTCCTCGTCCTCGAGGGGTTCGACAGCCGCAACTTCTATCTCAATGATCCGTCCACGGGACGGCGCAAGCTGTCCGCCGAGGAGTTCACCAGGGGCTACAGTGGAATTGCGCTCCGATTCAAGCCGGGACGCGACTTCAAACCCGGCGGTGAACGGCCCGGACTTTTCAGGCAGCTGCACACCCTGCTCGCCGGCTCATGGGGCGTGCTCACCTGGGTGATCGCATGCGGCCTCATGTTGACGTTGCTGGCCCTCATTGTTCCCGCATCTCTGGGCGTATTCGTGGACGATGTGCTGGAAGACCGGGGGCCCTGGGGCGGCATCGTGACAGCCCTGCTCGGCGGCGGCGGCCTCGTCTACATCCTGTCCCTGCTCAAGCACCGGTTCCTGAAGCGACTCGCAGTCCGGATTTCGGTGACCGGCTACAGTCGAGGCCTGTCGCGGATGCTGCGGTTGCCGGTGGAGTTCTTCGAACACCGGCTCGTGGGCGATCTGACGGATCGAGTCTCGTCCATCGACAGAATCGCCAGGAATCTGACGGAGCAGTTTCTTGTGCTCGGTATCGACATGGGAATGAGCGCCGTTCTGCTTATTGCCATGTTGGTCTACGATGTCCGGCTCACACTGGTCGTGCTCGTTCTGGCCGTCATGCATGGTGTGCTGGCGCACTTTCTGAACGGCCTCAGAGCCGTTCGCAGCCAGGCGATGAGGCGCGAACAGGGACTGCTGATCGGCATCGGCATGCAGATGCTGAACCATGCCGACAACCTGCGCATGACGGGATCGGACGACCATTTCTTTTCGCGCTGGAGCGGTCATCAGGCCCGCGAACTGCATGCGCGCCAGCGCTACTCGGAGCTGGGCTCGGTCAATGCCGCACTTCCGGGTCTGATCGTCGCCCTTCGAAGCGCGGCGATCCTGGGCATCGGCGGAAGTATGGTCCTGGCTGGCGAAATGACTCTGGGAGCGCTGGTCGCATTCTACATCCTGAGCGAGATGTTTCTGGCGCCGGTCGGGCGGTTCCTGGAGTTCGCCGAGAAGCGCCAGGCACTCGAAACCGATCTGCAGCGACTCGAAGACATCTTCAGGACCGCCGAGGACCCCGCTCTCATCCGCCGAAGTCCGCAGTCGGAGTCGATTCCGACTTTCAAGGGCCAACTTCAGCTCGCCGGCCGGCTTGAGCTGCGAAATGTCACCTTCGGGTTCAACAGGAGCCGGCCGGCTCTGATCAAGGACTTCAACCTCCTGATCAGGCCGGGGCAGCGGGTTGCCGTGGTCGGTCCCAGCGGTTCCGGCAAGTCGACCCTCGCGCGTCTGATTGCCGGTGTCTACCAGCCCTGGTCGGGCGACATCTTCTTCGATGGCCATCCGCGGGATGAGATTCCCGATGGGGTGCTGCGGCAGTCCATCTCCATGGTGGATCAGGAGGTGGTGCTCTTTTCCGCGTCCGTGCGCGACAACATCACCCTGTGGAACCCCGCCGTTCCGGACGAGGCCATCTTCGCGGCGGCGCGCGATGCCCGGATCCATGACGAAA
>JAJDWR010000018.1 GCA_022825505.1 Gammaproteobacteria bacterium | reverse complement strand
GGCTCTGGTGCCGCCACAAGGAATTGAACCCTGGACCTTCTCATTACAAGTGAGTTGCTCTACCTGCTGAGCTATGGCGGCAAAGCGGGAGCGGCATTCTATAGAAGGCGATGTGCAGGCGCAATGGGGTTGTGCAAATTGCGTTTGTGCAAACTGCCAGCGCAAAAGCAGGAGTTTCCTCTTCTCTCCAACTTGGAAATGCCCCCCTTAGGTTGGCTTGCGGGGCACCGCCGAACTGACGCGGCCACAGCCGACGGTTGCAATCGGCCACCATTGCGTTCGAAACAGGGCCATTCTAGCCTAAGAGGCCAGCCAAGGAGGATCAGTCTGTGAGAGAAGTTTACGTCGCCGGCGCATTCATGACGCGCTTTGACCGGCATTTTGAACGCGGCCTCGGCTCGCTGGCCCGGGAAGCGGCCGAGGGCGCCATGCAGGATGCGGACATTGCCGCTGATGCTGTCGAATTCGTTGCATTCGGAAATGCGGCCGCGGGCATCTTCACCGGCCAGGAGATGATTCGGGCCCAGACCGCCTTGGCTGGCAGCGGACTGGAGGGCGCGCCAATGGTCAATGTCGAGAACGCCTGCGCATCCGCGTCAAGCGCCTTTCACTTGGCATTCAACGCCATCCGCTCAGGCCAGCACGAGGTGGCCCTCGCCGTCGGCGCGGAGAAGATGAACGTCGCCGACCGCAATCTCGCCAACGTGGCCTTGGCGCGAGCGATCGATGTCGAGGAACTGGTGGCGGACCGAGGAGACAGCGCACTGACGGAGGGGGCGGGGCCACTCTTCATGGAAATCTACGCCCGTTTTGCCCTGGATTACATGGAAATGTCCGGCGCGACTCAGCACGACCTCGCGCTCGCGGCTGCTAAGAGCCGCTTCCACGGCAGTCTCAACCCCAACGCGCAATTCCGTCAGGCCGTAACCGCCGAGGAAGTCCTCGCCAGCCGTACGATCGTCGACCCATTGACGTTGTTCATGTGCTCTCCCATCTCGGACGGAGCAGCCGCGCTGGTCCTTGGCACGCGTGAAACGGCGCAAAAGGCAGGCGGGCCTCTAGTCCGCGTACGGGCGAGCGCCATGCAGACGGGCCGAAAACAGGGCCCCGACGATGCGGTGGCACGGGCGGCGGCGAAGGCCTACGAGGCCAGCGGAATCGGGCCGGAAGACCTCGATGTGATCGAATTGCACGATGCGGCCATACCCGCCGAATTCACTGTGCTCGAGGAACTTGGTGTCGCGGCCAGCGGCGAAGCCCCTAGGCTGCTGCACGACGGCGCAACGCGCCTCGGCGGCCGGGTGCCGGTCAATCCGAGCGGCGGACTGCTGAGCCGGGGTCACCCAATCGGCGCGACCGGAGCTGGACAACTGGTCGAACTGACCGACCAGTTGCGGGGCCGCGCTGGCAAACGGCAAGTGGACGGTGCCCGCACGGCGTTGGCGGAAAATGCAGGCGGCATTCTGGGCCGGGGATCGGCCGTGGCCGTGGTGACCGTTCTCGAGCGGGAGGGCACCTCCGTTTGACTTGCGGGCGCTAGTATCCCAGCCGGCGCAGCGCGTTCCTGGTCATGTACTGGTCATAAATGGCGGGGTCGTTGCAACTTGTTCGATGGCCGCCGCGGATTCGCTTGACCAGCTCCAGCCGGGTCATGCGGCCCGTCTGAATGTCGAACGCGTGGACATGCGACCAGGACCAGTAGGGGTGGGGCCCGTCCATGACCGCTTTGTCGCCCTTCTGGTACAGCGAATAGGCGCCGTCGAAGCTTCGGTACACCTCTCCCTTGTGGTCGTAGGTGTTCATGGCCAGCGGCAGGCCCGTCCTGGCATCGAACCAGACCCGTTTCCTGCTCACCGGCGCCCGGCGGTAGCGGAGCGGTTCAGCCTCGACCACGATTGCCTCGGGGATGAGTTCCACCGTGGTATCCCAGAACGTATTGCCTTTCGGGCCGCCGTGCGTGGTGTGCTCCCAATTGGGATGGTCGGCATTCCAAGCCCCCGACATGCCAGCCAGGAAGGGACCCCGGCCAACGATCCGGTAGTTGCCCCAAGTGTGCAGCGGATCGCCCGCCGCCCAGGCATCTGACAGATAAAGGGTGCCGCCGGGTATGAGCGGCTCGAACCGCTGATTGGTGGGGAAGACGCGGATGCGCTTGAATGCCGGCAAGTAACCCAGCAATTCCGGGAACTTGTTCTGGTCGTATGGCCAGATGTTCAGGTACGAAGTGCCCGCCACGTCGTGCGGATAGAGAAAAAACACGCTTTGATAGCGCAACTTGTCTTCGTGTCCCGTCCAGTAGGGCTTCGGCTCGAGGCGCACCCGGGCGACCGTTGCCAGTTCAGTCCAGACCGTGTCGTATTGATACTGGACGACCCCTTCGACGGAAAGATCGTGTTCCCTCACCGCATACAGGGAAGCGTCGTGCCGCCCCCAACTCAACGTGAGCGACGCGAAGAGCTCCAGTCCCGTCGTCGCATCGGGAAACGGGTTGCCGCCGATCCAGGGTTTGCCGTCGTCGACAACCACGTTGCCGGACGCATCGAAACGAGCCCTGCCCTGGTTGCGCAGCGTCGCCTCAATGTAGTCCCATGGCGAAAGCTGCATGATGTCCGTCGTGGTTGGCGCGGTGCCCAGTCGCCGGCCCATGCTGCGGATCTGCTGATACTTGATGTCGTCGAGCAGGCTTCGCACATGCTCGACATTGTCGGCGCTTATGACGTCTCCCGTGGTCACCTTTCCGCCGGTGTACTCATCGAGCGACAGCAGTTCGTCGGGATAGGCGGCGGACACATCCCCTTCGGCGGCAATGGTCGGCCACAGGGGGGCGAGAACGCCGGCCGCGGCCGTCCCCCGAACCATCTGGCGCAGGAAGTGCCTGCGGCTGTATTCCCGGTCGAAGCGGATCAGGCGCATCCGTAGGCAATTGCTAGCGGTTTAACGGGACTGTTCACGCGCGACCCTGATCACCCGGCCCGAGTGACCGACCGCGATGAAGCCGGCGTCGGTGGCCGCCATCTTTCCGTACCAGTTGGTGTTCACCTCCGCGTCAGCTACTGGCCGCCAGCTATCCCCGTCATCATCGCTGACGATCATGTAGCGCATCCCGGACACCGTCGCCTGGCCGTCCCCTGTGGACCAGACCCCCAGCAAGTTGCCGCTGGTCGGCGTGGCCAACCGCGTCCAGGTCTGTCCGCCATCGGCCGTGCGCAGCACGGCGCCGTCCTGGCCAACGGCGAAACCGGTCCCGTCGGTGCGCACGTGAACACCGGAGAGCGATGCAACGCCCTGGTGAACGATGTCCCAGTTGCGCCCTTGGTCGACTGTGCGCAGGATCAGTCCGAACTCGCCAACGATCAGGGCACTCCCGTCCGGATTGACCTGAACGTCGTAGAGATGGGGCTCGTAATGGCCCTCGACATGGGGGGCAAGTTGCAGGGGGGATTCCGCCCAGGTTTCCCCGCCGTCGTAGGACAGGAGAATGAGGTCGAAGCTGCCAACCGCAATGGCCAAGCCCGCCGCGTTCAGATCGACGGACATCAGGCGCTCTTCGGTGCCGGATTCGACGGCCCGCCAGGGTTCGCCCGAGTCGCTGACCCAGATGCCGCCCATCTGGCCGACCGTGAGCCGGCGGTCGCCCTGCACGGCCACATCGATGAGCGACAGCGGCGTCTCCAGCTGATCCGCAGCCCAGCTCCTTCCGCCGTCGTCGCTCGTAACGACGGTGCCCCGGGCACCGACGGCAATGCCGCGCTGCAGATCCTGGTGAAAGTCGATGCCGTAGAGCGGCCGGTGCACCGTACCCTCAGCCACGATCGTGATGGAGCGGGGCGCTGTTTCAGCCCGTAACCCAGCGGCAGCGAGCGAGAGAGCCAGCAGGATCACCGGCGCCAGACACCGTCGGCGGCCGTCGGTAGTTGGCCGCAATTCACATTCAGGTAACCGCACTACTAGTGCTCCATTGCTGCGGTCCGGCCCCGTCGCTTTGCCGTGCGGACTGCGCCTCACGCACCAGATCCACGCGTTCGCTGATCAGGAGGTCATCGCGGCTGACGAATTGCGGACGCAGGAACCAAACCAGAAGCGGCAGCACGAACAACGCCATGACCATGTTGATGACCATCACCGCGGCCAACAGCAAGCCCATGTCGGCCAGGAACTTGAGCCCGGAAAGGAAGTACCAAGGCAGTATGCCGATCAGCATGATGGTCGCGGTAAAGGCGATGGCGCGTCCGGTGGTGGTGGTTGCCTCGCGGATGATGGCGGCGAAGTCCCCCTCCTGGTTCTTGTACTCGTCGCAGATCCGCGCCAGCAGGTAGATGCCGTAGTCGATTCCCACGCCGATGCCCATGGCCGCCACGAGCAGTGAATTGATGTCGAGGCCCATGTCGAGGGCCTCCAGCATGGCGATGATGACGAAGTTGGCCATGTTCACCTGCACGAGCAAGATGAAGCCCGCTACCAGGGATTTGAACGCTACCGCCGACAGCGCGAACATCAGGAAGCCGAGAACGCCCACGATGACCCAGTAGTGCTCCTGGACGGTGTCGTTCACAGCCTGCTGCAAAGCGATCGTGCCGCTGCCTAAGCGGATCCTGAACTGCTCATGGTCGAGGCCCACTGCGTTTACGGCTTCGGTTGCGTTGGCGAGCGCCGCGTCGACCGTCTCCTGCTTGTTGTCGCGATACCACAGCGACACCGTCGAATGCTGCTGCCTCATGTCGATGACGTGGCTGAACGCCTTCGGCCCGCTGCCCATCATGGCAGCCGTCGCGGCAGCTTGAGTCGCCCAGTCCGAAGTGTCCAGGGGATTCCAGCGGGGATCTCCCCCGTTGTAGAGACGCCCACCCTCGCTCAGGTAGTCAGCGAACGACAGTGTTGCTCGGGGCGGATGCGCGGACTGCTCCATGTGGTCCTGCAGCGCTAGCATGGCGTGTACGGGGCCGGCCTTGCGGGCCGTCTTTTCCAGCGTTTCGCCTTCCTTCGACTCCAATACCAATTCCAGGGTGTTCACGCCCGGAAAGTTATCGTTGATGGTGCGCACCGCCACGTTGAACTCGGAGTCTTCCCACAGAAATGAACTGCCCTCCACTGGATTGCCCACCTTGATCTGCAGGCCGTTGTAGATGGAGAGCCCTGCCAACAGCAGCAATGCGAAGCCCGTATAGGCAGCGCTTTTGCCCGTGGTCAACATGGCCACCCGGCGCAGCACCCTGGCCATCCACTGATGCACGCCGGTCAGGCTCAGGTCTCGGGAGACAATCGAGTAGAGGTTCCTGGGCACGGGCAACTTGGAAAGGATCAGCGGCGCCAGCAATACGGACGTGGGCAGCAAAATCATGGCCCAGTAACCGGCAAAGAGCGCAAAGCGCTGCATTGCGGGGATGGGCGCAAGGGCAATCAGGAGGATTGCCGTAGCATCCGTGACGATCCCGAGTACGCCTGGGCCCATCATCACCCGCAGCGACAACCTGCCCGCTTCCTCCTTGTCGCCGACCACGTGCAACACCTCGTAGAACCGTTCGATGTACTGAACGGTGTGGCTGAACGCGCGTGCCACCAAAAGCAGCGGCACCAGCAGCAGCAGCGGCTCCACCGCCAGGTCAAGCCAGCCGGCCAGCCCGAATCCCCAGATGGCGGAAACCACGCCCGTGATCGCTGGGGTTACCACGCCCGCTATGTTGCGCATATAGAGGAACAGCGCCGCGAACAGCGCCAGCAGGGTCACCGCAAAAATCCAGATCATCTGCGTCTGGTACTGATAAACCCAGCCGACCAGCGCGGGCTCACCCGCCAGGAACACATCGTGCTCGGCGTCGCTGGCCGCATGCGCAAGGCCGTTCAGATATTCGAACGTTTCGCCAAAATCGAGCCGATGTTCGATGAAGGTGGCCTGAATAAGCGTGGCAGTGGCATCTTCGGACACCAGGAAGCCCCGGGAATTGGGAGAGCGTTCCACGCGCTGCTTGAACTCCTCCATCTCCGCCGGCGTTTGCGGGACCGTGCTGTCCATGAGCGGCCGCATGTCGATGCCGAACGGCGTCGCTGCGGCGTAACGTGCCTTGGAGGTCGTAATCGACAGGATTTGGTCGTGGTCCACCGCGGGCGCCAGGTCGACGTCGCGGGTCAGGTCCCATACCTTCTGGAGTGTTTCCGTGTTGTAGATGTTGCCATGCTTGCGCTTGACCATCATGTGGATGGTTAGCGGATTGCCAAAGTTCGGATGATCGCGGAAGGTCTCCGCGAAGGGGTGCCCGGTGGGTTGCAGGTCGGAGAATATCGTCTTGATCTGCACCCGCGGCAGCCCGAGCGCGGACACCAAGGTCACAGCCACGATCAGCAGCAGCACCAGCGGACGATGAGTGAACAACCAGTGGGAAATCCGATAGCGCAGTCTGCTCATCGCCAACACGCCTCCATGTCAATCGATGCCATGTCCTCAGCCAGTGTTTGCAAGCTCTCCGTTGCAGTCAGGTCCAGGCTCAGCGGACTGAGGGAGATGTAGCCGTCGGCGATCGCCCTGACATCGGAATCCGGCGCCGGGGTCCCGTCTTCGTAGGCTAGCAGCATCCGGTAGTAGGGCTCGCGGTTGGCGTCCGCATCCTTTTCGAGCACGTAACATCCCGGCGGGCGCCGCCCCTGCTTGGTGATGCGCAGCCCGCGCACCTGTTCCGGGGGCACGCCCGGGAAATTCAAGTTCATGAACACGCTGCTGTCCCAAGTGTTCGTCAGGAGGCGCTTCAACACGGGCGCCGCCCAGCGCTCGGAGGTTTTCCAATGGATTTTCCGATCCTCCCCGAGGCCGAAGTTCTTCTCGCCCGGCACGAACACCTGGCTCATCGCCACCGCCGGAACGCCGAGCTGCGTCGACTCCCGCGCAGCCGCAATCGTGCCCGAGTAGGCTGTGTCGTCCGCTAAGTTGGGGCCCCTGTTGATGCCCGCGAGACAGACCGTCGGCCGATTGTCGGTGAGCAGTTCCTGCAGCGCCAGCATGACGCATTCCGCTGGCGTGCCCGTCACGGCGTAGTGGAAGCGGTCGATTTTGCGCACCCGCACGGGCATTCCAATGGACAGCGAGTGCGAAGCTCCGGACTGGTTCTCCTCCGGCGCGACAACAAAGACCTCGCTTGCGATCTGTCGCGCAACCTTTTCGAGAACGTGCATTCCCGGCGCATCGATGCCATCGTCATTGACCAGCAAAATCCGGTGGTCGGCCAACGCGTTCATGTCCTCCCGTTTCCCAAGGGCAGCACGCCAGAAAAGCGAAACTTCGCGGCGGCAAATTGTACTACACTGTTGTAGCACTTTTGAGCGAATTGTATACTCTCGTGCGGCAGGGGGGGTGCGTTCCGATGTTCACCAGCATCTGGTCCGTACATTAGAATGAAGAGACAACAGGGGTCCGCACATGTCGAAAATCATCAGTGATGTTGACAAGTTCGAGTCGGAGTCACCATCAAGCGTCGTTACCGCCATCAACACCGCCGTGCAGACAGTCGTGCGCCAGCGGTTCGAGGCGTCCGGCCAGAACTGGAAGGACTTCGTTTTCGGCGAGTCGGTGGAAACGATTACCGAAGAGGACTTCCGCGCCGTCGAACAAATGCTGATCGATGCGGGCCATCGATACGATTGGTCAGCCGCCATCTCGCCACAGGAGCGCCCCGATGCCTACAAGCCGGCGGTGGGCACCTCCGAGGACGATCTCGATACCTTCTGCTTCGAAGATCCCGACGCGCCGGTTGGCGAACCCGACGGCGACGGGCTCGAACTGCGTGGCGTCGGCGACAACGTGGTGAGCTACTCCGAGGACACCGTCGGCATCGCCCGCTACGTGCGCTCCACCAACCGGGTATTGAAGTGGCTGAGCGAAGGCGTGCCGGAGAACACCATAGCGGTGATCGACGACTCCGGCGGCACGCTCACCGCGCCCATTCTGGAGCGGTTCAAGGGCGTGATCTGCGCCGGCGGCACCGTGCGTTCGCACTTGGGCATTCTCACCCGCGAGTACGGCATTCCCTGCCTGATGAACTCCAAGGTGAACGGCATCATGGAAGGCGACAGCGTACGCATGGAATCCACCGCCCGCGCCAAGAACACCGAGGACTACCAGAGCGGACGCGAGGTCACGGCCAACATCTGGCGCGTCCACACTTCATAACCCACCAAGCCCGGCTAGCGGAGATCTCCCCATGAGACCAGACTATGCGCAACTGCTCGAAACCAATCATCTGCTGCAGACCAATGGCGACCAGACGTACTGGTTGTGCGTGACCCGCACCGTGCAGGAATCGAAACTGTTTCCGGTGCCGGCCTACATGCTGCTGTCCTATCTGAACGCCTTCTATCGCTATCCCGGGGTGCTGAAGAAGATAGAGACGCACATGTCCGCCGAGGAGCTTGGCGACCGTGCCCGCACCATGGGTTCCAAGGCCCACGCCACCTCAATGTGGGGGTTGCCCTGTTTCTACCTGCTCGGGCGGGAATGGCAGATCAACATGGGGCTGATCCGTCCGGAGGATGCCGCCGAAGACCTGATTTACATCGTCGATTTCTGGAAACGGTTCCAACTGTCATGGCGCCGCAACTCCGGCCACATCACGGCGTCCGACGGCGGGCACCGGACCCAGATTCTTCCCGAACGGCAGATTCAGGTGTTTCACGCGGACATGTACGACTGCGAGTCCGGGGAGCCGCTGCACGAAGCGGCCCAAGCCTTCGCCGCATCGGCCGCGCAATACGCCTTCCTAGTCGCCTGCGAAAGCCGGATCAGCATGCACCAGCATGGGCCCTACCACCTGGGCGAGAACCGGGAAATGCTGGTGCGGGACTTCGTCGACCTGGCCGAGTGCGACCTGCCCTGGTTGGACGGCGTTGCCGAGAACGTTCCCTACACCAATCTCACCATGCCCATGGCCACCGAAGGCGTGCACTTCAACATCATCGACGACTGGGGAAGCTTTGCGGCCGAACCGGAGTTCAAGGGCGAGCACATCACGGGCGTTGGCCTGTATACGTCAGACCCGCTGTCGGACGGCTACGAGCCGGTGGGGATGGGCAGCAAGGAGGAACTGACCCGCACCTTCCAAGACCTGGACGAGCGGCTCAAGGACGCCATGGCGCGCCTGTGGAAACGCGTCGCCGGCTGGACCCGCGACCAGATGCTCGACGCCGGCGCCATCACCTACTACGCCATCATCAAGGATCTCGCCCATATCGCTGGCTGTTACGACCCCGACGACTGGATCAAGATCGACCGGAGAGCGGAGCGTTTCCGGCCGTTGCTCAACGACGAGTACAGCCGCGACATGCTCGGCGACATCTGCGTGGGCAGCAGTCCCAGCCACCAGATGTACGAATACCTCATGATGCGGCACTCCAACCTGCCGCAGCGCATTTATTCGCCGTTGCCCTACTCCATGCTGGTCGACGACGACTACGCCCCGACGGTGGGTGACGTGCAGCCTGGCGTTACGTACCTGGATGAGAAATTGGATCGATACCGTACCACCAAGGGTACGTTTGGCATCGAGGAATACAATCGCAGGGTTCGCGAGTCGCAACCGAAAACCCACGAAGATCGGTTTCGATTTCTGTGCGAACCATCCATCAAGTACCGTTACGACGGCGCAACGGCGGACGAGCTGTATAAGCTCCATCAGCAGAATTCACGCAACCTGCGAGGCAGGGGCGCCGGTCTCCGGCGGGCCGACATCGAAGCGTTGCGAGGCTGATGTCAAGACCAGGTAGCCGACTTTGCAAATTGGCAGTTTGATACGCCGGGCGGCGCGTCACTACGGCGATGCCGCCTGTGTCACGGAGGGAGCAACCACCCTCAGCTATCGTGATTTCGATGCGGCAACGGATCGTCTGGGCAATGCGCTCTTAGCGGCCGGGCTGAAGCCCGGCGACCGAGTCGGCGTGCTGCTGCCAAACGGCGTGGACTGCCTCCTGGCCTACTACGCGCTGGCGAAGGCGGGGCTTGTGCGGCTCGGCCTGAACACCCGCGAAACCCTGGAGAACCACGAGTACAAGCTGGCCGAAACCGACGCCCACGCGGTGATTCACAACGGCGAGGAGCGTTTCGGCCTGGATGTCGAAATCGACCGCTTTCGCCTGAGTGACATGGTGGCGAACGGCGATGATGCCGCCTGCTGCGTGGACCGCCCTCTGGATGCGCCGTACCGGATCGGCTTTACCGGCGGCACCACCGGGCGGCCCAAGGGCGTCGTGTTGACCACTCGTGGCGAACTCTCGGAGATTTCCGCCTTTCTCACGGATCTGATACCGAACATCGGCCCGGACGATACGTTCCTGCACGCCGCACCCATTGCACATGCCTCCGGAGCATTTTTTCTCCCCGCCATCGAGCGCGGCGCGCATTCGGTGATCATGCCCGCCTTCGACGCCGAGCAATTCCTGGCGTTGGCGGAGGAGAGCCGGGCTAGCCTCACCTTCCTGGTCCCGACCATGCTGGCCATGATCATGGAGGCGCCCGGAGTCGCGAACGCCAACCTGAACCTGCGGCGCATCGCCTATGGCGCCTCGCCAATTTCATCCGGATTGCTGGAACGCGCCGGAGCCCGGTTCGGGCAGATTTTCGCCCAGACCTACGGACAGGCGGAAAGCCCGATGGTCATAACCTGCCTCAAACCGGAAGACCACGGCCGTGTCGGTTCCTGCGGGCGGCCGTTCACCATTGCCGAAGTCGCGGTGGTCGATCAGGAAGACAACTTCCTGCTGCCCAACGAGCCAGGCGAGATCGTGACCCGCGGGCCGCAGACCATGGCCGGCTACTGGAACCGGCCCGATGCCACTGCCAAGGCGTTTCGCAACGGCTGGCTGCACACCGGCGACGTCGGCACCATGGACGAAGACGGGTTTTTCTACATACTCGACCGCAAGGACGACATGCTGATCTCCGGGGGATTCAACGTCTATCCCCGGGAGGTTGAGGAAATCCTAATGGCTTGCGACGGCGTCCGTGAAGCGGCGGTCGTCGGCTTGCCGGACGACATCTGGGGTGATCGCGTGCATGCCGTCGTGACAGGACGTTCGGGCCTCGGCAGCCAGGAGGTGATGGCGCACGCCAAGGGCCACCTTGCCAACTACAAGCGCCCGAAGGACATCGAGGTCTGGCCGGAGTTGCCGAAAAGCGCCGCCAACAAGATTCTGCGCCGCAGCGTGCGCGAGCGGATTCTCAAAAGCGAGCCTTCGTGAGGCGGTGAGGAGGGACAGCATGCGCGAAATGCACTCCGTTTTGCATGCGTTTGCCATCAAGAAATTCGCCTCCATCGACGATGCCGTCGCTCTGATGGGACTCGATGAGGCGCAAGTCCGCGCCCTGGCAGCCGAGGCGGTTGCCGGGGGACGGCTGAACGAAGTCGACGGCAGGTACATGGTGACGCCGACCGCGCAGATCACCCTTCAGGGCATCTATGCGAAGGTCTACGCCCAGTTGCGCAGCGACGCGGGGTTTCGGGAGGACTACGAAGCCTTCGAGCGCATCAACGACGATCTGAAACAACTGATGACCGATTGGCAGACGCTGACCATCGCCGGCGAGACCGTGGCCAACGACCACTCGGATCCCGACTATGATGAGCGGATCATTAGCCGGTTGGGCAGCCTTCACGATCGCGCCGAGCGGCTGCTCGACCGTCTGGCGCGGCACGAGCCTCGTATCGGGCACTACAGCCGGCAACTGCTTACCGCCTTGGAAAAGGCGGAAGACGGCGACATTCGCTGGGTGAGCGACGCCACGATCAGCAGCTACCACACGGTGTGGTTCGAGCTGCACGAAGATCTGTTGCGTGTGACGGGCTTGGCGCGGCGGGAGTGAACGACGTGGTCGGCGCGGCCCTGACCGGGCGCTGGCTAGTGGGACTGGACGCGGTCAGCGGGTCTGCGTTGCCGGATCGGCGTTTGGTCGGTGGCAAGGCTTGGTCGATCGCCCACATGCAGTCGTTGGGGTTGCCGACCCCGCCGGCATTTGCGGTCACCACCGAAGCCTGTCTCGAGTATCAACGGAACGGAACCATGCCGGACGGTCTGGAGTCCGAGCTTCAGGCCGGGATGCGCTGGCTGGAGCGGCGCAGCGGGCGCCGCTTCGGGCACGATGAGAATCCCCTGCTGGTTGCCGTTCGCTCCGGCGCTGCGATTTCGATGCCGGGCATGATGGATACACTGCTCAATCTCGGTATCAGCCAAGCGAACCTGCCGGCGCTGGCCGCAGAATCGGGCGATGCGGCTTTCGCCCGGGATACGTACCGCCGGTTTCTTCAACTCTACGCCGAAGTGGTGCTGGGAACGGATTGCCCTGATCTCAAGCGCGATGAAGGGCTCGGAGCCTGGCGGGCGCGGATCGAACGCCATGCGCGCCAAGCCATTCCCGGCGATCCCATGCTGCAACTGCACGCTGCCGTCCGGGCGGTGTTCGATTCCTGGAACTCGCGGCGTGCCCGCCGATACCGCAAGCATCACGGCATTTCGGAAGACCTGGGCACGGCGGTGACCGTTCAGCTCATGGTATTCGGAAACCTCGATGATCAGAGCGGCACGGGCGTGCTGTTCAGCCGCAATCCCCTGGACGGGGCGCCGGCGCCCTACGGGGAGTATCTGCGTCGCGCCCAAGGTGAGGACGTGGTCTCCGGCAAGCGCACACCGGAGTCGCTGGACGATCTGCACGCCCAATCGCCGCGGCTGCATGCGCAACTGCTGGCCGCGGCTGGCCGGCTGGAGGAGTCCAACAGGGAGGTTCAGGACGTCGAGTTCACGGTCGAACGGGGCACGCTGTACCTGTTGCAGTCGAGAACCGCAAAGCGGGCGCCCGCTGCCGCCGTGCGCATCGCCGTGGACATGCAGCGCGAGGGCGCCATCGACATCGGCGAGGCCATATCCAAGGTGACTCCCGCCCAAGTGCGCAGCCTGCTCAGCCCGAGGTTGACGGCCCGAGCCGCGAGCGCCACGCCAGTCGCCACGGGCAACGGCGTGTCCCCGGGCGTGGGCACCGGGGTGGTGGTGAACAGCGCCGACGAGGCCGAACGGCGCGCAAAGCAGGGCGAGGACGTGATTCTTGCCACTGCCACCACCTGTCCAGATGATGTACACGGCATGATCGCCGCCCGCGCCGTGGTCACCGAATTCGGCGGCTCCACCTCCCATGCCGCGGTGGTGGGGCGTTCCCTGGGCCTGCCTTGCGTGGTCGGCTGCGGCGCCGGAGCGGTGACCTCACTGGGCGGCGAAACCGTTACGGTTGATGGCGGTGCGGGGCGCATCTACCCCGGCATTCTGGAAATCGACTGCCCCGACGAGCGCGAAGACGAGTGCCTGCGGCAACTCCTGAACTGGGTTGGCGAGCGCAGTCCCCTGCGCGTTCTGCGGCCCGATGAGGCGCCCGACGAGGACATCCTCGACCTTGATGCGCTGGATGCGGCAGCCGACCCCGACCGGCTTGCTGGACTGCTGCGGGGCGTGGAGGCTGCGAGTGGCCGCGCCATCGCCAGCGACGAGGGTATCGCCGCCGCGCTCGCGGCGAACCTGCGTTTCATCGTCGCCGAGCCTACGCTGCCCCCACTGCTGGCCGCCGTGCAGATGTCCGACGGCTAGCGCTCCATCACGCAACGGCAATTCACTGACGAACATCCCCATCGGAAAACCATGGAAAAACGCACCTTTCAGGACATCAACACGCTGATAGAGCTGTTCGATAACTCGGACTGGCGAGAGCTGTCCATCGAGGTCGAGGACTTCAGCCTGCACCTTTCCCGCGATGAAGGCGCGGCCGGCCCGGCCTGGCAGCCATCCCCGGTCGCCCGGGAACGGCCGCAGGATACCGGCGCCGAGGCGCCGCCGACCGCGGCGGAAGGCGCGGCCGTGGGCGAACGGGCGGACAGCGGGGATCTCGACGGACTGACCGTCGTGCGTGCCCCAAACCTAGGGCTGTTCTATCGGTCTCCGAAGCCCGGGGCACCGCCATATGTGCAAATTGGCGAGGAAGTGGGTGAGGACACCGAGGTCTGCCTGATTGAAGTTATGAAGCTGTTCACCCCAGTGGTTGCCGGCGTCAACGGCATCCTGCGCCGCATCTGCGTGGAGGACGGGGACTTGGTGGAGTTCGATCAGCCACTTTTCTACGTTGAACCTCAATCCTGACTCGCTTCCGATGAGTCGCCTGTTCGTCGCCAATCGGGGAGAAATTGCGGTGCGCATACTCTCCGCCGCAAAGTCCATCGGCCTGGAGACCGTGCTGGGCGCATCCGCCGCTGATCGCAACGGCCTAGGCGCAGAACTCGCTGACCGCGTGGTCGTGCTCGGGCCGGCTGTACCCGCGCGCAGTTATCTCGACGAGAACCTAACCGTTCAAGCGGCCAAGTCCACCGGATGCGACGCCCTGCACCCCGGCTATGGTTTTCTCTCCGAACGCGCAAGCCTGGCCCGCCTTTGCGAATCGGAAGGCATCGTGTTCGTCGGGCCCCGGGCGGAAACCATCGACGCCCTCGGCGACAAGCTCAACGCCCGCAAGCTGGCGGGCGCGTCGGATGTGCCCCTGCTGTCCGGAACGCCGGCCCTGCACTCGGTCGACGACGCCTGCGCGGATGCGGAAGAAATCGGCTACCCGGTTGTGATCAAGGCCAGTGCCGGCGGTGGCGGCCGCGGCATGTTCCTAGCCGACTGCGCCGATGACATCAGGGGCGGATTCACCAGGGCGTCCGAGGAGGCCCGGGCCGCTTTCGGCAGCGGTCTGATGTACATGGAACGCTTCATTCGCAACGCCCGCCACGTGGAAGTCCAAGTGTTCGGAGACGGCAACGGCAAGGTAGTGCACTTCGGCGAACGCGACTGCTCGGTACAGCGGCGCTACCAGAAGCTGATCGAGGAGTCGCCCTGCGGGATTCTGCCCGAGGGCTCCCGCTTGCGGCTGCACGAAGCCGCGGTAAAGCTGGCTTCCGACCTGGCTTACCGGAACGCCGGCACCGTCGAGTTTCTCTATGATTCGGACACCGACGAGTTCTACTTCATCGAAGTCAATGCCCGGATACAGGTCGAGCACCCGGTCACGGAGCTGGTCTCCGATGCGGACCTCGTGGCACTGCAACTCAAGGTTGCGCTTGGCGAGCCCCTTGGGCTCACGCAATCGGAGATCGAGCTGCAGGGGCATGCCATCGAGTGCCGGATCAACGCCGAGGATCCCGACCACGACTTCCGGCCCGCGCCCGGCGACATCACGCGCTGGAACCCGCCGAACGGCGATGGCATACGACTCGACACGTACTGCCGTGCGGGTGAACGGGTCTCCCCCTACTACGACAGCATGATCGGCAAGCTGATCATCCGCGGCGCCGACCGCGAAGATGCCATCGGCCGGCTCGACCGCGCTCTCGGCGTCTTCGAAATCGGCGGCCTGCGCACCAACCTGGCGTTGCAGCAATTCGTGGTGCAGCACCCGGACTTCCGGAACAACGCCATCTCCACCCGATGGCTGGAACAGACCGGGCTGCCGGCATTCGCCGAACGACAACAGGAACCACATCATGGCGCACATTGAATTTCTAGACACCACCATGCGCGACGGTCAGCAGAGCCTGTGGGGCATGGAGATGCGCTGCGGCATGGCACTACCCATCGCGCCCACCATCGACCGAACCGGGTTCCGGGTCATCGACCTGACCGGTTCGTCCATGTTCGAGGTGTCCATCCGCGTAAACCACGAGAATCCCTGGGAGGGGCTCGACCTGCTTACCGAGGCGATGCCCAAGACACCGATCCGGGCTGGCATGCGCTCGAATGCGTCCGTTACCTTCGGGGTGACCCCGGATGCGCTGATGGATGTCTGGATGCGGCAACTGAACGAGCACGGCTGCCGGTCCTTCTGGGTCTATGACGTGCTGTTCAACATCGACAAGATGCACCGCCTGGCCAAGGTCGCCAAGGAGTACGGTTCGGAGGTTGCCGGGTCGATCATGTTCACTTCGAGCCCGGTGCACACCGACGACTACTACGCCGACAAGGCCGACCGGCTCTCCGCGTGTCCCGACATCGATACGTTGCTGCTCTACGACACGGCCGGCGTGCTTGAGCGGGAACGGATGAAGACGCTGGTGCCGGCAATCGTGGCCAAGGCCCGCGGCAAACCCTTGGAGTTCCATTCGAACAACATCCTGGGCATGTCCGCAAAGGCCTACTGCGACATCGTCGAGTTCGGCGTCACCATTTTGCACACGGCCACCCGCCCCATGGCAAACGGTCCCGCCGTGCCCTCCACGGAAATCATGACCCGCAACATGACCCTGCTCGGACATTCTCATGACATCGACGTTTCGCTCCTGCCTCCGGTGGCGGAACACTTCGAAAGAGTGGGCCGGGCAGCCGGCTACCGGGTGAACCAGCACAACGAATACGATGTTCTGGCGGCTAGGCACCAGATTCCCGGCGGCATGACCGGAACCCTGCGGGCGCAGATCGCGAAGCACAACCTAAGTGAACGCATGGACGAAATCCTGGAGGAGACGGCGGTGGTTCGCGAGGAACTTGGCTACCCCGGAATGGCAACGCCGTTCTCGCAACTCGTGGGCATTCAGTCGGTATTGAACTTGGTTAGCGGCGAGCGTTACAAGATCGTTCCCGACGAAGTCATCCAGTACGCGGCCGGATTCTACGGCGAGCCCGTAGCGCCGATCGATGAAGACATACTCGACCGGATCATGGCTTCACCGCGCGCCGACAAAGTCCTGGAATCGCCGCCCGAGGAACCGACCCTCGAAGAACTGTTCAAGCGCTACGACACACGGGACCCGGACGAACTGATCCTGCGCGCGCTGATGCCCGAGCCGGATTTGCAGAAAATGCGTGCTGCGGGGCCAGTTCAGCGAAGCTATCCGGTCATGTCCACGCCGGAACTGGAACAGGCTCAGCAGCTCTTGAAAACCGCCCGTTCGCCCTATGTGCAAATCAAGTCGGCGGACCTAAACCTCACCCTACGGCGCTAGCCGGCACCCGAGGCGCCGACGGACAGGGAACGGCTTACCGTTGCGCGGCGGCGTAAGCTTCCTCAGGGAAACTGGTCATGGTGAGCCGTCGATGTTGCAGGTGCTCGCGACAGGCGCGCTCGGCACGCGTTTCGTCGCCGGACAACACGGCCTCGGCAATGGCCTTCACTTCCTTGAGCTGGCTTTCGTGGTGCTCGGGCGTGACGTAGGCCTGAAACTGCAGGCGCAGCAGGCTGATCTGCATTCGAGGAATCATCCGCTGCAGTTCCTGGTTCCCCCCGATGTCGTAGAGCATGTCATAGAACCGGCGCCGTTCGCCGAGAAAAGCGAAGGTTTCGCCCTGTTTTCCCTGCGACATCATGCGCTCGTAGGTTTCCTTGAGCCGCTGGCGGTTGTTCCCCTTGTGAACGGATTGCGCAGCCAGCCTAGCCGCGAGCCCGCCCAGCACTTCCATCACGCATAGGGTGTCATCCACCTCCTCCCGGGTCTGCGCGCGGATGTAGGCACCGCGGTGCCGATTCAAAACCAGCACGCCCTCGCCGGCGAGACGTTTGAACGCCTCGCGCACCGGGCCGCGGCTGATCTTGAGTTCGCGGGTGAGGTCAACCTCGATCAGACGTTGTCCGGGAACGAAGCGGCCCTTCTGTATGCCACTGATCACCGCATTGACGACGCGCTGGGGCGAGCTGTCGTCCACGTCCTGGGCAGCGGACGGTTGGCTCGGCGCCGCGCCTTTCGGATCCTTGGATATCGGTTCGATTTTCGCCAATTCGATCTTCGCCATCACGGATTCAGAGCGGACTGTGGGGGCCGGCAATCAGATGCGCGCCGAAGTTCCGCCGTCGATCAACATCACCGATCCATTCGTGTAGCTCGATTCGTCCGACGCCAGATACAGGCAGCCGTAGGCGATCTCCTCCGGCGTGCCGGTCCGGCGCATGGGGCACAGGCGGTCTGCCGTCGCCTCATCCTCGAACAGGTGCATGTGCGTGGCGATCATGGGCGTGTCGATGAATCCCGGACACACGCAATTGCAGCGAATGCCATCGAGCGTGTAGGCCGCGGTGATCGACCGGGTCAGGTTGATCATGCCGCCCTTGGCCGTCGTGTAGGCATGGGCGTCGGGATGCCCTTTCACGCCGAGAACCGATGAAATGTTGATGATCGAGCCATTGCCTTGCTTCTGCATGTGCGGGATCACTAGCCTAGACATGAAGAACACGGAATCGAGGTCGATGGCGGTGACCTCCCGCCAGAGTTCCGGTGTTGTATCGGTGATGGAACCCATGGAACCCGGCTCTTTGGGCTCCAGCGAGTAGCCCACGCCGGCGGAGTTCACCAGCACGTCGACCCGGCCGTAGGCCTCCACCGTGGCATCGACCAGAACCTCCGCCCCCTCGTGAGACGACAGGTCCGACGCGACAACCATGCCCTCGCCGCCCTCGTCGGTTACGGTCCTGAGAACCTCATCCAGATTGCTCTGGGTCCTTGAGCATCCTGCTACCTTGGCGCCCTCGCGGGCGAACAGCTCCATGCAGGCGCGCCCGATTCCGGTTCCCGCCCCGGTTACGATGGCAACCTTGTCGTCCAATCGTCCCATGGTTTCTCCTTTATCCGAATGTGTTCCCTTCCGATGCCTCGCCGACGGGTCCGTGCGCAGCGGGCCGCCCCGGGAGCTAACGCTCTATAGCAGAATCACAAGCGCCACTCAAATCACGTGAGGCGCAGCCCGGGAAGCGGACCCGGTGGCGGCAAAGGAAAGGCGGGGGCGGCACGGTGGCCGCCGCCCGATTTCACTTATTGTTTCCTTGATCGCGGGAAAGTGTTGTCACTTGAGTCAAATCACTTGCCCGGCGACCGTCTTCCCGTTGGTCTGAGGCATCGCCTCGTTAGAACTCGTAGCCGATCCTGAGCGTGAATTCGTCCGCCCACTCCGTCGTGGAAAGAGCGTTGTAGTTGGGGTTCCTGTCGCGCACTCCGCCGTCGATGAAGTTGTAGAAGGCTTCAACGGCCCAGTTGTTGCCCGGCCGCCAGCGTAGGGCCGGCTGGATCAGAATGCCGCCTTCGAGATCGTATAGCATGCCGAGGTCCAACCGCCACACCAAGTTCGGAAACGGCTGCTGAAGTGCGAACGCGATGTAGTTGGCGCTACCAGGCGTGCTGGCATCGCGCGCAGCGCGGTCGACGCTGCCGCCCATGCCGCTCAGGTGCCTGCCGAAGATGTCGCTTTCCGTCCGGTGCATCCACTGCAGGACGAAATAGGTGGCCGGGAAGGCGGGGGTAAAGCGCTGGTACTTCTCCAACACGACCGAAACGATGGCTTCGTCCTCCACGATTCGATACTGGCTCAGCGACGGGTTCGTGAAATGCCGGTCCTTTGCGTACTGAATTTCGACGTTAGCGATGAGCTGGTCGAACAGGGACCCCGGCGCGCCGTTGAACACGTAGCCGAAACCGACGCCGAACAGGCTTTCGCGATGGTACTCGCGGGCGATGTGTCCGCGCAGGCCGCCGGAGAGGCGGAAAAAGAGATCGAGTTCCTGGGCGGCGAACGTGTAGTCGGGCGCCAACACCGCTCCGAGAGCCTGGGCCGCGGGGAACTCCGCGATGGATGCGTTCAGGCCGTTGACGCCGTCGAGTCGGGCCAGGCCCGCGAAAGTGAACCATTCCCTAGCCGAGTGCACGCCGGTCGTGTCCTGTTCGTAAGCCGTCGCCGCCATAAGCCCTTCCGTGCCCTCGAATCCGGGGCCCAACGGCTTGTGCACCCCGGATTGCGTCCATCGGAACGTGCCGTCGGGGTTGTAGCGGCGCGCCGCCATGGCCTGGAACTTGATTGGGCCGATGTCTCCCCGGGCGCGCATCCCGAAGTTGAACTTGTCGTCGTAGTCCTTGTACAAGTCATGAACCGTGAACTGGGATGCGATCACGTTGTACGGCGTATTGGGGTTGCCGTAGATGGTCGGCCTGAAGTGCTGGACGAATCCATCGAGTTCCCAACTGCCGGCCATGTACTGAACGCGCACCGCAAGGGACGGCACCCGCTTGTCCGAAAACTCCTCCGGAACGTAGTCCAGCAGGCTGTGACGGCGCAGGTCCAGCCCATTGGGCACGTCCATTACCCGGAAAAACAAGGACTGGCCCCAGGCGATCTGCTGATTTCCCATGCGCACGTGCAAGGGGCCCTTGTGATAGTCGAGGTAGAAGCGGGGCAAGTCCATCATGAACCGTTTGCCGGAAACCTCGAGCGCACCGGGATTCTTGCGCGACATGAGCGAACCGCCATTCACCCGGTACTCGAACAGGTTGGGCTTGCGGTCCAAGCGGCCCAGCGGGTTGGCGCCGGGAATGTCGTTCAAGTGGAAGTTCTTGTACAGGTCCACATCGAACAGGGCACGAAGCTCACCGCGGAAGGACCAGTTGCGGTTCAAGCTGACGTTGACGTCGAACTTGCCGCGCAAGACGCTCAGATTGAAGTCCTCATCCTGCTGGGGCCCCTGCCGGACGTAGGTGTCCGAACCGCCAAACAGGTCGAGCCGGTCCACGGCGACACCGTTGAAGGGGTTGCCGATCTGGTTGTAGGGATTGCGTTTGGAACTCGTGCTCAGGGCTGACTCGATGCGAATGAAGCCGCTGGTGCTGACGTCAAAATACTCGTTGTCGCCCCAGCCGCCTTGCGCAAGAACAGGTGATGCGGCGATGCACCCGAACCCGATGCCCATGAACCAGAACCACGTTTTCCTGAGATTTAGCATGCTTTTGCCCCTTGTCATGTTCTACGCTGAGTTCGAGCGTTAGCCGCCCAAACGCTGCAGAGCCTGCGGCGTCAGATACTTGTTGTAGACATCCCACTCATCGTCGGTTTCGAATTCGGTGCGGTAGCCGCCCTGAACCCGCTTGCCGACGAAGTAGCGGGTCATCCGGCCATCGAGCCGATCGTAGATCATCACGCCCGTCCAGGACCAAGCCGGCATGCCGGCTTTCGTGAAGGTCTCGTGCTCGTTCTGGTACTGCGCAAACTGCGGCTCGAATGTCTTCCAGACCTCACCCTTGCGGTCAGTGGTAATCGAGGCGATGAAAACCTGATTGCGCACATCGAGCCAGATACGCCGCTTGCCGACAGGCGAACGCGGGTATCCTATGGGCTCGCACTCCAGCGTGATGCACTCAGGGCACAACTCCATCCACACGTCGTGGAAGGTCACGCCCTTCGGTCCGCCGTGAACGGGTTTCTCCCAGTTCTCCCTTCCTCCCATGAAGTTCGCGGGACCTTGTGCCCCCAGCATGGGTCCGTGACCGACGATCTTGTAGTTGCCCCAGGTCAGCATGGGGTCGCCCGACGCCCAGGCATCCGACAGAAACAGCACCATGCCCGGCACGAGGGGCTCGAAGCGCTGGTTGGTCGGGAACTGCCTGACGCGGCGGAAGGCCGGCAGGTAACCGAGCAAGTCCGGAAACTTGCGCTGGTCGTAGTACCAGGTGTTCAGGTACGACGTGCCGTTGACGTCTTCCGGCCTCGTGAACCAAGTGGTGTTGAGGCGCAACAAGTCGTCGCGGCCTTGCCAGAATTCGCCATCGGATCGCGAAGTGGTCTGAAACTCCGTCCAGATGAAGTCGTACTGGTAGGCGATGTCGCCATTGCGGTCGATGTCGTGGTCCCGCACGGCGCTCAACTGCCAGTCGTTGCGTCCCCAACTCAGGGTCATGTCGGCAATGACTTCCTGCGGGGTCTTGGGATCCGGGAACGGATTTCCGCCGATCCAAGCGCCGCCTTCCTTGGTGCGCACGTTGCCGGCCGCATCGAACGTCGCTTTCCCCTGATTCCGAAGCGTCGCTTCCAAGTAGTCGTGCGGATACATCTTGGTGATGTCCGTGGTGGTTTCGACGATGTGAATGCGGCGCTGCAGGGTTTTCACCTGCTCCACGGCGATGGGGTCGAGCAGGTGCTCCACGTATTCGACATTGTCCGCGGTAATGGTATCGCCCGGCTTGATCTTGCCCTTGGTGTGCATCTCGATGGAGAGCAGCTCATCGGGATAGGCGCCGCTGATATCGGTGATTCCCGAATCCGACTTGGCAATCAGCGGCCACAGCGAAGTCAGGATTCCGGCCGATGCCGTACCCTTCAGGGTTTTTTCGAGGAATTTCCTGCGGGAGTAGTCCTGGTCAAATTTTCGTATGTGCATGTGCCTCTCTCGATTAAGTGAAGTGGTCCAGCAAACGCCTGCCTGCACAGCCGGCAGCGCGGGAATGACTAATCCAAGCGGATGGTCTGTCAGGAGGGAACGTGGATGCGGCGGAAGAGGCGGGACGGGAATACTGGTCAGGGATTGAACAAATCATGCGACAGGCCCCACGCAGTAGGTCGAACCAGAGCCGCCGTAACACCGCCAGCAGTAGCACTTACCCCCCCTTCCCTAAGGCCTCGTCCCGAATGGAGGCAGACCTCGTGATCAGGAACACTTGTCCGGTCCAAGCTTGGCGCCAACACCTTGGCGACATCGGCGCAGCTCCGAACGAACCAGATTATCGCCACATCCTGTAGGACAATATAATCAACCAATTCTTGGAGTGTCAACAACGAAGCACTTTAAATTTGTGCCGTGAAGCGGGGAGCCTGTGCTTGAAACCGCTGGCGCACAGACAACCGCCTGCCCTGAGGCCTAGGATTGGTCGCCGATCCTCAATCCCCGGTCGAAATAATCGGGCAAGCTGACGCGGGCATGGCGAACGCCGGAGGCTTGCGGGGCGTTTGGGCCTGCAGGTGGTAGGCCGTTCGGCGGCTGTCGAGGGTCTCGACCCTCACGCGGTAGCCCAACGCCGCCAGTTCGGACCGAGACGCCTCGGCCGCACTCAAATCGGCGAAGACGCCTACCGACAGAGCGGCAGCGAATTGTCCTTCGTTGATCAGCTGGTTGGGAATCGACTGGGAACGCAACTCATCGCGCAGTCGACGAGTTGCCGTTGGGGAGGCAGCGGGACCAATGAGCACAAGGTGGTCGGGCGTACCGGTCACAGGGGTTTCCAAGATCTCGA
>JAJDWR010000004.1 GCA_022825505.1 Gammaproteobacteria bacterium | reverse complement strand
TGGCCCGAAGCGGAGGAGACCGTGTTGAGTACCTGGATCGGCTGATCGGACGACACGTTCAGCCGCCACTTGCCGACGCCAGCGCCCAACCGGCCGGTCAGGCTCGGGTCACCCGCCTCAAGCTGCTGCGCGGTCAACATCTGAGAGGCACCGGCCGCGAGCGTCAGCTCAACCGTGCCGCCGGCGGCTACGGCGCCGCCGTCGTCCCGGCCCATAATGGTTATGGAGGCAGCCGCGTTGCCCGGGTTGATCAAGCGCAGCCGGCTCTGCTGCACAACGTCGCTTGCGGGGTTGAACAGCGGCACCTCGTACCTGTGCCCGCCGGCGCCGTCAGCCGTCGCACGCACCGTGTCGTGCATCGCGCTCAGCGTCCCGTCGGCGGCGCGCACATAAGCCAGCGGCACGATGTCGAGGTCGGTCACGATCTCCAGGCGGGCATCGCCCACCTCAGCGCCGATGCCGCCGGACAATCCCAGCATGGCGTTGCCCGACTGCAGGTCAGTCGAGGTGAACTCCGCCGCCGCCGACGCGTTCAGAGTAAAGGAGGCCGGACCGGAACGCATGCCGGCATCGCCGATGGCGTAAATCTCCACGGCGCCCGTCTCGTCCGTGCCGTTGAGGATGCGCAGAACGCCTTGGGGAGCGCCGCCGGCGCCCGCGGGCACGAACCACGGGATCGTGTACCGCTCCGCCTGCGCGGCGCCCGGCAGGCACAGCAACGCCAGGACGAACAAGCCCCCCGCATGTCTGTTCGCCGACAGCGCGAACGGCCGCGGTCCGAAGATGCCTGTCAATCTGCTCTTTTGCACGCGTGTACGACGTTTCGGATGTCTACGGGATACCCGGGTGAGGAATGGATGTTTGCGAACATCCCGCACTGTTGCACGCATCTACGCTGTATTCGAGGTGGCCAAGATCCTCGCGCGATCGGCCGGGCAAGCTCAATATGGTTGTGTCGAGCCAGGTGGTTTCCGTTATCCCACTGGCAATGGTGTTCCAGTAGGACGACCACATGCAATGAGCTGGAGCGATGTGACAACGCTGGACATTGTAGGACGTCGCGCCGGGACTTGGATCCCAGGAAAACCGGATGTTCACCGAATCTTCGGTATCCTCCCGAACGAGACGCCAGTTCTGAGGAAGAGGTGGTGGGGATGGCGTAGCTGGCGGCGATGGCGGACCTGTCCCGCTGCTCGCGGTCACGCGGACGCTTAACGCGCTGGAACAGTTGTTCGCGGTGTCCGATTCGTTCGCGGCCGCATCCACGCAGGCGCCGTAGTAGACCGTGCCCGCGGAGATGGGCGCGGTCAGCCGGATGCTTTGGGGACTTGTCCCGGAGGCGGCGAGCCCGTCCACCTCGTTCGCGCCCACCTCCGCGTCGCCCGTGCCGATTACGGAATCGGTGGAGCGGTAAAAGCGCAGGGTCGTGGCCGGCGCCTCGGCGCCGCCGTCGTTGCGAACGGTGACCGAAAGCGTGAACGAGCCGCCCGGAGAGGGGGCGCTGTCGCTCGCTGTCGGCGACGCCACGGCGAGGTCCGCGCGCACGCCCCTCGAATCTCCACCCGCCGCGCGCTGTCCCGACGCGGTGTAGGCGTAGACCTTGTCGTCGATCGAGTCCGCGACGTAGAACCGGCCGTTGGCGTAGGCGATCCCCGAAGAATCGCCGTTTTCCTCGTCCAGGTCGAAATCGGCCGCAGCATCGCGTTCTCCCGACGCGGTGTAGGCGTAGACCTTGCCGCCTGTCGCATCCGCGACGTGGAACCGCCCGTCGGCGAAGGTGATCCCTGTTGGGAAGCGGTTGTCCCCATCGAGGTCGAACTCCGCCGCCGAATCGCGCTCTCCCGACTCGGTGTAGGCACCCACATTTTCATCCAGCCAGTCCACCACGTAGAACCGACCGATGGCGAAGGCGATCCGGGCGCGACTCCATCTGAAACCATCCAGGTCGAAATCGGCCGACGCATCGCGTTCTCCGGACGCAGTGTACGCGTAGACCTTGCCCTCGCCACTGTCCACGACATGGAATCGCCCGTTGGCGAAGGCGATCCCCGAGGCGTCGCCGTTTGCGCTCTCGAGGTCGAAGTCGGCCGTCGCATCGCGCCGTCCCGACTCGGTGTACGCGTAGACCCTGCCCTCGCCACTGTCGACGACATGGAACCGACCGTTGGCGAAGGCGATCGCCCTTGGGTGGCCGTTGGCGCTTTCCAGACCGAAGTCGCCAGCCGGACCGGGTTCCTCCACCGCGATGACGAACGTGAGCGTAACCGCATCGCCGTCCTCGTCGGTCGCGGTGTAGGTCAGGTCGTAGTTGCCGATCGTCGTCGGCGTGCCGGAGAGTTCGCGGGTGGCGGCGTTGAATGTCAGACCCGGCACGTTCGGCGACAAGGCGTACGCCAGCGTGCCGTTGCCCTCGCTTGCTTCGGGCAGTGTCAAGGTGGCGATGGCCGTGGCGACGGTGAACGCCAGGTCGCCCGGCCCCGCGCCTTCGGCAAAACGCGGAACGCTCTGTGGCTCCGTCCTGCCCTCGACACGGTCGATTCGCCACACCCCGTCGCCCTGGTGCGAGGCCAGGAAATCGTACACGCGGCCATTGATGGTCTCGCTGCCGATGCGGATCCGGATGCCGGCCAGACGATCGAGGAACGAACCCCGGCCGCGAACGTTGATGGAGAACTCGTCTCCCGTTCCCGGATAGGTGCACGTCTGTCCGTGGCTCAACGTCATGCCCACCTCGCAGACGCCGAGCGAACCCGGCAGCGCCTCGTCACCCCCATCGGTAGGGGTGTCCGGATCAGTCCCGCCCTGTCCCCCGTCAGCATCATCCATGACGGACCAGTTGCCGCCGTCCCAGTACCCGTCGGGGTTGTCGGTGTCGGTGCAGAACGAGGCATACCACCCGCCCCTGACAGTCGCAAAGTAAAGATTGGCCTCGCACCGCAGGGCGTCGTCGTAGGACTGGGCCACCTGTCCCGCGTCTGCTCCCAGCGCGGCATAGCCGTAGCGGCCCGTCCGGCTCGTCGTGGCGCCGTCGCGCTCCGACGTCACGGTAAACGTGTCGCCCGCCCCGGGCGCAAACGTGAAATCGCCGCTGTCCTTTCGGAACCGGATCGCCGAGCCGAGGAAGCGCGCGTTGAATGCGCCGTGGTCCACAGGCGCCGGTCCGGCCACGGCCGTGGTGGAGAGGTTGTTCATGTGGCCCGAAGCGGAGGAGACCGTGTTGAGTACCTGGATCGGCTGATCGGACGACACGTTCAGCCGCCACTTGCCGACGCCAGCGCCCAACCGGCCGGTCAGGCTCGGGTCACCCGCCTCAAGCTGCTGCGCGGTCAACA
>JAJDWR010000076.1 GCA_022825505.1 Gammaproteobacteria bacterium | reverse complement strand
GACCTGAGCGGCACACTGCTGCGGGGCGAGCCGGGAACACGCGAGGTCCTGGCCCACTACCGCGCCGGTGAGCTGTATGCACTGCGCAAGGGACCGTACAAGATTCACCTGATCACCGAAAAGGCGTACGGAATCGGACCGGAGCGGACCGAGCATGAGACGCCCATTCTCTACCATCTCGGTGAAGATCCGGGCGAATCCTGGGACCTGGCGGCCGAGCGCCCCGAGATTCTGGCGGAGATGCTCGAGGCCGTGCGAGAGCACCGGGCAGCCATGGAAACGCGCCCGTCGCTCTTTGAATCGCCCTGAACAAGAAAAGAGGCTCAATGCCGGAGGACTCGACGAGTCAAGGGTTGAACCACAAAAAGACATCACGCAATCAGGGAGGCGCAATGAATTCCATGCCAAATTTCCCGGCCACAAAAATCGGCAGCGCGCTCGTTGCCGTGCCTTTCTGCCTGTTCGCCGCGCTTGTCTTCGCGCAGGGCGTGCCCGTTGCTCCGGCAGCGACGGAAGGGCCGCCGAACATCGTCTTCTTCATGGTCGACGACCTGGGCTGGAGTGACATCGGCGTCTTCGGCAGCACGTTCCACGAGACGCCGAACATCGACCGGCTGGCCGAACAGGGTGTGCGCTTCACTAACGCCTACGCCGCCGCACACGTCTGCTCGCCAACGCGCGCGGCGCTGCTGACCGGCAAGTATCCGGCGCGGCTGCGCCTGACGGACTGGTTGCCGGGGCGTCCCGGGCGCGACTTCGAACGGTTGCTGAGCGGCGAGAAGCTTGCGGCCCTGCCGCTTGGGGAACTCACCCTGGCCGAAGCGTTGCAGGAGCACGGCTACCGGACGGGGATCTTCGGCAAGTGGCACCTCGGCGAAGGCGAAGCCGGCCCGCTCCACCAGGGATTCGACGTCCAGGCGCCTCGATTCTACGGCTCGACTCCTCGGGGCGGCTACTTCCCGCCGTACCTGATGGAAGGCCTGACGGTCGAGGGAGAGGAGGACACCTACCTCACCGACCGGATCACCGACCTTGCCCTCAAGTTCATGGAGCAGAACCGGGAGTCGCCCTTTTTCCTCTATCTGTCGCACTTCGCCGTACACGACCCGATCGAGGGGCGTCCGGACCTGGTCTTGCGGTACCGGGAGAAGCTGAAATCGGCGGAAGCGCCGGCTGGTCCCGCATACAGACTGGAGGGTAACCCGGACGATCCCGAGCCGCTTTCGCCCGCCCAACTGGATGCCCTGGGGCAGGAGCCCTCGCATGGGGAATACCGGGTGTTGCCCCGGCGCACCGTCAAGATCAAGCAGCATCAGGACAATGTCCAGTTCGCCGCCATGGTCACCGCCGTCGACGAAAGCATGGGGCGTGTGCTCCGAATGCTTGAGGAGCTGGGACTGACGGAGCACACGATCGTCGTCTTTTACTCCGACAACGGAGGCATGGCGGCAGCCAACTTCGGCAATCCGGAGCGGGTAGTGGACCCTGGCGAGTTGGACGTCGCTTACGCCACGTCCAGTCTGCCCCTGCGCGGCGCGAAGGGCTGGTTGTACGAAGGCGGCATACGGGTGCCCCTGATCGTGCGGTGGCCGGGCGTTAGCCAGGCCGGCGCGGTGCGCGACGAACCCGTGATCAGCACTGACTTCTATCCGACCCTGCTCGAGATGGCCGGCTTGCCGGCCAGGCCGGATCAGCACGTCGACGGCGTGAGCTTCGCCGCCGCTCTCGAAGGCGGCGCATTCGAGCGCGGGGCGATCTTCTGGCACTTCCCGCACTACAGCAATCACGGCATGCAGAGTCCCGGCGGCGCCATCCGGGATGGCGCCTACAAGTTGCTGGAGTACTACGAAAACGGCACCGTGCAACTCTTCAATCTTCAGAACGATCCCGGCGAACAGCGTGATCTGGCCGCCGAGCAACCTGAGCAAGCTGCCGAATTGCGTGCCCGGCTTCATGCCTGGCGCGAGTCCGTTTCGGCTGCGATGCCGACGGCGAGGTAGGGGAATGGGTAACGGAAGGCAACACGACGAGCGAACTACGGGACACAGCAATTTCAATTTACCGGTAGTCGGCACCAGCTAGGCAGGCGAAACATGAGAAAGATTGCGGTAATGGTCCTGCTCGTTGCGGCCTCCGCCGCCAACGCGCAGGCTCCCGACGGATCGCGTGCCAACATCCTGGTCATCCTGGGCGATGACATGGGCGTGGAAACGCTGGCGAGCTTCGGCGTGGGAACGCAGACGCCGAGGACGGCGACCCTGGATGCGCTGGCCGAGCGCGGCGTTCGCTTTACCAACATGTGGTCCCAGTCGATGTGTTCGCCGACCCGGGCGACGATTCTGACGGGCCGCTACGGCTTTCGTACCGGCGTGGGCGGCCCCACCGGCGACGGCGAGGCGCGAGGACCGATGCCCGAGCCGCCGCCGGTCCCGGCCGGAGTCGTTGAATTCGGCATGGGTGCGGGAACGGGCATGGGCATGGGCATGGGCTTCACATTCACCGGCATCGCCGACGGTGCCCGGTGGGGCATCGGCCGGGATGAGTTTGCGTTGACTCAGGCGCTCTCCGCCGGTCCGGGTCCGGGTTATGACAAGGCGGCGATCGGCAAGTGGCACCTCGCCGACGTTCGCAACGGTTGGCAGGATCATCCCAATCTCGTGGGATTCGACCACTTCTCGGGTCTGATCCGCTGCTGTCCCGAGAGCTATTTCGCCTGGGTGCACCTGGAAAATGGCGAGTTCTCGACTCGAAGCGGCTACGCGGTCACCGACAAGGTGGATGAGGCCATTGAATGGCTGGGCGCCCCATCCGAGCGTGACGCGCCCTGGTTTCTCTGGCTCGCGTTCAATACACCGCATACGCCCATTCACATGCCGCCCCGGGATCTGCTGCAATCCGATTTTTCGGATTTTGGCGTGGCGGATGCCGAGCAGCAGGATCCGCGCTTCTTCGATGCCATGATGGAGGCCATGGACACGGAGATCGGCCGGCTGCTCGATCACATCGGCCCGGAGGTGCTCGAGAACACCTACGTCCTGTTCATCGGCGACAACGGCACCGGCGATAACGCGGTCCGTGCGCCGTTTCGACCGGGGTACGCGAAAGGGTCGCTCTACAACGGCGGCATTCATGTCCCCTTCATGATTGCGGGACCCGGCGTGGCGAGCGGCGCCGTGTCCGATGCGCTCGTCAACTCGGCGGACCTGTTTGCCACGCTGCTCGAACTGGCGGGCATCGACAGCGCAGAGGCAGTGCCCGAAGGAATCACCGTGGACTCGGTGAGTCTGGTGCCCTATCTCTCGGACCCCGGCCGCGAGTCGATTCGACAATGGGTCTATGCCGATTCCTTTACTACCGACGCGGGTCTCGAAAGCGGTGCGTACGCGATGCGCAACCAGCGTTACAAGTTGCTGGTGGACCAGGGCGTCGAGCACTTCTTCGATCTGCAGGCGGACCCGTACGAGCACAACGACCTGATGGCCGGCGAACTCTCCGAGGAGGAACAGGCGCAGCTCGACGCGCTGCGGGCGCAAATCGACGCGTTACACGGCAGCGAGGGGTAGCGGGAACGCCGTTGGCATGGCCGGTATGGCGAAGTGCCGGATCCGGCAGATCAACGGACAAGGAACCGAATCAGCCGTCCCCGGATGCCTGCTCGAAGGTCCCGTCGACGAGAACGAACATCATCCTGCACACGGCATTGGAACGGTTGCTCCAGGCGTGATTGGTGCCTCTCTGGATGACTGTGTCGCCGGCCTTGATCAACACCTCCGAGTCGTCCAGCACCAGGTAGATTTCCCCCTCAAGGCAGAGCGCGAAGTCCACGGTTTCGGTTCGGTGCATGAGGGGATGCGGCGCGGCGCCACTGCTGTCGCCCACGTGACCGGCGCCGACGGAGTCCCATGCCGCCTTCGCCGCCTCGGAATCCACGTCGTCAATCCAGCCCTTCTCCGGCGGGAATTCGATCACCCTGAAAACCGAGCCGTTGGCAGGCGGCAGTAATCCGATGGTGTCCGTCGTGGTGTCTTCCGGACCGAAGACCTTCGCCGGTGCGCTGTCCAGGCGCCAGATGTTGTGAATGGCGACGCCGGGCCGATGGGCCGGCCGAACGATGTTTGCAGCATCGCCATCGGAGACCACGATGGCCTTGCCACTCTCGTCGTGGCCGGTAACGACTCGCCTTACTCCCATGATCAACCCCGTATTTGCCGACAAGCGTTCATGTGTGCCCACTCGCTCGGATGGCCATTGGCCCTGTGTACCGCAGCGCGCGTATCATATCCAAATCAACCCGGCAAAAGACAATGAGGTGCGTTGCGTCATGGCGGCAAGGAATCTGGCGATGGTGGCGATCTTTTCCATCGCGCTCTGCGCACCCGCGGCAGCGCAGATGGGCATGGGCGGGGCGCCGCAGGGCATGGCCGGACAGGTTGTGCTCCAATCCCCCGAAGGCGAGACCATGATGGTGCCCTTGCCCGATGGCTGGATGCCCTACCAGCGTGAGGCCGAAGAAAAGGATGAACGGTATGTTTTCCCCGGCGGTCAGGAACCGTCCGACTGGCGGGAAGCCCTGCGCCAGGAGACCTATCGCACCACGGCGGGCATCACGAGGGCTGATCGCGTCTACGAGTTGCGGTCCGAAAGCGATGCAAACAGTTGCGTGTCATTCGATTCGCGGGTACTGGGCGAGGGTCCGGAGAACGGATACTCCATGGTCCTCTGGCGACAGGTGTGCGAACTGGCCGACGGCCAGATGCTGGCATCCCTGAACAAGACGGTGCTCGGCAATGACCGGCTCCATATCCTCAGCATGATATGGAAGCAGGATCCACCCACCCGATCATGGACCCAGTGGACGAACTACATGACCGGCGTTTACGTCTGCGATCCCGGCCGCGTCGAGGAGCACCCCTGCCGGCCGGCCGGGGCGCCGGCGGGAATGGGCGGCATGCGCCGCTGACCGGAGTCCAGGCGCGGCGGCCGCGAAGCCGCCGCGGGTCATCGGCGCCCGGCACGTGTGCCGCTCGAACTAAAGCGTGTCCCTCAGTTGCTCCAGGCGGCGGATGATGTTGCCGAGTTCCCGGTCGAGCTGCTCGGTCTTGTAGCCCGGGATGTCGTGATCGCGGCGTACCTGGTCCACCACCAGGCGCACCGTCTCGATCTGGAGCAGCTTCTGGTCGACCGCTGCGGGCGTCAGGTCGAGGCGGCCTTCTTCGGCGTTGTTGACTTCGTTGTCGAATACGTACAGCAGGCGCCGGCCGGTCTCGATCACGTCGATGGCATCGTCGGCCACGAACGCGGCTGCCACCCGCATGCTGTAGAACTCCGGATCCTGGAAGATCGCGATGGCATTGTCGATGAGCCGCTTGGCTTCCCGCGCAAGCCGGGGCTGGAACTCGGGCGTGGTGACCTTGATGCGCCAGTCGGCGCGCAGCTTGACGGACTCCAGGTACCACTGGTCGGTGGGGCGCGTGCGGGCCAATTCGGGGTCGAGATCCACCAGCCGCTGCCAGTCCTGTTGGGCCGCGGCGCGCCAGCCTTCCACGACAGCCGCCTGGGACCCCGTGAGCCGGCCCGCGAGATCGGTGACGTACCCCGGCGTATCCGCCAGCTCCAGCCGGTTCAGCCAGGGCCGAAGCAGGGCGAAGCGGGCCTGGTCGTCCCGGGGATCCGCCAGCAGGGCCGACAGCAGCACGCGCTGCGACTCGAATGCCTCTCCCTGCCGCTCGAGCCCCATGCCGATGAGCAACAGGGATTCGGGGGAGTTCAGCTCTTCCAGCGTTTCCGCCAGTTCCACCGCATGCCGCTTGTATCCGCCGCGTTCCAGCCGTTCCGAGATGTAGCCGAAGTTGAGATCGATGGGGAAGTTCCGATGCACCCAGCTTCCGGCCTGTAAACGCGGATCGTAGGGCAGCGAAAGCTCGATCAGTTCTCCGAAGACCAGCGTTTCTTCCCTTTCCATCGCGACCGCCGACTCGGTCGCCATGCGATTGAAATTGTCGGTCAACAGCGGCGCGCCGTCGGCGAAGCGCCGGATGTTCGCCTCGTCCATGGCCAGGGCCGTGAGCACGTCCTCCACCGAACCGATGCCTTTCTCCAGGTAGTGAATGGGCTCGTCGATCAGCGGCCGGCCCGTGGTGCTCAGGTTCAGCTCGATGTCCAGGGGTTCGTCGGAACCCAGGAAGAACAGGACTTCGGTGGTCCACTGGTAGACGCGCACGTAGTCATAGACATCCAGGATCGTGGCGCACAGGCTTCTGAGCAGGGACTCGGTAACGAACTGGCTGTTCATCCACTGGAGAAATACGCCGCCGGGATTCAGGCGGTCCTTTGCCAACTGCATGAATTCGTGGGTGTACAGGTGCGATGCGCCGGCGGTCCACGGGTGCGACGGCTGCGAAACGATGGCGTCGTAGCGCTTCGAGGTCAGCCGCATGGCGCTCCTGGCATCGTTGATGAACACTTGAACCCGCGGGTCCTGGAGGGGATCGATCGCGCGCTCCTCGCTCAGAATCCGGTTCGCTTCGATGACTTTCGGTTCCAGTTCCACCACGTCCACGGCTTCCACCGACGGCGGCACGCCCTCGACGGCCACACCGCCGCCGAACCCGATGATGAGCATGTCCCGGGTGTCGGGCCGGGCCAGCACCGGGACCGTGGAGAGCAGGTGCTGGTTGTGCTGGTAGGGCGGCGCTCCGCGCAGGTTGGTGGAGGCTTCCGGCAGCCCGTTGGTTCGCAGATTCAGAAAACCGTCCTCTTCGAGCACCAGGACGGTCGCGGAACGGCCCACTTCGTAGTAGCGGATCTCCCCCTGGCCGTAGTCGGTCATCGGCGATGTGCGCAGGACCTGTTCCGGAAGCTCCGGCCGGTAGACCAGCGCAATGGCGATCAGGCCCACAACCGCGGCCACTGCGGTCCGATACCGGTGCTGGAGTACGAGCAGGCTGGCGGCAACCGCGAGGGCGGCGTTGAGGATCACCGCCATCTGGATCGCGCCCTCGTATTTCAGCAAGGGGATGAGAACGAATCCGGCGATGGCGGCGCCGACGATGGCGCCGAAGGTGTTCCACGCGTATACCCGGGCGGACGCCGGTGCGGCATCGGCTTCTCCGGTTGCGAGGATTCGCACGGCGAACGGGAAAGTCGCGCCGATGAACAGTGTCGACGGCAACAGGACGATCATGGCGATGGAAGCGTTGCCGCGAAGTCCTGCCGCCTCGGGAATCAGCAGGTGCAGGCTTTCGTATATGGCGATCGACGTGATCGCGATCCCGAACTGCGTTACCACGAATCCCGTGAGCGCCGTACCGGCGCTGCGGGCGTAGCGGGCGGCCAGCGCGCTGCCGATGGCGATGCCGCTCAGGAAGGCGGCGAGCATGGTGGAGAACGCCACGATGCTGCCGCCGAGAATGTGTCCCAGCAACCGGGTCCAGAGCACCTCGTAGGTAAACGTGTTCGCGCCGGAGATCAGCATGAGCGGGAGAATCCAGAACGAGCCTACGAGACGGCGGAAGGGGCTCGTGGCGAACGGGGAGGGCGTTGCGGTGGCGGTTCCGGCGGCCGCGGCCGATGATGCCGGCTCCGCCGCGACGGCGGGGGACGGGAACGCGCCGTCGGCGGATTGCAACGGCGCGAGGCTCCGGGCGATCCAGGCTGCGATCAGGAACACCAGGAAATTGATGAAAACCCCCACCCAGACCGTCCCAGACAGTCCGAGCGCCGGCAGCAGGAGGAACCCCGCGGTTACGGTTCCCCCGACTGCACCGACCGTGTTCAGCGCATAAAGCCATCCCACCCGCGGCCCGATCTGATCCTCGGAACGGACCACGTACCGGGTGAGCATGGGCAGCGTGGCGCCCATGCAGCCCGTGGGAATTGCCAGCACGATGAAGGCCACCACCAGGTAGAACATGGATTGGCCCAGGCCGCTGGCATCGGCAGGCTCCGGCTGCCCGCCCAGAATTCCGCCGTACAGCAGGTTCGCCAGCGCCAGCAACAGCGGTACCGCCAGGGCGGACAGCGCGACGCCGGCTTCCAGGATTCCATACACAAGAACGGGCCGCGTGATCCGGTTGACGTAGCGTCCGGCAATACCGGCGCCCACCGCCAGTCCCGCCATGTAGGCCGACAGCACGGTGGCGACCGCAAGCTCGGAGGTGCCGAACACCACCGAGAACTGGCGCATCCAGGCCGTCTGGTAGAGCAGGGCGGCAAAGCCCGAGAGCACGAAGCAGGCGCTCACGCCGAGCAACGTGCCGGCGGCCGACGGCGGGGCAGCCGGTGCCGCCGCACGCGTGTTGGCGCGTGCGCGGGACTGAGCCCTGGCCTGCTTGCGTCTCTTCCTACTCATTGAAGTCGATCCTGGAAACCATCATTTGAACAGCTTCGCGTGGGTGCCGATTCGGACAAAGTTGATCGAACCGCCAGGGCCGACAGAGTCGTCAACCTGATAGATCAGCAGGAAATCGCCGCCCACATGACATTCACGATGGTTTGCCCATGCGCCTTTCAGCGCGTGATCTTTCCGTTCGGGACCAAGCGGGGCGTCGTTCGCAATCAGCCGCAGCATGACCGCCTTCAGGCGCTTCATGTCGTATCGACCGGAACGCGAAAGCCGTTCCCAGTCCTTGACGAAAGCTCGCGTGTAGTCGGTTCGGCGCGGTGGGCGGGTCCGTTTACTTGCGGCTGGCTTCTTCAAGTTCCGCGAACATGTCCTGCGGATCGGTGAAACGCGCCTTGCCCCGCTTCATCATCTCTTCCGACTCGGCCATGGCCCTTCTCGTTTGCGCGTTGGGAACCTTCAGTTCCAGGGGGAAGGCCTGATCGACCGCGATGCGGTGGAACAGCAGGCGCACGGCTTCCGAGGCCGTGAGGCCCATCGCCGCCAGCGCCTGGGTCGCTTTTCTCTTCAGTCCGCTGTCCATGCGGACATGGAGCATTGAGCTTTGCGTGGTCATCGGCGTCTCCTGTATCTCATATGAGATATACTCCCTTTCCGTGTTCGAGTCAACCCGGCTGGGTCCTTGGCAGTGGGTCGTGGCAGCCATCCGGCCGGAATCGCAATCTCTCCCAAACTGCTACACAATTGTCCCACTGGTTTCCTTTGGCGTAGCCTTGTGGCAGCGCGCTTTTCCGGAAGGCCCAACTATCGTGAGAGTGGATCGGCTCATCGTTATCGCCGCTGCGGCGGTCGTCGCAGCCTGTGCGCCGCCCACCGACCGGCAGGAATACCGTCTGGGAACTGCCGCGCTGGGCGGGGCCTACTACCCGCTGGGGCAGGGGCTGGCGAGCCTCGTGACGCGGTACGCGGACGGCATCTCCATGGTGCCGATCGTCACCCGCGGCGCCCTGGAGAATCCCCGGCTGGTGGATGCCGGCGAACTGGAGATGGCTCTGACCAACGCCGATCTGGCGTACTTCGCCTACAGGGGCGAGGGGCCGTTCGAGGCGCCGCTCGATGTGCTTGCAGCCGGCGCGCTGCATCCCAGCGTATTGCACCTGGTTGCAAGGGCCCGCGGCAATGTCGCGACGTTTGGAGACTTGCGCGGCAGACGGCTGGCGATCGGGCCGGCCGGGGGGCCTACCGTCACGCTCACGGACCTGCTTCTTCAGTCCCACGGGATGACGATGGACGACGTCGTTCCGAGCTTTCTGTCGTACTCCGATGGCTTCACCCAGTTGGGCGACGGCAACGTGGATGCCTCGTTCGCGCTCGCGGGATATCCGGCGGCGGCCGTGATGCAGACACGCGCCACCCAGGAACTGGCCTTCATCCACGTGGAAGCGCCCGTGATCGAACAGTTCGTGGCGGAGAATCCCTACTACTATCAGGTGGATATCCCACCCGCCGCGTACGACACGGAATCCGGTGCGACGGTACTCGCGATCGCCAACGTCCTGATCGTGCGCGGCAGCGAATCCGCCGATACAGTCTACGAAGTCGTGGCGTCGATCTACGACAACCTCGCCGAGCTGAGCGAGTCCAACGCGATCGCCGGGCAGATCGATGCAGCACGATCCGTCGATCTGCCCCTGCCGCTGCACCCGGGAGCGGCACGATACTTCGCCGGGCAGTAGTGCCGGAACCAACGGATCATCCCGAATCGGTTGGTTCGCTCACCGGGCCGAGTCACATCGAGCTCGAAAACCCGCGAGGCTCCACAGCCTGATGTCGCGGTTCGCATCCCTGGACACGTTGCGCACGCGGTTGATCGGCGCGCTGGCCCTGGCGCTCGGGCTGTTCCACCTGGCCAACGTGTCCGGGCTGCTGGTGCTGTCCACCATGGTGGTGCGCGCCGTTCACCTGACGGTGATGCTGGGGCTGATCTTTCTGCTAGCCGGCGATTCCGCGAAATCAGGCCGGGGGCGTGGCGGCCTCTGGTTGATTGCGGCGCTCTTTTTCGCCGCGATCGGTACCGGCATCTACCTGCTGGCCCGCTGGGAAGACATTGCGTTCAGCGGCGGCGCCACGACGACCACGGACATCGTGGTGGGGGTCATGATCATCCTCCTGGTGGTGGAGGCGGCGCGGCGCGCAACCGGCAATTTCCTCGCCGTGATCACGGCGGTGTTTCTGGCCTACCCGATGGTCTCTCCGTATCTGCCCGGTGTGCTGTACGGGCGGGGCGTGCGTCTTGAGAGCGTGATTTCGTTCCTGTCGCTCTCCGGCCAGGGCATTTACGGAATTCCCATCGGAGTGGCGTCCACCTACATCATCCTGTTCACCATTTTCGGGGCCTTTCTCTCGGAGTTCGGAGCGGGCGGCTTCTTTTTCCGGTTTTCCGACGTATTGACGCGCGGCATGACAGCCGCTTCGGCCAAGACGGCGGTCATCTTCAGCACGCTGCTGGGAATGATCTCGGGTTCCGCGGCGGGCAACGTCGCGGTCACCGGCTCATTCACGATCCCCGTGATGAAGCGGGAAGGCTACCGGCCGCACCAGGCCGGGGCCATCGAGGCGGTGGTGTCGACCGGTGGGCAGATCATGCCGCCGGTCATGGGCGCGGCGGCCTTCATCATGGCGGAGATCGTCGGCACGCCCTACGTGAACATCATGAAGGCGGGGCTGATGCCCGCGCTGCTGTTTTTCGTCTCGGTGCTGGTGGTGGTGCATCTGCAGGCGTTGAAGAGCGGTATTCGTCCGGCCGAGCCGGAAGCCGGCGGCGAGCGCTTGTCAAAGACGCTGCTGAGCGGTGTCCCCTACGTGGTTCCCTTCATTGCCCTGGTGGGCATGATGATCGCCGGCTATTCGCCGGTGAAGGCTTCGTTCTACGCGATCGTGCTGCTGCTCGGACTGCACCTGCTCTGGACGAGAGCGCTCTCGATGGCGCTGTTCAGGAAGATCGGCCGGGCCATCGTCGCCGGCGTCAGAAGCGCCGTACCGATTTCCGCGGCCTGTGCTGCGGCCGGCATCATCTCCGGCATCCTGTCCGTCACGGGGCTGGGCTCCAAACTTTCCATCTTCATCATTTCCATGTCCGGAGGCATTCCCCTGATCGGTCTGCTGCTCACCATGGTGGCGGCCATCATCCTGGGCATGGGCCTGCCGACCACGGCGGCCTACCTGATTCTGGCCACCGTCGTGGCTCCGGCGCTGGCGGAAATGGGCGTTCCGTTGCTGACGGCGCACATGTTCGTGTTCTTCTTCGGCTGCGTTTCCACCATCACCCCGCCCGTGGCCCTGGCATCCTACGTCGCCGCCGGGGTCGCCGACGCTGACGTCAACCGGGTGGGGTGGACGGCATTCCGCTACGGCCTGGTCTGCTACCTGCTGCCGTTCGCGTTCTTCTTCGGGCCGGCGCTGCTCGCCGACGGAACCTTCCTGGATATCGGGTTCACGGCGGTAACCGGCGTACTTGGCGTGTTCTTGCTGGCGGCAGCGATCGTCGGGTATTTGCGGGGCGACCTCACGCTGGTGGGGCGCCTGTGGATCGCGCTGGCCGGCATCGGCTTGCTCGGCCAGGGCTTGATGACGGACCTGATGGGCCTCGCCGCGGCGGGTCTGTGGCTGCTCTACAGCCGGTTCGCCGCCAGTTCCGGTGAACTGGTATAGACTGCAAAAAAAGAGACAGGGGGCTGCAATGAACGACCTTCCCCGAACCCGCCCGGTAGTCGTTGGTGTCATGGCCGCACTGCTGGTTGGCGCGCCGGCCTGCGCCCAGGATGCGACCGTGGACCTGACGGGCATCTGGTGGCAGGGCGCGCCGGTGCCTTTGTTGCCCGGCGAATCCCAGCCTCCGGGAATGGCCGGGGGCATGGGCGGCATGGGCATCACGGGATCGCCGCCCGCGCTGAACGAACACGCTCAGGCGTTGATGGCGGATTTCGATCCGGCGGACGATCCGGCCGTGCGCTGCGAGCAGCCTGGCCTGTTAAGGCAGGTCCTCAGCCCCTATCCCGTGGAAATCGAGTATCGCGGCGATGCCGTGAGCATTCGCTACGAGGAATGGGAGGTCGAGCGGTTGGTGCACCTGGATACACCGCCGCCGGACGGGCACGAACCCAGTCCGATGGGCCATTCCATGGGCGAACTGGACCAGGAAAAGCTCATCGTGCGCACAACCGGTTTCTCGCCGGGTCTCAACATGAGCCAGGGGTTCTTCTGGACGGGCGATGGAGCGAGCTTGCTTGAAACCTATTCGCTGACGGATCGGGGGCAACTGGTGATGGACCTGGAGTTGACCGATCCGGTGATGTTGAGCGAGCCCTGGCGGCTACAGAAGACCTGGAATCCCTACGATCAGGAACTGCTGACCTTTGAATGTATTCTGCGCGAGAGACTCTAGCGTTATCCTACCGATACGCATCTTGCCGGTTGGCATGGGCACGAGTCCCTGGAGGGACGGCGCACAGAGGAGTGTGCATATCATGAGAAAGATCTTCGTCATATCAAGCGGGGCGGTACTCTGGATCGCATCGTCCACGGCCAGCGCCCACCACTCGAATGCGCCGCACTACGATCGGGAACGGCCGATCGCCATCGAGGGCGTGGTGGAGGAATTCGAATTCGTCAACCCCCACGCATTCCTGCACATCCGCGCGGAGACCGAAAGCGGCGAGTCGGTGGTCTGGGCCTGCGAGATGCAGACGGCCAACACGCTGCGGCGTCAGGGGTGGACAGAGGATCGATTCACGGTCGGTCAGGTGGTGACCGTCCAGGGCATTGCCGCGAGGCGTGATCCGCTGGGTTGCTCCTTCACCTCTGCGGAGTTGACCGACGGCACCGCCATCGCCCGCTCCGGCGCGGTCGTGCCGCCCCCCGAATCGGCCGCCGGCGACGCGCCTCGCGAGCCCGCCACCGGTGATACGCTCCCCGACCCCGCCACCGGCGACGCGCCCCGGTCGGCCTTTCTCGAGGGCGGCATTCCCAATCTGGCCGGTCCGTGGATGCGCGACAGAAGCCGCGGGCGAGGCGGGCCCGGCCCCGGTTCGGCGATGCCCGGCGCCGACCGGCTCACGCCTGCGGGCCTCACGGCCGCCGAGGGCTACGACGAACGTTTCGACGACCCGTCCTTCGAGTGCAGCGCCTCCAGCATCACCCGCGCCTGGAGCGAACCCGGCACACCGACGGATATCGAGCAGCACGAGGATCGCGTCGTGATCCGCCACGAGTACATGGACACCGTTCGCACCATACATCTGGCGAGCGAACATGACCCGGCGCTGACGCCGCAACCCTACGGGCACTCCATCGGCAGGTACGAGGACTCGACCCTGGTGGTCGACACCGTCGGCTTCGTCCCGGGCGTATTGACACCCCACCCGGGCATTCTCCACAGCGGCGCGCTGCACGTAACCGAACGGCTGACCGTGGACCCGGAAGAGAGGGTACTCATGCTGGAATGGACCGCGGAGGACCCGGAATTCTTCCTTGAGCCGTTCTCCGGCACCAATTACTACATACCGTCGCTGCATTCCGTCAGCAGCTACGACTGCACACCGGAGCTTTCGAACCGATGATTGACATGACAGACAGAATACAGACTTGTCTCACCGCTCTCCTGGCGGTTGTACTGCTGCTGATGGTTGGCCAGGCCTCCGCTCACCATTCCTTCGCGGCCCACTTCGACATCGACGAGACCATCACCATCGAGGGTGTCGTGACCGAGTGGTGGTTTCAGAATCCGCACACACGCATCTATCTCGAAGTCACCAATGAAGCCGGTGAGGTCGAGGAGTGGATGGCGGAGGGCGGTGGCCGCAACGTCCTGCACCGCCGTGGCTGGACCGACGAAACCATTCTGCCGGGAACGAGATTGACCATCGTGGGGAACCCCTCACGCGATGGTTCCAACACCATCGGCTGGGATTCGTTGACACACGAAGACGGGACGGCGGTCGGACCCTGACTACAGGAACACCAGGCTCAATCCCGGAAAGGCCATCAGCAACACCGTCACCACGAAGGTGATGACCACGAACGGGAAGGATCCCGCAAAAATCGCGCCCAGGCTGATGTCGGGATCGTTCAGGCTGGACTTGATCACGTAGACGCTCAGTCCGAGCGGCGGCGTCATCAGGCCGATCTCCACGCCGATGACCGTGACCACGCCGAACCAGATCAGGTTGCCGCCCAGTTCGGTGACGACCGGCAGCGCCAGCGGCAGCAGGATCAGCAGGATGGACGTGGAATCGAGCACGGTGCCGAGCACGATCAGCAGCACCAGGTACCCGCTCAGGAATCCCGCCAGTCCCAGTCCCAGCCCGGCAAGGTAGCCGGCCATGTCACTCGGCAGCCCCGTCAGTGCCAGCATACGGCTGAAGGTGCTGGCGCTGATGATCAGGAACAGGATGGTGACGGTGACCTGGCCCGTCTCGCGCATGACGTCCCACAGGCCCGGCCATGTCAGCCGACGGCGCAGGAGGGCGATGCACAGGGCCGCGAAGGCTCCCGCGGCGCCGGCCTCCGTGGGCGTGAAGATGCCGCCGTAGATGCCGCCGAAAACGAGCAGGATGAGGGCCGCAACCGGGAATACGGCGAGTAGCGAATCCCATCGCCCAGTGCCAATCCCGCTCGCCTCTCCCGGTCGGATGTGCCCCACGAAGCCCGGCCAGAACCGCGCCATGACCAGCACGGCGATGGCAAATGCGGTGGCCAGGATCACCCCCGGCACGATGGCGGCAAGAAACAGTCCGCCGATGGACACCTCCGCGATCACGCCGTAGATGATCAGCAGCAGGCTGGGCGGAATTAGCATGCCGAGCACGGACGAGCCGGCGGTCAGTCCCACAGCGAACTTCGGCGTATAGCCGCGTTCGACCATTTCCGGGACGGCGATCTTGGAGAAGATTGCGGCCGAGGCGATGGAGATGCCGGTGATCGCGGCAAATACCGAGTTGGCGGCGACCGTGGCGACGCCTAGACCGCCGCGTATCCGGCCAAAGACCTGCTGCGCCGCCCTGAAGCTGTCCCGGCCGATCTCCGAAACGCTCACGAACAGCCCCATCAGCACGAACAGCGGGACGGTGGCGAAAACGTATTCCGAGATGGTGCCCTGCGCAGCAAGCGACAGCGTGTCGGTGGCTATACCGAAGTCGCGCTTGAGCAGGCCGAGGCCCGCGAAACCGACCCCGAGCAGGGCGATGGCGATGGGCATGCCCAGCGCGATGAAGGTCAGCACCGTGAATATGGCGAGAGCGCCGATGGCCCGATCACTGAGTTGGAGGCCCCAGGCCGCAGCCGCGACTGCCGCGGCGACCGCGACGGCAAGCGCGGCGGTTGCCCACGCGCCGGTGGTGCGCGATCGCCCCTCGGGCTGTCGGACCAGGAAGGACAGGAAGCTCAACGCAGCGGTTGCGGCCCCCAGCACAACGATGAACTTGATGGGCGTGATGGGCAGTGTGTAAATCCCTTCCACGCCGACGAATTCGCTCGTGCGAAACGCCCGCAGGAAGTCGGGCCAGGCCCCGGCCGTCATGGCCAGCAGCACCAGCGCGCCGGCAATGGCGAAGAATCGCTCGAGGCCGGCCGCCATCCCGGCGTTGCGCCGCCGTATCTGGCTCAGCAGGATGTCGGCCCGCGTCAGGCGGCCGCCGTGCACGGCGAACGCCAGTTGCAGGAAGACACAGGCGATCAGCGACAGGGCGACGATCTCGGGCACGGCCTGAAGCGGGCTGTCGAACAGCGTACGTCCGGTGATATCCGCACAGATCAGGAACGTCAGGGCGAACACCCAGACCACGCCGGCGCCGTTCATCCAGTGAATGAGCCTGCGAAAGATCGCAGCCACCCTGTTCATCCGCCGGTCGTCCATTGGAGGAGCTTGCCGAATATCGCCGCGGAGGCGTTCAGCGCGGCTCGTCCCAATTGCGCAGCGGCTCCCCGCCGCGGTCGCGCAGGGCCGCCAGGTAGGCACGCAGCGTCTCGCCCGCGGGATGCCCCCGGGCCTCGGCGGACCGTACCCACTGCCCGGCAATGTCCGGCAGCCCGTCGATCCACTTGCGCTTCTCGGTGTCCGGCAGGGTGGTGACCTGTGCGCCCTCGCGCTGGACCGCCGCGAGCGCATCCTCGTAGCGCCGGTTCACCTCGTCCGCCAGGGTGCGGCTGTAATCGCGGCCGAGTTCGGACATGACGGTTTGCACGTCGCCCGGCAGGCGTTCCCAGGTGTCCAGGTTGATGGCAACGCCACCGTTGAACTGGGCGCCGATTCCCACCAGCGTGATGTAGGGCGCCACTTCGTGGATCCGATACGGATAGGCGCCGCTGAGAATGGTCAGCACGCCGTCGGCGACGCCGGTACTGATCTGGGTGTAGTAGGTCGAAAGCCCTCCGTTGACCGGTACGGCGCCGGTGCCTTCGAGCCAGGTCGCCGACGGCCCCGGAGCCAGAATTTTCCGGCCCTGCAGATCCTCGACCCGCGACACCGGAAAGGTGGACATGAGGTGGTAGGTGTCGACTCCGGCGGCGCCAAGCAGGATCTGGTTCTGTTCCTCCCATGCGTCGGCCAGCGCGGGCAGCGTCTCGTGCAGGTCATTGAAAAGGTCCAGCAGCAGCCGCAGATCGTCCGTGACGAAGGGCGTGTAGTAGGTCACGTTCTGCAGCGGCATCTTCGACGTTTCCCACAGCGCGCCCACCCAGCCGATGTCCGTGAGACCGATCTCGATGGCCTCCAGCGAGTTCTGCCACTTGTACAGCGAGCCGCCGTAGGCTTCCCGCCAGACGATGCGGTGTTCGCTGCCCATGGCTTCCAGCCGGACGTTGGACTCCGGCACCACCAGCGTGCCGATGATGCCGATCCACGGCAGGCTGGCGGATTGGGGGCCTCCCGCGGTCAGGCGCCAGGTTTCGCCCCACGCCGGCACCGCCAGCGCCGCAACGCAGACCGTGGCGACAAGCAGGCCACGGCCCAGGCCCCGGATGTCGCCGGGACCGGCTACCCGGCAGGCAGCCGTGATCCGCGGGCGCCTGGACGCCGTCACCGGTTCGGGTAGTTTTCGGGAAGCACTTGCCATCGTTCAAATTGGTTGATCCGCACCTCGCGAACCACCTGGTTGGTCTCGGCGTAGTCCTCCCACGCCGCGATCAGCCGGTCCATCACTTCCGGATGGTCCGCGCTGATGTCGGTTCGTTCCCCGGGGTCGGTCTGCAGATCGTAGAGCTGCCAGCGATACCAGCTCTCCGGAACCTCGAACGGCCACCAGGTGTTGACGGCAGGCTGCTCCCAAATCAGCTTGTAGCGCCCCTGGCGCACCCAGCGGCTGCCGTGCAATTCAGTCGCGAAAACGTGGTCTTCCGAATAGACCGGAGTCGGATCGTCGCCGAGCACGCCGGCAAAGGACCGGCCGGTAATGGCGGCCACCTCACGGCCCTGGACCGAGGTGCTGTCGATGGACGCGCCGGCAAGCTCCAGCAGGGTCGGAGCGATATCGATGGCGCCGAGGTACTGGCCGTCGAGCCCCGCGGGATTCGTCCCGTCACCGTGGAGGATGAACGCGGGCACCAGGGTCCCGCCTTCGGTCACGTACCCCTTGAAGCGGCTGAAGGGCGCCGTGGCCGACTGGGCCCAGCTCGCACCGTAGCTGATGTGGGAATTGGCCGCGCCCAAATTCTCCAGGGAATTGTCGCTGTTATCCCGCTCGATTCGCTGGGAAAAGGTAGGGCTGTACTCCATGTTTTCGGTTGCCGCGCCGTTATCCGACATGAACAGAATGACGGTGTTGTCCAATTCGCCGATATCTTCCAGGTGATCGATCAGCCGGCCCACGTGAAAATCCAGGTTCTCCACCATCGCGGCGTAGATTTCCATTCGCCGGGCGAAGTGGGCCTGGGTCTCGGCGTTGAGCTCGTCCCAGGCCGGCCCGAGGGGTTCGAAGTAGCCCGCGTCGGTTTCCGGGATGACGCCGAGGGCCTCGGCCCGCTCCATGCGCGCAACCCGCAGCACGTCGTAGCCTTCGTCATAGACGCCGGCGTACCGGTCGATGAAGTCGGGCGGGACCTGCAGCGGCCAGTGGGGCGCCGTGTAGGCGGCGTAGACGAAAAAGGGCCGTCCATCGCCGTGGTTTTCGTCGATGAAACCGATGAGCTTGTCGGTGTGCGCGCGGGTGGAAAAGAACCCTTCCTGCGTGGGCTCGACCCATTCGTCGTTTTCCACGTACCGACGTTCGGGTATGACCATGTGGCTTTCCGAGCCCGGCAGCAGCGCGAACGAGCGGTCGAACCCGCGGTCGACCGGCCACTGCCCGGGGTCGGGGCCAAGGTGCCACTTGCCGGCCATGTAGGAGCGGTAACCGACCTCTGCAAGGCGTTCCGGCAGCGAAGCTACCCGCTCGCTAAGGTAGGTCTCATAGCCGGGTTGGCCTTCTTCCAGACCCGTGAACCAATTGTGCCCGAACATGGTGCCGAGCCCCGCGACATGGTGGTCTGTTCCCGCGAGCAGCATCGCCCGGGTCGGCGCACACATGGGCAGGACGTGGAAATTCGTGAACGTTACCGACCGTGACGCCAGATCGTCCAGGACCGGGGTTCGGATCTCGCCGCCATAGGCGCCGATGTCGGTATAGCCCAGGTCATCGGCGACGATGAGCAGGAAGTTCGGTTGTTCTGACGATGCCGTGCCGGGTTCGGGCGATGCTACGCCGGGTTCGGGCGATGCCGTGCCGGGTTCGGAAGGAGGCGGTTGCGGCTCGCAGGCGGCAAGAGTGAACGCGGCCGTCAGAATCACTGCGCGAGTTGCTTTCATTGTTTGTTCTTCCTGGTTTCCACCTTGGTGCCTGTGCCGCAGGAAATCGCGGCTTCAAATTCGCCTTCGCGATTTCCTCCCGGCGCAGACTCCTGGCCAGCTAGACCCCGACCAGATTCGACACACCATCCCATATCAGCTTCAGGCCCACAAGGAAGATGGAGGCCAGAACGATCGCGAAAAAGGTCTTTTCGGGCAGTCGGCGGTTGATCCACACGCCAAGAAAGACGCCGATGGGTACCAGCGGCAACAGCGCCGCGGACACCGAGAGGTTGGTCACCGAAAGCTGGCCCAGCATCCCGTAGGGGATGAGCTTGATGGCATTGGCAGCGGCAAAGAACATCACGCTCGTGCCGGCGTAGATCTCCTTCTTCAGGCCCTGTGGAATGACATAGACCTGGTAGGGCGGCGACCCGGCGTGAGCCAGGAAGCTGGTGAACCCCGCACAGGTGCCCCAGAACACGCCCCAGGGCTTGCTGGGAACCCTGCGGGGCTGCGATTGCCCGGCCGCCCGGTGCCGGTACAGTTCGTTGACGCGGTGAACCGTGAACACCACGGCGATGATGCCCACCAGCAGGCGCACGATCTGGTCGTTGACCCAGCCGGCGGTCAACCCGCCGATGGTGATGCCCACCGTGGCCGCCGGTATCAGCAGGGCCAGGTTGCGCGCGTCCCAGCGTTTCCGGTACATCCAGATGCTGAGAAAATCCATGGGAATCATGATCGGCAGCATGATGCCCGCCGCCTGAATGGGTGATATGACCAGCGACATCAGGGGGACGGCGAGCAGGGCGACGCCGCCGAATCCCCCCTTGGAGATGCCGGTAACGAGAACCGCGACGATCGCAATGGCGACAAACGCGGGATCCGTCAGCAGTTCGGGCATCGGTCAATCTCGGGAGTTGCTGTCCGGAACGGCGTCAATCGATCCTACTCGATGCCGCTGGCCCGGGCCTGTTCCCGCGCCATCACCGCCCAGTCGAGATTGCCGTCGCCGTGGGCCCTGGCGCCCAGGAGCCGGTCCCGCCAGACGTTGGCGCTGGGCAGGGGCACGTCCACGGCTTCGCCGGCGGCCAGCGCCAGGTTGGCATCCTTGAGCCCGATCTCCACCGATGCGCCCACCTTGTCGTAGGCCTCATCCACGATGATCTGCCCGTAGACATGGAAGGCGGGCGCCCCGAACAACCCTTCGGTCATGACCTGCTGGAACAGCGCCGGCTCCACTCCGAACTTGCGCACCAGCGACATGCTCTCGCCGATGATCTCGATGACGCTGCCGAGCACGAAGTTGTTGGCGATCTTGACGGCCGTGGAGGTCTGGGGCTCGTCGCCGGTGATGAACGTACTTTTTCCGAGCACGTCGAAAAGGGGCTTGAGCCGCTGCAGTGCCTCCGGTGGGCCGCCCGGTACCAGGGTCAGCTCGCCCTCCGCGGCCAGGTCCGGCCGGCCGAGGACATGGCCGGCGACGAGAATCTGGCCGGCTTCGGCATGCGCCGCCGTGAGCTCGCGGATGATCTGTACGCCGTGGGTGCCGCTGACCATGTGAATCGCCCCCTCGGGCAGGCATTCGAGCAGCCCGCCGGGAGAAAAGACCAGCGCGCTCAGCGCTTCGTCGTGAGGCAGCATCGAGATGACCACGTCTCGGCCGGCGGTGACGTCCGCAACGCTGTCGGCAACGGTTGCGCCGGCAGCGCCCAGATCTTCGAGAAGGGCGGGTACCAGATCGAAGATGGCCAGATCGTGTCCGCCCTGAAGGATTCTTGACGCCATCCCGTGGCCCATGCGTCCCAGGCCGATGAAACCGACTTTCATCAATTGTCTCCGAGTGTAGTTTGTGTCAGATGCGAGCCAGGCCGACCGGGCTTCGTTCAGGAAAGGTTGCCGCTGGCGAGTACGATTTCGCCGGTGACCCGGTAGTGCGCCCGCAGCAGCTCAGCCGCCGCGTCGGCGTCGCGGTCCAGTGCCGCGTCGCGAATCGTGCGATGTTCGTCCAGTTCGTGGCGGTCCCGATAATCCTGCATGGAACTGAGATTGCGGTAGCGGAGCGTCTGCTCGTGCAGTTGCGTGCAAAAGCCCAGAAGAATACTCGAATTGCAGGCCGACAGCAGCGACAGATGATAGGCGCGGTGCAGATCCTCCCAGGTCCCGTCGAAACGGACATATTGTTCGTCGGAATACCGGTTTCTCTTCGAGAGCCGGTGGTATGCCACCAGCACGCCTTCTTCCCATGCCGCATCGCCACGGCGGATGGATTCGCGCAGCGCGGTTTCTTCCAGCCAGCAACGGGTCCGGATCAGTTCCGACAGTTCGTCCGCCGAGGCCGGCGAGACGCGGAACCCCCGGTTTTCCTCGCGCTGCACCATGCCGATTGCGGAAAGCCGGTTGAGGGCTTCGCGCAGCGGGCTGTTACCCACTTCATACCGTTCGGTGAGAAACTGAAGCCGAAGTTTGGTACCGGGTTGCAGCCGCCCGCCCACGATATCGTCCAGCAGCCGCTGGTAGGCGATGGACGCGAGGGTTTCGCGACCGTTGGTGGCAGTTGCGCTTGGCATTGAAGTTCCCTGGTCCGAATCAAGGGGCGCAGTTTTCGAAATTATTTCCTTGCCGAGGAAATTATCGCTAAAATTCGCCCCGTAGCCTGATTTCGCGAGTATACGTGGGAAACCAGCCAGCCGAAACACGCGAACGGTTTCAAAGACTGTAGACTGGCATTCGCAGCCGGTCCAAACGGAAAAGAGAGTTTCCATGAATCCAATTCGTCCCCCGAAGCCGCTCCGCCGCGCCCGCCTGCTGATGCTGGCCGGTATCTGCGCCGCATTCCTTGGCGCCAAACCGGTACGTGCGCAGGAGGCCGTGCCGCTCACTGTCATCGATGCCTATGCGCCCACTGCGTTGTGGGTACGGGTGTTCCTCGACTACTACATGCCCGAAGTCGACCGCCGGCTGGCGGAGACCGGCAACTACGAGATCGACTGGAACCGTGCGTTCGGCGGCACCGTGGCCAAGACGGGCGGCGTGCTCGAGGCCTTGCAGTACGGGTTGGCGGATATCGGCATCATCACGTCGCCGTTCCATCCGGACAAGATCCCGTTCTTCAACATCAGCTATGTGACGCCGCTGGTCACCGCGGATATCGGCCTGGTGGCCCGTACCGTGGATGAACTGGTGGAACGCTACCCGGAGCTGCAGGAGCAGTGGAATGACTACAACCAGATTTTTCTGACTGCAGCGGGAGCGATCGATACCTATCAGGTACTGATGAACGAACCGATTGAAACGCTGGAGGACTTCAGGGGCACAAAGATCTGCGGCGTCGGGTTGAACCTGCGCTACGTACAGGGGCTCGGTTCGGCGGCCGTGAGCAGCAACCTGGGCGACTTCTACAACAACATCGCCACCGGATTGACCGACGGCACGGTGGCCTGGGCGGAGTCGGCCGTGGCCTACAAGCTTTACGAGGTCGCCCCCTACATGATCGACATTCGCCTTGGAGCGGTCACTTCCAAGGTCATCACCATGAACCGGCGCTCCTGGGAAAGGCTGCCCGAGGAAGTTCGCCGCGTGCTCGCCGAGACGGCCGTCGACTACCGTGACGAACTGGCGCTGGAGACGGACCGGCGCGCCGAGTCCAGCCGCCACGAATTCGTCGAGCAGGGCGGAACGATCCAGCCGCTGACCGACGAACAGCGCCGGGTCTGGGCGGAGAGCCTGCCCAACATGGCGCAGGAATGGGCCGAGGACCTGGAAGAGAGGGGACTGCCGGGCAAGCAGATCCTGCGCGACTACATGGACATCATGCGCGCCAACAACCAGCCCATCGTCCGGCACTGGGATCGGGAACTGTGAGTGCAGAAACCGGCGCCGGGCCCAGGCCCGGCAACCCAGTGATTCGCGCGTTCTCCGGCCTCGTGGCCGGGCTCAACAGCGTGGGTACGGCCTGGATCTTCGCCCTGATGCTGATCATCAACGTGGACGTGCTGTCCCGGTACCTGTTCAACGCACCCATCCAGGGCGTGGCCGAAATCGTGGAACTGTCCATCGTGGGCATCGTCTTTCTGCAGATCAGCGATGCGGTTCGGGCAGGGCGGCTGACGCGGTCGGACGGGCTGTTCCAGCAGATCGTGAAGCGCCGGCCGGTGCTGGGGCACTCGATGGGCGCGGCGTTCGACGTTGCGGGGACGTTGTTCTTCATCTCGATCCTGTTCGGTGCGGTGCCGCGGCTGATCGAGGCCTATGAACGAGGCTATTTCGCGGGCAACGAAGGGCTCTTCGTGGTGCCGGTGTGGCCGATCCGCCTGATCCTGGTCATCGGTTGCATCGTGGTGGCGATGCAGTTTGCGCTGCTGGCCTGGCGCAATGTCCAGACGATTCAGAAACTGCGCAGGCCGGCCTCATGACGGGCTTTGAAATCGGCCTGCTTTCGGTGCTGGCCATCCTGGTCCTGATCTACTCCGGCATGTACGTGCCGGTGGCCCTGGGTCTGGTGTCGTTCATCAGCGTGTGGTTGCTGCGCGGTTCGCTGGAGGCGCCGATCTACCTGCTGACGCTGGCGGCGTCGAACAGCCTGGAAGACTACATATTCGGTGTGATCCCGCTGTTTGTGCTGATGGGGTTGCTGGTGAGCCAAGCTGAGCTCGGGCGGGACATTTACCAAGTGGCCAATGCGGCGTTGCGCAGGCTCAAGGGGGGGTTGGGCGTGGCTACGGTGGCGGCCAACGCGGCCTTTGCGGCGATCACTGGCGTGAGCATTGCCTCGGCGGCGGTGTTTACGCGGGTGTCGGTACCGGAGATGCTGCGGTTCGGGTACCGGCCGCGATTTGCAGTCGGCGTGGTGGCGGGCAGTTCGGTGCTGGGGATGCTGATTCCGCCGAGCGTGATGCTGATCATCTACGCGCTGATCACGGAACAGTCGGTGGCGGACCTGTTCACTGCGGGCATCGTTCCGGGGATCCTGCTGTCGCTGGCGTATACGGTGGCGATCATCGCCATGGCGCAGTTCATTCCGGCATACGTGGGCGGGCAGGACAGTGCGAAAGCGGCTGCCGCCGCCGCGGGGATGTCGGCCAGGGAAGCCACTTCCAAGACGGTACCCATCGTGGTGCTGGTGTTGCTGGTGCTGGGAGGCATTTACGGTGGGCTGTTTACGCCAACGGAGGCGGGTGCGGTGGGTGCTGCCGGGGCGCTGGTTGTCGCGCTGGTCAAGCGCAAGCTGAACCGCACGACTCTATGGCGGGTGCTGGTGGAGACGGGGCACATTACGGCGTCGATACTGATGCTGATCGTGGCGGCCACGATGTACAGCCGCATGCTGGCGCTGTCGGGGCTGCCGAACGATCTCGGGGAGTGGATTGCCCAGGCGGAGATCGGGCTCTACGGCATTCTGGCGATCTACGTGGTGATCCTGATCCTGATGGGGACGATTCTGGATACGACTTCGATCATCCTGATCATGGTGCCGTTGTTCCTGCCGATCATCGAGCCTTACGGGGTGAGCCTGGTGTGGTTCGGGATCGTGACGATCGTGGGGGCGGAGATCGGGCTGCTGACGCCGCCGCTGGGGATTGCCTGTTATGTGATCAAGGCGACGCTTGCGGACGAGGATCGGATCTCGCTGTTCGATATCTTTGCGGGGGCGTTTCCGTTTGCGGTGATCATGCTGATCGTGCTGATTCTGTTGATTGTTTATCCGCAGTTGAGTTTGGTGCTTGTTTGAGGTGGGCGCGGGGGCGTGGGTGGGCGTCCTTGCGTGATTCTGGAGGTTGCCGCGAGGGCGTGGGGGGGGCGGGCCGAGGAGGGAGAACAAAACCCCCCCCCACCAGCCCGGGGGGGGGGGGCCGCCG
>JAJDWR010000083.1 GCA_022825505.1 Gammaproteobacteria bacterium | reverse complement strand
CCACGAACTCCACAGCACCAAAATCAAGATTTCGATGAAGAAAGAGAAGACGAGGATTGTTCAATCTGGCAGCATACGATGAACAGCAGATTCCACCTTAAATTTGCTGCCAACCTGTCCAAGGATTGGGGTCCACCTCTATCCCGTTGGAAAACCGGAATGATGAATTGCGTTTTGCCGTCAATTATGTCCGTGAATCGTCGCTTCATTGCTTGCATTGATTACTCTCACTCCATTGATTGATGCCCAATATCCCTGTCTCGGCGTTCCTGACTCAAGTGCGACGACGCGCAGCACGACATACGGGAACCGCGTCGCTCTGGACAAGAGCAGATTCTTGCCAGCTGTCCCTGATCGAATCTGCCGAGTCGCGTACGGGTGAGGTCAGAGCTGATCGGGAATGAACACCCGGCCATCCATGACTTTACGCGCAGTGAGAATGAGGCCGGCACGCTGAATCATCAGCTCCGAGCCGTCTCCCTCCGCTTTCAGACCTACCTCAATGGTACCGGATGGATGCTCGATGCGGACAGTACCCACGCAGTCCGCACCAGGCTCCGTTGCCCACTCTGCCGGTAGCCGGGGGACAAAACTTGCAACGGTCTCCTGTATCGACACACAGCACGCTACACAAATCGCTCCGGTCACCGCATGGCTGGCATGAACGTGATGAGGCGTCAGGTAACATGAATAGACCACCCCGCCACATCGTGGAGGCGCCAGGATACCGACCTTGGGGACAACCGACTCGGCTACATTGCCCAGCCCCATGCGGCGTCCTGCCTCTAGCCTTATCTTCTCGATGCGCTGCATGAGTAAGGCGTTCCCGGTGATCTCATCCGGGTCGTAGCCGCTGATGCCCAAGTTCCCAGCCCGCATAATCACCATCGGCATAGCCACATCAACACAACTAACCACCACCCCATCAATTTCTTCCTGCACAGCCCCAGTCGGAAACATCGCCCCGCACTTGGACCCCACCACATCACTAAAGCTGAGCACCACCGGCGCCCCAGTCCCCGGCACCCCGTCAATCCGCTGATCCCCGGCATAGGTCACCACCCCACCCGGCGTCTGAACAACAGCCTCAATCCGACTCCCAGTATTGACATCAAAAATCCGAACCCGCGTCTCATCACCCTCCGCCGCCACCAACCCCCGCTCAATAGCAAACGGCCCAACCCCAGCCAGCATGTTCCCGCACGAGGGCGCCGTATCCACGATGGCCTTGTCGAGCCACACCTGCGCAAACCGATAATCGACATCAATCCCCGGCCGCTCCGACGGACTGACCATCGCCACCTTGCTGGTCACCGTAGTAGCGCCCCCAAGCCCGTCGATCTGACGCGGATCGGGCGACCCCATGGCCGCAAGCAGAACGCGATCCCGAACCTCGGGATCCGCCGGCAGATCCTCAAGCAGGAAAAACGGCCCGCGGGACGTTCCGGCTCGCATGAACATGCATGGAATCGCCCGCTGCGTCATTGCACTTGTCGAGTCATCGAGACAGCAGATCCGTACTGACGCAAAACGTCATCCGGGAATGGAGCGGCTATCATCCAGAATCTTCCTCAGGTCCGTCATCAGGAGCATCACTCCAGCATGCTCTTCTCGGAAAGCAGCCGAGCCAGGCGAAGTTTGTTCACCACCGGACGGTCGAGAATATTTCGAAATTCCTTCCACCGCCGATCATGGAGTCGGATTATCCGCCGGTCGGCCAGAGCATTCTCGGCGGCTTCGATTCCAGCGTCGAGCAGAAACTCCGAGACGTTCTTGTGGGCCGAGGCCGAGGCCCGCTGTAGTAACGCCTTCACGCTCGGTGTCGTCCGAACCTCGATGCGCTCCGACTTGGTTTCCACAATACCCATGGAAATTCCTCCGATTCCATCTATCGGCCTTCACTCACACAGACATTGTACGGACAAGAACTGGATTTGCTTCTTTACCGGGCGAAGGAAGCGGACGTGCTGGGCGTTTTTGGCGCTGAGTTACGGAAGTCGGGCTATACAGAGATAGAGAAATGCCCGTCCATGCCGTTGTAGATCAGGATTGCCGCTCCGAGAATGTCTCGGCCAATAAGGGCGATTATGTTCATTCTGTTGCCATGGAGATTCACTCCTATCAGCCCCTGGGGAACATCGAAGTTTGAGAAGCCGGGAATCTCGAGTCGCCCGGAAAACACGGGAACTACGACATTCCTGTGAGTGGCGGAGGATGTCACGGCTCGATCCTTGATTGGAAGCGCTAGCTCTTGCGCGGCGGAGATATCGACTGCCGTGCGCTTGGCACCGGTATCGATCAGGACGCGGCCGGACACCGACAGTCTGGGCATGCCTTGGCTTTCACGTTCTTTCTCAAGATCTGCCAGAGGCTTCAAAGTCACGGGAGCGACGGGACCGGCGGCAGTGAGCGATTCAACCGACGCCAAGCGTTTACCGTCACGGCGTGTTTCCGGCCTTAGCACAATGGAAGGCACTACATGAGGCCAAGTGACAATGCAGGATTGAAAAATGTCTGTGTCCTGTCCTGCGGGCGCCGAACCAGGAATGGTTCTTGCCCGAACTTGCGCACCCCTTCGGTGATTGCGTCGGTCTCGCTCTCGAAGGAATCGACAACCTCGGCGCCCTTTATAAGCAGAAACAAGCTGTCATACTTGCGGATTAGCCGGTCACGGTTCTGCTTGAGAAAGGCTATTTCCGCCGCTAGCAGTTCATCATATTCCATGTCGGATATCCTTGGAGATGTGCCGTCGCAAAAGGATTCGCCAACGTCAGCGAACATCAAGCGTTTGTTCGTTGCCCGGCGATCATGTCGACCCGAGTATATGACCCTCGGTCATGGATTTCAGTTCTATATCCGGTCGTTCTGGGCAGATTCTGTGCTTGCTTCCTCATCGAATTTGCCCCGTCAGCCACGGTTGGTCGACATATACTGCAATCAGCCCCCCGGGCAGTTCCACCAGCAGGAGGTTGGCTGCAGCCGTCAGGGCCACGATCACGCAGGCCGTCAGCGCGAGCGTCAATCTCCAGGGCTGCTGCGCCTTGCGTCGCAGGAACGTCAGGAAAAACACGAGCGCCCCCGGCAGAAAGCCCAGCACGCCTACCGCCGCGACCAGCGCCCCGAACCATCCGGCGCTTCGCCACGTGCCGCCGGCTGCCGCGGCATCGGCAGCGGAGCCGGACTGCCCGGCCCCCTTGGCAGCATCGGCGTCATAATCGAGGTCAACATTCGCCGGACTGACCCCCGGCCTCACCCGCAACACCACCACCAACGCAACGCACAACACCAACGTCGCCACCGCCACGCTTAACGGAAATATCCGCCCCAGCGGCGAGAGCCTGAGGCTGCTCCAGACCGCGTAGAGCAGGACGGCGATCACCCCGCCGACGAAAGCGAGTTGCCGGCCGACATGACGGGCCGGCGGACTTCGCCGCGATCCGTCCGCCGTCGCCGCCGTCATGGACTCGGTTGCCTTCGATTCGACACTCCGTCCCCTGCCTCTCTGCCCCCGCGCCCCAAGCCATACCGACACCACCGTAATCCCGAGAATCACCACCACCCCCGGCCGCGCCAGCATCCCCCACCCATAAAACTGCACCGCCAGGTTCAGATACCCCTCCGCCTGTGGCGCCAGCACGAACCCGATCAGGAACGCAGGCCGCGACCACCCGAACCGCCGCAGCAGCACCCCCAGCACCCCGATCGCCAGCAGCGCCGCCAGGTCCATGAACTGGCGCGTCGCCTGGTACGCGGCAAAGCTCACCACCACGATCATGAACGGCGCCAGCAGGTTGAACGGGATCGTGGTCAGCCGCGCGATGGGCCGCGCCAGCAGCATGCAGCTACCCGCGCCGAGGACGTTGGCCAGCGCCAGCGACCAGATGATGGTGTAGGTCAGGTCCAGGTCGCTGGAGACCATGGCGGGGCCGGCTTCGATGCCCAGCAGCACCATGCCGCCGAGGAAGACGGCCATGGCGCCGGAGCCGGGGATGCCGAAGAGCAGGGTGGGGACCAGTCCGCCGCCCTCCTTGGCGTTGTTGGCCGATTCCGGGGCGAGCACGCCGCGGATGTCGCCCTTGCCGAAGCGGGACTTGTCCCGGGCGGTCTGCACGACGTGGCCGTAGGCGATCCAGTCGACGACGGTGCCGCCGAGTCCGGGGATGGCGCCGATGAGGGTGCCGAGTCCCGCGCATCGCAGGCACAGGAACCAGTTGCGGAAGACGTCCCGGATGCCTTCGAACCAGTCCGCCGCGGGCATGCGGCTTGAGGCGATGGGGCGGTTCCTGCGCAGCAGTTCGGTGATTTCCGGGAAGGCGAAGAGGCCGATGCCGACGATGACCAGCGGCAGCCCGTCGTAGAGGTAGTCGATGCCGAACGTCATCCGGAACTCGCCGGTGGCGGGCGCGCCGCCGATGGAGCCGACGATCAGCCCGAGCCCGCAGGCGGCGAGTCCCTTGACGAGGCTGGCGCCGGAGAGCACGCCCACCATGGAAAGGCCCAGCAGGGCCAGCATGAACAGTTCCGCCGATCCGAACGTGAGGATGAGCGGCCGCGCCACCTGCACGAACAGCGTGAGGATCGCCGCCCCGACGATGCCGCCCATCAGCGACGCGGTGAACGCGGCGGCGAGCGCACGGGCGGCGCGCCCCTGCTGCGACAGCGGGAAGCCGTCCAGCACCGTGGCCTGGCTGGCGCTGGAGCCGGGGATTCCCATGAGCACGGAGGTGAACGTATCGGACGTGGGGATCACCGCCACCAGGCCCACCAGCGTCGCCAACGCCGAGACGGTATCCATCCCGTACAGGAACGGCATCATGATGGCCAGTCCGGCGATTCCGCCGAGCCCGGGAAAGGCGCCGATCGCCAATCCCAGCATCACGCCGAGCGCGAGGTGGAGGAGGTGCTCGACAGTCGCGAGGTTGGCAATTGCGGCTAGAAGCGCTTCGGACAAGGTTCAGGCCTCGAGATCCACTCGCAAGTCATTCTCCCGGCTCAGCCGGAACGTAAAAGAAACCCCGACCCGTGCGCCCGGGCCGGCCCGCCCTGAGACGGCCGGCAGCTTCCAGCCTTGTCAGGAGCTTACCGGCGTAGACCTTGCTCAGCCCCGTCAGGTCGGCAACCTCGGTCGATGAGACACGCCCCCGGGCACGGCTCCAGTTCAGAACGAATTCATCACGGATTTCAGGGTCGCCTGGCTTAGCCAGCCGGTGAGCGAGGCGGTCCCTGGCCGTATCGGACAGACGAAAGGCGTCGTCTTTGTCCGGGGGGATCCCTTGCACGCGCGTTATCACCGGGGTGGAATCGTCGGCATCCAGACGAGCGTCCGCCAATCGGCAAATCGCCTCGTTGGTTTCCTGCACCGATGATCGCTGGAGGAGCAGTGTCGCAGATTCCGCGTCCACCCAACTGTGTTGAGTCAGGTGTTCGATCAACAGAAGCGATTCCACGCCGCTGGCCCATGCGGGGGTCAGTGCGGCTACGAAGCCGACGACGGCGATATCGGGAGTGCCGCCGAGCAGCGCAACTCGCACGTAGGGTCCATCGATCTTCGAGATCGCCGGCGGGGGGCGCCCGATGGCAAGCATGTCCCGCACCATCCTGTCGACCCCGATCCCTTCGCGTTCGGCCAGACCCAGAGAGGCCATGGTTTCGGACAAATTCCGATAGCGTGGGGCCGCGGGGTGGGTGATGATGTTCTCGGGCGTCACGCCGCCCACGAACCCGCCGGGCGAGGTAACGGTCAACGTGTCGCCGATGTGCTCGACGACGGTGGGCCGCGGCGCCAGCCAATCGCGGTGAACGATCCCGTTCACGATGGCCTCGCGCAGCGTCCTGGGTGGGATCGCCCGGAACTTGCCGTGGACGAAACCCTTGACCGCGTGGGTCACGCGGTTGGCCACCTCGCTCGCCTGCTCGACTTCGCGCACCTGCACGAGCAGTGGTCCGTCGCCCTCGATACGAAGGGTGCTGTCGCCCCCCGGCAGGTCACGGCGAATGTAGTCGATGCCCGGCCACGGAGTTGAAACGAACAGCAGCGAACCCGCGTTGGTGAGTTCGCGCGAACCCTTGACCAGATTCAGCCGCCGGAGCAGATCGGCGTCCGTGGCGTTGGTCAGGCTGGTGTCGGAGTCATCGGAGTTGGCTTCCCGCAGGTATCGCCGGGCAATCTCCACGGCGACCGGACTCACGTCGTCCAGCGTCTTGCCGGAAGTCTGATCCGACCAGTCGAAGCCGACTCTTTCCAGCATCCGCGATTGAATGGGTAACGAAACGCCCATACAGACAGTTTAGTTATCTTTTTTGTTCAAAAAAGCAAACTAAACACTCTATTTGGCGGGTTTGTTATCTTTTCTCGGCCTTAACGCGTAGGCAACGGTCTCACGATTCGAGGTTTACGCGGAATTCATCCTTGAGCCATGTGCGGACCCAGGTACGCGCGCTTTGTGGCACGTCGGTGGCCAGTTCGTAGATGCGCTGCGCCGCGGGCCCGGTCACCTGCTCGTAGGCGCCCAGGGCGGCGGGCTTTCGGGCGATGTACTCCGGGTCGGCGCGCATGGCGTGGACGGCGTCCTCGTAGGCGCCGACGATTTCGTCCGGGGTGTCCGCGGGCGCGACGAGCAGCTTCTGCGCCGGGAATCCCGCGGTGAAGAAGGCAAACCAGCTTTCCCAGCCGGGGCCTGTGGGCGGTTCGCCGTGCAGGCGTTCGTAGGCTTCCCCGTAGTGGGGCAGATCCGGGAAGGTGGGATCGCGGATCAGGTTGCCGCCGGCATCCAGCGCCCCCCACGAGAACAGCGGCACGGCATCGCCCTGCTCGATGAGCGGCACAACGTTGCGCAGGTACGCGGTGGAGGTCTGGTAGTCGATGTTGAGTTCCCCCCGCTCGAACGCCAGCCGCCCGGCGCCGCGCCCGCTCATGCCGAAGATGGGGCGGACGTTGAGGCCGAGGAGTTTGAAGCCGAGTACCGGGACGAGGTCCAGCGATGTGGGCCCCTGGCTGCCGTAGAGGAGTTCCTGGTCGGCAATCCGGCCGAGTTCCGTCGCGTCGGAAATGCCAAGGTCGGAGGAGACGTACGCGACCCCACCTGTACCGTACGCCATCAGCACGCGCCACTCCCGATACTCGTACCGGACCCGCGGATCATCCATGAGGTAGGGGAATTGCGTAGACGCGGACGTCCCCAACACCGAGAGCCCGTCCGGCCGAGCCCGCGCGGCAAAGCGGTTGGCGCCCGCAATGGAGTTGCCGCCGGGGACGTTGCGGACGACTACCGTAGGCTGGCCGGGAAGGTAACGTGAAAGGAAGGGGGCGTTAAACCGGCCCCAAGTATCGGAGCCACCGCCCTCCTTGAAGGGGATAATGAGTTCGACAATGCGGCCGGCGAAGTCAACGGCTTGGCCGCGGGCCGGCGCAGGTACCACGCCAATGCCCAGACCGCCCAGCCCGCCCAGTCCCAGCCCGCCCAAGCCGAGTGCGGCCGATCCCAGAAATTCTCTTCGGTCGATCTTGGTCAAGCGCTTCCTCTCGCCGCAGACGTCCCCGCAATCTTCCCGAACACTGAGCCTGACATCAGCCCGGCGCCGCCGGGGTAGTTATTGTAGAACAGGCCGCCCACGAGCTCGCCGGCCGCGTACAACCCCGGGATCGGCCGCAGGTCGGAGTCCAGCACTTGGGCATCCGTATTGATGCGGAGACCGCCGAATGTGAACGTGATGCCGCAGGTCACGGCGTAGGCTTCGAACGGCGGCTCATCCAGGGTGTTGGCCCAGTTGCTTTTGTCGATGGGCAGGCCCGCAGTGCAGCGTCCGTCCTTGACGTTGGGGTTGAAGGGCGTGTCCGTACGGACCGCCTTGTTATATGTCCGGATTTCCTCCAGACAGGCGTCCGAGTTCACATCGTCGAGTTGGCCGATCAAATCTTCGAGCGAGTCCGCTGCCACACGCGTCACCTGCCGTATCCGGTACTCGTCGCGCAGCAGGTGCGCAGTCTTGGCGTCAAAGATCTGCCATGCGAACTGCCCCGGCTGCTTCATGATCTCGACGCCGTACCGGACGTAGGTGTAGTTACGGAAGTCTGCGCCCTCGTCCACGAAGCGGCGGCCATGAGCGTTGACCATGATGCCGAAGGGGTAGGAGTGCTTCTGGAACTGATCGCCCACGGCCAGGTCGCCGAATTCCGGGGCGTTTCGGTCCCAGCCCACTGCGTGGCAGCCGGACCAGTTACCGTAGGCGGCCGCACCCAGGTTCAGGGCCATCCGGATGCCGTCGCCGGTGTTGAAACGGGTGCCGCGCACGCGGGCCAGTTCCCATCCAGGGCCGAGATAGCGAGTGCGCCACTCCGGATTAGCCTCGAAGCCGCCGCAGGCCAGCACCACGGCATCGGCCGACACCGTCTCGGGCCGCTCGCCGCCGCGCCGCACGACCACGCCGGTGACGTTCTTGCCGTCGAAAGCCAATTCCACCACCCGCGCGTCGTACTGGATATCGATGCCACGGCTCAGGCAAGCCTCGGTCAGGCTGTCCACGAGCCCTGGACCACCCCCGACCGATTCCACCGTCAGCCCGCCCCAGAACTTGAACTTACCGTCCACCTTGAACGCCTGCCTGCCGTAGATCGGCATGAACCGCACGCCCTTGTCCCGCATCCAGAGCAGTGTCGACATCGATTGGCGGACCAGGCACTCCACCAGGTCGGGGTCGCAGCGATAGTTCGTCACCCGGAACATGTCGTCAAAGAACTGATCCTCGGTATACGTATCGAAGTCGGTCACGGCGACTTCGTCGTCCGAGAGATCAGGCATGAGTTCGCGGAGGTCCTCGACTCCCGAATACGCACAGCGAAAAGCCCCGGCGGTGAAGCGGCTATTGCCACCGCTCTCGTCCAGCGGCGCGCGCTCGAGTACGGTGACGTCGACGCCGCCCTCGCGAGCGGCCAACGCCGCGCACAGAGCAGCGTTGCCGCCACCGACAATCAGGATCTGAGACTTTGAAGGAGCCAATGGACGATGCGCTGGGAGGATTTCAATAGGCGAGCAGCATCACTCCAGCACGCTCTCCTCGGAAAGCAGCCCAGCCAGGCGAGGCTTGTTCACGACCGGCCGGTCGAGGATATTCTGAAACTCCTTCCACCGCCGATCATCGAGCCGAAATACCCGCCGGTCTGCCAAGGTGTCCTCGGCGGCTTTGATTCCTGCATCAAGCAGAAACTCCTTGACGTTCATGTGTGCTGAGGACGCGGCCCGCTGTAGTAACGCCTTTACGCTCGGAGTCGTCCGAACCTCGATGCGCTCCGACCTGGTTTCCGCGATATGCATGATTGATCCACCGATTCGATCCATCGGCATTCTGTCACACGGATATTGTTCGGACAAAAGCGGGACCTGCTTCTCTACCGGGTCAGGGAATGATGTCATCCGGCGCGGTCAACTCATGGTCGTACTTCGCCGCGTCGGTCGAAGGCTCAGCGCGATGAATGGCCTCGATCTCAGTGTCCGGTAGTTCCTCGACATAAAGAGCCTCGCGATCTCGGCGCTTGAGGCGCGCGTACTCCTCGACCGAAAGCAAGACCAGGCAATCCCGCCCGTTTCGGGTGATCGACAACGGCGCTTGGAGCGCTTCTTTCTGGAATCGCCCAAATTTGCGCTGAAACTCGCGGGAGGTAATTCGCTGCATGACAGAATCCAAAGGACGGGAAAGTCATACAGTAGAAATCGACTGACATGCCGTCAAGAATCGCACTGCGTCGATCTGTGCATGTGCATTGACAACGCAGGGCGCAACGCCGAAAATCTCCCTAGTCGGGTGCCCCCAGGGGCTCGATATGGCTAGCCCAGCCCGACTTCACCCCTCTTTAGACTCTACGTCCCCTCACGCCCGTCCCGCCAATTCAACAAGCGGTGACGTTTCGGGCCAGACCGTTATCCCGTCTATCGTAGTGGAGTCTCGCCGCCGGTAGAAGTATGGGCGGATAGACTGGAAGTAAGCGTACTCTGGATACTCGTCGCGGAACACGCGGTAGACGTTGTAGGCAAGCAGGTCCGCGAGCTGGACGCCGTTAGATAGCTCACTCCGCGTAAAGAACGGATACTCCACGATATGCGGGAAAAACATGTTGCGGTTGCCCCGCCGCAGGAGCGCAGCATGCTCCAAAGCAAGGAATCGGTTTAGTTGAATATTCGTGTCGTCCACGACGATTAGAGCCTGGTGCCTGTGGTGGTACTGCCGCATGAAATGCTCTATCCGCTCAAGCAACAGTTCGTAGGCTAAGCGGTGCATGAACTCGTGGGAGGTTGATGCGAGGAGTTTGCGCTTGTCGATGACAGAGCACAGGATGACCGCATTGCGGGCGCTTAGCTGATCGTAGAACGCGTCAACAAGCCTGTCCATGTCGCCAGCATCAAGGGCTGCCAGGAACGGGCTGTGTCGTTGGCGCAGGGGCGGGTGGCGTAGCCACGAGGACTTGATCTCACAGTCCGCCAAACCGAACCGTCCCTTTTCCTCTCGACGGAGATTTTGGGCGAGTTCCAACTTGAGCCCCGATATTTCCAGTTCGAATGGTCTCCATTGGCGCTCAAATAGCCCGACCGCCAGTAGCACATATACATGGTCCTTGGGCCGGTTTGCGGTACCAGGCGAGGGATCGCGGCTGCCGGATTCGTCGATATAGAAAAAGTACATTTGGGCGAAGGACGGAGTGATGGCGGTTTCCTCACCGCCTGCTGGGTTTACAGCCTATTTCGCGTCCCAACCGTGGTACACATCCAAAACGCGCCTGTTAGTGGGGAAATGCAGCGTTTTGTCTGGGGTTCGGTCGCGTGGTGCTGGTCTTGCGCCGGTCACCGGGTCATCCAGGAACTCCACCGCATCCTCATTCACTCCACCCCATCACCGGATTTCGATCAGGGACTCGCCATCTAGAAGAGCGGCTTCGATCGCCGGCAAGTGCGGCGCAAGTTTGGTTCGAAGTGAGGCATTGGTGGTGTTGCCGAACCGCACCCAGACCACCTGCAGTCCCGGTCGGCGGCGCGCGCGGTCGGCAAAGTCCCGGTCCTTCGACCAGACGACGGCTTGCGTCTCTCGCGCCCTGGCTTCGATGTCGTCGTCCGTCGCTGCGCCGTGACCGAGATCGTTGACGTGGTCGGACGGATAGCCTGCCGCGGCAAGCCATCGCGCCAGGCCAGGCGGCAGTTGCGCGTCGACCAGGAAACGCAAGATCAGGCGGCAAGTATGACGCGGTGCCCGCTTGCGGCTGCGCCAAAGGCCAGGGCCGCGCGCACGTCCGCGTCGCTGAGGTAGGGGTAGTCGGCGAGGATTTCCGACGACTTCGCTCCGCTGGCAAGCAGGTCCAGAATGTCGGAGACGCGGACTCGCGTGCCTCGGATATGTGGGCGTCCGCCACAGATCGCGGGGTCAATGTGGATCCGATCTTGTACCTCTGGCCCAGTACCGCCACCCAGAATCTCCTTGAGAACGCAAATCCGGGCGCCCTTGCGCGGACCGGAATGCCCGAATTCATTGAGGAACTTCCGCAACGCGCCGTCGAGTTCGGTGTGACGACGCGAGGAGGGCGGCACAACGTCGAACCAGCGTTTGAGAATGGCCTCGGTTCTGCCGCCGTCTCTGACATCGCGCCTCGACAGGTAAGTTTCGGCGGTGTTTTCTGAATACCCGACAAACATGGAGGGCGCAAAGAGCCAGGCCGAATCATCGGTCCTTACCGCATACCATGCGTGCACCTGCTTCATCAGGGCGGCGAGACCAGGGTTTTCCTTGAGCTCGGTTTGGTACCGCGCGATGTTCATGACTGCCTGATCTCGTTGGTCGATCAAGTCGTGGGCCATTTCGGGGTTCCCTTACAAAGCAAATTTCGAAGACAACCGAAGATTACTAGATAAAGTAGATGTAATCTACTTTCAGGGAGTTTCAATCGCGGTGCTTCTGAGCAAAAGGGTCGGCAATGGTAGTGGCAATAGCATTGGCAATGCCGATGACGCTCCGGACCGCTGGCAGCTGCAAGCGCCCCTTGCGATATTATGTCGAACTCACCCTGAGATGACGCCGAACAAGACGGCAAAGAGCACAGATATGAGCTCGAACGGAGCGCGGAGTTGAGCCCGACCGGCGCACAGACATGAAACCGACCAGCGTACATTTCGTCGGCAGCATCGGACTGAACACGGTCGATGACGTGTTCCGGACGTGCGGCCGCACCCTCGGCCGGCGGTTGAAGCGCCTGCCCGACGGTGAGCCGGGCGGGCGGCGCCTGTGGATCAGTTGGCAGGTGCCATTGCTGCGGGCGAGCCCCTACCTGCGGCCCATCGGCGATCCGATGGCGCTGGTCCCGCTGGAACTGGTGCCGGGCGTCAATCCCGAGGACATCCAATTCGGCGAGCTCGGCTACTGCCGCGAGGCGCGCATCTCGTATCGGGATTTCCGCAGGGCGCGGGAGCGCGGGGATATTCCCGCGGACGTTCGTTTCCAGGTGAGCCTGCCGACGCCGCTGGCGGTGATCGGTTCGTTCGTGCAAGGCGAGGGCATGCTTGACGTACTGGCGGCCTACCGGCAGGCGATGATCGCCGAGGTCCGGCGCATGTGTTCGGTGCTCCCGATCCGCGACCTGGCCATCCAGTGGGACGTGTGCATCGAGACGGTGGCCTGGGACGGCCGGCCCAGCGTCGTCCCGCCGGTGCCGAACAGGGAGCAGATCATTCCCCCGTCACTGGCGATGATGTGCGATGTGATTCCGCCCGAGGTGGAGGTGGGCATCCACCTGGGTCACGGCGACTATGACGCGAAGCACTTCATCGAGCCGGTCGACTCGGCGGCCATGGTCAGCCTGGCCAACGCCATCGTCGCGGCCACCGACCACCCGCTGGCCTTCGTGCACCTGCCGGTGCCCATCGACCGGGACGACGACGCCTATTTCGAGCCGTTCCGCGGCCTGAAGCTCGATCCGGACACCGAAATCTACCTCGGCCTGGTGCACGCGGACGGACCCGAAGCAACCAACCGACGAATCGCCACGGCGAGCAGGCACGTGCCCGTGTTCGGTATTGCCGCCGAACGCGGCATCGCGCGGAAACGCACCAGCGACAAGGTTGAGGAACTGATCCAGCTCCTCGCCGCTTGCTCGGAGGAACCGGTCCAGGCTGTCTCGAGTTACTGATCCGCCGGTTCTTCCACCCGGTCTTCGAACACCAGCGGCCGCAGCCCGCCGTCCAGCGCCGGGTCGTAGTCGGGGTTCAGCGTCGGGATGTTCGTTCCGACGTCGTCCAGGTAGGCCTTCAGCTCCGCGAACATCGACTCGGCGATCTCCGGCCGGACCCGCGAAAGGTCGGTGGACTCCCGCAGATCCATGTCGAGATCGTAGAGATACGTGCGGTCCGGCTCCAGTTCCCAGATGAGCTTGTGGTTGCCGCGCCGGATCGCGGCCTGCGGCGTGACGTGCTTCTGGTTGCGGTAGGCGCCGTAGAACCAGATCAGCGGTTCCGTCGGGCGGTCCACGGACCCGCCGCCGCCGCTCTCCAGCACCGGGACCAGGCTGCCCCCGTCCAGATCGTCCGGCAACCGGTCGGCGGCGCCCACCCAGTCGGCGATCGTTGGCATGAAGTCGTAGCCCACGACGGGCACGTTGCTCTGGGTACCGCCCTCGATGCCCGGCCCGCGCACGAACAGCGGCACCCGGATACCGCCCTCCCAGACGTGGGTCTTGCCCCACGCCAGCGGCACGTTGCTGGTCACCGGGTTGTCCGACTCGCCGCCGTTGTCGGAGGTGAAGATGACGTAGGTGTCATCCGCGACGCCGAGACGGTCCAGCGCGTCGAGGATGCGTCCCACGCCCTGGTCCATTTCCTCCGTCATGGCGGCATACATCAAATTGGTGTGTGTCATATCCCCGAACATGCCGAGATCTGTCTGAAGCAGGTGCTCGGCGTACTTCGACAGGGTTTCCGGCCGCGCCCTGACCGGCGTGTGCACGGCGTAGTACGAAACCATCGCGAAGAAGGGCCGGCCGGCCTGCGCCTGTTCGTCGATGAAGGCGATCGCGTCGTCCGTTACCTGGTCGCTGCGCTTCGGATCGGGCTGGCGCGCAAAGCCTTCATCATTGGTCGTCAGGCCGTTATGCGCATCGTAGCCGTGCCGTTCCGGTGAGCCCCCGCCCATGTGCCACTTGCCGAAATGGCCGGTGGCGAAGTCGGGATTGTGCTGCTTGAGCAACTCCGCGATGGTCGTCTCCTCGTCCGCGATATCGCTGACAGGGAAGGGCACGATCATCGGCTTGTTGAAATACATGTTGTCGTGGAACACCTGGATGTTGGCGACCCCATTCTCGTCGGCCACCACGTCGATGATGTCGGTGGCCCCCAGCCGCGCCGCCGTCTTGCCGGTCTGGATGCTCATTCGCGTCGGCGAACAGTTCGGCGCCGGCGAATAGGCGTTGGAGAACTTCATGCCTTCGGCAGCCAGGCGCTCCAGACTCGGCGTCCGATACAGGTCGCTCACCGAATTGGCCACGCGGTCGTCCATGCGGACGGACGTGCCGGTCCAGCCTTGGTCATCGGACAGGATCAGCACGATGTTCTGCGCGGTCGCCTGGTTGATAACGAAAATGGCTGCGGCGAGTGCCAGGAAGGTCTTGCATCTGATCATTGGGTAATACCCCGGAGAAGTGGTGAAAGTTCCATTAGCGAGGTGGTGAAAACGTCATTAGGGAAGTGGTGAAAGTGCCATTAGCAGCGGTGGTGACTGTTTTTTCAGCAACGCAGCGAAAGTTGCCTTACCCGTTCGGAACCGTCAACCCGGCAATTTACAGGTAGCTCGTTTCCCGAACCACCGGTAGCGGTTGCTTGCCACAAAGGAATAGACCCGGTCCCGGATCGGCCTGGGCACGAATCGCAGGACAGTCAGCAGATTCCACGGGCGTCTGAGCCGAGCCGCGATGGCGATGGCCGCGTCGCTCCTGAGGAGCGCTTCGCCGTCGCCACCGCGAATGAGCAGAAACGTGTCGACCTGATCGATGGACACGCCATGCGCTTCGAGCAGTTGCTGTCCCCGCGGCGTCTGCATTGGCACGAACGTGAACACCTTGCCCGGGTCCCGTGCCGTGATGAAATCAACGAGTGAACTGCACAGGTTGCAGATACCGTCGAAGACTACGATGTGGGAATCAGGCTGCATGGCGCAGTCATTTTATAGTCGCGTCGCGCTTGATCGGGGCCTGCCGGGTGTTTCAATACGGCAATCTGCGGGGCGTTATTCCTGATACAGCGTGCAGTTGTAGGGCCTGATTTGCACCTCCGGCCGCCACTCGAAATGCACGGTCGACAGCGCAACCGGTTCGGAGAAGGTTTCGGGATCGACGACCGTGGCCGACCAGTCCAGGCGCGTCTCGTCGTCGCTCATCTCGAAGGCTTCGGAAATTTCGGCCGCCTCGCTCAGTGGCGTTCCGCGGTCATCGAGGAACGGGTAGTCGATGTCGGTGGTGGTTACGAGCAGGACGCCGTCTTCCCAGCGGCCGACGGAATATCCAAGATGGGGAGAAGCCAGGTTTTCCGGCCTCATAGCGTCCTGCATGTAGATCGTTCGCACGTTGTCCCATTCCTCCAGGCGAATGACGATCGTGTCGCCCCGGTCGATGAGTTCCATCGGGAACGGTGTCAGCATCGCCTCCGGCAGTCCGGCCTGAATACACCGTACTGCGAGGCCGTCTTCATCCTGAGACCAGTTCGCCCTTGCCGCGCGGGCAGCGTCGGTCAGCGGCAACTCGGTGCCGGGAGGGTTAGCCGTGGTTCTGCCGGTGGGGAACCAGACGCGGAAGATGCCGTTCGCGTTCCGGATCGCGTCCTCGGCGGGTTCGCCGCCTGCTGTCACCGGCGGCGATGCTGACTCGTCCAGCAACCCCAGCCGTTCCGCAGCCATGCGATCGATCGGCACGACCGGACCGGAACTCACGCGCGCCAGAATGGGCCTCATATTGGGATCGCCCCGCCGGGATGGATGGCCGGTGAACGTCGCCTCGGCACCCACAGGAAAGGACCCCTCAAGGATATTGCTGTTGCGCTCCGTCAGGTTTACGGAAGGGCCCTCCAGATCCCAGACTGTGCCGTCGGCTGTTCGCACTTCGAGTCGAATGTGGGGGTTCGCCCAGAACACTTCCTCGATGACGCCGCTCACTTCGATGGTGCGGCTGTTGTCAAAAGCAACGAAGGCGTGGTGAGCAAGGCTGTGGGAGGACGCAAGAATGGCGCCCACAAATACATTGGCCGTCAGAAGACGCAAGATTCCGATTCTGTTCATTTCTTATCCGCTACCGCAAAATCCTGTAATCTGCATGATACAAGAATGCCGATCCGGCGTGACGGGAGGCGATGGAGGGCAACCTTCATTCGGCCTGCGATAAGGGACAGGAACCAGATGCCAGACTCGCCCCAGACCGGCGATGAACCGTTGCCGGAACAGTCACTGTTCGCCGATTACCGTTACGATCCCCGCTTCTACGACGAGATGTTCGAGGCCCAGGCGGCGCCCCGCGAGCATTGCCGCGACCTCTGGAACGTTCTCGACGGCATGGCGCCCGAGGAAATCGCCGCCATGCAGGAGCGCGCCGAACGCTCGTTCCTGCAGGAGGGGATCACGTTCGCGGTCTACGGGGAGGAGGGCGCGCAGGAGCGGATCATCCCCATCGACGTGCTGCCGAGGATCGTCGACGCTGCCACCTGGGACTTCATCGAACGTGGGCTGCGCCAGCGGATCAGGGCGCTGAACCTGTTCCTGGCCGATATCTACGGGCGCGGCCGGATCCTCTCCGACGGCGTCATTCCCGTGGACATGATCCTGGGCTGCCCGCAGTACCGGATCGAGATGCGCGGCGTGTCGGTGCCGCGGGGCATCTACGTGGCGCTGTGCGGGACCGACCTGGTGCGCACCAACGACGGGTTCATGGTGCTCGAAGACAACCTGCGCGTGCCCTCGGGCGTCTCCTACATGCTCGCCAACCGGGGCGCCATGCGGGCGGCACTCAACAAGCTGTTCCGGCAGTACAGGGTCCGGGCCATCGAGCACTACGGCAATCTGCTGCGGCAGACGCTGTCGGAACTGGCGCCCCGGGCCATCGCCGATCCGTGCATCGTGCTGCTGACGCCGGGCGTGCACAATTCGGCCTATTACGAGCACATGTTTCTCGCCCGGGAAATGGGTGTGGAACTGGTTCAGGGCCGGGACCTGCTGGTCCACGACGGCTTCGTCTACATGCGCACGATCAGCGGGCTGCGCAAGGTGGACGTGATCTACCGGCGCGTGGACGACGACTTCCTCGATCCGCTGGCGTTTCGCCCGGATTCGCAGCTCGGCGTCCCGGGCCTGTTCTACGCCTACCGCTTGGGGAACGTGGTGATTGCCAACGCACCGGGCACCGGCGTCGCCGACGACAAGAGCGTCTACGCCTTCGTGCCGGACATCATCCGCTACTACCTGAGCGAGGAGCCGCTGCTGGCCAACGTGGATACCCATCTGTGCCGGAATCCGGACGGGCTGGAGTACACGCTCGACAACCTGGAAAACCTGGTAGTCAAGATGGTGGGCGAGTCGGGCGGATACGGCATGCTGGTGGGTCCGGCTTCCACGCCTGCCCAACGCGATGCCTACGCAAAGGAGATTCTGAAGGATCCCGCCAACTTCATATCGCAACCGGTGCTGGACCTCTCCTGCGCGCCCTGCCTGACGGAGAAGGGCGCCTCGCCGCGCCACGTGGACCTGCGGCCCTTTGTGCTCACCGGCCGGGAAACGCGGCTGGTTCCCGGGGCGTTCTGCCGCGTGGCGCTGGTGGAAGGCTCCTTGGTGGTCAATTCGAGCCAGGGCGGCGGCGGCAAGGATCTCTGGGTGCTGCCCGAGTAGCAACGGCATGCTGTCGCGCAACGCTCAGGGTCTCTACTGGATCAGCCGCTATCTCGAGCGCGCCGGGCACGGCTGCCGCCTGGTCCAGATCCAGTACCGGGCCCTGCAGGACCGCACGGTGCAGGAACTGGACCGGACCTGGCTGCGCCTGTACCGGAGCCTCGGCCGGGAGCCGCTCGGGGGCCGCCTGGGCTCGAACCGTGACGATGACGACTTCCTGTTCGCCGATGCCTACACCCTGACGGACGACCTGGCATTCGAGCCGAACAACGCCGACTCGATCCGCAACTGCATCGCCGCCGCCAGGGAGAACGCCCGGCAGGTCCGCAACGTCATCGGCAACGAAATGTGGACCAGCCTCAACCTGCTCTACCTGGGCATGCGCGATCTCGCCGTCCAGGACATCTGGGCCGACCGCGCGGGCGGTTTCTTCGTGAATACCCAGGATTCCATTCGCGGGTTCTTCGGCATCGCGGACAACTCCATGTACCGCGACAACGGCTGGCACTTCCTGCAGCTTGGCCGATTCGTCGAGCGCGCCCAGCACATGACGGCGCTGCTGGACGCCCAACTGGAGGTCTTCCCCACGGACAGGCGCCATGTGGAAAGGGACTGGCGCTCGCTGCTGCAGATCGCGTTCGCCCGGGTCGCCTACAGTCGCATGAAATCGCTGGATTTCCAGCCGGGCGCGGTGATCGACTTCCTGGTCTCCGACCGTTTGCTCTCGCATTCCATCCGGTACTCGCTGGAACACATTTCCGGTTCGCTGGACGTGGTCTCCGAGCGGCGGCCGCTGGCCGTGGGGGCGCGCCGCCGGGCCGGACGGGTCGCGGCGAGCCTCGACTACGACTGGCCGAACCGCGACCCGGGCGACGATGCGGCCACGCGGGCGACGCTCGGTTCCATCCGCGACGCATGCCGGCGCCTCAACGAGGATATCGAGGCCTCCTATTTCAACTACGACATCGAGGACACGCCGCGATGAAGCCCCGCAGGTACCTGGTCGAACACGTTTCCAGCTACGAGTACGACAACCCGGTTCAGGGCAGCCTCATGCTGTTGCGATTGCGCCCTCGGGACGATGGGAGGCAGCGGGTGCTGAAGTTCAACCTTCACGTCGACCCGGAGGCGGCGCTGACGGAGCTGGAGGATCCGTTCGGCAACCGTTGCCACCTGTTCAACGTGCATCGCCGGCACAGCAGCACGGTGGTGCACTCGCGCGTGCGGGTGGAGGCAGCGGATGCGCCGCCGTTGCCGAAGACACGGGGACCGGATGCCTGGGAGGCGCTGGAGGCCGAAATCGATCCGGTGGAAGGCTGGGAGTTTCTGCAGCCGAGCCAGTACGTGCGGTTCAGCGACGCATTGGAGGCGTTCACGTCGGCCAACGCTATAGAACGCGGCGCCGATCCCCTCTCGTCCTTGCTGGAGTTGTGCTCCGCGCTCCATCGCATATTCGAATACGATCCCGGCAGCACCGCCGTGGATTCGCCCATGGACCACATTCTCGAAACCGGCCGCGGCGTCTGCCAGGACTACACCCACGTCATGCTCGCCATCGCGCGTTCCTGGGGCGTACCCAGCCGGTATGTGTCGGGTTACGTTCATCGCGAGGGCAAGGAAGGGGAGCAGTCCCTGCCCGGCGCCAGCCATAGCTGGGGCGAGTTCTACATCCCGGACGCCGGGTGGGTGGGCATCGACCCCACCAACGATACCCTCGCCGATCACCGCTTCGTCGCGGTAGCGGTGGGCCGCGACTACGCCGATGCCTGCCCGACGCGCGGGACGGTGCTGGGGGGTGGAGGTTCCACGCTGGAAGTGAAGGTGACGGTGACCGCCGACGACGAAACCGCGCCGGAGTGGAGCCCGCACCGCGAATGGCCGAATCTCCGAGCCGTCTCCCCGACGCCGCACGAGTACAGTGGCGGTTTCGATCAGTAAGCCGCAGATTCGGCCAACAGACGGCGGTTTTCGGTCATTCGGCGCAAGCGTCGCCCTGTGGACGCCGGTCTCGACCGACAGGCACCGGTATTGGTCAATGGTTTCAGGCATTGATCGACAAGCGCCCAGTCCAATGTCGGTTGCGCTCGCCTATCTCGGCTAGAATGGCGCTCGTGGGAGTGTCTGAGGGGAGTTCCTATGGAGGCGACAGCCTTGTTGTTCATGGTTGCGTTGAGCGCGAGTCAGGGTCAGGCGCTGCAACTGGAAGTACCGCACCTGGAAGGGCTTGAGTCCGTCACCGTCGAGTGGTCGGAGCGAGACGTACCCTTCGTGCGGGACGCGGACCGCTGGTTCACGGTCATCGGCGTCGATCTGGATACGTCGGCGGGGGATTACCCCGTGGAAGTGACCATGACCTACGCCGACGGACGCGTCGTGACGCAACCCGAGTCGGTCGAGGTGCTGGGCAAGAGTTTCCCGACCACCGAACTGACCGTCGCGCCTGGATTCGTACAGCTCAGCCCCGAGAACCAGGAACGCGCGGCGCGGGAGTCCCGCGAAATCGGCGCCGTCTACGCAACCCTGACGCCGACCGCCCACTGGACCGAACCCTTCATCGTCCCGATCCCCGGCGCCCGGGGCGGCCGCAACTTCGGCCACCGCCGCATCTTCAACGGCGAACCGCGCGCCCCCCACTCCGGCGCCGACCTGAGCGCGTCGACAGGCACCGAAATCCTCGCCTCAAACTCCGGCCGCATCGTCCTGGCCAAGGACTTCTTCTTCAACGGCAATGCCGTATTCATCGACCATGGCCTCGGCCTCTACACGACGTACCTGCACCTCTCGGAGATTTTGGTGAACGTAGGCGACTTCGTCGAACGGGGTCAGGTCGTCGGTCTCGCCGGCGCAACCGGAAGAGTCACGGGACCTCACCTGCACTGGGGCGCCAGAATCCTCGACGCCCGCGTCGACCCGTTCTCGCTGCTGCCGTAGGACGGCCGGCACCGCGCAATGACCGACCATCAAGAAGTCGCTGCCGCGACGGATCGGCCTGAGGCTGAAACCGCCGTTCTGATTCCCTCCATCGTCATCGCTGGTTTGTTCGCGGCTGCGTTTCTGGCTTCTCCCGAAGAGACCGGTGCCTGGGCGCAGTCGGTGATGGCTGCGATCGGGACCAATTTCAGTTGGTTGTACCTTGCCTTTGGCATGGTGGCGCTGGGCTTCTGTCTTTGGCTGGCGTTGGGGCCGCACGGAGGCGTCAAGCTTGGCGGAGCCGACGAACCGGTGGAGTTCTCGACGCCTCACTGGGTGGCCATGATGTTCACGGCCGGCATCGGGGCGGGGACGGTGGCCTGGGGCTTCGGTGAGCCCCTTTACTACCTGGAGACTCCGCCGCTGGGTATTCAACCCTATTCCAGCGAAGCCTACGAATGGGGGCACATGTACCCAATGCTCCATTGGGGCCTCATACCCTGGGCGTTCTACGCGCTGCCGGCCGTGCCGATCGCCTACACGCTGTACGTCGAGCGCGCGCGCTTCCTGCGGATCAGCGAAGCGAGCGCCGATGCGCTGCCGCGTTTCGGGCATTCAACGTGGAAGGTCGTCATCGACATCTTCATCGTCCTCGGCATCATTGCCGGGACCACGACCTCGCTCGGGATTGGTGTGCCGCTGGTTTCGGCGCTGCTTTCCGAGTTGACCGGCCTCCAGGACAGCATTCCCGTGAAAGTCGTGGTTCTCAGCGTGTGGGTCCTGCTGTTCGGCGCCAGTACACTGCGCGGCCTGAAGAAGGGCATTCAGAAGCTGGCGGATTTCAACATGGTCCTGGCCATACTTCTGCTGCTCGTCATCGTTGTCGTCGGTCCAACGCTGTTCATCCTGAAGATGATCGTGAACAGCCTGGGACTGATGGCCGACAACTTCTTCCATGCCAACCTGTGGACCGACCCGATCGACCAGACCGGGTTCACCGAGACCTGGACGGTGTTCTACTGGGGTTGGTGGATTGCGTTCGCCGCCTTTGTGGGGCTGTTCATCGCCAGGATCTCGCGCGGCAGGACCATCCGGCAGTTGGTGCTGGGCACCATCGCGTGGGGATCGCTGGGCACGCTGACCTACCTGTCGATCACCGGCGCCTTCGCCCTGCACCTGGAATTGAACAACATATTGCCGCTCGGCGATATCCTGCGGGAAAGCGGCCTGTACGCGGTCACGGCCACGATCGCCGGACACCTGCCATTCGGAAATCTCAGCCTGGTCTTCTTCATTGTGCTCTGCATCGTCTTCTATGCGACGACCATGGACTCCGCGGCCTTCGTCGCCGCCTGCGTCTGCTCGAAGAATCTCCGCGCCAGCCAGGAACCGCTGTTGCCGATGCGCCTCGCCTGGATATCCGTCCTCTTCCTGATGACCCTGGGCGTCACGCTTTCCGGCAGCCTTTCGGCGGTCCAGTCGCTGACCGTAATCGGTTCACTCCCCGTCATCCCGATCCTGATCGTGATGAGCGTATCCCTGGTGCGGCGGTTGAATGCGCGGCGGGAGGATTGACACCTAACCTTCTCAACAAGCTGGCTGCCGACAATCGTGTTGTCAATGATTGTCACGTAGTCCAATTTCGATTAATCTGTACGAATCGTACAGATGGATGCAGGCCAATGCAGGTCAAGTCGAGAATAGCAGGCGTTGACGAGGCCAGAACCAACCTGCCGGAAATACTAAATGCGGCAAATGCAGACGGTACCGTGACGATCGTAACTAAACGGGGTGTTCCGTACGCTGCCATAGTGCCCGTGTCCCAAGCGCTTCAACAGCCAGTGAAGCTTACAGACCTGCGAGGTTCGGCGGACGGTTGTTACGGCGAGGTAGGCGAATTCCTCGAGGGGTTGCGTAGCGAATGGCCTTGATGGATATCGGAAAGCTTCCACCGCGGGGACGAGTGGTGGTTGACAGTGCGCCGATCATTTACTTGCTTGAAAACCACGCGCAATTCGGTCCGCGCTATGCTCAGTTTTTCGAGCGTGCAGAAGCAGGTGATTACGAACTGCTTGTTTCCACGGTATCGCTGGCGGAAGTTCTTACCGGACCGCTGCGTACCGGAAACGAAGAACTGGCGCAGGAGTACAGAAACGCATTGACCGCGCCGCCAACCTGGCGGCTCGTGGAACTGTCGGCGAACATTGCGCATCGCGCGGCAAGAATACGAGCTAACTCGAAACTTCGCTTGCCGGACGCGATTCAGGTTGCAACAGCACTGGAAACATCCAGCATCGCTCTGATTACGCGCGACCGAGATTTCTCGTCTTTTCAAAAGTCTGTTGATCGGATTGCCGTTTACGGCTGAAACTGACTCCTGTTTGGTCAGCTCCACGGATCTGTAAGGGCTCTGAAGACTTGAGAACCACTCAAATCGTGATCGCCAGAAAACACAATCCCGGTTTCCTTACCGACGATGAGCTTGTCAAGTCATTCTGTGTGCGGGTCCACGAGTTTGAGTCCCTCATGGAACCAATTTGCGAGCGTTCGGGAAACTCAAATATTCACCAGCTTGTAATCGGACCACGCGGCAGCGGCAAGACGACTCTTCTGTTACGGGTCGCGGCGGAGATTCGACGTGACCCCGATCTTTCCTCCCGCTACTTTCCTGTTGTATTTGCGGAGGAAAGCTACGAGGTTTCAAGCGCTGGCGAGTTCTGGCTCGCGTGCCTCTCGCATCTGGCCAACCAGGCCCCGCCCTCTGAAGAAGGGATAGATCTGCGTCGCACGATCGGAGAACTGCAGCAAATTCAGAATGACCGGACTCTGGCGGACCGCTGTCTCGGAGTAGTCCAGGACTTTGCAGACCGCGAAGGCAAGCGTCTTGTGCTGATCGTCGAGAACCTGAATTCGATGTTTCCGGACATCGCCGACCAACACACGGGATGGCGTTTGCGGCATACGCTTCAGACAGAGCCTCGAGTCCTTCTGCTGGCAAGCGCAACCTGTCGGTTTCGGGAGATCGACGACCCAACGCGCGCACTCTTCGATCAGTTCCGTGTGCTCAGACTGGATCCGCTCACGGGACGCCAATGCTCCGTTCTATGGGAGACAGCGTCTGGCCGGTCTTGCCCACCCGAGACGATTCGGGCGCTGAGGATTCTCACGGGCGGCAGTCCGCGACTGGTCGCTACTCTGGCGCGCTTTGGGGGGAACTCGAATTTCAGCGCCGATCCGCTCTGAGCCTGGACAATGCCATTAACGCAGCGCCCGTTCGGCCCAGTTCCGGTTTGCGGTTGCTTTCGTGGCGGATCAGGCGCTCCATCAGGGCCCGGTCTCCGCCGCAGGCGTTGAGCAGGTCGGCTTCTACGTCGACGCCGCGCCGGCGTCGCTTGCCGCCGCGCAATCCGCCGCGGAAGGCGCTTTGCAATCCGCCGAGAAAGCCGCTTCGGCCGCCTCCCCGGAGTGCTGAGCGCAAGCGCGGCGACAGGAGGATGACCGCGACGACGGCCACGGCGATCAGCAGGATCGGGAATTCGCCCATGGGGAACCGTCGCGGCCCGGTCAGTGGGTCATCGCGTAGATGATGTAGTTGATGGCGAAGCGGTACGCCAGCGCGGTCATTGGGTTGGGGTACCAGGGATCGTCGGCATGTTCCCAGGCGTCGCCCATGTCCATGTTGTAATTGATCGCCACCATCAGGCGGCCCTGCTCGTCGTAGATTCCGCGCCACTCGGGCGGTCCGCCGGGCAGTTGCGCCATGATCTGGCCGCCGGCGCCGCGGTACAGGTGCCTTGCGCCGGGGATCTGCGTGTTGCGGTCCAGGTCGTAGAGCACGTGCAGCAGCGGATCGTCTTCGGGGATTTCGACGATGGGATACTCCGGCAGCGCGCGCTGGATGGTGGATCGGAAGTACTCCCATTCATAGGCGCCGTGGAAGTCGTCGACCACGAGGAATCCGCCGCGCATCAGGTACTCGCGCAACCGGTCGGTTTCCTCCTGGGACAGGGTCCACCGGCCGACCTGCTGGGCGAACAGCCAGGGGTGGTTGAAGATGCGGTCGTCGATGGCGCGCACGTGAACGCTGTCGTCGGCGACCTCAAGGCGTGTCAGCCGCTCCAATCCCTGGGACAGATGATCTTCGGCTTCCGGCCAGTCGATGGCGTACCACTGCCGGTATCCGCCGCGGAACGCCTGGGTGCCGCCGGGCATCAGGCGGGCGATGTGGAACTCGGCCTCGGGAGATTCAACTTCCCAGCCCTGGCTGCGCGCGGTTTCCGGCACGGCCATAGCGGTGCCCAACGCCAGTGCGAGGGCAGGGAGGAGGGTAACTGTTCGCCGGTTCATGATCGTGGTCAGCGATTCAGGCTCACGGTCTGCGAAGTATAGGCCATTTGCCCAGGCCGGAATGAGTTGAAGTTCCGCCGCTGGTCACGGCACCGGCAGGTCTTGAGACTGCCTAGTTGAGCAAGTCGAGCACGGCGTCGAGGACGGCTTCGCCGGCCTCCTCCTGCAGACGCTGCCGGATCAGTTCCTCAAAGTCGGGGCCGACGGTCGGCTCGGCGACGGTTCCGCCCACCACGACGGGAATCGGTCGGCCGACGAGGCCGTCCAGGGTTTCGCATCCCGGTATCGGGATGCCGGTGGTCATCTCGGCATCGAGGTCGATGTCGAGCCCGAAGGTCACCAGGTCCATTCGACCTCCGCCGGTGACTTCGACGGTCGACACGTCGCCAAGGAGATCGGTGGTCTGCGCGATGCCGGCGCGGACCTGGGCAGTGCCGCTCACGAGGCTGTAGGGCGTGGCGTCGGCGGTCGACGGAGCCGGTCGCGGGTAGCCCCGCAACTGGTTGTAGAGGTCGCACAGCGTGTGGTCGAGGTTGACTCCCGCCATGGCGCCGTCGCGCAGGGAAAACTCGATGGAACCTGTTGCCGTCGAGAGCACCTCGTCCAGGTTGTCGCCGAGTCCGGTGAGTTCGACGTCGACCAGGCCCGTGCCGCTGATGCGCGACGGTTCCCCGGAGAACCCGCTCAGCAGTCCCTCGATGTCGACGTCATACAGGGAGCCCTGCAGCGTGACGAGAGGACCGCCCGCGCGGACATCGAATTCGGCCGCGCCCTGAAACTCGCCGCCGTAGAGGTCGGCCACCAGCGGTTCGATGCGGCCGATGCCTTCGGCAAGGTCGATGCCGGTGGAAAAGCCGGCGAGGTCGAGCCCGGAAATCTGCAGTTCCGAGGCGCTGACCCGGCCCGCCACGTTCAGGTCGGCGAGGGCGGCCGTGTCGAAGCCCTGGTCTTCCTGGTCGGGGTTGGCGGGTGCTTCGGAGGAGGGCGGCAGGTAGCGGTCGAGGTCGATCCGATCGACGTTCAGGTCGTATGTGAAGTTCGGATCGGCGAAGTCGGTTATCTCGACGCGGCCGGTGATGTTGCTGTCGTCCAGGCGCGCTTGCAGCGCCGCAAACTCGGCCCGATTCGCGCCGAGAACAACGTCTGCGCTCAGGGTCGCCTCCTGCAGCGCGGCCGGATCGGCGGTGGGCGGCACGTCCCGGCCGAAGCGTTCCAGGAGCGCCCGCGGAGAGAAATTGGCCACCTGCAGCGTTCCTGAAGCCTCGGGGCTGCCGGTGGGATCGCGAACGGTGAGGCCGCCGCTCGTCTGCAGGCCCAGCGCGCCGACGACGAGATCGTCCAGTTGAAGGACGGTTCCCGCCGCGTCGTAGTCGAATGCCGTGTCGATCCCCACGGGTCCGAGTCGTTCCGGCCCGAGTCCGTCTGGCAGGCGATTCGGGAACACGGCAGCCAGCACTTCCGGGTCCACGTCGGCGGCGACAATGCGGCCGTTGGTGCTGCCGCCGCCGCCCGGCCGATCCACGCTGCCGGCAACGGCCGCGCCGGGAATCGCGACCGCAAACTCGCTCACCGAGATGCCGTCGTCGTTCCGGTTGACGGTGAAGTCTGCGCTCAGGGCCAATTGGTCGATGCCGGTGACATTCGTTCCGGCGAGCCACTCGGGCGGCAGGACGCTGAAGAACACGCCGGGATCGAACGTCGGGGCCTCGAGGTCGCCCGTTATGTCCGTGTCGCTGAGTGCCACGTCCCCGGTGACGGCCATGTCCAGGAGCGAGCCCGTCAGGCCGGTCAACGCGACGCGTCCCGCCAGCGGTTCGAGATCGAACCCGGACTCGAGGGCGAAGTCCCCCAGGGACGCGTCGTGTTCCACCCCGAGCAACGCCAGCGCCTCGTCGGCAGGCGACTCGGTGATGACTACGGTCCCCGTGAACCCCGGCTCTCCGGTCAGGTTAGCGGCGCTCACGTGCCAGCGGGCGGTGATGCCGCCGATGGTGGTCACGGCCTCGGGTACGTCCGCTGTCCAGGCGGCGGTGTCCGCGCTCACCGACGGCGCAACTGCTGTGAAGTCGACCGGCTCCGAACTGCCGGTGACATCGGTCAGCACGGAATCAAGCTGCAGATTGTCCAACCGGACGATGCGCGATTCATTGTCGAATGTGGCCGACGTTTGCAGGTTTCCCGCAATGCGTTCATCGCTCTGGCCATCCTCGACACGGAACTGAAGGCGCAGGCCGTCCGCCCTGTAGCTCAAGGTCTCGGTTTCCGCGGCAAGGGAAACCTGTCCATCGAGCTGCGCCGTGAAGGCTGGTTGCACACCCACCCACTGCAGCCCCAGATCGAGTTCGACGGGCGCGCCTGCAGCGATCGGGCCGGTTCCCAGGGAGATATCCGAGAGGATGTATTGAACCTCGTCGATGTTCTCCCGCCAGAACACGATGCCGTTGCGGATGTCGATGCCGGCGATGCCGACGTCGCTGAAGAAGGGTTCTTCGGCGGCGCCTGGGGCGCCCTGGCCGGTGGTGATCTCGCCGCCGGCGCCGCCCGCGGACGGCGGACCCAGCAGGTCCGACCAATTGTCGCGCCCGTCGGCGTCGCGGGACAGGTTCAGTTCGAGGCCGTCCAGCACGACGTCGCCGAATTCCATCTGTCCGCGAAACAGCGGCAGCAGGCGAACCCGCACCATTGCGGACTCGACGCTGGCAAAGTCGTCGCCGCCGAAGCCCGGGGCGTGACCGAGGCGCATCCGGCCCGTTTCGATGCCGAGCCACGGATACAGGGTCAGGGCGAGTTCGTCGTCGATGGAGAATTCGCGCCCGGTATGTTCCGCCACGAAGGCTTCCAGCTCGTCCCGGACGTTGTCGGGATCGAACGCCAGCCACAGCAGCAGTGCAGCGACTCCGAAGATCACGGCCAGCGCGGTTACCGCGATGCCGAGTACCTTGATGATGGTCCGCATATTTCACCCAATCGGGTCAACAGGGAGTTAGTCCCGGGGAGCCTGCCGTGGTTCCCTACGGTGAAATCGTATCACCTATCCAGAAGGCGTATCCGGCCGATGCAACCATCGGGCAAAGGCCGGTCGCCGAAATCGCGGGTTAGACTATGCGCCGCGCCATCGCCCCGCCATCAGTGGGCGAACGTGGGTCTCAACGCGAGCGTGCTCGGACGGCCATCGCCCGCAACAGGATTGGCGGACACGTCTTCGCTCGCACCGGCGGCAGCGTGATGCCGGGAAATGCGGGTCGGCTCATCGGGAGGAACAACGACGGATGAAAGGAATTGAGTATGCGACGATGTCGCAGGCCGCCGCGGCGCTTCGGGCCGGTGAGACATCGGCTGTTGAACTGACCCGGATGTGCCTGGCGCGAATCGAGCGACTGAACGGACTCCTGAATGCGTTTATCACCGTGACGGGCGACCAGGCGCTTGAGGAGGCCGCGCAGGCGGACCGCGAGCTGGCGGCCGGCAGGGACCGGGGGCCGCTGCACGGTATTCCGGTAGCGATCAAGGACCTCATCGACACAAAAGGCATTCGGACCACCTACGGGTCCAGGTACTATGCCGACCATGTGCCCGACGAGGACGCGGCCGTGATCAAGCGCCTCCGCGACGCCGGCGCCGTGTCCCTGGGCAAGACCGGGCTGCACGAACTGGCGTTCGGCACGACCTCGGTGAACCCGTTCTTCGGCGCCATCGGGAATCCGTGGCGCCCTGACTACCATCCCGGGGGCTCCAGCGGCGGCTCCGCCGTGGCCGTGGCGGCGGGGATGGCCTTCGCGGCGATCGGGACCGATACGGGTTGTTCCATCCGGCTGCCCGCCCAGTGCTGCGGCGGCGTCGGGCACAAGCCGACCTACGGACTGGTCAGCGCCGCGGGTGTATTGCCCCTGGTACCTTCCATGGATCACGTGGGGCCGATGACGCGCTCGGTGCGCGACGCCGCACTGGTGCTCGACGCCATTGCGGCGCGCGATGAGAGCGGTTCCGGCGATGAAAACGATTACCTTGAAGAATCCCGCGTGCCGGGTCACCGGGTCGACAGAGCGCCGCGTCACCTGATCGATAGCGTGCTGCACGACCTGATTCAGCGGATGGAAGCGCCGATCGCGCGCGGTGTCGTTGGTATTCCGACGGAGTACTTCTTTGAGGGCGGAGACGAGGACGTCAAGTCCATCGTGAAGGAAGCCATCGGAGTATTCGAGGACCTCGGCGCCCGCGTCGAGTCCGTCGAACTGCCGGACTGCCACGAGGCCTACGCCGAGGCCAACGCCACCTTCTCCGAAGTCGTCGACGTTCACCGCGAGGCACTGGCCGACGACATCGAGGCGTTCAGCGAACCCATCCGCGCCCGCTTCTCGTCCATGTCGCGATACTCTCCTGCGGACTATGAGAAAGCGCAGCGCTTCCGCGTGGAATTCACCAGGGGCATGGAAGAGGTTCTGCAGCGAGTCGATGTCCTTGCCATGCCGACCGCAACCGTGGCTGCGGCGCCCATCGAAGCACAACCTCCCGAACACGACAAGGAACGCCGCAAGAACGCCTGCATCTTCGATTTCACCGGGCAGCCGTCCATCTCAGTGCCGTGCGGATTCACCGGCGACAGCCTTCCCGTGGGACTGATGATCTGCGGCGGCCGGTATCGCGACGCGCGCGTTCTGCGCTACGCGCACGCCTTCGAGCAGGCAACGCCCTGGCACGACCAACATCCGTCCCTGCCATGACACCGGCGGCGAAAAGCCGAATTCCCTATACTGTCGCGGCAACCCGCCCAATGAGGAAGTTTCCAATGATCAGGATGATCGCGCTCGCCGGCGTTTTGCTTGCAGGCTGCTCCAACCCATCGGCTGACCCGCAGCCGCCGCGGGAATTGGCCGTGGACGCCGCCGAGGGCAGCGCGCAGCCGCATCTCGACCTGAGCGAGGACGGCACCGCGTTCCTGAGCTGGCTCGAACCCGCCGGCGACAGCTATGCCCTGCGGGTGGCAACGAGCGCCGGCGATGCCTGGTCGGCGCCCGGCACCGTCGCTACCGGCGGCGACTGGTTCGTCAACTGGGCCGATTTTCCCTCGGTCACGCCCATTGGCGGCGATGTCCTGGCAGCCCACTGGCTTGTCTACCAGCAACAGGGCTTCGGCTATGACGCCGTACTGGCCATGTCCACCGACGGCGGCGCCACCTGGGGCGAACCCTTCCCGTTGCACGTCGATGGAACGGACACCGAACACGGCTTCGCCACGCTCTTCCCCTGGCAGGACGGCCTGGCCGCGGTCTGGCTCGACGGCCGCAACATGATCGTGGACGGCGAGTTCGCTTTCGAGGACGCAGATGGCGAGCCTCTCGGCATGAGTCTGCGCTACGCGCTTTTCGGCGAGAATGGCGAGCGGCGCACGTCCGAACAACTCGACCCGCTGGCATGCGACTGCTGCCAGACCGACGTGGCATTAAGTGGCACGGACGTGCTGCTGGCGTACCGCGATCGAACAATATCGGAAGTGCGCGACATCGTCGTGCGCCGCCTGACGCCGGACGGATGGCAACCCCCGGTCCCGCTGGCGCCAGACAACTGGGTGCTCGAGGCTTGCCCCATCAACGGCCCCGCCATCGCCGCCCGCGGCGACCAGGTCGCCGTGGCGTGGTTCAGCGCCGCCGACAACCGCCCGCTGGTCCGCGTCGTCCGCTCCAACGACGGCGGACGCACCTTCGGCGACGCCATGGACCTGGACTCCACCGGCAGTTTCGGCCACGTCGACATCGCGGCACTGCCAAACGGCGAAACCGCCGTGAGCTGGCTTCGCAGCGAAGCAGACGGCCTCGCCCTGGTACTGCGATTGATCGACCGCGCCGGCAATTTCGGCGAACCCATCACGGTCGCATCCATCGATATCGCCGGCCCGCTGGACTTCCCCCAGATGGTGTTCGATGGAACGCACCTCGTCTTCGCATGGACGGACTTCGGTGAGGAGCAGAGGGTGAAATCCGCGGTTGTAGGAGTCTATTGAGGAACCGGTGCAAGCCGGCGTTTCGGGACCGGCGCGCGGTTCCGGCGATCAATGGCTGTACGCGAACCCCATCTTCGAAGGGAAGAAATCCTCAAGGACCAGGTAACAGCACGGCACCAGGAACAGCGTGATGAAGGTGGCGAAGACCACGCCCCAGGCCAGCGAGATGGCCATGGGAACGACGAACGCCGTGGCCGGATTCTGGTTGAGCATCAACGGCATGAGTCCCGCGAACGTGGTAATCGACGTGATGACGATGGGGCGAAACCGCACGACGGCGGATCGGTGCGCGGCCGTGTACGCATCGGCGCCCATCCGCCGCTGCCGGTTGGCATAGTCCACCAGGACCAGGCTTGAGTTGACCACGACGCCCGCAAGAGCGATCAATCCCAGGATGGAAGCGGTCAGGATGGTCCAACCCATCACCATGTGCCCGATGACCGCGCCCACCGAGGCAAACGGAATCACGCTCATGATCACCAGCGGTTGCAGGTAGGAACGCAGCGGGATGGCCAGCAGCGCGTAGATCATCAGCAGCGCCAGGGGGATGAGATTGAACAATCCCGAGTAGGATTCGTCCCGTGCCTCCTGTTGGCCGGTGAGAGAGTAACTGATACCGCGGTAGCCCGACAGGATTCTCGGCAGGGAGTCGCCCAGGAGGGTGCCAAGCACGGCCTCTGCGGAGACGACGTCCCTGTCCACGTCGGCGCGCACAGTAACGACGCGCTGCCGGTCGACCCGGGTGATGTCGGAGTAGCCGCGGCCCAGGGTGAAATCCGCAACCGCCGCGAAGGGCATCTCCGTGCCGTCGGCGGCGCGAATCCGCATGTCTTCCAGGTCGCCCAGGGAGCGCCGCTCGTGTTCGGGGTAACGGACCATGACCCGCACGTCCTCCGTACCTCGCTGAACGCGCTGGACTTCCTCGCCGTAGAAGGCCTGCCGCGCCTGCCGCGCCAGGTCGTTCAGGGTCAGGCCCAGAAGCCGCCCCTCGGGACGAAGCGTCAGTTTTGCTTCCTGTTTCCCGGAACGGAACGAATCGGCAATATCCACGACACCGTCGAAACGCGCCAGTTCGCCACGCAATTCCGCCGCGGCGAGTGCCAGATCGTCGACGTTCCTGCCCTGTAGCTGGATCGAGATGGCATCTCCCAGCGCGAGCCCGGTGGTTCCGAAGGTCAGCAACACGCTGTCGTAAATCGGGCCCGTCAATTCGCGCCAGCGCTCCGCCATGGCGGTGACGGAGATGTTGCCGCGCTCGCTGACCGGAAGTACGGACAGCACCAGTTCGGCCGTATGGCTTTGCGGTGCGGCCCTGAAGCGGCCGCCCAGGGGCTGACCGACCGACGAAAAGATATGCTGGATAAGCGACGAGGAAAGATTCGGGTAGGTGGCGTCCAGTTCGGCCTTCAGTTCGATTGCCGCCGCCTCGATCTGCCGCGCCGCCCGGGCCGTCTCGGCTATGTCGATTCCCTCCGGCATCTCCAGGCGGGCAACGAGATTGTCGCCCTCCGAAGCCGGGAGGAACGCGACCTCGACCCGGCCGCTGGCGATCAATGCGAACGTGACCAGCAGTATGCCGAGGCCGGTTGTCAGCGTCACGTAGCGCCACTCCAGCACGCGCTCCAGGGCCTGCCCGAAGGTCTCATGGGCAAACCGTTCCATCCCGAAGGAGATTCTGCTCTGAAACCGGCTCCAGCGGCCGGCGAGTCCGCTGCCGGCGGAGTCGGGGTCGGTCATTTTTCGGTGCGCCAGGTGCGCCGGCAGGATGAGCTGGGATTCGATGACACTGAACACCAGGCAAATGACGACAACGTAGCCGATGACCGAAAAAAGCTGACCGATTTCACCCGGCGTGAAAATGAGCGGCATGAACGCCGCAACGGTCGTGATGACGCCGAAGATCACCGGCACGGCCACTTCCGCCGTGCCCTCCACGGCCGCCGTCATCCTGTCCTTGCCCTGGCGCTCGTGGGCGAACACGCGCTCCCCCACGACGATGGCATCGTCGACCACGATTCCCAGGACCAGGATGAACCCGACAACGGAGAGCGTGCTGATGGTGATTCCCACGGCCCCGAATACGGCGATCGTACCCAGCATGGCGATGGGGATGCCGGCTGCCACCCACATGGCCAACCGAAACTGCAGCGGCAGGGCCAGCAACACGAGCACCAGGGCCAGTCCGCTGGCGGCGGCTCCAAGCAGGATATCGATCCGGTCCCTGAGCACCCGGGATTCGTCCTGCCAGATGGCCACCTCGATGCCGTCCGGCATGCGCGTGCGGGCTTCTTCCACGTAGGCCGAAACCTGTTCGACGATCTCCACGACGTCTTCATCGCCGATCTGGTAGACCTTGATCATCGCGGCAGGCATTCCGTCGAAGCGGGCCTGGGTGTCGCCTTCCTGGAAGCCGTCGACGATGTTCGCGACCTCGTCCAGGTAGACGCGCGTACCATCCTCCCGCGACAGGACGACGATGTCCCGGAAGTCCGCGCTGCGATAGGCCTGCCCCTGGGTCCTGAGCATGATTTCCCCGGCCGCCGTCCGGAGCGACCCGCCGGGCATGTCCAGCGACGACCGCCGCACGGCGTCGGCCACCTGGTCGAACGTCAGTCCCAGCCGCCGCAGCGTTTCCTCGGACACCTCGATGGAGATTTCGTCTGGCCGGACATAGGTCACCTCGACTCTGGAGACTCCCGGCAGCGCGGCGATTTCCTCGCGCATCTCCAGTGCAATCTCCTTCAGCGTACGCTCGTCGGCATTTCCGTAGATCGCGATTTCCGCGCCGTCGTTGAGCAGGGTCAGCAGCGATACGATGGGCCGTTCCGTCTCCACGGGCAACGTGTTGATGGCGTCCACCTGGCTCTTGACTTCGTTCAGCACCTGGATTCGGTTGGCGCCTTCCTCTATTTCCACGACGACCCAACTGCGGCCTTCGCTCGAGGTGGACGTGATCCGGTCGACGCCCTGGAGGCCCTCCAGCGCTTCCTCGATCCTCAGGCTGACGCCGTTTTCCACCTCCTCCGGCGCGGCGCCCAGGTACGGCACGGTCACTTCGACAATGCCCACATCGATGGGCGGCATTTCCTCCTGCCGGAGCTGGAAGACCGAAATCAGGCCGCCGACGATGAGAATCATCATCAACAGGTTCGCGGCGACGGGGTTGCCGACGAACCAGCCGATGATGGGTTTCATGACCCGGGTACTCCGGGCGCCCCGGTGCCGTCGTCGGTCACGACCTCCACGCGCATGCCGTCGACCACCGCCTGCAGCACGGAGATGCAAACGAGATCGCCATGGTCGAGTCCGCCGCCGATATAGGCATCTTCTCCGTAGATGCGCGCAATATCGACGGTCCGGAACCGTAATCGGCTGTCGTCGTCCACGACCAGGACCTGGTTGCCGTTGCGGATCGCGGATCGCGGCAGGACCACGATGTCTTCGGTGGAGCGGCCCTGGATTTCGGCATTGACGAACAGGCCCACCGGGGGTGGGACGTAGTTCGGGTCCGTGGCGGCGTTATCCGCGGCGTTGACGCGCGCAACGGCGTGCACCATGCGGCTGCGCAGGTCGATTTCCGCTTCGGTGCGCGCCAGTTTGCCGTGCCATTGGTAACGCGTTCCGGCAAATTCCGCGGACAGCACGACATCCGGGGCGGTGGCCTGGTCCAGTTCGCCGCGCTGCATGGGCGGAAGATCCAGGTAGGCGAGTTGCCGGTCGGCGATCGGCAGGCGAATCTCCACGTAGTCCACCGCGTAGAGGCGCGCGATGGGCGCGCCGCGGCTCACGAACTGCCCCGGGTCGACCTGCTCGGCGCGTACCAGTCCCGTGAAGGGCGCCAGCACTTCGGTTCTCGACAGGTCGCGCTCGGCCTGTTCCAGCGCGGCCCGGGCATCGTCCAGCGCGGCGGCCGCGACGCGTGCGGCCCGCATCCCCGTTTCCACGTCCGAAGGGCTGATGAGCCGGCGGGCTTCCATTTCCTGGAGCCGCTCCAGTTCGAACCGGGCAAACTCGTCTTCCGCCGTCGTTCGGTTCACCGCCGCTCGCGCCCTTTCCAGGTTGCTGCGGTAGTCCCGGTCGTCGATCCGCAGCAGCGGTTCGCCTTCCTCGAAATAGCCGCCGGACACCAGGTTCGGGGAAATCCACACGACGTTGCCGGAAACCTCGGGCACGAGATCCGCCTCGGTGCGGGGAGCGACCGTGCCCTGTGCGTGCACGATCATGCGTACGCTTGCGGGCGCCACCTCGACCACGCGCACGGCCGGCGCCACGGCTTCGGGCTCGCTCGGCGCAAGCTGCCGGCTGGTCACCAGGAGTATCGTCGTGATGGCCAGTGAAACGGCTATCACGGCTACCGCGACTAGTGACTTGCGTTTCATATGTGCTCTTCCTCGGCGAAGAATACTCACGCGCCGGCTACTGGCGTGCGTCCGTTTGTACTTGTCCAAACGCTACACGGTTTTTGCGCAGCCGTGCAAGCGCTCGGGACACTTACGCGTACTGGCGCGCCAGCGCGGGTTCCGTCGGGAACAGGTCCTCCACAATCAGGTAGAGGCACGGCACCAGGAACAGGGTGATCCCGGTGGCGAAGAGCACCCCCCACCCGAGCGAGATCGACATCGGCACGAAGAAGGCCGTGGCCGGGTTGTTGTTCAGCATCAGCGGCATGAGGCCCGCGAACGTGGTGGAGGAGGTGATCAGGATGGGCCGGAAGCGCACGACGCTGGCGCGGTGCACGGCGACATGCAGGTCAACGCCCATGCGCCGCTGCCGGTTGACGTAGTCGACCAGCACGAGACTGGAGTTGATCACCACGCCGGCCATGGAGATCAGCCCGAAGATGGACGTGATGATGAGCGACCAGCCCATGACGAGATGCCCGATGACGGCGCCCACGGCCCCGAATGGGATGATGCTCATGATCACCAGCGGTTGCACGTAGGATCGCAGCGGGATCGCCAGCAGCGCGTAGATCATCAGCAGCGCGAGGGGGATGAGGTTGAACAGACCCGTGAAGGACTCGTTTCGCTGTTCCTGCTCGCCGGTCAGCGAATAGTTGATGCCGCGGTAGCCGGACAGGATTCTCGGCAGGGCATCGGTTTCCAGAGTACGCAGCACCGCTTCCGGCGTGACCACATCGCGGTCCACGTCGGCGCGCACGGTGACCACGCGCTGGCGGTCGACGCGCGTGATGGAGGAGTACCCTCTGCCCAGCTCGATATCGGCCACCGCGGCGAAGGGGATCTCGGTGCCGTCGGCGGCGCGGATTCGCATGTCTTCGAGATCGCCGAGGGAGCGCCGCTCGGCTTCCGGATACCGGACCATGACCCGGATATCCTCCGCGCCCCTCTGCACGCGCTGTACTTCCTCGCCGTAGAAGGCCTGGCGCGTCTGGCGTGCCAGGTCGTTGAGCGTCAGTCCCAGTTGACGGCCCTCCGGAAGCAGTGACAGCCTGGCTTCCTGCTTGCCCGAGCGGAACGAGTCGGTAATGTCCTGAACGCCGTCGAAGCGGGCCAGTTCCGCGCGCAACTCCGCCGCGGCATTGGCCAGTTCGTCCACGTTCCGGCCCTGAAGCTGGATCGCGATGGCGTCGCCGACGGTGAGGCCCGTGCTGGTAAACGTGAGCGACACGCTGTCGTACACGGGTCCGGTCAGCTCGCGCCAGCGATCCGTCATGTCCGTCACGGACACGGCGCCCCGTTCGCTCAGGGGAAGGATGGACAGCACCAGTTCCGCCATATGGCTTTGGGGTCCGGCCCTGAACCGGCCGCCCAGCGTCTGGCCGACGGAGGTAAAGATATGCTCGATGAGCGAGGGCCGGTCCGGGTAGGCGGCATCCAGTTCGGCCTTCAGTTGCAGTGCCGCTTCCTCGATCTGCCGCGCCGCCCGGGCGGTCTGCTCGACGTCGACACCCTCCGGCATTTCCACCCGCGCGATAATGGCGTCGCCCTCGATGGCCGGCATGAACTGCACCTCGATGCGGCCGCTCATGACGAGGGCGAGGGCGACCAGCAGCACGCTGAAGCCCAGCGCCAGCGCCGTGTACCGCATCTCCATGACGCGGTCCAGCGCCGGACCGAAGACGTCGTGGGCAAAGCGCTCGAGCCCGGTGGAGACGCGATGCTGCAACCGCCGCCACGCCGCATGAAGGGCGTTGACGTCCTGCTTGCGGGCGGACAACCTGCGGTGCGCCAGGTGAGCGGGGAGGATGAGCTGGGATTCGATGATGCTGAAGACCAGGCAGATGGCGACCACGTAGCCGATGATTGACAACAACTGCCCGAGGTTTCCGGGCGCGAACATCAGCGGCGTGAACGCCGCGATGGTGGTGAGCACGCCGAAAATGACCGGCACCGCCACTTCGGAAGTGCCTCCAACGGCCGCCGTGAACTGGTCCTTGCCCTGCTGCTCATGGGCGTAGACGCGCTCGCCCACGACGATGGCGTCGTCCACGACAATGCCGAGCACGAGAATGAAGGCGACCACCGACAGGGTGCTGATGGTGATGCCCACGGCGCCGAAGACCCCGATGGTGCCCAGCATGGCAATGGGAATTCCGGCCGCGACCCACATGGCCAGCCGGAATTCCAGCGGCAGGGTCAGCAACAGCAACACCAGCGCCAGGCCGGTGGCAGCCGACCCGAGCAGGATGTCGATACGCGCCTGCAGCGTTTCGGACTCGTCCTGCCAGATCGTCAGCTCGATCCCGTCCGGTATGCGCGTGCGGGTTTCTTCCACGTAGGCCCGGACCGTTTCGCTGATCTCGACCACGTCTTCGTCGCCCACCTGGTTGACCCGGACGATGGCGGCGGGCTTGCCGTCGAATCGCGCCTGGGTGTCGCCCTCCTGGAATCCGTCGACGATCGTCGCGATCTCGTCCAGGTACACTCGCGTGCCGTCCTCCCTGGATACCACGACGATGTCGCGCAGATCCTCACCGGTATAGGCCTGATTCTGGGTACGGAGCAGGATCTCGCCGGCGCCCGACCGGATCGACCCGCCCGGCATGTCCAGCGAAGACCGCCGCACGGCATTGGCCACCTGGTCGAAGGTCAGTCCCATCCGCCGCAGGGTCCGCTCGGCAACCTCGATGGAAATTTCGTCCGGGCGGACATAGGCCACCTCGACGCTGGAGATTCCCTCCAGCGCAGAGATTTCGTCGCGCATTTCGAGCGCCAGTTCCTTCAGCGTGCGTTCGTCGGCATCCCCGTTTATGGCGATCTCAACCCCGTCGTTGATCATCGTCAGCAGCGACACGACGGGCCGCTCGGTCTCCACCGGGAATGTGGAGATGGCGTCGATCTGGCTCTTGATCTCGTTGGCGGTCTGGATGCGGTTGGCATTGGTCTCCAGTTCCAGCAGCACGCTGCCGCTGCCCTCGCCGGCGGTAGAGGTCATCCGGTAGATGCCCTGGACGCCTTCCAGGGCCTCCTCGATCCTCAGGTTGACCCCGTTCTCCACCTCTTCCGGCGCGGCCCCTAGATAGGGGACCGACACCGAGACCATGTCCAGGTCGATCGGCGGCATCTCTTCCTGCCTTATCTGGAAGATGGAGATCAGCCCGCCCGCAATGAGGATCGTCATCAGCAGGTTCGCTGCGACGGGGTTGCTGACGAACCAGCCGATGACGCGCCTCATGATCCGGCGACTCCCGGCATCGGAGCGGCTTCGTCCTCGACGACTTCGACGCGCATGCCGTCGATCACCGCCTGCAGCACGGTCAGGCACACGCGTTCGCCCTTTTCGAGGCCGCCGTCGATGTAGGCGTCGTCTCCGTAGATGCGGGCGACGCTGACGGTGCGGAAGCGCAACCGGTCGTCATCGTCCACGACCAGCACCTGGTTGGCGTTGCGGATCACAGAACGGGGTACCACAACCACGTTGTCGGCGGAGCGGCCCTGGATTTCCGCTTCCACGAACAGGCCCACGGGCGGGGGGACGTACTCCGGATTATTCGCGGCATCGTCGGTGGTCCGGACGCGTGCGACCGCGTTGACCATCCGGCTGCGCATGTCGATCTCCGCTTCGGTGCGCACGATGGTGCCGCGCCACTTGTAGTGTTGGCCGGCGAAGTCCGCCGACAACAGCACGTCCGGAGCGGTGGATTCGTCCAGTTCGCCGCGTTGCATGGGCGGGATATCCAGGTAGGCGAGTTGCTGGTCCGCGATGGGGAGGCGCACCTCCACGTAGTCCACCGCGTACAGGCGGGCAATGGCGGAGCCGCGGTTGACGAACTGGCCGGGGTCGACCTGCTCGCTCCGCACCAGGCCCGTGAAGGGCGCAATCACCTCGGTCCGGGACAGATCGAGTTCCGCCTGGTTCAACGCCGCACGGGCGTCGGCGAGGGTGGCTTCGGTCACCCGGGCGGCTCTCATCCCCGTTTCCACGTCGGAAGGGCTGATGAGGTTGCGTTCTTCCATTTCCCGGAGGCGCTGCAACTCGAACGTGGCAAATTCGTTTTCCGCCACCGCCCGGTCCACGGCCGCGTTGGCCCGCTCCAGAGCGTACCGATAGTCCCGGTCATCGATCCGCAGCAGCGGCTCGCCTGCCTCGAAATAGCCGCCGGCGACCAGGTTGGGGGAGATCCACAAGACGTTGCCCGAAACCTCGGGCACGAGGTCGGCTTCGGTGCGGGGCGATACGGTGCCCTGGGCGTGCACCATCATGCGCTCGCTGCCGGGATTTGCGTGCATGACCCGCACGGCCGGCGCGACGGGTTCCGGCTCGCTCGGGTCGAGCTGCGGCCGGGTTACCAACAGCGTTGCAGTGGCGGCTACCGAGAGCGTGAGGGCGGTCACCGCAACCTTTGTACTGCGTTTCATGTGCTTGCTTCCCTGGCGATCGAATGGTGGGTGCGGGCACCGTGGGTGCGTAGCCTTTCCCGCGCGGCGGCCCGCATGAGTTCAATAAGTTCCCGCATCGATGAGGCGGCCGAGCTTCCGTCGCGATGGTTCACTGCCGCCTTCAGATCGGCGGTTATCCGCTTCAGCGATTTCGGGTCCAGTTTGGGAGGCCCCCCGAAAACGCGCCTCGGGTCCGGAAGCTGTGTACGCAGGCCGTTGATGATGAGCAACAGCACCAGGTTGTCGGACGCTCGCGCGAACGCCCGTCCCAGCCGCCTCGGCACCCGCATCTTCGCAAGCTCCTTGGGTTCGGCGTCGAGGATGTCGTCGATAATCGCTTCCACGCGCGCCAGCGCAGCCGGTTCGCCTCGCTCCACGGCGGTCTCTGCGGCGTAGCCGATGAGAATGGAGCCCACGTCCAGCACCTGCTCCATGAGCGCGGCATCCGGAACGTCGTTCAATTCCAGCAGCGGCCCCAGCACGTCCAGCGTGCACTCCTGAACCGGTATGACGCGCGCGCCGCCCGGCTGAATCGAGGCGATCCCGAGCTGTTCGAGCTTCTTGAGCGCCTCGCGAACGGTGCCCCGGCTGGTGGCGAAGCGCGCGGCCAGATCCCGTTCCGAGGGCACCCGCTCCCCGGCGCGGTATTGGCCGCGCAGGATGTCGTCCCTCAATGCGCGCGTGATCTCCTCCGCACGGGAAAGTTGCTGTGGCATTTATGGTCCTACCAAATTGGTTGGACCAAACACTACTTCACGATGGCGGTTCGGCGCAAGCAAAGAAATCTCAAGCCGGTTTCAGGTGAGGCTGCGCCGGGCCCTGTCGGAAACGGCGGGAACTGACGGGCGGGATGTTCCGATCCCTCCATTGCGGCCAGGGGCGGTGGCGGATCCGGAGGGTGTCGACAGAAAGCGTTAACAGGTCCTTTTGCTTCGGGTTACCATCAACCTCCAATCCATAGTCGGACCTTCCAGATGCGCCAGGTTATTCGTGTTCCTTGTCCCTTTCCGGTTTCCCGGCTGCTGCCGGCTCTCGCGTTGCTGATACTTGCGACCGGCGGAGCCCACGGCGCGAGCATTGACCCCGATCGATCGACGGTGCTGGTCACCGGCTCAAACCGGGGCATCGGGCTGGCCTTCGTTCAACACTACATCGCTCAGGGATGGAACGTGCTGGCAACCGCCCGTGCGCCGGAACGCGCCGATGAACTCAACGCGCTGGCCGGGGAGTACGAGCACCTGCTCGTCGAGCAACTCGACGTGACCGACGGCGAACGCATCCGGGAACTGGCTGCCGCCTATGCCGGCACGCCCATCGACGTGCTGATCAACAACGCCGGCATCTACGGAGATACGGAGGGCCAGGCGTTCGGATCGCTGGACGCAGGGACGTTTCACGATGTCATGGCCGTCAACGTGCTGGCGCCGATGAAGATGGCGGAGGCGTTCGCGGACCACGTGGCAGCCAGCGGGCAGAAGAAGATCGTCTCGATCAGCAGCGGCGCCGGCTCCGTTTCGCGCGAGACCATGTCGGCGGGAGGCGCCTACTACAGCATCAGCAAGACCGCGCTGAACATGGCCATGCGCAAGATCGGTGCAGAACTGGCCGACCGCGGCATCGTGGTGGCACTCGTTGCGCCGGGTCCGACGGTGACCGACATGTTGCAGAACAATCGGCCCTCGCTGGTGCCTCGGGCCAATACGTCCGAGGACAGCGTGGCCGGCATGGCGGCTGTGATTGAAGGACTGGACGCGGGCTATGATGGACGCCCGCTCAGTTTCGACGGCTCCACGGTCGCCTGGTAGCGGCGGATTCGGGCGAACTTTACCGTGCAGGAAGATGGCCTGCCAGCTGTCCGGGCCGAATCGACATTGGAAAGAACGTTTGACAAGAGGGAAATCAAGATGAAGCAATTCAGTTGTCTCGGCATCGGCATGGTCATTCTCCTGGCTTCGTCGGGGTTGTCCGCCCAGGCTCCCGTCGACGCCCAGGAACTCGCCGACCGGTGGGTCGCCGCCTACAACGACCACGACGGTGATGCCCTTTCGGCGCTCTACACCGAGAGTGCCGAGTTGACGGCCCACGGTGCACCGACATTGGCGGGACGCGACGACATCCGTGCGTTCTGGGCCTCGGACTTCGGGGAAGGCAATCCGCTCACCCTGCTGAACGTGACCCACACCGTCGACGGCACCGACACGATGCTGGTCCACGGGGCCTACGAAGTCGTCGACAGCGATGGCGGAGACTTGCTCGGCGACGGCGCCTTCGTCCATATCTGGCGGCTCGGCGACGACAGCGAGTGGCGCATCGACCGCGAACTCTGGTTCGCCGAGGTGATACCGTACGAGTAACTTGCGCAGACCGCAGCCTGGACACTCTGGCGGCGACATGATGGATGCGACTCCGGAAGAGCGTATTTCCGCCCCTCAATGCGACATTGCAGAGGCGTTGTTCGACGCGTTGGCCGGTGTTGTCGACGGGCGGCACATCTCGTTCGGGGGTGGTACCGTGCTCGCCTCCCGCTGGGGCCACCGAAACTCGTTCGACGTCGATCTGTTCTGCGAGCCTACCGTCTACGGCGGACTCTCGCCCCGGGAGCGCTCCGGCATCGAGGACAGGATCGGCGAAATTGCGGGTTGTTCGCGAGAGCGAACCTGGTGCGAGGACGTTGCAACCTACACGGAAATCGCTGGTATCGAGGCGTCCGTGCTACCCGGAAGCGTGGTGCTCGAGCCGAGCGTGCCCACACGGCTGGCCGGGACGAGTCTCCGGCTCCAGGGCAGTGCGCAAATCCTCTACGCGAAAGTCGTCTGGCGAATGTACCGGTCTGGTGAAATCGCGGTGCGCGACGCCTACGACCTGGCCGCCGCGAGCATCCATGACCCCGCGGCACTCGCCCGGGCTCGCGCCCATGCAAGTCCGCGTGTACTGGCAACCGTATCCGCCGTTATCGACGCGTTGCCGAAGGGCTGGACCGGCGACGACACAAAGGCGCTGATCGAACCGCGGCGCCGTTGGTCTGAAGACGAGTTGCGAAAACGGGTGCTGGCGGCGCTTCGGCCGGATTCGGCCTCGCTTGGGGGCGGGACGGGGCAGGGACGATGATTCCCCTGTCGATGACACCGCAGGAGCTTCGCCCGGACGAGGACTTCGCCCGATACGTGCCTGGCCAACCCGGCGAAACTCGCCAGCGCGACGCCGAGGATGTCGCGGGGGTCATCGCGCGCAAGCACTGCGCTGGACGCAAAGGGCGAGTGGACGGGGCTGGTATCGTGGAATCGCTCAATGGCGAACCCGGCCGGAATGACGATTCAAGTTGTGCGGTGGGGTGGCTATTGTCGAGCCTCGCGCCGCACGAGTGCGCCTTGCTTATCACCCGCTGCGGGGTGAGTCCGCGCTCGCTTGCCCGGCACGTCCGAGCGAGGCCCGTGCGCAACGATGGGCTGGTGCGGTTCCTGAATCAGTTTGCCGTGCCACCCGATCGGGCCGGCTGACGGTCCCGGCGCCCGCGATCGCGGCCATCTGGAGGGTGCCGCCGCTTGCCGTAACGCGTTACAGTTCGACCACCGACAACCTGGAGGCTTGACCCGCATGGCCACATCCCCCGCGCAGCGAATGCGCGCAATGCGCAAGCGGCAGCGCGAAGCGCAGCGCCGCGAAATCCGCCTGACGCTTCCGGATGCGAGGCTGCGGCAGGTGCGCGAACGCATCGCCGACTCGGTGGCCCGTCTCGACCCCGCGGCGGAAGTCGAGGCGCTTCGCTGGATCGAAGCGGTGTCGGATTTCGATGGTTAGCCGTCCGGACGACGCATGGTCGCGAATGAAGCGGGCTCCCACTGGCGAAGCGCGACGAGCAGGCAGGTGCCGCGCGCATCGCCGCCTGCGCGCACTTCGTCGCGCCGGGTCACGTCATCGAACCCATCCATGAGTTCGGCGATCTTCGCCCGTAACGCGGTTGCAGACTGCCCGGATACCATTCCCCACGCGAACCGTTGCGCGTCGCGGTCCGGGTCGAACGCACCGGAGAGGAACTCGCCCTGCACGCGTTCGACGAAGTAGCGGTGGATCGGCCCCCCCGGGAGCCAGGCGAAGTTCCGTGAGATGCGCAGCCGAATGCGGTTGTCGGGGAGCAGTTCGATCAGTCCCATGCGGTCAAGGCGCAAGAGCAGTTTGGTCAACTGGACTTCCGAGAACCGGTAGTTCCTGAGAATGCGCTCGTACGTACTGCGATTGAACACGCACACCGCGGTGAGCAGCAGCGAGGGGTCGCTTACCAGTTCCCGCTCCTGATCGACGGACAGCGACGAGACCCGCAGCCGGTTCTCCTCGGCCCGACGCGCAAGGTCAAGCAGGTCGATGCCGGCCAGGTCGCAGACCTTCTCCAGCCGCGCAAGCGAGAAACTCCCGGCCGAGAACAACCGCTTGACGCTGCTCAGCGACAGATCGAGGTGATCGGCCACTTGCCCGTAGGAGATTCGCCGCGCCTTCAGCGCTTCTTTCAGTGCCCTGACAATGCGCTTTGACTGATCCATGAGGTATCACGATATGGGACCTTTTCAGTCCATATCGTAGCACTTTGATCAACGTGGTTGCGAATAGTGGTTTCCTTCGCTAGCCTGCCGCACCGTCCAAATCGGAGACAGCTCATGGGCTTGCACCGTCAAATCAGGACTCTGGGCGCCGCCGCCGGCCTCGCGGGTTGCGCAGCCGCCCCCACCGCCCAAATAGCCGATCCCCTCTTTGAGGCCCACGAGATAGCGACCCCGCCAGCGCGCCATCAGTCCGTACTCGCGGGCTCTTTCGACGGTACCGACCGCCCGCAGCTAGCGGTCGTGCGCGTGGACTCCGCGGGCGCACGCCATGTTCAGTTTCTCCTGTTCGAGGACGGCGAATGGACGAGCATTGTCGAGCACGAGGCCGAGCCGGCCGTGCTGTTCGTGGATGTCGCCACGGTAGCCGGCCGCGATCGCCTGCTCACCTACCGGCGCAACGCCGGTATCGGTTGGCTGGATTTGGAAACGGGGACCACGCATCCGATGGTCGATGTGACAATCCGGTTCCGTAGTTCCGATAACGAGGGGGTCCCACATCTGGACGTCGCCCGGGACATCAACGGCGACGGTCGCGACGACGTGCTCTTCCCCCACATCGACGGCTTCTGGGTGAGCCTGCAATCGCCTGACGGCACTTTCGCAACGCCCCGCAGACTGGGTCCCCCGGAACCGTTCCTGGACGCGACCGCGCCCGAACACCGGCAAACGTACCGCGAGATCGGAATCACCGCGCAGACCCTGCCGTGGTATCTCAGCCGGGTTCATCGAATGGACTACAACAGGGACGGGCGGGAGGACATTGCGTTTTGGAACGGCGAACACTTCCTTCTCTATCTGCAGGACGAAGCGGGCGGTTTCGAGGACGAACCGCGTACTTTCTCCACCGATTTCTCGTTCGACTTCGACGGCGCGTACGGGCTTGCGTTCCAGTTCCCGGACGCGAGCGTCGCATCCATGCTCCTCGGACTCGGTCCCCGTACGGAGCACACTGTCCTGTACGCCTTTCGCGACCTGAACGGCGATGGCGTCAGCGACGCTGTCACCCTGTCCCTTGCGGGCCGCAGCCCCTTCAGGCTGCGCGGCCGGTACGACGTACGCTTCGGTCGCCCCTCGCCGAACGGCACGCTGTTTCCGGCCGCCGTCGACACCAGCGTCGAGGCACCAGGCAGGGCCGGTGGGCTCCAGCCCTGGGGCTACGCGTCGCAACGGTTCCTCGACGTCGACGGCGACGGCGTGACCGAAATGGCCATGGCAGCGGTCAACATCGGTCCGGGCGGCATGTTCCGGGCCACGGTCGGCAAATCGATCGCGATGGATCTCGCGCTGCACACACTCAGGAACGATGACTACTCGGCCCGTCCCGACTGGAGCCGCAGGGTCAGGCCCCCGTTCTCCCCGCTTGACCGGCGGGGACCGCTGTTTCCCACGGTGCTCGTGGGCGACGTCGACGGGGACGGCCGTTTGGACCTCCTGGTCGGCGAGCGCTGGAACGAACTTCGGGTGTTCCTCGCCACCCCGGGAACGGAGCCGCTTTCCGAGCACCCGATCGCCGTGCCCCTCGCGATTCCGGCTGACGAACGCAACGCCATGCTTGCAGACCTGAACGGGGACGGCAAGGCGGATGTGATTGTGCAGCACCCGTCTGCGCACGGTCGCGGTCGGTTGACGCTCCTCATGACGCGCTGAGGGCAAAAGCGCGCCGGCGCATTACGCAGTTCGCCGCCTGTGTGACTGGCGCCGAAGTGACTCCGCGCCTCCGCCTCGAACCGTAAGTATCGACGCAAGTCAGTCGAAAATCGTGCGCTCGTCCGGGCGCAGGTTGTTCTCGCCGGACAACTCGATGCAGCCGTAGGGTGTGAAGGGCTCATCCGTCCGCGCCATCTTGATTTCACCCTGAAGAGGCGCTCGCCAGTACTTCGGGTCCAGCGCTGCGAACGACACCACCAGCCGGTCCGTCTCCGGATCGTGGGTGACGCGCTCGACGAGCTGCAGTGCGTCGCTGTTGATGACGCCGCGGAACAGCTCGAAGCTCCTGAAACCCTGCGTATGGACCACCAGCGTGGGGCCGTCCCAGTAACCGATGGAGTGGCCAAGGATTGACGGCTCGAGGTCGCCGGGGTGTTCGGGCTGATCCATATGAATTGTCCGCACCAGGTCCATGTATCCGTAAACCCACCGCAGCGTGTCGTTGCCGACTGGCACGAATTCGTTCACCAGCGCGTGGTGTTGCATGCCGCGGAGCACCGATGCCTGGCAGCGGATGTCGGGACTGTCGAACGCCGGGTCGAAGGTGTCGGCGACGGCCTGTCCCGCCTCGGTGTAATCCACCGAGTACCGGGTGCCCATGAAGCGCGGCATGGGCATTTGGGCGGCGTCGGGATTCATCTGACCGCCCATACCCGCCATTTGGCTTCCCATGCCCATTTCCAGGCTGCCCATACCCGTCATCATCTGACCGCCCATGGGCATCACTGAGGACTGCAGTTCGGACGCGTCGACGCCGGGGGGCAGACCGTCAGGAAGCATGCCCGTAAAGGCCACCCAGGTGCCGAACATGCCTTCGGCAGGAATCTCCACCGGCACTCGCTCCACCGCCTCCCTGGAGGATTCCGCGATGACCCGCGATGACGCTTCCGCCGAGCCGACCACCGCAGCCATGAGCGCCTCGCCGGGGACGTAATCAGAGTCATTCGAAACCTGCCCACGGTTGCCGAAACTTCGCCCGTCTGCCAGCTCGATCTGCTCGGCATGGCAGACGTTGGCCTCGCGCCGGGCGGGGTTCCCGGTGATTCTCACCGGCGTCCCCGGAGGAACGGTTTCGTTGGACAGCCCGTACCGAACCAGGAAACGGCGCTCGAACAGTTCGCACCGCCCCTCCACGAGTTCGCCCTGATCGTTCAATTGCGAAAAATAGATGTACGAATGGGGATTGATGACCCTGATGTCGGCGACCACGGCCTCAAAGCGGATATCCGTCGAGGTGTCGAAGTGGGCGTCGACGCCGTGATGCGCAATCGCGGTACCGGCAGACGCGAACAGAATGAACGCGCAAATCAATCGATTCATGTGTGGACTCCTCTCCGGATCGTTGTGGCCCAGGGTGACCGGGACCCTCATGCCCAGCTCACTACGCGCAAGCCTTCAAACATGCCGAAGTCGCTCGTATTCGAGGTTACAACGGCAAGATCGTTTACGCGCGCGATGGCAGCGATTTGGCCGTCGACAAAGGGCGGGGTTCTGCCCTTTGCGCTCAGACGGGCGCGTTCCAGCGCGTGCCACTCCGCCGCTTCCAGATCGTATCCGATCACGGGAAAGCTGCCGCGGACAACATCTTCGATATAGCGCTCGATTGCATCCCGGCGTCGCGACTCCGGGAGTCTTGCGCATCCGAAATGCAGCTCATGCCAGACCGGGGAGGGAATCGCGATCTCCCCGTCGTGCCTACGCAAGCGGCGCATGATGTTGATGGAAGGTTTCGGCCGCAGCGGTTCCGAGACAATGTTTGTATCGAGAAGGTATTGCACCGGTCAGAAACCGATATCGCGCCCGGCTTCCGACGCGCGCGTATCCGCGAACAGCGCATCGGGATCGAGCTCAAGTTCCACCAGATTGGAGCCTTTCGCAAAGTCGCCGTAGGCCTCCGAGAAGCTGCGCCGCCCCGCCGCAAGCTGCTCGTACTGACGCCGCCCTACAAGTACCGCGACCGGTGTGCCACGCCGCGTTAGCGTCACTGCCTTACCGCTCTCGGCATCCCGAATCAGCGTCGGCAGGTTCCGGCGCGCCTCTGCAATCGAAAGTGTGTCGGTCATGAACGAGTTCAAGATGTACAAGTTAATGTACATTTTAGCCAGTGTTCAGCGTGCTGTCGAGAACCGTCCTGTACAGAACCTCCAGCGTGCCTTCCCTGGAATTCGTCTGGTCGTTCTGAGCGAACCGCCGCCTCTACCGCTGTATCCAGAACTGCGCGTGTCGTGCGCTCAGGAACGCCTCGGCTCGTTCGCCGCGGTGTGATGGTTATACCGGTTCATTCGTGCGAATCCTCTATTACCGGTTCGGCGATCAGCCGCTGGATGACGGCTTCGTATTCGTCGCGTCGGGAACGGAGAAACCCCAAGTGCCTCGTATCCAGTTCGCCGTCGCGCGAGAATACGAAACTGCTCGGCATCGCCACGACCCCGAAGTCCTGCGCCAGCTGGCCGTCCGGATCGTAGACGATTTCGAACTTCGCGGGGAATTCCTCGAGGAACTGCTGTGCTTCGGCAGCGTCGTCGTTGGTGTTGACGCCCAGGATGACCAGGCCGTCGTCGGTGTATTCATCGTACATGGCATTGAACCAGGGGAAGGACTGGCGGCACGGCACGCACCAGGATGCCCAGAAGTCCACGATGACGACCTTGCCGCGGTGCTCGGCCAGGTCCAGCGCGTGAGCCGGCAGCCATGAAGACGAGAGAAAGGCGGCAGCAAGGGCAATAAGGGATTGCCACAGCGCGCCTGCCGGGCGGCGGCGCAATGAAAGCCGGTCAGCAGTCGGCACAACAGGCATAGGCAAGTCCGTTGGGATGAATTCCCTTATTCTATCGTCGGCACGCGAGTTTCTCCTACCGTGTCGCCCCGTCTTCGACAGGCAGGCGAATGCGAGGGCGCAACGGTTCTCCCGAATCGTGAGACTCGAATCGACGGATGGCCGGGTTTCCGTTTAGGTTTGCAAGGAAACCTCGATTATCCTCCCGCGGGACTTTCGCTGCGCCTAATTCGGCGCTAGCATGCATCGCCTGCCGCCAGGAGCCGCAATATGCCCAAGATCGTGTATATCGAGCCCGAAGGGGACCGCGTGGAAGTGGAGGTCGAGGAAGGCTACTCGGTCATGGAAGGCGCGATCATGAACGGTGTCGAGGGTATCGAGGCCGAATGCGGCGGCGCCTGCTCGTGTGCTACGTGCCACTGCTATGTCAAGGAAGAGTGGTGGGACAAGCTCCCCGAGATGGACGTCATCGAGGACTCCATGCTGGAAGCGGCCACCGAGCGGCGCGACAACAGCCGCCTGACCTGCCAGATCCCGGTGACCGACGAACTGGACGGTCTGGTGCTGAAGGTCGCCCCTTCCTATTGATGACGAGTCGGACCGGGCGCAGCGAGCCGCAAGGCGTATGGCGGGAGTGGAGGAGACGGCAGTGGACGAACCCAGGGTCATGGCGGACGACGTGCGGGCGGCCTGCGAAGGCATGCTGCAATTGCAGCTCTATGCGATTTTCACGCGACCCGTGAGCGGCTTGAAGCCGGTGATGGAGACGCTGGAAGAACACCTCAAGTACCAGATTTCCATGGAGAAGGACGGCACCCTCTTTGCCGCCGGCCCGTTCTGGACCGACGACGAACAACAATGGCGCGGCGAAGGCATGGTCGTGGTACGTGCCGAGAGCCTGGAGGCGGCCCGAGCCATCGCGGCCAGGGACCCCATGCACGCCAGCGGCGCGCGCACCTTTGAAGTACGCCCCTGGCTGATCAACGAGGGGACGCTGACGCTGCGCCTGAATCATTCGACCCGAAGCTTCACGGCGGTCTAGCGAACCTTTCGGGCCAGCGAGCCGAGGCGATGCGCGTAGGGGGGCTGTCGTGGCGGTACCGGCCGGAGTCCGGGCCGTGACCGAGCTGGCCTGGCAGGCCTGGGCGGTCATCGTTGTCGCGCTGGCGGCCGGTGGACTGACCAAGGGGATGACGGGACTCGGGCTGCCGGGCATCGCCGTGCCCATCATGGCGGCCTTCCTGGGCGTCGAGCAGGCGGTCATGATCATGGTGATGCCCACGCTTATCACCAATCTCTGGCTGACCTGGCGGCTGCGCGACTGCTATCGGGAGGTGCCGGAGGTACCGCGGGTGGCCATCGCCGGCGTGCCCGGCATCGCCCTGGGAGCGGCCGTGCTGTATCTGGCCAGCGAGAAGTTCCTGGCGACGGTGCTGGCGCTCTGGGTGCTCGCCTACCTGGTGCTGCGGTTCGTGCATCCGCAATTGTCCCTGGCCCGCAAGGCCCGCTTCCGGCTCGCGTTTCCGGTCGGCTTCGCATCGGGGACTCTTCAGGGCGCCACAGGCATCTGCGCGCCGGTGATCGTGCCCTACGTGGACGCCATCGGGGCCAATCCGCGGACCTATGTGTTCACGTTCTCCGCGGTGTTCATGTCCCTGTCGCTCACGCACCTGGTCATTCTGGGATCCCTTCAGGCGTATACGCCGCTGCTGTTCGGGCAAAGCCTGCTGGCCGTCGTGCCGGCCATGCTCTTTGTGCCGGTGGGCAACTGGTTGCGGCAGTTCATCCGCCCGGAACTCTTCAGCGTGCTGATACGGGTCCTGTTGTTTGTGACTGCCGTGCGGCTGCTCTATGGTGCCTGGTCAGGCTGACACGCACAGCTCTTGAACGGGAGATTGGACCCCATGAACGACGACAACACCGAACAGGCTGCCGACGGTCCTCATGAAGAGGGGAAGCTCGTAACGGCAGTCGGGGAGAGGGATGAAAAGGGGCCGAAAGTCGTCGTCGCAGTGGCCGCCGCGGTTTTCGTCGTTGTCCTCACCCTGGCCTGGAATGCCGTCAGTTACCGCCTGCACGGCGCCCTGAATTCGTACTATTTCGTGCTGAGCCTGTTCCTGTCGATCAATCTGCTGATTGCCTGCTGGGAGATGTGCCTCTACCTGAGGCACGACCAAGTCGTCGAGCGCGCCCGATACTGGCGTGAATTGCGCGCCTCAACCGGCCGGAACCCGGCTGTCGGGTTCCTGACCGCCGCCATACCGTTGCGGCGTGTCTGCTCTCCAACGGTCTGGGCGGACGTCTGGGCCGCTTACGCCCTGTACGACGATGCCTACACCCGGCGCAGCACCTTCGGCTTCAACGCCGACATCGGCAACGGGTTTTTCACGCCCATCCCTTCAATGATTCTGCTGGCCGCGCTCACCACCGGATTCATGCCGGCCACGTTTGCCGGGATACTCGGAATCGCGCTGTTCTGGCAGTGGGTGTACGTGAGTTCGCTCTACGCGGTGAGCGTCTGGGTGGCCGGCACTCACGAGCCGCTGCCAAGGGCGACCCGTTGGCTCTATGTCTGGGGCCCCAACGCCGTATGGATCGTCGTCCCCCTGCTGGGACTGTTCGTCTCCGCCCGCCTGATCCTCGACGGCGCCTACGCCATCGTCGGCCACTGATCGGGCCGCGCCAGCGCGGCCTGCACGCTACGGCATGCTGGCGCGGCGCCGCCTTGAGACTTTGGTGCGATTCCGGTCAAACCGGCGGATCGGGTAAACCCGAATGCTCGGGTCAATCCGGCCGTCCCGCGCTTACCAAACCCCTGGCCAGGGCGTGCCGACCAGGAAGTCCGCGTTGGCGCCTTCCCGCGGCCGGAACTTCTGGATCCGCCCGTTGTTCACCGAGGCGGTGTAGAAGTTGCCTTCGTTGTCGGTGGACATGCCGTGCACGCCCCACATTCCGCCCGGGTATTCGCCCCAGCTTCCCCACGAATAGAGGAAGTGGCCGTCCAGGTCGTAGCCGAGGATCTTGTGGGTGCCCTGGTCGGCGGCCCACAGCTTGCGGTCGCTGGTGACGATGAAGCTGTGGATGTCCATGGGCTGTCCGCGCCGGCCGGTGAAGAAGTTCCACTCGTCCAGGTAGTTGCCGTCCTCGTCGAATACCTGTACGCGGCCGTTGTTGCGGTCGTTGACGAACACCCGCCGGGTGGTCGGATCCACGGCGATGCCGTGCACGTTGTTCCAGTAACCGGGGCGGGTCTCGCCGGGCCAGTTACCCTGCTCGCCCCACTGGGCGAGGATGTTGCCGTCCATGTCGTACTTGATGACGCGGGTGTTGTCGTAGCCGTCGGCCAGGTAGAAGGTGTTCTCGTCCATGAAGGCCAGGAAGGTCGGGCGGCGGAAGTGCTCGTCGTCGTCGCCCGGCACGCCCGGCTCGCCCAGCATCAGCACCAGTTCGGAGCCGTCGTTGGTGAACTTGGCGACGAAGTGGCCGTCCGCGTCCACGATCCAGACATGCTTGTCGGGATCGTAGCGGCTGATCTCCACATCGTGCGGCCGGTACCAGAGGTGGTCCCACTGGGTCCATTCCTCGACGATGTAGCCGTCGCGGTCAATCACCAATACGCAGTGCTCCCAGCGCCAGTCGATGCCCGGCCGGCCGTTGCCGGGTTCTTCAAGCTGGTCGCCGTTGGGAATGGCGCTGCCGGCCTGGCGCAACGGCAGCCGGAAGTTCGGGTAGTGGAAACCCGGACCGAGTTCCGGCAGCCACACCGAGTCGCTCGGCCGCTGCATGATCGGCAGTTCGCCCTTCTGTACCAGAAACACCCGGTCCGGGCTTTCGGCGAAGACGTCCATGGTGACGGACCAGGTCCAGCCCTCGTGTCCTTCCAGGCTTTCTTCCATGGGTTTCGGCCAGTTCGGCACGACCTCGTAGGGCCCGAACATGTCCTGTCCGCCCTTGAGCCCCGGGATGGCGGCGAATCCGGCGCCGGGCGCGCTGTCCCCGTTCTGTTGCCCGGGAACAGCCGGGCTGCCAAGGACAATCGCGGCAACGGCGCCGGCGGACAACAGCCTTCGGCAGACGTCCTGCGCCGCTGTGGTCGATTCAATCGTTTTATTCATGGTCTTCCCCTCAATGGTGCCTGGAGTGTTGGTGACCGCCTCAGGAACGAATTCCCGTGCCCCGCCGCAGCAGTACGAGCACGGCCACGTACAACGCGACGAGGGCGGTCAGGATGATTGCGTAAGCCGTACCGATTGGGATATCCGAGGATCCGAGCATGCCGTAACGAAACGCGTTCACCATGTAGAGGATGGGATTGGCGAGCGAGACGTTCTGCCAGAAGGGCGACAGCAGGGAAATCGAGAAGAACACGCCCCCGAGGTACGTCAGCGGCGTCAGGAAAAAGGTGGGAATGATGGAGATGTCGTCGAAGTTCTTCGCGAAGATCGCGTTCATGAGACCCGCCAGGGAGAACACCATGGCGGTCAGGACGATGACCGAGAGGGTGACCAGCGGGCGGGCAACGCTGAGATCGGTAAAGAACGACGCCACCACGGTCACCAGGGCCGCGACCGCGAGGCCGCGCACCACGCCGCCGATCACGTAGCCGGTGATTATCGTGGTAAAGGAGAGCGGCGAAACCAGCATCTCCTCAAGGTGAAGCTGCAGCTTCCCGGAAAAGAATGACGACACCACGTTGCCGAAGGAGTTGGTGATGACCGACATCATGATCAGTCCCGGGGCGATGAAGGTCGTGTAGGGCACTCCGCCCATCTCCCCGATGCGCTGGCCGATCAGGCTGCCGAAGATGATGAAGTACAACGTCATGGTGATGGCGGGCGGCACGATGGTCTGAACCCAGATCCGCGCGATTCGATGCACTTCCTTGCGGACGATCGTGACGAGACCGACCAGGTTGATGCGCCACAGGCTGATCCCGGCGGCCGTCGCGGGGGAGGAGAGCGGCGGGGCGGTGGCCATCAGTTCACGCTCTCCGCCTTGTCGTCCACCAGGCGCATGAACAGTTCTTCAAGGCGGTTGGACTTCGTGCGCATGCTCGCGACGTGCAGGGACCGGTCCGAAATCACCTGGAACAGCGCGTTCAGGCCCTGTTCCTGTTCCACTTCGACCTCGATCTCGTGTTCGTTGCGCAACTGGACCTGGTAGCCGGGGAGGTCCGGAGCGCGATGCAGCGACTCCTCCAGCGTCAGGACGAACACTTCCCGCTTGAGCTTGCGCACCACGTTGACCATGGTGTCGTTCTCGATGATGCGGCCCTCGTCGATGATGGCAATGTTGCGGCAGAAGCTCTCCGCCTCGTGAAGGTAATGGGTGGTGAGGATGATCGTCATGCCGTCCTCGTTGATCCGGGTCATGAGATCCCACATGGACCGGCGTATCTCGATGTCCACCCCGGCGGTGGGTTCGTCCAGGATCAGCAGCCGGGGCTCGTGGATCAGCGCCCGGGCGATCATCAGGCGGCGCTTCATGCCGCCGGAAAGCGTTCTGGACAGTTTGTCGCGGCGGTCCCAGAGGTGCAGGGCCTTCAGGTACTTTTCCGCCCGCCGTTTGGCCTCGGCGCGCGGAACGCCGTAGTAACCGGCCTGGTTGATCAGGATGTTCCAGCACTTCTCGAACATGTTGATGTTGACTTCCTGGGGAACCACGCCGATGCAGGCCTTGGCGGCCTCCCGCTGGCGGTCCAGGTCGTAACCGAAAACCGAAACGTCGCCGGCGGACTTGTTGACCAGCGAGGTGACGATGCCGATGGCCGTGGTCTTGCCGGCGCCGTTGGGTCCCAGAAGAGCAAAGAAATCGCCCTGCCTCACGGACAGGTCGATGCCCCGAAGCGCTTCGACGCCGCTTGGATACGTCTTGCGAAGTTGTTTCAGCTCAAGCGCGTACAAGTCCCGAGTCTCCCGCTGTGAATGGCATCCGTACCGGCCGGGTTGCCGGCCTATTCTACTCAGCCCCTGCGAACATCACACGCGTTGCGGGCCGGGCCGGGCGGTTGCGGAATCAGGCGATACGGGAGGCGTAAGGGGCGCGAAGTTCCCCTGATTCGCCAAGCAGCTTCGGCTGCATGCCGAGCAACCGCAACGATCTCGGCAGACCGCGCTCGCCGTATTGCACGAGCCGCGTCCACATGCCCACTGCGTCGGGGAAGGCGCAGCGGAGCAGCGCCGGGTGTTCGGCCAGTTCGTGCAGCTTGAGCATCGGCAACTTTTGCAGATGGCGTGACTCATCCTCCGAGAGACCGAGAAAGACGCGCGCATGGAAGCCTTGCTGGCGCGCCATGTTCCACGCCATGAGCAATGCCGTCAAAGCCAGCGCGTGCCGCGCCTTGCGTAGCTGGTCGTCCCGTTCTTCCGGAATATCGGGCCCCGACTTGATGCAATCCAGGTTCAGCGCGAAGACCGTTCTGGGAAACGTCGACATGCCCTGCAGGGCGGCGTCCGTGGCCCCACGGATTCGGCGCCGTACGGGCGTGGGCAGGCCGAAGCAGTCGACGCCCTTGCGTACCCGTCCCTGGAGCAGAACCAGGAACAACAGGTTCAATTCGCGAATGTCGCGCAGGTCGCCGGGCTGGGGCCCCGGATGAAGCAAATTGGGTTCATTTCTTGTCGGTTTGTGCATAAACCTAAAATACCAAGAAAGAATCGCCTGGGCTAATATCAAGAAACTGGGCGAAGCATAGGGAAAGCAGCAATGAGGGCAACCGATAATCGGTACAAAGGCGAGCGAAACCGGTTCGAACTCGCCATGCGAATGATCCGGCTGGAGGCGCGAACGGGGACGATTCGCTACTGGACGAACCTCAGCGACGACCGGATCCGCAAGCTCTATAACAGCTACTTCAAGTTCATCGACGGTGCGCCCATCAGGCGCCGCCGCGGCAAGTCGCCCACGCAGATCGGCCCGCTCATTCGATCGTCGGCCCGGTCACTGGAGTCGGGGGTGTTCGTGAACATGCTGCTGGCCAACGGGCTGTTCTCCATCGAGCACCCGCCGGGACCTCGCCTGAAGGGAAACGTGAACCTGGGTCATCGCTTCTGCCAGTGCTTCGAGACGCACAGGATGACGGTTCCCCAGCCCACCCTGAGCTTCGAATGGGGTTGGAACCTCCTGCGGAATATCCGGCGCGGCGACGAGTTGCGGCTGGCTCACTGCGATGTCTGTTCGATCGCCTACGTGTACGATCAACTGCAGGTGCCGCGCGGCGATTGCCCGGCCTGCCTGACGTTGCGCAAGGTGCCGGGGAGGCACGCCCCGATCCGCCATACGGCAATGGGCTGAACCCCGGTGTGCCTCGCGGCGTTCGCGGTCGGCGTCAGCGAGGCATTTCCCCTCGTGGTCGCGGCCAACCGCGACGAATCCCACCGCAGGTCCACGGCCGCCGCGGACTGGTGGAAGGAGCCCTCCGGCATCCTCGGGGGACGGGATCTGGAGGCGGGAGGAAGCTGGCTGGCCGTGGACCGGCGTGGCCGTCTGGCTGCGGTGACCAACCAGCCTTCTCCGCAAGGCCGGACCTTTACCGGCTCCCGTGGACACCTGGTCAGCGACTACCTCGCGGCCCCGCATGCAGCGGAACGGTTTTGCGGGGAGCGGGCCAGGGCGCCCGCCGAATACGGGCCGTACAACCTTCTGCTTTTCGACGGCGAGGGGCTGTTCCATTCGGCCAATCGATCCGGCGCGCAACGGCTGGCAGGCGGCATCCACGTCCTGAGCAACGCACCGCTGGGTACGTCCTGGCCGAAAACCGAGTTTGCCGCCTCCGGCCTTGCGGCCATTCTCGACGACGGGCCGGAGCGGGCCGACCTGATGCGGAGGCTGTTCGGGCTGCTGGAAACCCGGGGGCCGCAGCATGCCGGCTCCGGGGGGACAGAACTGCACTGGCGCGCGCGCTCGGTGTTTGTCCGGGACCCACGCTACGGAACGCGGTCAGCGACGGTGGTGCTGCTGTCCCGGGACGGGAACCTGATGTTTGCCGAGCGCCGCTATGATGCCGAAGGGCAGCGGCAGGGCGAGAGCGCCTTCCGTTTCAGTCCGGCGACCGCAGACGCGCTGCAAGCCAGTCGTTGAGATCGGCGATCTCCTGCGGGCAGACGGCGTGCTCCATGGGGTAGGTGCTCCAGTGCACGTCGTAGTCCCGCGCGCGTAGCTGATCGCGGGAACGGGCGCCGAACTTCACGGGAACCGTAGGGTCGTACGTGCCGTGCGCCATGAAGACGGGTACCGACCGATTGGCGTCGGCGCTCTCCTGCGCAAGCGTGTCGGGCAGCGGCATCCAGGTCGACAGCGCAATGATCCCGGCGAGCGGGTCCCGATAGCGCAGACCCGTAAACAACGCCACCGAGCCTCCCTGGGAGAAACCCCCGACGAACACGCGGTGGGAGGGGATTCCCCGCTCCGTCTCCCGCTGGATCAGTCCCTGCAGTTCGCGGCCGCTGTTGCGCACACCGGCGGCGTCTTCGGGACCGTTCCAGTCCAGTGTGAGGATGTCGTACCAGGCGGGCATGAATAATCCGCCGTTGATGGTGACCGGGACGACCGGCGCGTGGGGAAGAATGAAGCGCACGGGCACGGGGAGACTCATCTCCCGGGGCAGCGCTGCGAAGTCATGGCCGTCGGCACCCAGTCCGTGCAGGAAAATCAGCGACCAGGCGGGGTTCCTGCCGGTATCGATCTCAATCGGTTCCACTTGCATCCGTTCCATCGGGTAGCTCCGTTGTCCCGGCAGTCCGCGCCGAAAGTTCGGCCATCGGCCGATCGCCGCCATGGTTGCATTGTTTGCGCATAATCATTAGTCTATGCGCAATTTTATGCTAGGCAAGCACCCATGCCCACGCCCGCTAACCAACAACGCCGCCGCCGAGCCATCGCGGAACTGCTGCAGAGCCACGTGATTCGACGCCAATCGGAGCTGGTTCGCCTGCTTCGTGCCAGGGGGCTTGAAGCCACCCAGTCCAGTATCAGCCGCGACCTGCGCGATCTGGGGGTGGCGAAACGGACGGCCGGGTACAGCTTGCCCGAACCGGATCGCGGGAGCAACGGCGATGCGCTGCGGCCCATGGCCGAGTTTGTCCGGGACATTCGCGTGGCGGGACCCAACCTGCTGGTCATCAGCACTGCGATCGGTGCGGCGCAGCGGGTCTGCGTGACCCTGGACCGCGCCCGTTGGCCGGAAGTGGTGGGCACGATCTCCGGCGACGATACGATCTTCGTCGCCACCCCCGGCGCCGGAGCGCAACGCCGGCTGGTTGCGCGGCTGCAGGAAACGCTCAGAAGGGTGGCGATCCAGTGAGCAACACCGCACAACCCATCTTGCTGGCGTTTTCCGGCGGCCTGGATACGTCGTTCTGCGTGCCGTGGCTGAAGGAAACCTACGGCCGGCCGGTAGTCACCGTGACGGTCAACACCGGGGGTATCGATGCCGCTGCGGCCGACGCCCTGGCGGAGCGCGCTGCGGCGCTTGGCGCCGTGGATCACATCCTCGTGGAAGCCCGCGGCGACTTCTTCGAGCAGGTGCTCAAGTACCTGATCATGGGCAACGTACGCCGGGGGCAGATGTACCCGCTGTGTGTCGGCGCCGAACGCGGTATCCAGGCGCGCTGCCTGGCCGACGCGGCCCGCGAGCTGAGTTCAACCACGGTGGCCCATGGATGCACGGCCGCCGGCAACGACCAGGTACGCTTTGAAATCGTGCTCAAGACGCTGGCGCCGGAACTGGAGGTATTGGCGCCGGTCCGGGATCACGCCTGGGCCCGGCAGGACCAGATCAAGTACCTGTCCGGCCGGGGATTGCCGATGCCGGCGGCGGGCTCGGCGTATTCGATCAACCGCGGCCTGTGGGGCGTCACCATCGGGGGCACGGAAACCCTGGATTCGTCCGGGAGCATTCCCGAGTCCGCGTGGGTCCTGAGCCGCGGCGCCCTTGAGAAGCCCGCGGAGGCCCGGGAACTGACCGTGGAATTCCGCCGCGGCGTGCCCGTGGCCGTGGACGGCGAGCGGCTGGACCCCGTGGCGTTGATCGAACGGCTGGAGGAGATCGGCTCCGCCTTCGGCATCGGCCGCGGCATCCACCTCGGCGACACGATTCTGGGCACCAAGGGCCGGGTCGCCTTCGAGGCCCCGGCGGCCGCGATACTGCTGACGGCCCACCGCGAACTCGAAAAACTGACGCTTTCGGCGCTGCAGCAGCGGATCAAGGAGCAGGTGAGCCTTGCGTACGGCGACTTCATCCACGAGGGCAAGCAACTGGATCCCGTCTGCCGGGACATCGAGGCGCTGCTGGCCTCGTCGCAGGCGCGCGTGACGGGCGCTGCCCATTGCCTGCTGCGGCCGGGCAGCGTGTTCGTGACCGGCGTGGAGTCTCCCCATTCCCTCATGGCCGCCAGCCGCGGGCAGTACGGCGAGTCGGCCGGCGAGTGGACGGCTGCCGACGCGGTGGGATTCTCGCGCCTCATGGCGTTGCCGGGGCTGCTGCAGACCCGGGCGCGGGGCGGCGGTGCGGAGGGCTGAGTCATGCGCAAGGTGGTCGTCGACAAGATTGCCTCGGTTGCCGTGGCGGCCGAGTTGGGGCGCGAAATCCGGGTGAGCTCCGACATCCCCTGTGAGGAGGGGGTGCTCATCGCCGCGGAAGTCATGAACAACAAGTCCCGCTACAACAAGCTGGAGCTGACCAGCGGCCGCATGGCGCAGGTCAAGCGCGGCGATGTCATCGTCGGCGCCCTGGGTCACCGCAAGGCGCTGTTCGGCTATTCGGGGCACCTGCCGGAGCATCTCGAACCGGGTGACGAAGTTCAGCTCCTGAACCTGGGCGGCGTACTTGGCGTCTGCGACTCGATGAACCCCAACCACGGCCGGCCCTTCGACTGCCGGGTGCTCGGCGTGGTGCTTGACTTTCCCTACCTGGGCGAGCGCATCGGCGTACCGGCCCGGGTCGCAGGGCGGCCCGCGGACGATCCGCCGGCTCTGAACCTGGACGGAATCCCCGTGGTGGCGTTCGCCGGCACCTGCATGAATTCCGGCAAGACGGCTGCGGTCTGCGCCGTGGTGAGCCGGTTCTGCCAACTCGGCCTGACGGTGGACGCCTTCAAGGCCACCGGCGTGGCCCTGCAGCGGGATATCCTGGTGATGGAGGATGCCGGCGCGCGCAATACCGGTATCTTCTCCGACCACGGAATCGTCTGTACGACGTCCGAGAACGCCCCGGCGCTCACGCGCAAACTCCTGTCGTCCCTTTCGGGGGAGGCGCCCGACGCCATCGTCTTCGAACTGGGCGACGGCCTGCTGGGCGCCTACGGGGTCGAGGCCATTCTGATGGATCCCGAAGTGCGCCGGGTGCTCAGCGCCGTCGTGCTTTGCGCGAACGATCCCGTGGCCGCCTGGGGCGGGGTCAAGCTGCTGCGCGACCGGTACGAACTGGAACCCGCCGCCGTCACCGGTCCCGCCACCGACAACCAGGTGGGCATCGAGATCATCCGGGAACGAATGAACGTGCCCGCGGCCAACGCGCTGACCCAGGGCGCCGAACTGGGCGACCTGATCCACGACCGGATCGGGCTCGGGCCGGCGCGGCCGGAGGACGCATCATGAACGAGTCGCTGCCCGTCATCGTCCTGGGCGGTTCCGGTTACGTCGCCGGGGAAGTCCTGGCGCTGCTGGCCGGCCATCCGCGGCTGGAGCTGGCCCGTGCGGTATCCGCGAGCCGTCCGGGGCAGCGGATCGCCTCGGCTTTCAGCCACCTGAGCGCCGTCTATCCGACGGAGCGGTTCGCGCCGTTGGACGAGACCCTCGACGCCCTCGGGGATTCGCTGCGGTGGATCGTCATCTCTGCCGCGCCCCACGGAGTCTCCGCGTCGATCGTGGCGAAGGTCCTGGATGGCGCCACCGCGGCAGGCGTGCAGGTGTCGGTGGTCGATGCCTCGGCGGACTTTCGCAGCCGGTCGGCGGAGCGGTTCGAGTCGGTCTACGGCAGTGCGCATTCGGCACCGCAGCTTCTGGATGAGTTCAGTTGCGCGGTACCCGAGCACCTGGACACGTTGACCACGCCCCATGCCGCCCAGCCGGGCTGCTTTGCGACCGCGCTGCTGCTGTCGCTGGTGCCGCTGGTTTCGCTGGGTGCGGCCAAACCGGCGTTCTTTGCCAGCGCGGTCACCGGCAGCACGGGCGCCGGGCGCACGCCCCGGGAGACGACCCACCATCCCCTGCGCCAGAGCAATCTGTTCGCCTACCGGCCGCTGATCCACCGCCATGCACCGGAAGTGTGCGAGCTGGCCGAGGCGGCGACGGGACGGGAGATTGAGCTTCACTTCGTTCCCCACTCCGGCCCGTTCGCGCGCGGCATTCACGCCACGGTCTTCGCCGAACCGGCGGGGCCGAACGGGGTGGAGGACATTGCCTCGGCGCTCGCGGACTTCTACCGGGATTCGAGCTTTGTCCGTGTCGTCGAGTCCCCGCCGCGCCTCAAGGACATCGTCGGCACCAACAACGCGCTGCTCAGCGTGCATCGGGACAACGGCGCGATCGCCGTGTGCTGCGTGCTGGACAACCTGGTCAAGGGCGCGGCCGGCGGGGCACTGCAGTGGGTCAACCGGCTGGCGGGGTGGCCCGACACCACCGGACTGCCGATCGCCCCCGTGGGGTGGGTCTGATGAACCGGCCGGCCGCCAACCTGAGCGAGGTCTATCCGCTGGTGCCGCTTAAGTCCGTCAGCGGACGCGGCGTGTACCTTGAAGACGGCCGCGGGCGCCGCGTGCTGGACCTCTACGGCGGGCACGCCGTGGCGGCCCTGGGGTACGCGCATCCGCGCCTGACCGAGGCGATCGGCCGGCAAGCGCAGGCCCTGCAGTTCCAGAGCAATATCGTTGCGCTGAAGATCAGGGACGAGGCTGCCGAACGGCTGGCGGACTTCGCGCCGGAACCGCTGTCGCGCGTGTTTTTCGTCAACAGCGGCGCCGAGGCCAATGAGAATGCGTTGCGCATCGCGCTGCGTTCCACCGGCCGAAACAAGGTAGTGGCCATGGAACATGCGTTTCACGGCCGTACGGCCGCGGCGGCGGCGGTGAGTTGGGGATCGCAGTCCTGGTACGGTTTTCCGCGCACGCCGTTCGACGTCACGTTCGTACCGCGCAACGACGTCGATGCGCTGCAAGCGGCCGTGGGCAGCGATACCGCCGCGGTGATCATCGAACCGGTGCAGGGTGTGGCGGGCGCCTTCGATTTCTCACGGCCGTTCATGGCGGCTGCGCGGGAATGCTGCGACCGCAGCGGCGCGCTGTTGATCCTGGATGAGGTACAGACCGGGGTCGGCCGACTCGGAGAGCCGTTCGGCGCGGACTACTACGACGTACGCCCGGATCTGTTGACCGCGGCCAAGGGCCTGGGCGGCGGTTTCCCATGCGCCGCGGTGTTGATGACCGCGGAACTGGCCGCCGACATCGGCTTCGGCGCCCTGGGCAGCACCTTCGGCGGCGGTCCGTTGGCCTGCGCGGCGATCAACACGGTGCTTGAGGTGATCGAATCGGACAACCTGCTGGCCCGGGTGCGCGAGACGTCCGCCCGCATCATCGAAACCTGCGTGCGCGGCCCGGTCACCGGGACCTGCGGCGCGGGCCTGCTGGTCGGTCTTCGCACGGACCCGCGCGCCGCCTCTGTGCTTGAGGCTCTGCTCCGCAAGGACATCCTCACCGGCACAAGCGCCGATCCCCACGTACTGCGGCTTCTGCCGCCGCTCATTCTCGAAACACGGCATGTCAAGCGCCTGGCCCGGGCGCTGGAGGAACTCGATAGTGAAACGCTTTAACGATCTGACGGATTTCGACGCCCAGGAAATCGCCGGCCTGCTGGAACTGGCCGGCCGCCTGGAGCGCCTGCCCGAACCCCATGCGCTCGAAGGCAAGGTCCTGTCGCTGCTCTTTCTCAGCCCGTCGCTGAGAACGCTGGCGTCGTTTCAGGCGGCCATGGCGCGGCTGGGCGGCGGATCGTTCGTGATCTCCCCGGAGATGTCCATTCACGGCCTTGAGGCCCGGCCGGGCATCGTGATGGACGGGGCGGCCGCGGAGCATGTCCGCGAGGCAGTGCCGGTCATCGCCTCCTACGGCGATGCGATCGGCATTCGAGCCTTCGCCGAGCGGCGTGATTTGGATGAGGACCTGGCCGACACCGAGTTCGAGAACCTGGTGTCGCTGGTGGACGTGCCGGTCATCAACATGGAGTCGGCGATCCAGCACCCCTGCCAGAGCCTGGCGGACTGGAAGACTCTCGACGACCTGGGCATACCCGCTGAAGGCGGAAAGTTCGTGCTTTCCTGGGCCTATCACCCGCTGGCGCTGCCGCTGGCCGTGCCCGCCGCCGCGGTGCGCATGGCCAGCCAGCGCGGCATGGACGTGACCGTGCTGCGGCCGCCCGGATTCGAACTGCCGCCGCCGGTCATGAACCAGGCGCGCCGGCTGGCAGCAGCCTCGGGCGGCAGCGTCACCGAAACCGACGACCGCCGCGAGGCCATGGAAGGCGCGCACGTAATCTACGCGAAGTCGTGGTCGTCCACGTTGCACTACGGCGACCGGCCGGGCGATCAGGCCCTGCGCGAGGAACTCCTGGGCTGGTGCGTGGATGAACCCTGGTTCGAGCCGGCCCGCGAGGACTGCCGCTTCATGCACTGTCTGCCGGTGCGCCGCGGCGTGGTCGTGGCCGATGGGATCCTCGACGGTCCACGAAGCGTGGTGGTGCCGCAGGCACGCAACCGGATGCTGGCGCAGATGGCCGTGCTGTACCGGATGATGAAAGGTTGAACGGGCCGGGAACGGACTAGCGTCCATCAAACGGGACTCTGGCGTGCATCGAGTGACCGGTAGACGGACGAGCGTCCACCAAACAGGATAGGGACATGCGACCACTGAGCAGAGACGAACGAGCCATCACGGTACAGGCGCTCAAGCGCGCGGTGCCCTACATCCGCATGTTCAAGCGCAAGGTCTTCGTGCTCAAGGCCGGCGGCGATGCCTTCGTCTCGCCGGAGGGGACGCGGGCGCTGATGGAGCAGGTGGGCATCCTGCACGGCGTAGGCATCCGCGTGGTCGTGGTACACGGCGGCGGGCCGCAGTCGACCCAACTGGCCAGCGCCCTGGGCGTCTCCAGCGAGTTCGTGGAAGGCCGGCGGATCACCGACCGGCGCTCGCTCGAAGTTGCGACCATGGTCCTCAACGGCCAGATCAACACCCGGATCCTGGCCGCGTGCCGGGACCTGGGAATCGCTGCCGTGGGCATCAGCGGCGTGGACGCCGGGCTGATCAAGGCGCATCGGCGGCCCCCGGTGGCCACCGGTGACGATTCCGGCGAGACGGTGGACTACGGTTTCGTGGGCGACATCGATGAAGTCGACACGGGCATTCTCCTCAAGCAACTGGACGACGACCTGGTTCCCGTCGTCAGCCCGCTGTCGGCCGACGAGTCGGGGACGCTGCTGAATATCAACGCCGACACGGTGGCGGCCGCCATTGCGGAGGCCCTGAATGCGGAGAAGCTCATTCTCGCCACGGGTGCGCCGGGGATCCTCGAGTCTGTCGAGGACCCGCGTTCGGTGATCTCCTACGTCGATGTCGCGGGGCTCGGCAGGCTGCGCCGGGAAGGCCGGCTCAGCGACGGCATGCTGCCCAAGGCGGCCGCCATCGAGAACGCTCTGCGCGGCGGCGTGTCGCGCGTCCACGTGATTTCCTGGAAGTTGCCCGACAGCCTGCTGCTGGAGGTCTTCACCAACGAGGGTACCGGGACGCTGGTCGTCAACGACATCCGCCACCTCAGCCCGGCGGAGCAACAGGGCGAAAAGAAATGACCCGGCTCTGGGACAAGGGCGCTCCCCTGGACGAACGCATCCTGCGCTTCACCGCGGGCGACGATCACCTGCTGGACGAGCGGCTGGTGGCGTACGACGTGCGTGCGTCCATCGCGCACGTGAAGATGCTCAACGGCCAGGGACTCCTGAGAGATGCGGATTGCGAGGCCATCTGCAACGGCCTGACCGAGTTGGCGGATCAGCATGCCCGCGGCGAGTGGGCCATCGACCTGCAGGACGAAGATGTCCACGGCGCGCTCGAGTCGCGTTTGATGGCGCTCATCGGGCCGGCCGGGGCGCGCGTGCACCTGGGCCGTTCCAGGAACGACCAGGTGCTGGCCGCACTGCGGTTGTACCTCAAGGACACCGCCGTGTCGCTGGCCGACGGCGCAGTTGCCGTGGCGGAAACGCTGGACGACCTGGCCGGGCGGCAGGGCGATGTCGCCTTGCCTGGCTATACGCACATGCAGCCGGCAATGCCCAGTTCCGTGCGCCTGTGGGCAGGGGGCTTTGCCACCGAACTGCGCGACGATGCGCTGGGCCTGCGCGAAGCGATGCGCCGCGCCGACATGAATCCGCTGGGTTCGGCGGCAGGCTTCGGCGCGCCGGGCGTGCCGCTGGACCGGGAAGCCACTCGCGCGGCCCTGGGTTTCGCCTCCACCCAGGAACCGGTGACCGCGGTACAGCTCAGCCGGGGCAAGGCCGAAGCCGCGCTCCTTTTCGAGATCGCCCTGCTGCTCGGCGACCTGGGCCGGCTGGCGTCGGACCTGCTGCTCTTCTACACCGACGAATTTTCCTTCGTATCGCTGCCCGACGCCATGACGACCGGCTCGTCGATCATGCCCCAGAAACGCAACCCGGACGTGTTCGAGCTCGTACGCAGCGCCCAGGCCGTGGCGGTCGGGGCGCTCACCGAGACGCTGGCGATCACCGCCAAGCTCCCCTCCGGCTACCAGCGGGACCTGCAGCGATTGAAGGCGCCCTTGTTCCGCACGATTGACCTGGCAGACGATACGCTCGGGATCATGGCGCACGCGCTCTCGGGCGTGGTCTTCCGACCCGAAAACATCGCTCTGAGCGACGACCTGCACGCCGCCCGGCGCGCCAGTACCCTGGCGGTAAATGAGGGCATCCCGTTTCGGGAAGCGTACCGAAGAGTGGCCGATTTCCTGGACGGGGATACGTGATGCCCCGATCCGTACGTTGGTTGGATAAACTGACGGTGGCTGACTGTGGTTGGGACTTATGGGACAGGTACGCTGCTACCATGGGCTGGCGCCTTGTATTCGTCGCGTTGCTCGCGGCCGGATTGCTGACGGGTTGCGGCCAGAGGGGTCCCCTCACGCTGCCGGCCCGGGACGTCGAGGCCGCGGCCGCCCCGGCTGCCGAAGAGCAGGTCACGGACGAGGAACAGGAGTCCGAAGAGGATGAGGAATAGGGCGCGCCGCATGAAACCCTTGGTACTCGTCGATGGCATGGGTTACCTGTTTCGCGCCTTCTATGCGTTACCGCCATTGACGACCAGCGGGGGAGAGCCCACAGGCGCCGTCCGCGGCGTGCTGAGCATGCTCTACAAGTTGCTGGACGAATATGAGCCCGAGCGCGTTGCGGTGGTGTTCGATGCCCCGGGAAAGACCTTTCGCGACGACCTGTACAGCGACTACAAGGCCAATCGCCCGCCGTTTCCGCCGGATCTCCGGGCGCAGATCGAACCGCTGCTGGAGGCGGTCGACGCCATGGGGCTGGCCGTGCTGCGCATTGAGGGCGTGGAGGCCGACGACGTCATCGGAACGCTGGCCGAGCAGGCCGGCCGCGCCGGCCTGACGACGGTGATCTCCACGTCCGACAAGGACATGGCGCAATTGGTCGACGGGCGAACGTCGCTGATCAATACCATGACCGGGGTCGCAATGGACCCGGCGGGCGTGCGGGAGAAGTTCGGCGTCGGTCCGGAGCAGATCGTCGACTACCTGGCGTTGGTGGGAGACACCGTGGACAACATCCCCGGCGTCCCCAAGGTCGGCCCGAAGACCGCGGCGAAGTGGCTGGGCAACTACGGCGACCTGGATACGCTGGTGGCGCGAGCCGACGAAGTCGGCGGCGCCGTGGGCAACCGGCTCCGCGAAAATCTGGATGTGCTGCCGTTGTACAAGCAACTGGTCACCATCGTCCGGGACCTGGAGTTGCCTCTGACGCTGGACGAGCTGAAGCCGCGCACCCCGGACGCGGACCGGTTGAGGGCGCTGTTCGAGCGGCTGGAACTACGCAGTCTGCTCCGGCACATCGAGGAGGATCAGCCCGACACACAGGACGAGGACTCGGCCGTGAGTTACACGACGGTACTCACGGAGGCCGAGTTCGAAGACTGGGTGGCGAGGGTCGAGGCGGCGGACCTGGCCGCGCTGGACACCGAGACCACCAGCCTCGACTACATGAAGGCGGAGATCGTGGGCATTTGCCTGTCCGTGGAGCCGCTGAACGCCTGTTATATCCCGGTGGCGCACCGCTACCCCGGAGCGCCGGAGCAGTTGTCGAGAGAATTCGTGCTCGAGCGCCTCAAGCCGTGGCTTGAAAGCGATGCGAAGAAGGTCGGACATCATCTCAAGTACGACGCGCATGTCCTGAAGAACTACGGCATCGAGCTTCGCGGGATGGCCTACGATTCCATGCTCGAATCCTTTGTGCTCAATTCCACCGCCACGCGCCACGACATGGATTCGGTGGCGGCCCGTTACCTCAACGTGCAAACCACCAAGTACGAGGAGATCGCCGGCAAGGGCGCGAAGCAGATCGGCTTCGACGAAGTGGATCTTGACACCGCCGGGGCGTACGCCGCCCAGGATGCAGATATCACGCTGCGCCTCCACCGTACGCTCTGGCCGAAGCTTCAGGAGATTCCGGATCTCGCGCGGCTCTACACAGACGTCGAACAGCCGCTGGTTCCGGTGCTGCAGAAGATGGAGTACCTGGGCGTTCTGGTCGACAGAGAAATGCTGCGGAGGCAGAGCCGGGAACTGGCAGGAGAAATTGGCAAGATCGTCACCGCAGCGCAGGAGATGGTCGACGTTCCCTTCAATCTGGATTCCCCGAAACAGTTGCAGGACATTCTGTTCAATCGCCTCGACATTGAGAGCACGGTCAAGACGCCCAAGGGACAGCCGTCCACTGCGGAACGGGTCCTCCAGGAACTGGCGCGCGACGGCCACGAAATGCCGAAGCTGATCCTGGAGTACAGGGGCCTGTCCAAGCTCAAGTCAACCTATACGGACAAGCTGCCGTTGGAGATCAATCCCCGTACGGGGCGAATCCACACCTCCTACCATCAGGCCGTGGCAGCCACCGGGCGGTTGTCGTCCGCAGACCCCAACCTCCAGAACATCCCCGTGCGCACCCCGGAAGGGCGCAGGATTCGCCAGGCCTTCGTCGCGCCGGATGGCTACCGGCTGCTGGCGGCGGACTACTCCCAGATCGAGTTGCGCATCATGGCCCACCTGTCCGGCGACGAGGGCCTGCTGGGCTCGTTCGCCCGCGACGAGGACATTCACAGCGCCACGGCGGCTGAGGTGTTCGAAGTCGCCCCCGGGGACGTCTCGGCGGAACATCGCCGGGCGGCCAAAGCCATCAACTTCGGCCTGATCTACGGGATGTCGGCCTTCGGCCTTGCCCGTCAGCTCAAGATCGGGCGCGGTGCGGCTCAGCAGTACGTCGACCTCTACTTCGCCCGTTATCCCGGCGTGAAGGCCTACATGGACGAAACCCGGCAGCGCGCCCGGGAAGAGGGTTTCGTATCCACCGTGTTCGGACGGCGCCTGTACCTGCCGGAAATCAACTCGCGCAACTTCCAGCGCCGCCAGTACGCGGAACGAAGCGCCATCAACGCGCCCATGCAGGGCACGGCAGCGGACATCATCAAGCGGGCCATGATCATGGTGGACCGGTGGATCGGCGAAAGCGGCGCCGATGCCAGGCTCATCATGCAGGTCCACGACGAACTGGTGCTGGAAGTCGCCGAAAATGCCGCCAATGACATGGCTGTCGAAGTGGAGCAGATCATGAAATCGGCCGCCTCGCTCAAGGTCCCGCTGAAGGTCGACTGGGACCTGGGCAGCAACTGGGACGAAGCGCATTAAGGTCGGTTGAAAAATCATTCCCGAAACCGGGAACTTTTTGGATGGCGCAGGGACAAAGAAACTACGTAAGCGTGCCCGCCCGCTATCCTCCCTTAGCGGGCAGAAGCCCGGTACCCCTGCCGGGCAATCCTGCCCCGGGTGTGTTGGTTAATCACACACCCGGGGTTTTTTTTGCCGAAGCGGTTAACTCGATCGAGTCGCTCCGCGACCAACCGGTAAGGCGCTTCCTCGCCTCGTCGACACCCAGCCTCACGACGGAGACAGCTCACGTCTGCCCACGGGTCTTTCGTACAAAGCCCACGGTATAACCAAAGGGCCGGCCAATCTTCTCCAGCGTTTCAGCAGTCGGGTTTCCCCGGTCGAGTTCGATCTCCGCGAGTATGCGGGTTGAGATGCCCACGATGCGCTCTGCATAGGCCTTCTGGCTCAAGCCCGTGATTTCGCGCATGCGGCGCACCGCCTCACCCAGGCTCAATTCGTTGCGCTCGATCGCCTCGATCAGCCTGCTCTTCGCAGCCGAGATTTCTTCATGAGTACGTACAGCCATTATGTTTCCTGGAGCGCGAGTAACTGGCGTTCGTGAGAATCGATCGACCGGCTACGGAATTCGACAATGTCATCGTCAACACCGCAATCGCGCATGATTTCGGGCAGTTGCCCCAGCTCTCGGCCAAAATTGCGAAGTTCCGCTCGCAACAGCGTTTTCCGATCCTGGAATCGCTCGATGACCTTGCCCCATTCCGGGTCTCCGGCGGATTCAATATCGCCCGACCAGCGGCAGACGCGCGCGATACCCTCCGGGTCCAGATACATGGGCGCAAAATCGAAGAGCGGAGACAGTTCCACTTTGCCATCTTCATATCGCAGCAACGCCGTGTTGCGCCCGTGATTGTCCTTGTTTCCCATCACGACGTTCACGATGTCTCTCTTGATGTATTCGAGGAGATCGGCGTCGGGTTGCGAACTGAACTCAAGAATCGCATCGCACAGCAGTTCGTGCGTTGTGCGGGCGCCGTACTCCGCAACGCCGGCCGCGGAGTAAAGGCTTTCCATGCCATAGCGCTCGACGGCGCCGTTACGCACGCGGCGATCGAATCGGGGAACAAACAGGTTGTCGGCTTCCCAACCCAGTTCCGCGAATACATTCAGACCAAGCCGATCCGCAACCCGCATGTACGCTGCCTCATTGCGAAGCACCTTGCGGTCGGCCGCGCGGTCGCCACGGGGTCGCTTCACCAGCCAGTGAGAATGAACCTCGCGGTCCGCAAGCCGGCCCTCGGCATGCCATGCACCCCGATGATCCTGATTCAGCAGGAGTTTCGGGGCGATACCCTGAACGTCGGAAGCGCCTGCGGCATGGATGCCATGCTGGAAGGCGTATTCCACAAACGCTTCGCTGCGCACGATCAGGGCAGAACGCTGAAATCCCGGATGCTCCTTCATGGGCACCGCGTCCCCCGTTTCCGTGGGTACCGGGGTATTCGCATCCTTCGCAGCAACCGCCTCCGCGACACGCACGTTGCCAGGCGGGCAGGCCGTGCCCCGAAGCAACAAGGGCCAGTCGGCTGGCGGGCCGTCCGGAAGCCCAAGCTGTTCCAGCCACTGCCGGCGGCCGTAGCCGCTGGGTAGCAGGTCGAGGACAAAGGGAGGCCAGTGATCGAGCCGGTACTGCTGGAAATCGGTCGGAAACCGGCAGCTCAGGCCCGCCGCTTCGGCGGTTTCCGGACCCGCGAAGTCAACTGCGTATTCGACCAGGTAGTCGAACAGGGATGCGCCACTCAGCCCCGCCCCCTCATCCAGCGGGGCCAGAGTTGCGGCGGGCAGCCAGCGGCCACCGCGATAAATCTCAAGTGTTGCAGCCATCGCAGCGAAACGGGAGTTGAACCACTATAGTGAATCATTTCTAACTTCAACGTGAATAATAGACCACTATAATGGTTTAATCAATCGTATCGCTCCATAACCAACCGGTAAGGTGCTGCCTCGCCACGTCGACACCCAGCCTCTTGGGGGCGGAGAACAGAAGCGCTCTCACACCATCCGGCAGCTCACTTGAGATTTTCAGTTGGCGGGAGCGGGCTGCGCTGCGGCTGAGCTTGTCTGCCTTGGTCAGGAGCACGGTTGCCGGAACGTCCGAGGCTTGCGCCCATTCGAGCATGACCCGGTCCAGATCCCTGAGGCCGCGGCGGATGTCCACGGTGACCAGGAGTCCCACCAGCGACCGGCGACGGCGAAAGTAGTTTTCCAGCAGGCGGCGCCAATTTTGCCGCATGGCTTCGGGGACCTTGGCATAGCCGTATCCCGGCAGGTCCACGAGGCGCCGGTCTTCGCCAACTCCGAAAAAGTTGATGAGCTGCGTGCGGCCGGGGGTCTTGCCGGTTCGCGCCAGGTTGCGCCGGCCCACCAGCGCGTTGATGGCCGAGGACTTGCCCGAATTGGAACGGCCGGCCACCGCGACTTCGCGGCCCGAGTCGGCCGGGAACTGCGACGGTGCATGTGCGCTCGTCAGGAAAGTGGCGTTCAGGGAAACGGACATGGGGCCGGCGATCGCTCCGTTGTGGGGGTCGCCCACAAACTCCAGGGAATAGACAACAACGATGACCTACAAAAGATGACCGCTAACGAAATCGGCAATTGAAAAGGTCGATCCATATCAGTGTACAATTTGCGCCCGCTCAAGAGGCGAAGATTCCACATCGTGAGAAACGCGATCCGATCAATTTCAGGCACTCGCAACAGCGTTGCACGGGCCGCTGCGGCCATCGCTGCGGCATGGCTGTGCACTCAGTCGAGCGTGGCCCAGGAACTGGTCGGATCGGTCGCCGACGGGCAGACCAAGGCAGCCGAATGCGCGGCCTGTCACGGCGTGGACGGCAACAGCATCACCGCGGAGTGGCCGAGTATCGCCGGCCAGCACGCCGCCTATACGGTCCGGCAATTGCGCGCCTACCAGTCCGGCGAGCGCGACGACGTGCTCATGACCAACTTCGCGGTGGACTTGAGCGAGCAGGACATGCTGGATCTGGCCGTCTACTACGAAGCCCAGACGATTATCCCGGGCGGTGCGGACCCGGAGCTCGTTTCCCTGGGCGAGAGCATCTATCGCAGCGGAATCTCCGGGCGGGGCGTGGTCGCGTGCATCGCCTGTCACGGCCCGTCGGGCCTGGGCAACCCGCTGGCGGCGTACCCCATGCTGCAGGGCCAGCACGCGACCTATACGGCGAACACGCTCAGGGCGTACGCAGCCGGATCGCGCCGGTCGGATGCCACATCGAACCAGATGATGCGTACAATTACAGCATTGTTGCTGGAAGATGAGCTTCTGGCCGTAGCCAGTTACGTGCAGGGCTTGCGTTGAGCCGCAGTTGCCCGAGGAGTCGAAAGTGTTGAATGGAAAAGGTATGAGCCGAGTCGTCGCGTCGGTACTGTTCGTCGCGTTTGCGTTGATCGGTGGGCAGACCATCGGTCAGGAACCCGAAACCGGGCGCGTCGCGTTGGCCCAGAGCGACGGGGCGATCACGTCGGAGCGGTTCGAACTCGGCCGGCATTACGACCGCCTGTCGCCCACGCAGCCCACCAGTTCGGGCCCGGATCAGATCGAGGTGGCGGAGATCTTCTGGTACGGGTGCCCGCACTGCTACACGTTCGATCCCTACCTGGAGAGCTGGAAGGAAGATCTGGATCCCGACGTCAGTTTCGTACGCGTCCCCGCGGTCTGGAATGTGCTGCTGCAACTGCATGCCCGTGCGTACTACACGGCGGAGGTGCTCGGCATCACTGACGAGATCCATACGCCGATCTTTCGCGAGATCCATGTCAACGGCAATCTGCTCAACAGCGAGCAGGCGCTGCAGAGCTTCTTCGGGCAGTTCGGGGTCAGCGCAGAGGATTTCACCGGGGCGTTCAATTCCTTCGCAGTGCATACCCGCCTGCAGCGCGCGGATGAACTGTCCCGGCGGTACCGGGTTTCCAGCGTGCCGATGGTGATCGTCAACGGCAAGTATTCGGCTTCGGCGCAGTCGGCGGGGGACTACCCCACGCTCATGGAGCTGATCGACGAACTGGTGGTTTCGGAGCGCGCCGGCGAGTAGGTATTGTTTTCGTCTCGCGGGAGCGTGCCCGCAGCTCTCGTGAAGTCAATATTCCGTCGTGGGGTTGTTTGTGCACAGCCCTCGTGAGCGCATGTACCGTCGCGCGCTTGTGTGTACACAGCCCTCGCGAGCTTAAGCTCACCCCGCCATCCCTGGCGGGGTTCGCATCGGGGGCTCCGCGCTAATGGCCATCCCTGGCCCGCTTGTCGCCCCACGACGCTCGCGAGGGCTGTGTACACACAAGCGCGCGACTGCGTTGGTGGGTTGCGGGAAGGGAGGATTGCCGATGCCCTGGTGGGTTTCGAAGTCGAGGATCGCGCTTGACCGAATCGTTCTTGCGGTCCTGTTTGCACTTGCGGGCCAGGGTGCGTGGGCCGAGTGGGAGGGCAATGCGGATCTGGGGATTTCGTTTGCCACGGGGAATACGGAGTCGCTGGATACGGACCTGGCGCTGGACGCGATCTGGTCCAGTGAACGATTTACTCACGAGTTCGATCTGACGGCTTACCGGTCCGATATCTTTGCCGACCTGGGCGGGCCGTGGATTCGTGCCCAGAACGTCGTCGATGCCGACTACGCCATGCGCTTCAGCCGGCGCGATTCGCGTTGGTACGGGACGGTCAATGCCGACGGTTACTACGACCTCGGGATCGACGGGCGGCTCACAGGGAGCGTGGGCGGGGGCAGGGAGCTGGTGGATACCGATCGGTATACCCTTACGGTCGAAGCCGGTGTCGGACAGACGGTGCAGCGTGCGCCGGATGCGGCGTTCGAGTTCGGTGAGACTGCCTGGCTGTGGTCCATGGAAGGGCAGTGGTGGCTGATTCCCGAGAGGCTGGAATTCACCGCCGGCGCCCGGGGTCTGCACATCGCCGGGCGAGGCGACGTTTACGACGGGGAGACCGTCCTGCGTCTTGTTGTGCTCGGTCCGCTCACTGCCGGCCTGCGCGTGGACGTGCACAGGGAGACGCAGCCACCCGCCGGTCGGGAACCGACCGACATCCTGGCTCGCCTCACCCTGGGGGTAGTGTTCTAACGCCTCCGCCTTGTCAAATTCCGGATTGGACGAGGATTCATTCCGAATTGGACGGACTTCCATTCCGAATCAGACGGGCTTCCATTCCGGATTGGACGGACCTTCATTCCGAATCAGACGGTATCGCGCTCACAGGCTCGAAAGTCGAGCCGCCGCTTCCTTCAGCGTCTCGGACTCTTTTGCGAAGCAGAAGCGGATATAACGCATTTCCGGCGGGTCTTCGTAGAACGCCGTTACGGGGATGACCGCGACTCCGTGCTCCTTCGTCAGCCATCGGGCCATTTCGGTGTCCGGGAGGTCGGAGACGGTGCTGTAGTCGGCCAGCTGGAAGTAGGTGCCCGCCGAGGGCGTCAGCCGGAATCGGGAGGGCTCCATCAGTTGCAGGAACAGGTCCCGTTTTTCCTGATAGAAGTCCGGCAGCCCCAGGTAGTGCCCGGGGCACTGCGCCAGGTAGTCGGCCAGCGCGTGCTGCAGCGGGGTGGTCGTGGTGAAGGTGTTGAACTGGTGGACGCGGCGGAACTCCGTCGTCAATGACGCCGGTGCGACGCAATACCCGACCTTCCAGCCGGTGGCGTGATAGGTCTTGCCGAAGGAGAACACGGCGAAGCTGCGGGGGGCGAGTGCGTCTTCCGCCAGCACGCCGGCGTGGCGTTGGCCGTCGAAGACGATGTGTTCGTAGACTTCGTCGCTCAGTACGTAGGTGTCGTAGGGCGCGATCAGGTCCGCGAGTCGTCCGAGATCCCCCTCCGTGAGCACGCTGCCGGTGGGGTTGTGGGGGGTGTTGATGATTACCAGCCGGGTTCGCTCGCTCAGGCTTGTACGGATGCGTTCCCAGTCCGGCTCGAATCCCGGGGCGAGCAGCGGGATGTGTACCGGAATGCCACCGGCGAGGCGGATCGCCGGGTCGTATGAGTCGTAGGCGGGATCGAAGACGATGACTTCGTCGCCCGCCCGCACGATGGCGTGGATGGCGCAGAACAGTGCCTCGGTACCGCCGCTGGTGACGGTGATCTCCGTATCGGGGTCCGTCTGGACCCCGTAGATGCTGGCCAGTTTTCCCGCGATCTCCTCACGCAGGGAAGCCACTCCGATCATGGGCGGATACTGGTTGCGGCCGGCCTTCAGGTGGTGGCTGACCAGTTCCACCAGTTCCCCCGGCGGTTGAAAGTCCGGGAAGCCCTGGGACAGGTTGATGGCATCGCAATCCTCGGCGAGTTTGGACATCACCGTGAAAATGGTCGTCCCCACGCCGGGGAGCTTGCTTTCGGGAATCGGTATCACAGCCGCATGCCAGTATTCGTATGCTGCCGCATGCCTCCTGATCGACGCTGTCGCGTTGTCGGTTCCATTTCCGTGCCCTGCATTGCCGTTTCGCGGCGTGCTGCCTCCGGCTCAGTCCCGCGTCGACACGCGGTACAGGTACGCGACCAGGCCGGCGATCACAAGGAGTCCGACGATGGCGGGCAGTTCCGCGGCAATGGCGAGTACGTCCGGATTGCCGCTGACGACGATCGGGACCGCGATGAGGATGCCGATGAGGGCTTCGCCCGTGATCAGGCCCGAGGCGAAGAGGATGCCGTTGCGGCCGCGCCCGGCGGCATCGCCGCCCTCGCGCCGGTTGAACCGCCCGGCGAAGTGCGCCGCCAGGCCGCCGACGAGGATCGGCGTGGCCAGTTCCAGCGGCAGATAGATGCCCACGGCGACGGCCAGTACCGGGGCGCGCCATGCGGACCCCCGGGCCTTGAGGACCTCGTCGACCGCAATGATGACCGCGCCGATCACCACCCCCATGGCGACCATGCCCCACGGCAGCCCGGCGCCGAACACGCCCTGCGCTACCGACGCCATCAGCGTCGCCTGGGGCGCGAGCAGGGCGTTGGGCTGTTCCGCCGTGGGCGCGCCGATGCCGTAGGCCTGCAGCAGCAGGTTCAGGATGGGCGCCATCACCAGCACCGCGGAGATCACGCCCACACCCTGCATGAGTTGCTGCCGCCACGGCGTCGCCCCGACGATGTAGCCGGCCTTGAGGTCCTGCAGGTTGTCCCCCGCGATGGCGGCCGCGCAGCACACCACCGCGCCGACCATGATCGCCGCGGCGGGCCCGCTCACCGCGTCGCCGCCCATCAGCCAGACCAGCAGGAGCGAGGTGAAGAGGATGGTGGCAATGGTGATGCCCGAGATCGGGTTGTTGGACGAGCCCACCAGCCCGGCCATGTACGCCGCCACCGACGAGAACAGGAATCCGGTGATCACCATGATCAGGGTCATGGCCAGCGCCACGCCCAGCGCGCCGACGATCACCTGGTAGAGCAGGAAGATGGGAAGGACGAACGCGGCCACGCCCCAGATAACCAGCTTCATGGGGGTGTCGTGCTGGCGGTGGTCGTAGCCGGCGTCGGTGGTCGCGGTGCGCGTGCGCAGTCCGCTGCGGATGCCGGAGAGCAGCGATCCGCGCATGGAGACCAGCGCCCAGATGCCGCCGATGAGCATGGCGCCGACGCCCAGGTAGCGGATCTTCGAGGTCCAGATCGCGAATGCCAGATCCGTGGCGCCCGCGCCGGCGGCGAATTGCGCCGCCAGCGCCGGGTCGGAGTCGAGGTAAAGGCTCGAATAGATCGGAATCGCCACGTACCAGGAAATCGCCCCGCCCAGGAACACCAGCACGGCAATATTGAGCCCGACGATGTAACCGACGCTGATCAGCGCCGGCGAGAGGTTCATGCCCACGTAGGCGATGGTGCTCGAACCCACGTAACCGGCGGCCTGGATGGAACTGGCCCAGAGCCGCAGCCCGGTTTCGGCGAACTTGGTGAGTGCCCCCAGCACCGCGGCGACGGCCAGCAGCTTCGCGCCCCGGCCCGGCGCGGCGCCGACCTTCAGCACCTCAGCGGTGGCCGTGCCCTCAGGGTAGGCGAGCTGTTCCCCGACAATCAGCGAGCGGCGCAGGGGAATCGTGAACAGCACGCCGAGCAGGCCGCCCAGTCCGGCGATGACGGCCACCCACGGGTAGGAAAAGACGTTCCAGTAACCCAGGATGATCAGCGCGGGCAACGTGAAGATCACGCCCGCCGCCAGCGACTCGCCGGCCGACGCAGCCGTCTGCACGATGTTGTTCTCGAGGATGTTCGAGTCCCGGAACAACTTGAGGATCGCCATGGAGATCACCGCCGCCGGTATCGAGGCCGAGACCGTCATCCCGGCGAACAGGCCGAGGTAGGCATTGGCGCCCGCCAGCACCATGGACAGCACCAGTCCGAGGAGGATCGCCTTCAGGGTGAGTTGCGGTAGGGGCGCTGTTGCGGACATCGGCCGTCCTCGGGGTTTCTGGCGTGCCCGAACTCTACCACCGCCCGCACCAATCCACGACATCGCAACGCGCCGGTGTCGGAGGCATTCGGTTTGTGCGGTTTGTTTGCGGTGTCCGATGACCTGATCGGAGTAGTGGCACATGAGATTGTCCGGATAGACACGGGCCGGTAACCGGTCCGCGTGTGTTCCGGGCGACGGATGTCCGTGTGGTAGATTCCTTCTGCAGTTGAGGGCACATAGAAGCAGCGAGTCCAACCATGCGTATCATGAGCCTTGTTCGCAGCCTGGCAGTTGTCATGTTCGCCATAGTCGCGGGCTGCCAGTCGGCAGACGAACCCGGGGCGCCTGCTACCGGAAACCAGGCGCCGGAGGCCGGGCCGGAAACATCGGCGCCCGCGCCGCCGGCGGCTCCAGACACCCGCCCGAACATCCTGGTAATCGTCGCCGACGACCTGGGCTACACGGACGTGGGATCCTTCGGCGGCGAGATCCCCACGCCGAACCTGGATGGGCTGGCCATGGAAGGGCTGCGATTCACCAACTTCCACGCCGCACCGAATTGCGCCCCGACCCGGGCAATGCTGATGTCGGGCACCACCAACGCCGAGGCCGGCGTCATAAGGCTCGACGAGCCGGTCCGAACGGACGTCGCCAACCTCCCCGAAAGGCTCCGGGCAGCCGGTTACCAGACCTTCATGGCGGGCAAGTGGAACCTGGGCATCGCACCGGAGGACGGCCCGGCCGCGCGCGGCTTCGACGCCTCCTTCGCGCTCATGAAGGCCGGCGACAATCACCTGGGCGCAAGCGTGTTTCCCGGCAATCCCCCGGCGTACGAGCGGTATTTCACGCACCTGGAAAACGGCGAGCCGGCCGAACTGCCGCAGGGATGGTTCTCCTCGCGCCTCTACACCGACAAGCTGATCGAGTACCTGCAGGTCCACGCCCGGGAGGGGCAGCCGTGGTTCGGCTACCTGGCATTAACCGCGCCCCACTGGCCGCTGCAGGTCCCCGAAGACTGGCTCGACCGCTACGCGGGCCGATACGACGAGGGCTACGACGCCCTGCGGGATTCCCGCTACCGTCGTGCCGCGGAACTCGGCATCTTCCCGCAAGACCTGACGCTGGAAGGCTTTGCGGGCCAGGCCGAGTCCTGGGAGGCGCTGACGCCGGAACGGCGCGCATTGTATGCGCGCGCCATGGAAATCTACGCCGCAATGGTCGAAAACATGGACATGCACATCGGTCGGGTGCTCGATTTCCTCAGGGTCTCGGGGCAGTTCGAGAACACCGTCATCCTGTTTGCCTCCGACAACGGCGCTCCGCCGGAAGATCTCGATTTCCAGCCGCGCACGATACCGCGCACCGACACCGACAGCAGCCTGGCCAACCTGGGCCGGGAGGGTTCGTTCACGGCAATCGGACCGGGCTGGAGCGAAGCGGTCACGGCGCCATACCGCGGTCTCAAGGGCTCGCTGTACAACGGCGGTACGCTGGTACCGGCCTTCATCCGCCACGGCGACGTGGCCGCGGCCGGCGGTCTCGACCGGACCTACCTCACTTATATGGACATTCTTCCCACCCTGCTGGAAGTAGCGGGTCAGGCCACGCCGGGGACGGGCTTCAACGGACGCGAGGTACAGCCTGTACGCGGGCGCTCTTTCTGGGGCTTGGTCACCGGCCGCGCCGGTGGCGTCCGCGATGCCGGAGAATCCGTCCCCTGGATGACCGTGAACCGCGCGGCGCTGGTTCGCTGGCCGATGAAGGCCGTTGCCAACAGCAACCCCATCGAAGAGCAAGCCCGGTGGGAGTTGTACGACCTGGAAGCCGACCCCGGCGAGCTCCGCGACCTTTCCGGAGAAAACGCCGAACTCACCGCCGAACTGGCAGAACTCTGGATGGAGTACGGCAGGCAGGCAAGCTCCCGATAGCCGGAACTCACCGCCGAACTGGCACGGAGATGGCTGGCGTATGGCCGGCAGACTATTGTCCGTGACTCGTTGAACCCGTGACCGAAACGCAGGCGGCGATCCCGAATCGAGTTTTGATGATGTCAGTTATCACCCCGGGAAAATTCCGGAGATCGTCAAGGAATGTCGGGATTCCGCTTTTTGACTTGCTCGACAATCCGGTCGAAAAAACTCCCGGGGGGCTGCGACGTTGAAACGATTTCGGCGGCCCGTTTGAAGTTTACTTCGATCAGGACGAAATCCTCGATCATCCCGGTTGTCCAGGACGGCGCCTTCCTGCCTGAAAGAGAGACGAGACGATCCCGCATCAATTCGGACCAGGTCGAACCGTATCGGGCGGATACGCGGTCGTCCTGCACATTGAACACCATCATGTAGCCGACCACTATTTCCGGCGAATGCAACTGTACGTTGGCGGTCTCGCCAATCAGATCGTCGATTCTGTTGGGTACTGTTCCGCCCAGATTCCGTAGAAGGGATTTCAGGGAGATTCCGAGGCGTATCTTTCCCCCGTACTTCCAGGCCACATCCCACTTCTTCTCACGCCCGGCGCCAGGAACCAGCACCTCCGTTTCCGCACCCGCAAGTCCGCGCGCCGCCAACTGCTCCACACAATAGTCGGCAAGCGTTTGCAGGCGGCTGGTGGAAGTTGCCTTGGACTCCAGTACCGCGATGCGATACAGGTTCTCGATCGCCTCGTTCAGGGACAGCATTTCTGCCATTACTCTGCAACCATCAAGAGTTCACTCTCGTTCCCTGCGAAAATACTGCTTTCGGAGACGCGCACGGTCTTCAACAGATCATCCGCCGAATCCCGCAGCCGCGACAGGGCCATCTGCATGTAAACCGGGTCGATTTCGATTCCAAGGCTGTTGCGCCCGACTTTGGCTGCGGCGACCTGGGTAGTGCCAGTGCCGGTGAACGGGTCCAGCACCGTGTCGCCGACGAAGCTGAACATGCGAATCAGGCGCTCGGCAAGCGCTACCGGAAAAGGTGCCGGGTGCGCTCGCGTGGATGCGCCGCCGACATCCGTCCACACCTGCTGGAAGCACGCCCGAAAGTACTCTCTCGAAAGCAGGCTCAGTATTCGTGCGGATTCGGTCGGTCGACGATAGCCACCGGGCTTACGCTGCATGAGGATGTATTCGATGTCGTTCTTTATTACGGCGTTGGGTTCGTACGGTTTGCCCAGGAAACCGCCGGGGCCTCTTTCCACCTCGTAGACGGCGTTGGCGATCTTGCTCCAGATAATGGGCGCGAGATTGTCGAAGCCGAGCTTGCGGCAACGTTCCTGAATCGAGGCGTGCAGGGGGACGACCATGTGTCGCCCGGCCCGGCCGCGCCGGGAGAGGCAAACGTCGCCGACCACGCAGACCAGTCGCCCACCGGGCGTCAGCGCGCGGTAGCACATCCTCCAGACCTGGTCGAGTTGGTCCAGAAATTCGTCGTACTCGGCAATGGAGCCCAATTGGCCTTCGGAATGGCGGTACTCCTTGAGTGTCCAGTAGGGCGGAGACGTCACCACGAGCTGAACCGAACCCGGAGGAAAATCGGCATCGCGTGCGTCTCCCAGCATCAGTTCATGTCTGCTGGGAACTTGCTGCAACGCGGCTTCGATTGCGGCGGTTGCGGCCGGATCCTTGGCCAACCGGGGGAGATCCCGCGCCAGGTCGTCAAGTCCGCGGCAATACTCGGGAACGTATGAATGGAGTGAGTCGGTGGAGGTCATCGGTTCAGTGCCTCGGAAATCCTCATGTTCTGCGCATGTCTCCGATTTGACGCCCCCAATGGTAACCCGTCAATCGCCGATTCTCGCCCGTTTGAATACAATTGACACGACGACAAGAAGCAACCCGATGCCCACCGAGGTCAGCACGATCTGCGTGTACAGTCCGGGCATCGTCTCTATCGCGTCGGCACGGAACTCGCCTGCGATCAGGCCTGCCAGGATGGCCCCCAGGGACGCCGCCAGGAACCACGCCCCCATCATCTGGCCCACGTAGCGCCTTGGCGACAGCTTCGTGACGGCGCTCAGGCCCACCGGGCTCAGTGCCAGCTCGCCCATCGTATGAAGCAGGTAGGTGAAGATGAGCCAGGTTGGCAGTACCGTATTGCCTTGAACGACCAGTTGGGCGGCAAAGATCATCACTGCAAACCCCAGCCCGAGCATGATGAGGCCCATGGCCATCTTGAGAATCGGGTTGGGATCCAGCTTGCGCGTGGCCAGGGCCAGCCAGAGCATGGAATAGAGCGGCGCAAGAATGAGGATGAACCCCGCGTTCAGCGACTGGAACCAGGTCGCGGGCACGGTGAAGTTGCCAAAATCGCGCACCGTATACCGTTCGGCGAACAGGTTGAGGGATGAACCCGCCTGCTCGAATCCGGCCCAGAACACCGTCGCCGCGAAGATCAGCACGGCGATGACGATCACCCGGCCACGCTCTGAGGAGTTCAGTCCACCAAGGCCGAGGACGTAGGCAAAAAAGGCTGCGGTGACAAGAACGATGGCGTAGCTGGCGTTTTGGGAAAGGCTGACGGCGTCGTATCGAATCAGGCCCGTCAATCCGCCGATCAGAAGTACCCCGACCACTGCCAGCGCCGCCGACACGCCAAGCCAGGCGCGGCGCGCGTAGGCGGCATCGTCACCGGCGGCGCGGGCGGGCTCGAGGCCGGCTGTCCCCATGTTCTTGCGCGTCAGCGCGAACTGGATCAGCCCGAACAGCATGCCGACGCCCGCCGCGGCGAATCCGTAGTGCCAGTTCTGCGTGGCCAGCCAGCCGCAGGCCAGAGGCCCCATGAAGGCGCCCACGTTGATGCCCATGTAATAGATCGTGAAGCCGCCGTCCCGCCGCGGGTCGCCCGGCTGGTAAAGCTCGCCGACCACCGCGCTGATGTTCGGCTTGAGCAGACCGGTGCCGAGCGCGATCAGCACCAGCCCGAGAAAGAACGTCGGGACTCCGGGAATGGCGAGGGTGAAGTGCCCGCTCATGATGACGATGCCGCCGTACCAGATGGCGCGCTGGGCGCCCAGCAGCCGGTCGGCCATCCAGCCGCCGGGCAGGGACAGCAGGTAGACCGCGGCGGTATACAGCCCGTAGATCGCCACGGCGGTCTGGTCCGTCAACCCCATGCCGCCGTCCTGGATGGCCGCGACCATGAACAGCACCAGCAGCGCCCTCATGCCGTAGTAGCTGAAACGTTCCCACATCTCCGTCATGAAGAGCGTGAGGAGTCCGCGCGGGTGTCCTACCCACGTGGCTTCGGGTTGTCCGGGCAGTACGGCTGCGCCGGCGGATGGGGCTGAAGGAGGTGTCATCCTGCTGATTCTCCCGCTTTCTCGGGGTCTTCGGCTGCCTCGCCCGGGGTGACCAGGAACCGGGCAAGGATGAGTCCGCTTTCATACAGGAGGTAGACGGGAACGGCGAGCAGCGTCTGGGAGATGGCGTCCGGAGGGGTCAGCAGCATGCCGGCCACGAACGCCCCGAGAAACACGAACGGGCGCGCCTTCTTGAGGGTCTGGGTGGAGACCAGTCCGCTCCACACCAGCATTACGGTCACGATGGGAACCTCGAAGGCTATGCCGAACGCGAAAAAGATGGTGAGGATGAAGTCCAGGTACGCTGCGATGTCGGTCATCATGGTCACGCCTTCCGGCGATACCGCTGCGAAGAACGAAAACATCAGCGGAAAGACCACGAAATACGCGAAGGACACGCCCGTGTAGAAGAGCACGATGCTCGCAAACAGCAGCGGGAAGGCGAAGCGCTTTTCCTTGCGGTACAACCCCGGCGCCACGAACTGCCATGCCTGGTACAACACGACGGGCATTGCAAGGAACACGGCGACGAACAGGCACATCTTGAACGGCGTCAGGAAGGGCGAGGCCACCTGGGTGGCGATCATGGTGGCGCCCTCGGGAAGCCGCTCCATCAGAGGCGTCGCGATGAGCGTGAATACACGCTCGGCGAAGGGTACCAGCGCAATGAAGATGACCAGTATCGCCGCGGCGGCGCGAATCAGGCGGGTCCGGAGTTCGACCAGGTGGGAGAGAAGCGTTCCCTCGGCGAGTTGTTCTTCCTCGCCCGGCGTTTCGGGCGGGGTCATGGCGATTCGGCCTCGCGGGCCTCGGGCGCGTCGCCATCCCCGGCCGACGCCCGGGACGGTTCGGCGGCGGAGTCCGGGTCGCCCACGGGCTGCTGACGCTGCCGTGATTCGGTGGTATCGCCCGAAGCCTGTTCCGTCGACTCCGGCGCTGCGCTCGCAGCCGCGGTTGCCTCTTTCAACGCCTCCGACTCTTTTTCCGCGTCGGACTTGCTGGCGTTGGCCGGAACCGTGGTGGGTGTATTGCCCGTTCTCGTTGTGGTCTTCGGCCGCGCCGCCGGGCGATGCCGCGGCACGATGCCGTCACGCACCAGGTCTTCCAGCTCCAGTTCCCGTTGCAGCTTGCGGCGAAACTGGTTGGCGGTTCTCTGGGCCTTGCCGATCCAGCGGCCGACCTGGGCGGCCACCCGCGGCATGCGTTCCGGGCCCAGAATCATGAGCCCCATCCCGAAGATCAGCAGCAGTTCCCAGAAGCCGACGTCGAACATTGAATGGTCATCCTCTCCCGCAGACAGGTTCTCACCCGACTGCGATCGAGTCAGTTGACCTGTCGGACCCAAAGATACCGTATTTTGGGACCGCAATCTCTCGATCTTCGGCGTCCGGGCCTACCGCACCGGGCGCAAGGCGTTCCTGGCGCTGATCGTCAAAATGTCCCGGCGTCGTCTCCGTCTCGAAGAGCATGCTGCCGGAGCGTTTCGGCGACGCAGCAGGTCAGCTTCTGTGCTGTCGGGATATGCAGGAACTCGTTTGGCCCGTGGGCATTGGACTCCGGGCCGAGTACGCCCGTCACCAGGAATTGAGCGTTCGGAAACTCCGCGCCGAGCATCGCCATGAATGGAATCGTTCCGCCTTCGCCCATGTACATGGAGGGTTTGCCGAAATAGGTCTGTGACGATTCGAGCAGCGCCGCTTCGAGCCAGGCTGCGAGCGGCGGTGCGTTCCAGCCATCATTGCCCACTGCCGCAAAGCGGACCCGGGCGCCGTGCGGCGGGTCTTGCGTCAGCAGCTCCGTCAGTTGCGCGGCGGCATCTTCTCCCGAAATGCCCGGCGGCAGCCTGAGGCTCACTCGGACCGACGTTCCGGGCCGCAACGTGTTGCCGGCGTTGCCGATGTCCGGCAGGCCGCCTGCGCCCGTAATCGCAAGCGCCGGGCGCCAGGTGCGGTTCAACACGAGCTCGACCGGATCGCCGGCCATCGGCTGCACGCCGTCGTGCCACGGGAAACGTGCCCAGAGCCGGTCGCCGATGACTTCGGTGGCGGCGCGCGCCTGCTCGACGCGTTGCCCGGGAATTTCCGCATGCAGCCAGTTCGGCAGAATCCTGCCGTCCGTCTCGTTCTCGAGCCGCGAAAGCAGAATGCGCAACACTCGAAAGCTCGACGGGACGACGCCGCCCGCGTCGCCCGAATGGACGCCTTCCCGGATCACGTCGACGTGCAGATTGCCGGTGACCATGCCGCGCAGCGACGTCGTGCACCAGAGCTGATCGTAATTTCCGGCGCCGGAGTCCAGGCAAACGACGAGGCTCGGTTCGCCGATGCGGCCGCGCAGGTGATCGATGTAGAAGGGCAGGTCGGGACTGCCGCTTTCCTCGCTGCCCTCGATGATCACGACGCAGCGTGCATGGGGTATCCCCTGTTCCTGCAATATCCGCAGCGCCAGGAGCGACGAGAACGTCGAGTAACCGTCGTCGGCGCCGCCGCGCCCGTAGAGCCTGTCGCCGCGCAGAACAGGCGTCCAGGGGCCGAGCCCCTCGTTCCAGCCGGTCATCTCGGGCTGCTTGTCCATGTGGCCGTAGAGGAGGACCGTGTCGTCGATCCCGCCCGGTATCTCGATGAAGAGTAGCGGCGTTCGGCCCGGAAGCTCGACCACCTCCAGTTCCATGCCGTTGACCGGATGTTCCCGGCACCACTCGACGATGAGATCCATCGCTTCATGCATGTGGCCGTTGCTCGCCCAGTCGGGGTCAAAGTCCGGCGATTTGTTCGGAATCCTGATGTAATCGACGAGCGCCGGGACGATCGAGTCGTCGAACTCGCCTGCAACGAGCGCCTGAGCCTGCCGTGCGTCGATCACGTTGTTCGTGTTCATGGGTGCAATTATGCCTGCTCTGGTGTGCGTGGGCGCAGGTGGCGGGATCGACAACCCTGACGACCGTGGTAGCCTGGACTTCCAGGCAGGCGTTCACTTTATCGGGTACGAGCAAGTGTATCGGGCCGTCGCACATGAAAGCGGTTCCGCCGGTCACTCGTTCCATTCTGTCTGCCATGCGTCGAACTCGCCGGGAGTGACCCGGTAGCGGGCAAAGTTGCCGGGGTGCAGGCTGAGGAGTTCCTGCTCGGCGATCCGGCGAAATTTCTCGCGTCCGGACTCGCCGAGGTGCCTGGCCGACCAGTCGCGGACATGGGCGCCGGCCTGCCTTTTGCCCATGCGCCCGCGGATGACCGTGCCGATGAGATCGCGCAGCGCTGCCCGGTGCCGCATCCGAAACGGGTCGGGTTCTCCCAGCGTCTGGCGCACGGCGCCATAGCGCGCGGCAGAGCGTTCGTACGCCCAGAGAAATACATCCCGGAGCAACTCGGTGCGGTTCAGCTCATAGACGCCCAAAATGGCTTCCGTGTACATGCTGCGGGGCACATCGTCGAACGAAAGCGGCGACAGATTGGCCTTGATCAACGGAATGTTTGCGGCAAGTCTGGACACGCGCTTGTTGACGTCTTCGAACGGTTGCAGGTAGGGAAGATGAACCATCGCAAAAAAAGCCTGTTCGAATGGGTCCTCAATGCCTGAAGCGGTGGCGAGAACCTGGTCGAAGCGCTCTTCGACCCGTTGCGGAATCGCAAGCGGATGATAAACCGATCCCCCGATGCCAACGCCTATCAACCTCAGCCTCCCGACCGCCTCGGGATCGGGAAGCAATCCGTCCGCCAGCGCCGCGTGAAGGTTGAAGAGCGTGTAGCGGTTGAAACCAATATCGTCCGCGTACTCCACAAGTAGCTCGATGGCGTCCTTGTGGTTGAGGATCATCTGTGCGTCCAGACGGTCCTTCCCCTCCGCCTCTTCGCCGGCTCGGATGAGGCGATGGGTTTCGAGCAGCGAGTAGGTGTTGCCCTCCAGGCGGCTCGAATTCCACGACAGGGGAATCAGGAGTCTGTTCAACACTTGTCTGGCATACGTGCCGGCGGGCTGTCGGGTCGATTCGGTCGTACCGATCTCCCGGAGCCGCGAACGTTCGTCCGGCGAAAGATAGAAAGTCTCGTTTGGCCGGTACGAATCGAGGAAGTCGCCGTCGTAACCCACCGGTTGACGGGCCTGAATCGGCTGGTGGACGTATTCGCGAATCCTGGCGCCGTCGTCCGAAAACGGCGGGAGCGCGTACCCTCTCGCACCGCCAAGGGAACCTTCGCCGACAAATGCACCGGCCGACGCAACAATCGCCTTCGGCGCCCGGTAACGCGCCCAACGTCCCGATCCCTCCATGATCAGTCGCCCGTCGTCGACCAGCGTCTTTATCCGGTATTGCAACGTTCTGAGCGGGATATCGTCCCCCAACGACTCCAACAGCCGCCGGGCAGTCACTCCATCGGGGTGCTGTTGCACCGCCCGAAGGATGTCCTGCAGTCGTTGTTCCGAAATTCGTCGCGCCATATTGAAGCTGAATTATTGCGTATAGGCGCCATTGCGCCACATAAACGGCCTATGCGCAAATTATATACGCAATTTGCAACTATATGCGCAAGAAAAACTGCGCATAGAATGTCCATGTACTGGATTCCGAAACGATCCAGGCCGCCGGTGAAATTCCGGGCGGGGCGCTGCGCCCGATTACTGGTTGCCTGGCTTATCTCTCTGCGGCGCAATTACTCCGCGTCGCGGGCCGCCTCGAGATACGCGCCACATTCGTATTCGAGTATCTGAGCGCGCCTGACCGGGGCCCGTGTCCCAGCCGGGTTGACGCTCAAACCATTGCCGGCATGGTAGGCTGCACTTTCGGGCTGGCGTACGGGGTGTTGGTCGCATGCAGATGGTTCGGCTGTTCGCACACACGGTCATCATGCTATGGGCCGTTTCCGCCCTGGGGCACCACAACGTCATTGGGGTCTACGATGACCTGAGACGATTCACTGCCGAGGTGGAAGTAAGGAATTTCGAGCTGATCTATCCGCATCCACTCATGTTCGTCGAGATTACGGACATCCCGGACGGGCAGGCGATTGACGGAATCGAAATCGGGCAAACGTGGACGCTCGAGATGGACAACCGGCGGGAACTCATCGATCTCGGCTTCGATCACGATACGTTCATCCCTGGCGACCGGATTCTCGTGGCGGTCGACCCCAGCCGCCATACCCGCTATCGCGAGAATACCCTGTACCTGCGCGCCGCCGAACACCGCAGGGAAGGCTTCATTTACCTGCACAATGTGAGGCGATTGTTTCCTGTCGATCCTGCCGGAGACAGCCTGTCCCGTCACATGCACAGGATCATCTGACCACAAGGAAGCATCCCGATGCATGAAAGATCACTCGCGCTTCTGGCCGGTGTAATGCTGGCTACCGGCAGCGCCCGGTCACAGGACATGAACGATCTCGTCGACCAGGGGCGGGAACTCTTCCACGCCGATATCGGCTGCCACCTGTGCCACGCCGCAACGGGAGAGGGATTGGTGGGACCCAGTCTTCTGTTCGGCCCGACGCCCGTCGACATTTTCGATCAGCTGGAAAACAATCCCGTCATGGGGGTCATCGTCAGCCAGATGGACCCCTCCGACGACGATCTCGTTGCGATTTCCATGTACGTTCGCACCCTCGCCGACCTGCCGCTCGAGCCGCAGTTGCCGCAAACATGGCTCGGCAACCTGGAGACGGTGAGGGCCAACCGGGGCTCGGAAATCCAGTTCGTCAAGACGGAGCGCGATCTGCAGATCGAAGCCATCGAGACGTTCGAGTCCCTGCAGGCGACCTGGACGCGCCGCTCGCAGGAAGGCAGTCTGCTGAGCCACTACGACGTCCAGGTGCTGGCGACCTACGACCCGGGCGAGCCGAAATTCACGCCGGAGCCGGGCAGGACCTATTTCTACGAGAACATCGGGGCGGCGAGCCGGCCGGCTGTCCTGTTCGAGGGTTACCGGTTGCCGGCGAGCAGCGCGGTCGTGGTCGGCGACGCCGAGACCCACGAGGTGATTGCCAGCTACATGCTGCCCGAGTCGTTGCGCGGAGCCGTTCACACGACGGTGATGTCGCCGGACGGTCGCTTTGTCTACATCGTCGGGCCGCGTCCGCCGGACGAGGCGGTTCCTGTCGATTCGGCCCGGCCTGTCGGGTTGAACAGGCTCGCCACCTCCGCGACCCTGATCAAGGTGGACGCGGTGACGCTGCAGCCCATCGTGCAACTGGATATCGGCGGCCGTCTGCACCACGGCCAGGTCTTCCGCGATTACGTGCTTCTGGACATGTTCGGCCGGGATCAGGGCGGGCTTGCGCTGATGCTGCTGGACCCCGATTCGGACGAGATCGTCGGTGGAATCCTGGATGTCGATCTGGGCGGCTTCGCCTACACGGTGTGGACCGATCCGGACTACGAGTACATCTACGCGCTCATGGAGCCGGCAGGCTATGCGCCCGGCCGGGGGACCGGAATGTTCGGCGCGGTCAGCATGTACCAGGGCCGGCTCATGGCGATGCGCCCGTACTGGATCGCAAAGATCAATCCGGATACCTGGGAGGTCGAGGCCGAGTTCCCGATTCCGGGGTACCGCCCCAACTGGGCGCTGGTCGATTCCTCCAGGGAAAACATCTACGTCATCAACACCCTGTCCAACGTGGCCAAGATGGACATCGACACGGGCGAGGTCGTGTGGACGAACGGCACGGGGATCGGTCCGTACGGCGGCACGCTCAACGCCGACGAAACCGAACTGTGGATTGCCGACAAGGGCGAGGCCGCGGGCCATTTCGGCAGAACGCTGACGGTCATCGATTCCGCGTCCGGACAGCACCTGGAAACTCTCTATGGCGGGTACATGGTCGACCATGTGCTGCTGGCGCCCAACGGCCGGGAGATGTGGGCGACGAGCAACGCCGAGGGGCGGCTCTACGTCTACGACGCCGAATCCCGGGAGCTGATGACGAAGATCGACATGCCCGGGAACGGCGATGCGCACGGCCTCGTGTGGGTTCACTACGACGAAAACGGCGTGGCGCGCACGGTGCGCGACCAGGGCAACTTCCACAACGGCGTGAACCCGATGCGGGGAGCGCCGCTGGATTACTGACCGCCCGGCGGGAACGCCCGGCGCCGGAATTCTCGGCCGCGTCGCCCGGCGCGGGAATATCCGGGCGTTGGAACTGCCCTGCGCGAGGCCCGGTTGTCGCCGGGTTTACTCCGCGTCCCGGGCCGCCTCGAGATACGCGCCGCATTCGTACTCCAGTATCTGCATGTTGCTTTCCTGGCGGCGGTACAGGGGCATGCTCATGGTCCACGGCCTGGAGAACACCTGCGGGTCCTCGATGGTCGCCTCGTAGGTCATGTGATCGGGGCCCGTGAGCGTGTAGCGCTCGACCACGTGCAGATCCTCGCTGTGGAAGTTACCCGAGCGGTCGAACCAGGTCCGGTCCGTGAAATGAGTGACGTCCACCACCAGCGTGTCGTCCTCCCAGTGTGCGCGGGAGTCGCCCATCCACCACTGGATGGGCCCGGGCGGATGCTCGCTGCCGATGTAGATGTTGCGGAATACGTGCGCGTATTCGTAGAGGATCGTGACCTGTTCCGGCGTCTGAACGATCTGGAACGGGTAGGGCAGGTAGGTGACGCGAGGCACACCCGGCATGAAGCACTTCGCCACCGGATCTTCGGTGAGCCGATTCTCGTAGTTCTCCCGGCGCTGTGCGAGAGCCTCCGGCAGGTAGGGCAGTTCGTTTCCCACCACGACACCCTGCCCGGCCGGCACGCCGAGCTCGGCGGAATGGTCCTGGATATCCCAGTCGGCCGTGTTGAGTGTCTGCCAAATGCCCCGGAGATCAGGCCGCCCGTCGGCCATGCGGGGAATTTCCTGCGCGGAGCCTTGCGACACGAAAAACGGGATCGCGATCCCCAGTGCAAACGCGGCTTGGCGCATCATCGCGCCGCCTCCCACGCCGATTTCAACGCTCTCGCCAAATTCCTCTCGGGACGCATGAGCCCGTACGGAACCGAACGACGTCGGTACTCAGGTGCTGCTGCTTTGGCTCTCTGTGCGTTGCTCGGCGAATTCGGCGTCCGGCTCGGCGGTCGCCAGACGAGGACTATCAGCGGATTCGCCGTCCGGTTCCTCGTCGCTATCCATCGCGCTGCGGAAGCTCTTCAGTGCGCCGCCCAGGTCGCCGCCCAGGGTCTTCAGGCGCTTCGTACCGAATACCAACACGACGATCAGCAGTACGATCAACAGCTGCCAGAGGCTGATGCCACCCAATCCCATTGTTTCGCTCCAATACCTGGCCGATACGCCAATAATACGCTAAAGCCGGCCGCAGTTTATCGTCGCCGGCTCGTTCCCTGCCCTCGACCCATGCGAACCCGGCCGCGGGTGCCACTCCGGCAAACAATCAATTTGCGGGCGGAACCCTCAGCCAGAAGGTCATCGGGCCCTCGTTGCACAGGTCGATGCGCATCGTGGCGCCGAATCTTCCGGTCGCCACGGGAACCGGGGCGTCGGCGCCCAGCCTGGCCATGTAGTCGAACAGTTCGCGGCCCAGCGCCGGCGGGGCTGCTTTCGAGAATCCCGGCCGGTTGCCCTTGCGGGTATCGGCGGCCAGCGTGAACTGCGGCACCAGCAGCAGGCTGCCGCCCGCCTGGCGCACGTCGAGGTTGATTCGTCCCCGATCGTCTTCGAAGATGCGGTAGGCCAGCAGACGCTCCATCAGTCGCCTGGCCTGGGCCTCCGTGTCGCCGGTCTCCACGGCGACGAAGACCAGCAGCCCGGAGCCGATCCCGGCGACGGTCCGTCCTTCCACCTCCACGCTGGCGCGGCTCACCCGTTGCAGCAATCCGATCACGGAGTCATGGCCCTCGTTGCACGATTCAGGTCGGATATCTTACTTGTCCGGACCGAAAACAGCGTAGAATCTCCGTTACCCGCTGGCGGCGATTCTGGTAATATTCGCGCCCGAAATCCGAGGTCCGGAAATCCGGGGAACCGTACTTGCGGACCGGCGGTCGAAACTGGTTGAAACACCGTCCTGCCATCCGCCGAAAACTGCGGGCAACCGGGCCAGGAGTACGAATCAATGAACAGATATCTTGCGGCAGCGGCCCTGTTGGGTCTGGCGCTTTGCGGTACGGCACAGGGTCAGGAGTGCACCCAGGTCATTGAAGGTAACGACCTCATCCAGTGGAACGTAGCGGAGATTCGCGTCAGCGCCGCGTGCGAAGAGGTGACGATCGACCTGATCCACACCGGTCAACTGGCCGCAAACGTCATGGGCCACAACTGGGTGCTGACCACGACAGCCGATTACATGCCTCTCGCCACGGTTGCCGCAACGGCCGGTCCGCCCGAATATCTGCCCGAAGGCGACCCCCGTGTCCTTGCCACCACCCGAATGATCGGAGGGGGAGAGGAAACGTCCGTGACATTCAGCCTCGCCGGTCTCGAAGCCGGCGGCGACTATACGTATTTCTGTTCATTTCCCGGCCATTACGTGCTCATGAACGGAAAATTCATTATCGAATAGGCCGGTAACCGCGCGTCCGGCGCACGGGCGCCGGGCAAGGCCAGGAAAGGCTCCGAGATCTTATGCTGTTGGCAGTCGCTTTGGTATTGCTTGTGTTGGCCTCGCTGGCCTTCCACTTCCTGAGCCCGTGGTATTTCACCCCACTCGCTTCGAACTGGGGGCTGATCGATCTCACCGTGAACGTGACGTTCATCGTGACGGGGCTGGTATTCGTGGTGGCGAACCTGTTCATGGCCTGGTGCGTGGTTCGCTACCGGCACCGCGCCGGGCACAGGGCCGACTACGACCCGGAGAACACGAAGCTCGAGACCTGGCTCACGGTGGGCACGAGTATCGGCGTGGCGGTCATGCTGGCGCCGGGACTGGTGGTCTGGGGGCAATTCGTCAACGTCCCGGAAGAAGCCGCGGAGTTCGAGGCCGTGGGCCAGCAATGGCACTGGAGCTACCGTTTTCCCGGCGAGGACGGTGAATTCGGGAACGTCGACATCCGGCACACGTCGCCCGAAAACCCGTTCGGCATGGACCCCGACGATCCTGTCGGCCGGGACGACATCCTCATCTCGAGCCCCATCGTGCACTTGCCGGTGGATCAGCCCATGCAGGCATGGCTGCGATCCAAGGACGTCCTCCACAACTTTGCGGTGCCGCAGTTCCGGGTGAAGATGGACCTGGTGCCCGGCCACGTCACCTACGCCTGGTTTACGCCCACCGTCGTGGGCGAGTACGAGATTCTCTGCGAGGAACTCTGCGGATTCGCTCACCACACCATGCGGGGACGGGTCGTCGTCGACGAACGCGCCGACTTCGAGGCCTGGCTGGACAGCCATCCCACGTACGCGGAGACCATGGAACGCGGCCAGGGCGACGCAGCGCTCGGCCAGGCAAGCTACGCATATTGCAGCGCCTGCCACGGCCGGGACGGGCAGGGCATCCTGAGCCTGGACGCGCCTGCCATTGCCGGAATGGATGTGGAATATACGGCCCGGCAACTGCGCTACTACAGGGACGGTGTCCGCGGAACCCACCCCGAGGATGCAGTCGGCGCCAACATGCGGCCGGTCATGGCCGTGATCCCGGACGATGAGTCGATCCTCAACGTTTCCGCCTACATCGCAACCATGCCGGCGCAGACGGTGGAGGAGACCATATTCGGCGACGTGGAACGCGGCGAACGGATCTACGGCAGTTGCGCGGCATGCCACGGCGCCAACGGCGAAGGCATCTGGGCCGTCAACGCCCCGGCACTGGCCGGCCAGAACGACTGGTACCTGGCGGCGCAGTTGCGCAACTTCCGCGACGGGGTCCGCGGCGCCCATCCCGGCGACCTGTACGGCGACCAGATGATGCTGATGGCGGACATCCTGCCCACCGACGATCACGTCGACGACGTGGTCGCCTACCTGAATACCTTGAGCGGGGGAACCAACTGATGGCGTACGTTGCAATCGCCGACCGCGATCACCACCTTCACGATCCCGACACCTTCATCACGAAGTACATCTGGAGCCAGGATCACAAGGTGATCGCGATCCAGTATGCGATCACCGCCATTTTCGTCGGCGTGGTGGCGCTGGTGCTGTCGCTGCTGTTCCGGCTGCAACTGGGTTTCCCCGACACGTTCAACCTGGTGGACCCCAACCAGTATTACCAGTACGTGACCATGCACGGCATGATCATGGTCATCTACCTGCTGACGGCGCTGTTCCTGGGCGGCTTCGGGAATTACCTGATTCCGCTCATGTGCGGCGCCCGGGACATGGTCTTCCCCTACATGAACATGCTCAGCTTCTGGGTCTACCTGCTGAGCGTCATCGTGCTGCTGGGCAGTTTCTTCGTCCCCGGCGGGCCCACCGGCGCCGGCTGGACGCTCTACCCGCCCCAGGCGATCAGCGAGGGCACGCCGGGCATCGGCGGGGGCATCGTACTGATGCTGGTTTCGCTGGCCATCTTCATCGTCGCGTTCACCATGGGCGGGCTGAACTACGTCACCACGGTGCTGCAGGCGCGCACCCGCGGCATGACCCTGATGCGCATGCCGCTGGCGGTGTGGGGCATCTTCGTCGCCACTATCCTGGGTCTGCTGGCGTTTCCGGCCTTGCTGGTGGCGGCGGTCATGATGACGCTCGACCGGGTCGTCGGCACCAGCTTCTTCATGCCCGAGATGCTGTCCCTGGGCCGGGAACTGGACTACGGCGGCGGCAGCCCCATCCTGTTCCAGCACCTGTTCTGGTTCTTCGGGCACCCGGAGGTGTACATCGTCGCGCTGCCTGCCTTCGGGATCGTCTCCGACGTGCTGAGCGTGCACGCGCGCAAGAACATCTTCGGCTACCGGATGATGGTCTGGGCGATCGTGCTCATCGGCGCGCTCAGTTTCGTGGTCTGGGCGCATCACATGTACGTCAGCGGCATGAATCCCTACTTCGGGTTCTTCTTCGCCACCACCACGCTGATCATCGCGGTGCCCACGGCCCTGAAGGTCTACAACTGGATCCTGACCCTGTGGCGGGGCGACATCCATCTCAGGGTGCCCATGCTGTTTGCCATCGGCTTCATCTTCACGTTCATCCATGGCGGGCTGACCGGGCTGTTCCTGGGCAACGTCACGGTGGACCTGCCGCTGTCCGACACGTATTTCGTGGTCGGACACTTCCACATGGTCATGGGCGTCTCCCCGGTGCTGGTGGTGTTTGCCGCGATCTACCACTGGTTCCCGAAGATCACCGGGCGGATGTTCAACGAGACCCTGGGCAAGGTGCATTTCTGGCTGACGCTGCTGGGGACCTACTCCATCTATCTGCCCATGCACTACCTGGGCATCCTCGGCGTGCCGCGCCGCTACTACGCGTACGGCGACACGGACTTCATCCCCGCATCGGCGCAGACGCTCAACTCGGGCATCACCATCGCGGCGCTGATCGTGGCCGCGGTGCAGATCGTGTTCTTCGTCAACGTGATCTGGAGCCTGTGGAGGGGCCCGAAGGCGGACCCGAACCCCTGGCGGGCGACCACGCTGGAGTGGCTGACGCCGGATACGCCGCCGAAACACGGCAACTGGGGTCCCAATCTTCCCGAGGTGCATCGCTGGCCCTACGACTACAGCGTCCCGGGAGAGAAGGAAGACTTTATCCCGCAGACCGAGCCGCCCCACGCCGGCGTGGCGGCCGGGCGTGACCACGGTGTCCATCACTGATGAACATTTCCGTACTCTTCGCGGCCCTGGGCGGAGCCATCCTGGTATGGCTGTTCCTGCTGCAGCGCCTGAAGACCAAGCCCTGGCTGGAACAGGGCGTGATCGAGGAGGGCGGCGCCGTCAACGCCGCGCCGCAGCGGGTCGGCCTGTGGGTTTTCCTGGCCGTGGTCACCAGCCTGTTCGGCCTCTTCGCCATCGTCTACAACATGCGCTCCCAGTTCCCGGACTGGCGGCCGATGCCCGACCCGGGCCTGTTGTGGGTCAATACGGGGCTGCTGATACTGGCCAGCGTCGCGCTGCAGCGCGCACGCACCGCCGTGGCGCGGGAAGACCTGGACGGACTGAAGCCCAATCTCATGGCCGCGGGCATCCTGACGTTCGCCTTTCTCGGCGGCCAGTTGCTGGTGTGGCGCCAGTTGATCTCGGGCGGCTACTACCTGGCCACCAATCCCGCCGATGCGTTCTTCTACATCCTCACGGCGCTTCACGGACTGCACCTGGCGGGCGGGCTGTGGTTCTGGGCGCGGGCGTCCAACACGGTGTGGAAGGGTCTGGAATCGCGCCCGGTCACCGAGGTCGCCGGGGTACGCCTGTCCGTCACCCTGTGTTCGGTCTACTGGCATTACCTGTTGCTGGTCTGGCTGATCCTGTTCGGCCTGCTGCTGTCCACCTGAGCGATTGACGATGGCTTCCGAAATGACCGATACCGGCGGCGCAGCGGCCCTGCCACAGGGCTTGAGCGGCTTCGCCCGCGACTGGACCGCCGACAGGCAGACCTTCCACGTCCCGTGGGGGAAGGCCATGATGTGGATCTTCCTCCTGAGCGACACGTTCATCTTCTCGCTCTTCCTGACGTCCTACATGAACGTGCGCATGTCCACGCGGGTGCCGTGGCCCAATCCCAGCGAGGTCTTTGCGCTCAGTTTCGGCGGCGACCCCATTCCCCTGATCCTGATCGCGATCATGACGTTCATCCTCATCACCAGCAGCGGCACCATGGCGTTGGCGGTGAACTACGGCTACCGCGGGGACCGGGCGAAGACCGCCGCGCTGATGTTCGTCACCGCCGCCTTCGGCGCCACGTTCGTCGGCATGCAGGCATTCGAGTGGATGAAGCTCATCGTCGACGAGGGGGTGCGGCCCTGGGGCAACCCGATGGGCGCGGCACAGTTCGGTTCGACGTTCTTCATGATCACCGGTTTTCACGGCTTCCACGTGTCCTGCGGGGTGATCTACCTGGCGGTGATCGCGCTGAAGGTGCTCAGGGGCGACTACGAGGCGTCGGGAAACTACGAAGTGGTCGAGATCGCCGGCCTGTACTGGCACTTCGTCGACCTGGTTTGGGTCTTCATCTTCGCTTTCTTCTACCTGTGGTGAGGCAATTTGCACTGAGGCGGCGCCCTGATCCGGGGCGAAACCGCCGGACGGGAAACTGATAATGGCAACGGCATCCGAAGGACATCAACAGCACCCACTGGCCATCTACCTCTGGGTCTGGGTGCTGCTGTTCGTGCTCAGCGCGTTCTCCTACATGGTGGACTACATCGGCCTGCAGGGTTATCTGCGCTGGTCGCTGATCCTCATCTTCATGCTGGCCAAGGCGGGTTTCATCATTGCGGTCTTCATGCACATGGCGTGGGAGCGCATCGCGCTGATCTACGCGATTCTCGGACCCCCTGTGCTGCTGCTGTTTGCGATCGGTTTTTTCGCGCTGGAGGGGGACTATACGTTGCTGACGCGGCTGGACTTTTTCGGCGAGACGACCTTCGTGCCGAGCCATCCGGGCGAGGCCCACTGAGGCGGGCCGGGGTAATCCGACTGAAGACCGGCCTCGCCAGAACACTGAAGACTGGCCTCGCCAAGACACGGAGACTGCGATGTTCTGGACCATGACCGCCTTTGTCGTCTTCCTCCTGCTGTGGGGACTGACGTGGCGCAGTCAGCCGAAGCTGGCGTTCGGTATTGTCATCGGGCTGGTGGTGGGCGCGCTCTCGGCGGGCTTCATCGGTCCCTATCAGAGCATCGGCGACGTGCCGCTCTGGCTGCCGCCGCTGCCGTTTGCGGTGGTTGCCGTCGGGCTGATGGTTTATGGCGGTCTGGCTTGGTGGGGGCTCAGCGAGGACGCCGACGAGGACTGACGCGAGTCTCTCCGTTCGGCGCCTCGTCTCTCGGACAGGAGCCCTGTCGCTCAGGTCGGCGCTTTGTCTCGCTGACGAAGGGGCCTGTCTCTCCGGTCGGGGGCGCGAGGGCGCGTGCGGACAGCCCTTTCGGGCTAAACCTTCGCCCGCCATCCCTGGCGGGCTTCGGATCGGGTTGCGGCGCTCCTGGCCATCCATGGCCCCGCGCCGCGCCCACGACGCCCGAAAGGGCTGTCCGCACGCGCCCTCGCTCTGGTGGGTACGCATACGACTGTTTCGATTTCCACCGCCTTTACGGTCGAAGACAATCGATACCGGGCGCCCGGCAGGGAGATACCGCCGTATGGCTGGGTTATTGATTGGGAGCTCCAGGCGGACTGACGGGCGGCTGGTCCGGCCCGAAAAATATAGCCAGAACTAATGTGGCATCTGTAAATCTAACCATTTGTTCGGTCATGACCGATTATGTAGACTTGCTTTGCCCCTTCGGGGCCACGCCATCCACGGGGACCATCTGAAATGACCGAGCCACGCAGCATCTTTGCGGCTGACGGCGCGAACGACGAAGAGCGCCTGTATTTCAAAATGATCGACGCCGCTTTCACTGCCAGGAATGACAGGGTCATCAGTAACGGCAAGCCGGCTCACGCCGTGTACTTGCTTCACAAGTTTTTGGACAACGCCGAGACCAGCGTGAAGGTCTTGTCGGGCAGGCTCTCCAGAACGTTCGATGGTGTGCTCGCTTACGCCGATCCCGAGATGGCCAGCGCTGCAATCAAGTTTCTTCGCCGGCAGGATTCACGGCTCTCGATCCTCATCGTCGACGACATTGATGTCGATCCGGGACAGGCAGTCTCGGATCATCCTCTCCTGGCCGCCATCGAGCGCGCGGAGATCAATGGGCGAGTGACGGTTGCGAAGGCCGACGCGCAGGACTGGGACGGTTTCGATCACCATTTCATCGTCATGGATGAGTCGGCCTCGCGGGTCGAGTTTGACACAGAGAACGCCCAGGCATTCGTGAACCTCGGCGATAAGGGCTTCGCCTCCCGGTTGGCCAACGCGTTCGACTTCTTCGAGCTGAATAGCGTTCCGCTGTATTCGAAGCCGGCAACGAGTTAACCCCGAGAAAGAGCCTTTCGTGGAGGAGTGCGCACAATGCACGCTGGGTGCGTACGCCAGCGGCATGGCGATGGCGTTTGCGGCAAACTTGCTGGTTACGGCCTGGGCCAGCTTCTACAGGCTGCTTCAGAATCGTCAGCGCGAACTGGCTACCGAAGCAGAAGGGCTCGCCAGGAATCCACTCATTGAAGAAGAAGTCGGCATCGAGATACTTCAGGAACAGATTTCGAGATGGCGGCGGTATCGTCGAATTCTCTGGAGGTTCGGTTTTTGGACCAGCCTCGTGTCCGCCGTGTACTTGTACATCCTTAACTGGCATTTCTCTCCCGATACGACCGTTTGTTGCGGGCTGTGGTTGCCTTGGACGTTGTGGGCCGCCGCCTACGCCGGGCCGTCGATGATGGCTGCCATGGCATTGGTTGGTATGTGGGGCACCAAGGCGACTTCCGGGCTGAACGATAAACTCCAGGAAAAGGCGAAGAAGAAAAAAGCTGAATCGGAAGCTGAGCAAAGGGCAGTTGACGAAAGGTTGCGGCGCCTGGCAGAAAGGAGGGCTCGAACTGGAAGGGTTCGACCAACCAACCCGCGCCGCCGATAGCGTGGCTCTGCGCAGCTGTTTGGTTCGGTCGGGGGCGCGAGGGCGCAGGTGGTCAGTGAAGAATCCCTGTGGTGTGCTCAGTGCCTGGAACACGACACCGCCTCGCGTAGCGCGGCGTCGAAGGCCTCTCTGTTCGAAATGACGATCGGAGTCTCATACGGTTCATCCAGTTCGTCGGATACATCCAGCCGCAGCCGCTTCTGAAAGTAGTAGAGCATCGCCTTGCGCACGGGAATGGAGACTACGCCGTTCTCCATCCGGAAATCCCGCGCGATCACTTTTCTTTGGTCTTCGTTCAATTGCGGATTTGGCACGACTGTCACGGCGAATCTCTCAGCCCAATACGTATCCGCCTCCGAATGACTCCCCGCTGGGCCCTCGCTACGTACGTCCAGACAACGCGAAAGAATGAAGTCCTTGAACTTCTCATCGATATGGCAAAAGGCCCGCGCGTGCCAACGCAGGCCATCGTTGCCGAAGGCGTGGGGCGTAACGCGCCGCCACAGCGGGAGAGGGCGTTCCGGATTCATTGACTGGTATCGAATCTCCATGGAACGGTTGTCTCTGGCAGCGCCCACGATCCGGCGAAGAATATTCGCGTCGATGCGCCGGTAAGGTATGGGCATGACACCGCAATCCGGCGCTGATGACAGCCAGGACTCCTGTGGGGTTCCGACAGGATTGGACTCGCTCTGGAGTTGGGCGAGATACGAGCCGGACTCGGCCCGAAGAAAGACCGGCTCGAATTCGGCCGCCGCCAGGTATCGCTTCGCGCTCTTGTCGTAGACCAGATTCCCGGGGGCATTTTCCGAGTACAGCCGCAGGTCCTTGGATGCCTGCGGCACGGACACGCCGAACTGCTCGATGATGTCCGCGCGATTGATTCCACCCTCCCAGAAGAGACGGAACTCTATAAATGTCAATCGCTTTTCTACACCCCAACGCATTTCGTTCTCTTCTGGCGGCAGATGCTTCCGTTTTTTTTGACTCCATTGAAAATCAATAACCAAACTATACTAATATAGTTTATATACGTATATCAACGTTTGGCTCCGTCTGCCGGACTCTTGCCGCCGACAATCGGCACGGCGAACGACATCAATTTGATGATTCGATCATGAAATGGACGCTATTTGAATCGATAATATAAGTAATTGTTTTTTAAATATAATTGCAAATTCAAGTAGACTTTAGTTCCCTTGCATCTTATTGATTTGTTTGTTCCAATACGCTGAAAATAGTATGTACACGCTTGAACGGAGCCATCGGTTGACAGACGGCGCCAAGTAACCGAAGCTCCCGGCGTTTTCCCAGGATAGTCCATTCCAGGTTCGAGGCCTTGCCAGAAACATGATTGAAGAAACACAGGAAGCGGGACCGCGCGGTACCGAGGAACAGGTTCAGGTAGAGGCATTCGATCCGGCCGAGGTGCGGCCGTGGCGATATCACAATCGGCGCGGGTCCGGCATGGATGACGAGTCGCTGAACTCGCTGGCATCCTCGATCGTGCGCGACGGACAACAGCAGCTCGGGCTGGCGCGCAGGCTGCCGCCCGGGGATACCCACAAGGTCGAGGTGATCTTCGGCGTGCGCCGGCTGGACGCGTGCCGGCGCGCCGGCCTGCCGTGGCGGGCCCAGGTGCGCGAGGCGTCGTTCACGGATGCCGAGTGCGCGTCCCTCATGCACGGGGAGAACGAGTGGACCGAGGGCGTCTCGCCGCTGGAGAACGCGGAGCAGTGGATCGCGCTGCTGGATGCCGGGGTGTTCGTCAACCAGTCCGCGCTGGCGGCTGCACTGGGTTGCCATCGCGGCACGGTGTCCCGGGGGGTGCGGACCGCAAAGGCGTTGTTGGGCGAACGCTGGATCGAGCGGCTCGTGCGTCCGGTCATGCACGGGTTCACCGGACGCTCGGCGGATCGCCTGGCGGATGCCTGCGTGGATCCGACGCGGCGGGGAGCGGCGAAGCAGCGGGCGCGAAGACTGAAGCCCGGCGTACCTGCCGGCAGCCTCTACAAGCGGTTGTTCGGCGATGGCGCCGAGCCTGCGCAACGGGAGACCGTGTTCGTGCGGCGCAAGGGGCGCGCGGGCGGCGGCGTGGTCGCGGCCAAGATCGAGCGCGACGGCGAGGGCGGGTTCTCGGTCAGCGTCCGCGCCCACGAGCAAACGCCGGCCGAGCAGGCGGAACTGGCCGAACGGATCGAAGCGCTGGTGGCCGCGGAGACTGCCGGCGGGGCGGACGTGCGCCTGGGCCGGCGCCTGGCGACAACGTTGACGGAGCAACAGGCGAAGGACGTTCACCGCTCCTGGCTGGAAGGCTGCATCTGGGCGGCGGCGCGTGCCAGCGGCCTGGAATGGGACCAGTGGCGATGCGCCGAGGCGGCCAACGTGCTGCGCACGCAGAAGGACGGCTGGGAGTTGGCGATGGTTCGCGCCATTGGCGCGGCCGACGGGGACGAAAACGCAAGATAACGGCGACGCCGGATCGCGCGGCGGGATGTCCGTCGGTCTCGACCGGCGCGCTCGAGTGGAAGCTACGGCCGAAACTGCCAAGATCGCATTGTCGTGCATGCACGACAAGTCGTTGTTGAGTTTGTGCGGTTGGTCTTGACGTGCGTCTTGCCCGTTCTGGCTCTCGCGGCGGGTCGGACCCGGGAAACACCGTAAACAACATGAATAAAGCACGAAAAAAACATAAAAGCCACATGTAGCATAGCTTGCCGTAAAGCCCGTGATTCCCACGGAAGAAAGACAGGTCCGATCCTCGGACGGCCATGCCCCGTCCCCCGTCCTCCCGCTGGCGGTGCGGTCATTTTTCGGCGACTCAGGGTAATCTATAAGCTTGGAAAAAGAACCGGCTTCGCTGCGACAAAGAACAAGAGGCCTTGGGAGGCGCGCAAGGAGCCGACACAACTGGACTGGAGGAGGAGAGCGCAATTTTCGCCACTCCATACCTACTACATGGGAGTGTTACGAGCTCCCTGGATTCGCATAAAATGTGCACCGAATCCGGTGCCCGACCGTCGTTCAGGAGGAAGTGTGGCGGATCCACTCGATGCATTTGACCGTATACTTGCTTCGTTGCACCGAGCCGCGCTCGACGACGCCCACTGGCCCGCCACCGCCGCCCTTATCGACGACGCCTGTGGCGCCGTGGGCAACGTACTGGCCGTCGGCGAAGGGGCCGGCGAAGACGGGCGCGTCCACTTTACCCGGTGCGTCTACCGTGGCGAGCCTCGTAAGGATATGGCGCGACTGTATTTCGATGTCTACTACCCCCACGACGAAGCGATGCCACGCTTCCTGGGGCGGCCGGTCGGCCAACTGGTCCATATTCCCGACCTGTACACCAAAAAGGAATTGAGGACGTCGACGGCATACAACGAGGGGCACCGCCGCGTCCACTCCCGGAACGGCCTGGTGGTGCGCCTCGACAGGCCGGACGACCTGCGCGTCGGCTGGGCCATCGGCGACCCGGCCGCGTCCGGCGGCTGGGAATCCGATCAACTGCGGCTGATCGAGTCCGTCGTGCCGCATGTCCGCCAGTGCGTCCTCGTGCGCCAGGCACTGGCTGGCGCCGAGGCGCTGAGCGCCGGACTCGCCGGCCTGCTGGACAACAGCCGGATCGGGGTACTGCACCTGGACCGCGAGGGGCGCGTGCTCGCGGCGAACAACCCTGCCCTGGCTATGCTGAAGCGCGGTCACGGGCTGTCTGACCGCGACGGCTTCCTGCGCGCCTCGCTGCCGGCGGATCAAAGCCGATTGCAGAGCCTCCTGAAGCGTGCGCTGCCGAGGCTCGGCAACGGCCCGCCGTCCGGCGGTTCGATGACAATCCAGCGCCCCATGCTTCGGTCGGGGCTGCAGCTTCACGTACACCCCGTGGAGCCCACGCAGGCGGACTTCGGAGCCCGCCGCGTGGCAGCGCTGGCGCTGGTGGCCGACCCGGCGAACCGTCTGCGCGTCAATCCGGCCCGTGTGTCCGCGCTGCTCGGCCTGACGCCGTCGGAGGGCCGTGTCGCAGCGCTGCTGGCCGAGGGCCGGACGGTGCGCGAGATCGCCGCGGCCGCGGGCTTCAAGGAAAGCTATGTCCGCTTCCTTCTGAAGCAGGTCTACAGGAAGCAGGGCCTTTCCGGGCAGGTCGCCCTGGTGCAGCGGGTCCTGTCAGCGTACGCCCTGGTGCCGCGCTGACGGCCGACAGGTATTTGACGGCGGTTTCGCCTTCCGTCCCCATCGCGCCCAAGCCGATTCATCATATCTCCAAAGTGGGATATGACACGGACTGGTCGTTGGTGTATATGAGCGAATCCAATTAAAGATTCCCGCCGAGTATGCGTCTGTCGCAACCTCGTGTCGCGCTCTCCGCGCTTCTGCTGTGGTGCTGCGCCGCGGTCCACGCGGAACAGTACACCGTTCCGCTGTTCGTGCCGGCGAGTCCCGGCGGCGACCCGCAGGGCGTGCTGAGGCTGGTCAACGATGCGGAGACGGCAGGGACGGTGTCGATTCACGCCATCGGCGATGACGGTACGCGCATCGGACCCGCCACGCTGACGCTGGACGCGCTGGCGGCGGTGGATTTGAGCGCGGCGGAGCTTGAGTCCGGCAGCGCGGCCAAGGGATTGCCCTCAGGGCTGGGAAGCCTTTCCGGCGAGGTCCGCCTGTCGATCGAATCCGATGTTCCGGTCGTGCCCGCTGCCTATGTGCGGGCAGCCGACGGCGCGCTGAGCGCGATGAACGCCACGGTGCTTGAGGCTTCGGGTGCTGGGCCGGATGCCCACGGTTACGACGTGACGCTGTTTCACGCCGCGACCGACGTGATCCAGCCGAGCCGTCTGCGCCTGATCAATCCGGGCGGCGAGTCCGCGCGGATCGTGATCCGGGCGCGCGACGACGCCGGAATGGCCGCCTCCGGGGGCACGGTGGAGTTGACGTTGCCGGCCGGCGCCGCGCGGACGCTGACGGCGACGCAACTGGAAGCCGGCGACAGCACGCTGTTCACGGGCCGGTTGGGCGCCGGGACGGGCAACTGGCGGCTGTCGGTGATGTCGGACCGGCCGATACAGGCAGTCAACGTGACGGTCGGCTCCGGCGGCGACTGGAACAACCTGTCCACCACCGCCGTGGCAGGTTGGGCGCCCGAGGACCAGGCGTCGTTCGAGGCGCGCTTCCTCGGCCGCGCCGTCGCGCTCCGGAACGGACGGAGCCGCGTCGAGTGGCAGGTACTGGCGGGGAACCGGTTCCGCCACTCGGGGACCGTGGACGGCGTCGAGGCCGTCGAGGAGGGCGCGTACCGATACGAGCGAAGCGGCCGCGACGCGGGACGCGTGTTTCTCGAGTTCGACGGCGGGCAGCGGTGCGAGGCGAGTTTCTATTTCGCGTCCGCGGCTTCCGGCTGGTACGCCTCCGGGTGCATCGACACCGCCGAGCGGGTCGAGGACTGGACGGGGGGCAACTGGGTGGGCCTCGATGCCGGGGCGATGCCGGTCGACCTGGGTTCCGGTCCGGACGATCTCGACTTCACGATGGGCACGGCCATTGACGCGTTGACGCTGCCGGCCGCGAGCGGCGGGGACGGCGAATTCACGTACAGCCTGTCGCCCCAGGTGCCGGGGCTGAGCTTCAATCCGGCGACGCGCGAACTCACGGGCACACCCTCTGAGGCCGGAACCTGGCTGATGACCTACCGCGTGCGCGACGCCTCCGGCGACAGCGACTGGCGTTACTTCAACATCGTAGTGGACGAGGCGACCGGCGGCGGGGAAAGGACCCACGGGGTCGGCGACACGCTGACCGACCTGCCCACGGGGAGTTGGACGCCGAATCTGTCGGGCGACGGCGGTGTCCGCACCTCCGGAGGCGTCGTGACGGTCGACCTCGGCGACGGGACGTACTTCGAACACGCCGGCCAGCGTTACACCTGCCAGAGCGCTGGCGGTTGCACGATCGAGAACCGGCGCATAACTTCGGGGACGGTCGTTCAAACCGCCAGCGGCACGGCGCCCGGCGGCGGCGTACCCGGGGACCACGGCGACGACCGCGCCTCCGCGGCCGATGTCGCGCCGGAGTCGGACACCGAAGGCGAGCTCACCGCCGGTGACGTGGACTACTTCCGAGTCGTTCTCAATGCGCCGGGCACGCTGGAGGCGTACACCACCGGCCGCACTGACACGCTCGGGCGGCTGGAGGACGCCGACGGCGCCGAACTGGGCAGGAACGACGACGGCGGTGCGGGGACGAACTTCCGGATTTCCGAGCAGGTTTCCCCCGGCACGTATTTCGTCCGCGTCGCGGGCTACAGCAGCCGGGTCACGGGCGATTACACGCTGCACGTGCGCTTCGCCGAGTCGTCCGCCGACACGTCGCCGAGTTTCGCCGCCGGCAGCGGCCCGGGCGATCAAACTTATACCGTCGGCACGGCGATCTCCGCGTTGACGTTGCCCGAGGCCAGCGGCGGCGACGGTCCGCTGACCTACAGCCTCACGCCGACCGTGCCGGGGCTAATCTTCAACGCCACCGCCAGCATGCGCCGCCTGACAGGCACGCCCACTGCGGCCGGCGCGTACGACATGACCTACGGGGTCCGGGATACCGACGGCGACACAGACTCGCTCACGTTCATCATTACGGTGGAGAACGCCGGCGGCGGCCTCCCAGCCCCGAGCGAATTCGATGTCGATGCTTCCCGAGTTCCCCGGGGAATCGCGTACTCGGTCGGCAGGCTGTACGTTACCGATATTTTTGATTACAGGGTTTATGTCTACGGGGCGGATGGAAGGCGAATTTCCTCTGCGGACTTCGACCTGGATCGTGACAATCGGAGTCCGAATGAGATCGCCTTCGCCAACGGACGGTTCTACGTCGTGGATGCTGTCAACGACAAAGTCTATGCGTACACCGCTTCTGGGCAGCGCGATGCGGCGGCCGACTTCGACGTATCATCCGGCACTTATCCTGTGGGAATCACATATGCTGACGGAAAGCTCTACATTCTCGGAAACCGAGCTGGAGGTGGGGGAGCAAGAGTGTATGCCTATAGATTCGACGGGAGTCGCGAAAGATCATCCGACTTCGACGTGCACCCCGGATTGAGCGGCGCAATCACGCACGCCGACGGGAAGTTCTACGTCGTTTACGGCAACGACGACAGGGTCTACGCCTATCGAACGGACGGGAGCCGTGACGCTTCGTCTGACTTCTATCTGCCGCTGGGCAGCGATAGACCGTATAGACCGTACTCAATCACGTACGGAGAAGGCAGATTCTACGTGGTCCACGATTACCCTGGTAGAACAAAAGTCTACAGCTTCTCGGCCGAGACCTTACGGGACGCCCTTGATCTCGAGATGCGGGCGGTCTACGTAACCGAACAGGGACTCTATGTAAGCGCGCCGAAACTTGCACCGAACGAAACCTTTACCCTCAACGCCACTGTCCGCAACCGTAGTGTTCGAGCTTTGTCCGCGACGACGCTGCGCTACTACCAGTCGTCGGACGCAACGATATCCACGGGCGACACGGAGGTGGGTATGGTGGTGCTCGCGCTCGACGCTTCGGCCAGCACTCACGAATCAATCTCCCTGACCGTACCGTCAAGAGTTGGCACGTACTACTATGGGGCTTGCGTGGACGCGGTGGTCGGCGAGTCCGACACGGCGAACAACTGCTCCCGCGCGGTCGCCGTGGCAGTAGAAGATTCGAGCGGCGGCGCGCCGGACCTTGTGGTGCGGTCCCCGTCGGTAAGCGATAACAGCCCGAACGCGGACGGTTCGTTCACGCTGTCGGCCACCGTGCGCAACGACGGCGACGGGGAAGCGGCGGCCACGACGTTGCGCTACTACCGTTCCTCCAACGCGACGATCTCCCGCAGCGATACGCAGGTCGGCACCGACAGCGTGAGCGGCCTGTCGGCGTCGGGCACGAGCGCCGAGAGCATCCGGCTGACCGCGCCCTCCACTGCGGGCACCTACTACTACGGCGCCTGCGTGGATTCCGTCACGGGCGAATCGGACACAGACAACAACTGCTCCTCCGGCGTGCGCGTCACCGTATCCGGCGGCGGAGACCCGGGCGGCGGCGACGGCTCGTGTGTCGAAGTGAACGATGTCATCGAACTCGGCGAAGGCGAGAGCTGCACGATCACCCAGGCTCTGGTGAACAAGTACAGATTGAACAACCTTGGCGTGCAAACCGGCGACTCGGCTTCATGCTCTGGCGGTCGGGTGAGTCTGGGTTTGATTAGCGGCTCGGGAAGCATCTATCTCCTCGGCTTGACGATCAGGTGCGGATAACAATGGAACACCGGCCCACTCTTGTTCCGCATAAACGCCGCCAATCGCGCGAAGGAACGCCCCAGGGTATTGGGCGCTTCGGATCGAGGGTCCAGTACCTGATGGATCGACCGCGGCGACGCAGCCGCGGGCCTATGCGTCCCCAGAGGATCAATCCGTTGCGATACGCAGCTTGGCGGTTAGCCGGCATTATTGCCGTTGGTCTATCGTCATTTCTTGGCCTGTCCGGTTGCGCGGACGATGCCTTGATAGTGCGGGATGCGTCGCCCGTCGGCATGCCGGTTCCGATGACGCCGAGCGTGGCTCACGCATCGGGGCAAACCGTAGCGGACGAAACCGGAACGAGCACGACCCCCGCCGGGCAAGGCCAGACCGGGAGATACTTCGCCGCCATCGGCAGGGTCGTGCTTCAAAACCACGCAGGAGACGACTTCTTGTCCGAACCCGACATTTTCGTCCAGGTCCAGCGGCGCGACCCGGTTGTTCTGCGGGCGATCCGCCTTGCGGAGGAACGCGTGGCGGCTCTCGGCGGGCGGATGCGCGCTGTCCAGGAAGAACTGCGGCCGCTTCGGGTCAAGCAGCGGGAAAGCGAGGTGGCGCCGGGAGAGCCGCTTTCCCCGACTCAGGCCGCAAGACTGGACGAACTCTCACGCGACCCCGGAGACGTGTGCGACGACCCGTCGAGGCGCTCCTCCTGCAACATGTGCTTCCGCTACGACGAACGCCCCATGTGCGTGGAATGCGAGGCATGCGACGAACTGTTTTTCCTGCGGGAGAAAAAGACCGAGAGCGAGATCGCGCCCGGCCCTCCGCTCACGCCGGAGGAGCGCGAGCGGCTGCAGGAACTGGAGGGCGAGGTTGCGAAAATCGAAAGTGGCCGGCAGGAAGCGCAGCGGGAGGTCCGGCGCCAGTGGGATTCCATCACCGGCTTCACGCATACCATCACGACCCCGGGTTACATCCTGGACTTCGGGTACCGGCCCATCCAGGCCGTATTGCCCGGCGATGACGTATGGATCTCGGTGTACGACCGGGACACCGACGCGAACGACCTTTACGGAACGGCGGCGCTGCGCATTGGGGATGAGTTGCTGCGGGGGGACGACATGGAATTGGCGATGCCGAACGTGGAGTCCCTGATCCTGAGGATCGTTTCGCCATGACCGTACGCAAGGTGCTTTTCGCGGCCCTGCTGGGGTTTTCCGCGGCTGCGCAAGCGGAGCGGTACACGATCCCGTGGTTCGTGCCCGCGGAGGCCGGCGGCGCTGCACAGAGCGTGCTGAGGATCGTCAACGGCACGGACGAGTCCGGGTCCGCGGAGATTGTCGCCATTGACGACGCGGGCACCCGCACCGGGCCGGTTACCCTGTCTCTGGCTCCTTGGGCGGCGGTGGAGTTCACCGCCCCGGAGCTTGAGACCGGGAACGCGGCCAAGGGTCTGGCGAGCGGACTCGGCAGCCTCTCCGGGGACGTTCGCCTGCTGATCGATTCGGACGTCGCCGTCGTGCCGTCGGCCTTTGTGCGTTCGGGTGGCGGCGCGCTCGCGGCGGTCCACGACACGGTGCTGGAGGCGAGGGACGCCGGCGCGGGCACGTACCGTTACGGTGTGGCAATTTTCCGTCCAGCCGCCGACGCCGCGCGACAGAGCCGTTTGCGCTTGATCAATCCAGGCGAGGCGGCGGCGCGGGTGACAATTGCGGCACGGGACGACGCCGGAATGGCCGCCTCCGGGGGCACGGTGGAGTTGACGTTGCCGGGCGGCGCCGCGCGGACGCTTTCGGCGATGCAACTGGAAGCCGGCGACAGCGGGCTGTTCACTGGCCGATTGGGGGCCGGGACCGGCAACTGGCGGCTTTCGGTGACCTCCGATCGGCCGATACAGGCAGTCAACGTGACGGTAGGCTCCGACGGCGAGTGGAACAACCTGTCCACCACCGCCGTGGCGGGTTGGGCGCCCGAGGACCAGGCGTCGTTCGAGGCGCGTTTCCTCGAGCGCGTGGTCGTGAGCCGGGATGGGCTGGATCGCGTGGAGTTTCGTTTTTTGGCCGACAACCGGTTGCGTGTCACGGTCCTCCATGACGGCGTGGAGATCAGCGTGGAACGCCGGTACGGGTTCGAGCGGATCGGCCGCGACGCCGGGCGCCTCACGGTGAGGGACGACAGCGGACAGCCGTGCACGGGCATTTATTATTTCGATTCGCCCACCTCCGGCTGGTACGCCTCCGGGTGCATTGACGCCGCCGAACGGGTCGAGGACTGGGGCGGCGGCAACTGGCGGACGCTGGATCCCGGGGCGATGCCGGTGGACCTGGGTTCCGGTCCGAACGATCTCAACTTCACAGTGGGAACAGCCATCGACGCGCCGACGCTGCCGGCGGCGAGCGGCGGGGACGGCGAGTTCACGTACAGCCTCTCGCCCCAGCTGCCGGGCCTGAGCTTCGATCCGGCCACGCGCGAACTCTCAGGCACGCCCTCCGAGGAGGGCGCCTGGCTGATGACTTACCGGGTTCGCGACGCCTCCGGCGACAACGACTGGCGCTACTTCAACGTTACGGTGGAAGCAGCCACCGGCGGCGGGCAAACGACCCACGAGGTCGGCGACACGCTGACCGACCTGCCCACCGGTTCCTGGGTCCCGGACGTGACCTCCGGCGGTTCGTTCAGATCCTCTGGAGGCAACACCACCGTCGATCTCAACGAGGGCGGCTACATCGAGGAGGGCGGTCACCGGTACACGTGCCAGAGCGCCGGCGGATGCATGATCGAGAACCGTCACGTGACGTCCGGGACGGTCGTTCAGACCGCCAGCGGGACCGCGCCGGGCGGCGGCGTTCCCGGGGACCAGGGCGACGACCGGGCCTCTGCGGCTGAGGTGGCGGCGGAGTCGGACACGCAAGGCGACCTCACCGCCGGCGACGTGGATTACTTCCGCGTGGTTGTCAACGCGGCAGGCACGCTGGAGGCGTACACCAGCGGCCGCACCGACACGCTCGGGCGGCTGGAGGACGCCGACGGTTCCGAGCTGAGCCGGAACGACGACGGCGGCGCGGGGACAAACTTCCGGATTTCCGAGGACGTCTCCCCCGGCACGTTTTTCGTCCGGGTCGAAGGCTACAGCAGCCGGACCGCGGGCGACTACACGCTGCACCTGCGCTTCACCGGATCGTCGACCGGCAATTCACCGAATTTCCCCACCCGCAGCGGCCCGGGCAATCAAACGTACACCGTCGGCACGGCGATCTCCGCGCTGACGTTGCCCGAGGCGAGCGGGGGCGATGGACCGTTGACGTACAGCCTCTCCCCCGAGGTGCCCGGACTGAGCTTCAACGCCTCTGCCAATGTGCGCCGACTGACCGGCACGCCCACCGCGGCCGGTACGTACGACATGACCTACCGGGTGCGGGATACCGACGGCGACATAGATTTGCTCACGTTCGCCATCATGGTGGAGAACGCCGGTGATGGCGGCACCGTAGCGGGTGACTTCCACCTGACTGGTTCCAACGACCGGCCATCCGGAATCGCGTTCGCCAACGGGCGGTTCCACGTCGTGGATCAGGGTGACGACAAGGTCTACGCGTACACCGCGTCGGGACAGCGCGATTCGACGGCCGAGTTCGATTTGGACAGTCGGCCAGGGAGCGGCAACGGCGACCCATCGGGGATCGCCTTCGCCAACGGGCGGTTTTACGTTGTGGATTCGAGCGATGACAAAGTCTACGCGTACACGGCGTCAGGACAGCGCGACGCACAGGCCGACTTCGACTTGGCTCACCCTTATGCAGAGGCGATCACCTTCACTAACGGACGGTTCCACGTCGTGGATGTAACAGGCACAGTCTATGCGTACACCGCGTCGGGGCAACGCGATTCGGCGGCCGACTTCGACCTGGACAGAGCCGGCGGCAACGGCAATCCATCGGGGATCGCCTTCGCCAACGGGCGGTTCCACGTCGTGGACTGGATTGACGACAAGGTTTATGCGTACACCGCGTCGGGACAACGCGACGCGTCGGCGGACTTCAACCTGGACAGCGCCAACGGCAACCCGTCGAGGATCGGCTTCACCAACGGGCGATTCTACGTCATTGACCTGTCGGACGATAAGGTCTATGCGTACACCGCGTCGGGACAACGTGTTACAAACGGCGGCTCGACCGGTGACGGCCCGGACCTCGTCGTGCAGTCGCCGTCGGCGAGCGACAGCAGCCCCTCCGCGGGCGGCGCTTTCACGCTGTCGGCGACGGTGCGCAACGACGGTGACGCCGAGGCGCCGGCCACCACGCTGCGCTACTACCGGTCGTCCAACTCCATCATCAGCACGAGCGATACCCAGGTGGGCACCGATGCGGTGGGCCGACTGGCGGCCTCGGACACGAGTGCGGAATCGGTGAATCTGACGGCGCCGTCGAGCGCGGGCACGTACTACTACGGCGCCTGCGTCGATTCCGTGTCAGGGGAGTCCGATACCTCCAACAACTGTTCCAGCGCGGTGCGTGTTACGGTGAGCGGTGGGGATACCCAAGCCACGCCACCTGCGCCTCAGAACGTACGCGTCGCTCGAGTCGGGTCGAACGTCAGAGTAACCTGGAATTCAAGCTCCGGAGCAACATATTACGACGTCTGGCGTTGCAACGACTCCGTGTTCCCTTGCACCCTTCGAACCTCCTGGAGAAAGGTTGGGAGCCGTATCACTGGAACTTCCTGGCTGGACACAAACGTCCCAACTCCGGCACCCGGGATTACCGTCAGACTCCAATACATAGTACAAGCGTGCAACAGTGCAGGATGCTCGGGACAACTCTAAGCCAGGCAGCGCTGTTGTCGGTTGATAACCCGGTCGAGTGGCGGAAGTCGGGCTGACGCACTTGTCGTGACGATCGAATTCGGAGGACGTGCCATGAAAAAGACAATCCTGCTGCCGGTGTTTGCGGCCATTTTCGTTGCGGCCGGGGCCGTTTGGTTGTGGTCCGATCCGGCCGGAGACACTGCCGGGCAAATCGGTGCGGTTGACGAGGAACAGGCGGCCCTCGACCGCACGCGGGAGCGCACGCTCAGGGAAAGCCGGTCGGGTGTCGAAGTGGCGCCGGCCGAGGCCGCGCCCGTGGTCGATTCGCTTGCGGGGGCGGCATCACCGCCGTCGGCGGAGCCTCCCGAGGCCGGCGTGAGCGACGATCGGTTGCCCGAAGGCTATACGCTTGGCACGTACCGCGGTTCCATGCACCGCGCCCCGCGCACAAGCGCTCCCGATCTCCAACCGTCCCCCAATCCGGACTGGCTCGGATCGGCCTCCGCGCACGATGAAATTCTCGAGCAGGTGGCTCGGTCCGGGCGCGCGTTCACGTTTGCCGTGCTTCGCGTTGCTCCGGGTACGGACATGCAGGGCCTCGATCGTTCGCTCGCGGCGCTGGGCTCTCGGGTAGAAGGCAGCACGGGCGCGTATGTCCGCGTCCGCGTCCCGGCCGAGCAGGGCCGGCTCGAAGCCATCGCCTCGCTTCCGGATGTGCTGGGAATTGGTGCCATACCGCACGCGCTCAAGGCGGACGAGGCGTTCGTGCAAGACATGCGGTCGCGGTCCGCCGGTGTGCCGGTGCCGGTCTTCATCACGCTGATGGCCCCGGACCCGTCGGGCGAGTGGCGCCGGGCGCTGTCGGAACTTGGCGCGGTCGTGGGCGCTTACGACAGCGGGCTGCGCAGTTACACGGTGAATCTGCCCGCGGCGGCGCTCGCGCCAGTCCTGGCCGCCGACTTCGTGCTGTCGGTGGAACCGGTGCCGGCGGTGGCGGCAAATCACGCCTCCGCCGTGCCGGTCATGGGAGTCGATGGCTTTCGGCGCTACGACCTCGGCATGCAACGATTTTTCGGACTCACCGGATCCGGTATCGCGGTCGGAGTACTCGACACCGGCCTCAACACCAGCCACATGGACATCGCGCACGGCCGCGCGAGCATCTGCGGCGCCAACTTCGTCGCAGGCGAGAACTGGGACCTGTGGATGGACCTGGGAGGGCACGGCACGCACGTTTTCGGCACGATCGCCGGAGCGGGACGCGCCGACCCGCTTCTGGCCGGAATGGCGCCGAACCTGAGCCACCTGCGCTTCGGCAAGGTGCTTTCGGCCGAGGGATCGGGGACCATTGAAGATATTCGCCGCGGCATGGACTACCTGTCGCGGCCGGCGAGCTGTTCGTGGCGAGGCACGACGTCCGCAGCAGTGAAGCCCCTGATCGTCAACATGAGTCTTTCGGCTGCTTCCCTTGCATTTTCCGGCCGGGGCGTGGGAGAACGCAAGCTCGACTCGGTCGTCCGTGCCCATTCCCAGCTCTACGTGGTGGCCCAGGCGAACGCCGGGCAGCACGGCTTCTCCAACTTCGGTACCGCCAAGAACTCGCTTGCCGTGGGCGCCGTGGACGATGCCGGCATCATCGCCCGATTCAGCAGCCACGGCCCCACCGCCGATGGAAGGCTCGCTCCCAACGTGGTGGGCACGGGCGTCAACGTCACCTCGGCGCGCGGCGGCGCTTCGCTGTCCGGCCACGATGAATTCAGCGGGACGAGCATGGCTTCGCCGTCGGTCGCCGGAGTTGCGGCGCTGCTGATGGAGGCGCGGCCGGAGTTCCGGAACCGGCCGGCACTCACTCGCGCCCGGCTCATGGCCAGCGCCATTCGGCCCAACGCCTTCTTTGAGAGACGGACCCAGCTACCGCGAGACAACACCGACGGTCCCGGCGCCTTTCTGAATCTGTACGGGCTGGGTCTGGTGTCCGCGCGAACGACCCTTTATTCGCGTGACGATCCCGAGGGCTGGCTGATCGGCAGCGCGACCTCGCAACCGGACGGCGGCACCTACGAATACATCGATATCGAGGTGCCGGAAGGCGCCGAGCGGCTGGATGTCGTGCTCACCTGGGACGAGCAGCCCGCCGACACGTTGACCCGCTCGGTGCTCAACAATCTGGATTTGTGGGCCGATCGGGGCGCCGATTGCGGCGGGGACGCCTGCGGTGAACACGCCTCACGCTCCGAGGTTGACAACGTGGAGTGGCTGTTGATCGAGGATCCGGTTCCGGGCACTTACCGGATCAAGGTTGTGCCGGTGGAGATCTACGGAGAATCGAGCACGGCAGCGGTGGCCTGGAAAATTCTGCGCGGCGAGCCGGTACCCGAACTCCGACTGGACATCGAGGACGCCTCGGCCGACGCCAACAGCGAATACATAACCGTGGATGTCACCGTCGATGCGAGCCGATACGTGGCATCGGGAACAACTCTTCATCTCGATTGCGGCCGCTTCGCGGGTTGCGAAGCGCTTAACCAGGCCTACGTGCCCCATCGCAACCGCGTACATCGCGAGGATGGACTGGTTTGGTCGAACCCGGAATATCTGATTCGTAAACACGAGCCTGTTCCGGTGGGAGAAGTCGCGGCGGGCACGCCGAGGCGGCTGGAGCTTGTGTTTTTGCGCGAAAAAGTCCCGGCTGGAAGCCTGATCCATGTCACCGCCAGCTCATGGAACGCCCGGTCCGCGGTACAAAGCCTCGCAATTGGCATGGATACGGAGGAAATCGACACAGACTTCGTTGCACCGGCGAACGACAGCTTTTCCGCTTCCGAAAAAATAGCGGGCGCCGCTGGAGAGACATCGCTGGCACTCGCTCTGGCGTCACGCGAGCCCGGGGAGCCCCTTGTCGGAGCCGACAGCAGGACCGCCTGGTTCGCGTGGGAGGCGCCGGCCGAGGGACTGTTCAGGTTCCGGGTCCGGGAGGCGGATTCCAGCACTCCGCTGGACGCCGATTTCGCGCTGTTCACCGGTGACAGTCTGGTGGACCTGGACCTCTCGGCACAAAAGCGTGGCAACGAAATCAGTTTTGCCGCCAGGGCGGGCATCGCATACAGGCTGCGTGTAGCAACCGCCGAGCGCGGCGTGCCGCCTCTGAAGCTCCAGTGGAAACCAGCCGACTCCCGGCCCGCAAATGACGGTTTTGGCCATGCACAGGTGATCGAAGGCGAAAGCGGCTCGATCGATTCCAGCAACGAGGGGGCGACGCTGGAGAGTTCGGAGTTCCTGGGTGGCCTGGCGGCAACCGTCTGGTATGAGTGGACCGCACCCGGGGACGGATGGTGGGGGTTCTCGGTGAGTCCGAGCAGTCTGAGAGTGAGAGTGTTCGCGGGCGCTGGCGTAAGTGACCTGCGACTGCTTTCCCAGCCGTCAGGGGGGTTCCCTGTGTACTTCCGGGCCAGGGCGGGCGAGACGTACCGAGTCGCCGTTGCCGCCGGTTCCGCCGATGAGTCCGGATCGGAATTCACGCTGTCGTGGCAACCTGGAGAAGGCAGAAATTTCAATACTTTCGGAGACAACGATCTGTTTGAAAATGCCATCGAGCTCGGTGGCCGGACCGGAAGCGTGACTCACCCCTTTTCGGACGGCGTTAGGACTGTCAATTATTCAGTGGAGCCTGGAGAACCCCTGGCCACCGGCATTGGAACGGGTTGGTGGCACTGGACGGCTCCGGAAGATGGACTCTACACCTGGAGAATGGACGGTGGTTCGGCCTTCCAGCTGAGCTTTTTCACCGGCGATTCCCTGGAGAACCTGCAGTTGGTGGGCTCGATGTGGGGCGGGTCGGCCATGGTATTCGAAGCGGCCGGCGGTTCCCGCTACTGGTTAGCCATTGCCAGTACCTCCGAGTCCATGCGCCTTGCGTCCGACAGGCCAAGCGGGTTCGCCTGGGGACCGACGCCCGCCAACGACGACCGCGCGACGGCCGCTCCCATACTGAGCGCCAACGGGTCGGCCGAGGCGATGTTGGCGTTTGCGACCTCGGCGCCCGGCGAACCCGCCGATACCGTTGGAACGGATTCCGTGTGGTGGCGCTGGACTGCGCCGGCAAGCGGCTGGCAGCGATTCTGGATCGAAGGGTACCCGCTTTGGACAATACTGGCCGCGTACCCGGACAGTGTTTCCACCCGCGCCATCGCCGACAGCGAGCGATCGTTTCTTGCCAATGGCCGTGTCGAGTTACACGTACTGGCACAGGTCGGTTACACGTACGATATACGGGTCTCGGCGCGGCCGGGCGCCGGCAGGGAATCGTCCGCGACGCTTCGCTGGGCGGCCTCCGGCGCGCCGGCGCAGCTTGCCTACAAGGGTGCCGTCACGATCGATTCTCCCGCGGCATCCACGGTTGCGCAGGGCTTCCGTTGGCCGCGCAACCTGGCGATGAGCGACGATGGAGGCCATGTCTTCAGTTTTACGGAAGGAGGGCTATTCGCATTCTCGCGCGATGCCGAGACAGGAGGTATCGAGCTTGTCTACCGCTGGCCCGAGGCTCAGGACCTGGACACGTTGGATCGCGATCTGCTGCGACGCTCGCATATGTGGTGGAACACCCGTCACGACCGGCTCTTCGCGCTGTCCAACTGGCGGAACTATAGCTTTGCGCTGCCGGACGATGGATCGTCGCTGCTCTCGCACAGTGAGATTGCCTCGGACGCAAGAGCAAATTTATTCGTCGGTGGCGAGTTTCCCGCCGCGGGCAGTCCCGATGGACAATACTTCTACGCTGTGAATCAGCACAGAGGATTGCTGCAAGCGTTCCGAGTCGATTCCGCCACGCAACTCACCCAGGTACAGACGGTGTCGTCGCAGGGTTCGCCGGGCGGCGATGCATTGATCGTCCCCCATGTCGGCGACGCGGTAGACATGGTTATTTCGCCTGACGGCAGCTACCTCTACCTGACTGCCGAAGGCGCGCTCCTGGTGTTTTCCAGGGACACGTCCACGGGCACGCTTGAACTGGTTCGGGAAGTTCCGATAGATAACAGCCCGGAAGGACCCTTTCGCGCGATCAGCAGACTACGGAGTGTGTCGCTCGATGCGGACGGCGAAATTCTCTTCGTCTCCGGATTGAAGGTGAATTTTGCAGCCCCGTTCGATGCGGCGGTCGCGGCCTTCGACGTATCGACCGATCCGGCGAATCCTGCGCATCTGGACACGCTGACGGGACTGTACGTCGAGGAGGGTCTGAATGCGTTCTCCCTGTGGAATCATCTTTGGCTTTGGCCTCGAAGCGCCGTCGCGATGAGGCAATGCGGCGAACTCTTGCCACACGCCGACCGTCCCGCCGTGGACGTTTTCTGCATTAATGGAGGCTTCTACGTTGTCGAGTGGAATCCCTTGACCGGCGCGCTGGAGGTGGCCGATTTCGGGGAGGCTGGCGGGGATGACAGATTCGGCAACGTGCTCCCGTATCATCCTGGCTGGTGGTACGGGGAATGGACGAAGAACCGACGCCAGATCGCGCAAAGTCCGGACGGCGCACATGTCTACCGGGCAACCAGCGAAAGCGACAGGGAGTCTTCTGACGCGATCCACATGTTCGAGCGCGCCAGCGCGATGAAGGCGGAATAGTCCTGCGCTTTCCGGGGAAACGACCAGTAGCGATCCGGTGACCGACCGTATTAACGGACAGAGGAATGGTGTGGCGCCCGAACCGGTCGCGCCGAAGAATGCAAAGAGAATTCGGTGAACGTCAGAGTATCCTGGGATTGGTGCGAGATGGAAACGCTCGTTGCCTGCGCAGAATTTAACCTCGTTCTGCGGCCACTCGATCGTTGATCGCCTCCAGCACCGCGTAAGTGGCCAGGACGGCGCCTTCCTGCCACCCGGTCATGCCGCTGATTTGCTCGCCCGCAAAATAGATTGCGCCTTCGGGGCTGCGCAGCCGTTCCGATACGCTGTATCCCAGCGCATAGGCGCCCTTCTGGTAGGGCACCTTGGCCCAGGCACGGCTGACCCCCGCTTCGATCTCGCTCGTATAGCCGGGAAAAAGGTGTTCGCCTTCTTCAATCGCCGCCTGCTCGCGCTCGAAGGGCGTCCTGTCCGTGTAGAGCAAAGCCGGGGCGTCATCCCAGATATAGGCACCCAGGATGACGCCCTTGTTCCGGTGATAGCCCGCAGCCGGATACCAGACTTGCGTGATGTCCTTGTTCGTCCACGAGATGCCGCCATAGATGGCCTGGTCTTCCTCCCAGAATCGCCGCCGGGTCTGGAATGCAATCTTGACGGCCGGGGAGTACTGCACGGCCTCGATCGCGGCCTGGGTCTCTGCGCTGAAGTTGTTGGGAATGTCCTTCAGGACAGGGAAGGGAATCGTACTGATTGCAAAGTCCGCCTCAAGCGATTGCGATGGCCGCCCATCGTGGCTGTACGTTATCCGTGCGCCGGTTGCGGTTTGCTCTATCCGTTCAACCGGGCTGCGGTACCGGATGAGATGCCCGACGCGGTATTCGAAAGCATCGGCAATCGCGTCCATCCCGCCAATGGGTTGCAGGAGCGTCGGGTTCTGATCGAGGAATTCGTTCCAATTGAATCGGTAGTTCAGGAAGCCCGACTGCAGCAGTGCGGTCAAACCGAGGGGAGCGTGCACTTCACCGGGAAACCCGAGTTCCGTGCCGGCGTACTCTCCGACATATCCCCCTCGGCTGGAACCCGTATAGAGGCCGTCTGCGTTCAGGCCCCCAAAGCCCCTGAGCATGCCGGTCAGCCGTTCCTTGTCTTCGCTCGTCAGCTCCGCATCCAGGGCATTGCCATCCGCCGCCTTCACTAACAGCTCGGCAATGTACCCGCGCGCATCCGTCATCACTCGCCGCGCGGTGACCGGCCGTCCTTCAAAGTGATCCTCGTGGTGGAACAGCGCTCCACGATTGTCGTTGGTAAAGACTTCCATTCCAACGCCGAACTCCCTGCAGTATCCCAGTATCGCGCGGTGGCGGTGAGGAATGCGGGCCGCGCCGAGATTGGCGTACAGATGATCCCCGTAGTCGAAGCCGACCCATTGCTGACTGTCTTCCTCGTGGATCACATCGCCGCCCCGGGCCGTGAAGTTACGTCCGCCGGCGCGGGCGGTGGCCTCGAGAACCGTGCAGGTATAGCCCGCTCTTGACAATTCGTAGGCCGCCACCAGGCCGCCGATCCCCGCTCCCAATATGACAACGTGCTTCCCGCGTCCCGATCCAATTGGCAAATCGAGTGTGTTCGCCTGGGCCGTACCCGCTCCCATCATGCCGAGCGCGGTCATGCTCCGATACATGGCGGCGGGTCCGACGATCGCCCCGACGGATTGCAAGAACTTCCGTTTCGTGATCGCTGTTGACATTTTTCTTCTCCGAAAACGTGATACGGATCAATTTTCGACAGCCCGGGGAGCAGGCCCGGTTGCTGCTCCTTTATTCGATAAGTCTCCGCCGTCGATACTGGTATAGTACAGGATTGCTGCGGGTCCGGATGGCGAGCCGCAGCCTGTGCATCCGTAGTTCCGTTTTGAGAATGGCGGTTTGAGGGCCTTCCGGGGAAATGGCCAGTGGCGATCCAGTGACCGAACGCAGTAACGTACAGCAGAATAGCGTGGCGCCCGAACCGGTCGTACCGTTGGTCCGAATTGGCCGGGGAAGAAGGAATGCGGGCGCGCTGATTTTCCTGGCGTTGCTTGCTCTGTCGATGGCCGCGAAGGCGGAGCAATACACGATCCCGTGGTTCGTTGGCGCGGAAGCCGGCGGCGCGCCGGAAGGCGTGCTGCGGATCCTCAACGTCACGGACGAGTCCGGGTTTGTAGAGGTTTATTCCATCGACGACGCCGGCAGGCGGTCCGGTCCCGCCTCCTTCACGCTGGACGCGTGGGCGGCGGTGGAGTTCACCGCCACGGACCTGCAGTCCGGCAACGCCATGCTGGGATTGACCGGCGGCATCGGCGCGAAGGTGGGCGATGCTCGCCTGGAGATCGATACGGAACTTCGCATCGTGCCCCTGGCCTACGTCCGCGCAGCCGACGGGACGCTGAGCGCAATGCACGACACGGTTCGGGCAGTCAGGTCCAATGACGGCGGCTTCGAATACGTGGTGCCGATCTTCAACCCTTCCGCCGACACGGTCAGCGCCAGCCAGTTGCGGTTGATCAATCCGGGCGATGCGGCGGCGTCCGTGACGATCGGCGCGCGCGACGACGCCGGCGCGGCGGCCACCGGAGGCACGGTCGAACTGACGCTCGCGCCCGGCGCCTCGCGCATGTTGACCGCGCAGCAGCTTGAGGCGGGTGACCCGAGCCTGACGGGCCGGTTGGGCGCCGGCGCCGGCAAGTGGCGGTTGAACGTGTCGTCCGATCGGCCGATCCAGGTGGTCAACGCGGTGATGTCCATCTCCGGCCACATGAACAACCTCTCCACCACAGCCGTGGCCGGTCCGGCGCCGGTGGACCACAACGCATTCAATGAGCGCTTCCTTGGCTCGGCGATCGAGTTCCAAACGGACAGCCGCGAGGTCACGATCGCGTCCGGGGAGGTCGTTATCGCGCCCGGGGAGGTCACGTTCGCGCCCGGGCCAGGTGACACGTTCACCGTGACGGCGCAGAGTCGCGGCGTCACCACGACCCGGACCGGCCGCTACGGCTATGCCGCGCTCGGCCCGGACGCGGGGCGGATGGCGGTGTCCTACGACGACGGTAGCGAGTGCGCGGCGAATCTGTATTTTGCCTCACGCTCCGCCGGGTGGTTCGCCAATAACTGCACGGCGGCCGACGATCCTGACGGGTACTGGGTCGCCGGCAACTGGTCCGTTGCAGATGACGTTGATCGCGGAGACGGTGGTGAGCCGATCGCCACGACGTACGGTGTCGACGAGTCGCTGCCTGGGGTTCCCGCCTCCGGAGCGTTCGTGCCTTCGGTGCTGTCCGGCGGAAGTGTATCGGCGACCGATGGCGGGACCACGATCAACCTCAATGAGGGCGGGTACTTCGAGCTAGGCGATGGCACGCGGTACGCTTGTGCATCCGCGGACGGATGCGCCATCACGAACGGCACGGTCACCCGGGGCACCGTGACGGGGACCGCGGCCGGTACCGGTGAAGTCGACCGGTTCCCGACATTCCGTACCGCGATCAATCCGGGCGACCGGACGTACGCGGCGGGCACCGCCATCGACCCCTTGACGCTGCCCGAAGCCACCGGGGGCAACGGCACGCTGAGGTACGGTCTGTCGCCGAACGTACCGGGTCTCAGCTTCAACGCCGCTTCGCGCCAACTCACAGGCACGCCGTCCACGCCGGGTACGTACGCCATGACCTACACGGTCACGGACGAGGACGGGGACACCGACAACCTCGGCTTCACCATAACCGTTAGTGACGGCACGACCGCGACCGGAACGCTCGGCGTCTGCCAGGTGGGCATGTCGCTGAGCAGTGGCCAGAGCTGTACGTACCCTGGAACTTCGGAAGAATTCTCCGTCAATGCCCGGGGCCGCGGTTCGTTCCTGGGCCGCCTTGCCGGAATCCGGATCCGGATCAACAACGAGACGATCGACGGGCGGGAGTACGACTTCGAGGCTTCTCACCAGGGCGACGGGGTCTGGCGGATCGACCGGGTCGCGGGCAGCACCGAGCCCCCGGGCGGCGGCGGAACGGAAGACAGTGCACCGAGCTTTCCCGCAGGCGCAGCGCCCGGTAACCAGACTTACACGGTGGGCACCGCGATTGACACATTGACGCTACCGGCCGCGAGCGGCGGCGACGGGATGCTTACGTACAGCCTGACGCCAAATGTACCCGGATTGTCGTTTGAACCCGTCACACGGCAGCTTTCGGGTACACCCGGCATGGCGGCGAGCTACAACATGACCTACACCGTTACGGATGAGGACGGCAATGTCGATGCGCTCACGTTCGCCATCACGGTGGAAAATTCCGGTAACGGCGACGGTTCGGGAGCTGAGGTATCGGTGGCAAACACAACGTGCTCCGGGACGCGAACGTTCGGCGCTCTGGTGAGCCTGACAATGACCGGCACCGTGACGGCAAACGTGTCTGTATCCGATGTTCGGGTCAGCGGTTACGGAAACGGCCAATGGGTCGGTACGGACTTTCTCGGCGGCATCGGCCCCGGCGGCTCAGAGGATTTTTCTATTGGCGGCACCATCTCTACAAGTGCCACTACGGTTGAGTGCACTGTCGACATCGAATACTTGCGAGTAGGCTCAAGGGAACCCGGCGATGCGGTCCGCATCCGTCTGTCTGGCGAGGTTCTGAATTGATGCTGTCCGGGGCGCACGTCAACGGAAGTCCACCTAATGGGAGGCAATCTGACATGAGCAGACGTTACTTCCACAAAAACCCCCGTCAGGATTTTCCGTTGGTTTCCTGGCTCCAAATGAGAGTCCTTCGCGGACGCAGATTCAGTTTGTTCGCGTGGACATGCCTGCCATGGGCGGTCCTGGCCGTACTGCCGGCGTACGCACAGCAGCCACCGATGCTGCCGGGCGAGGGTGTCGTCGGCACGACGGTTTTTCGAGGACAGGAACTCACCTACACAGTGACGGACGGATTGGCCATCCACGGCGGCGATATCATTCTGGGGACGGTTGAGGAGGCCGCGGCCGCGGCGCCTCTTGCAGCCGCAGCTGAACTTCGGCCAGCCACACATCAGGGAACCGAACATGATGATGAGGGTCTTTGGCCCGGAGGCGTGATCCCTTACGTGATCGACCAGGACGTCTCTAATGCCCAGGACGTGCTCAGAGCGATCGAGGAATGGAACTCGAAGACGATCATCTCTCTGATCGAGAGAACCACTGAGGAGGACTATGTGCGGTTCAGGTCCGTTGAAGGTAATGTTGTCTCAGCGTGCCGTGCCCATCAAGGCAGGATCGGCGGCGAGCAGCTCATTGAACTTCACGAGACGTGCGACTGGCGCATCGTGGTTCACGAGATCGGTCACGCCGTTGGCCTGTGGCACGAACACCAGCGCCAGGACCGGGACCGGTACCTCATGGTTCATGATCAGGCGGTAGGGCTCTGCACTAATCCTTTCGACCTCCGCCCCGAAGCCATCGTCGAGCGGCCCTACGACTATGCTTCCACGATGCACTACGGACGCGGTCCGTATCCGGACCTGCCGTGGCTGGACACGATTCCGCCGGGGATTTCCATTGTGTCGGCCTTCGCACCGGCGCCGCTGTCGAGCGGAGACATTGACTATGTAGCCCGGTTGTACGGGCAGCCTCCCACGGCGACCACTGTCTCGACGAATCCGCCGGGCCTGGACGTCATAGTGGATGGTGTGCGCTACACCTCACCCGCGACCTTCGACTGGATACCCGGCAGCGAGCATCGGATCGAGGCGCCGTTCGTGCAGACCGGAGACAATCCGATACTGGGAGACTGCTGTAACGCCGATGATTCGATTCCGCCTCAACCGGCGGAGGAACACACGCGTTATGTGTTCGGTAGTTGGACGGACGAAGGCAGCCGCGCACATGCCGTCACCGCCGGCGCCGACACCACCTGGTATCAGGCGAATTACATCGTCCAGCTTCACTTGGCGCCTGGAGAGGTCGAGGGCGGCCGCATGACGATTCGTCCCGCGAGTCCCGATGCCTTCTACTCGATAGGCGCGGCTGTGGAAATATCCCCGGTCTCGATCCCCGGTTTCAATTTCCTTGGGTGGGGCGGGAAGTGGATGCCCGGGACCCAAATTGTGAATTGGTGGCCGGGATACAGTTGGAATCCCGCACGGCTGCACATTGGACTGAATGGACGCGTGCCGGACATTCAGCCTCTTTTTACGGAAGCGCCAGTCTTTTCCGTCGTCGCGACGGGTTTCGCGCACGGCCCGTTGATCGAGGACAATCAAGGTGTCCCGTTTGCTCTTCCCAACACTGTGACGGTCGATGAGTTCAGATCGCGTTATTCCCATGATGACGGCAAGCTCCGGGTCGCGGCGGTGGACGGTTCGATAAGGGCTGATGTTGAGGCGGTTCCCGGTTTTCTGCGCTGGAGCGACGGAGTGGTTGGTTTTCGCGACGAGGACAACAAACTCGTTCGCGAAGTGGATGTCCCGGACGAAGGAGGAAGGCTGGAAGCCGAGTGGGAAACGCATTTTCCGCTGTACGACGGGACGTGGTGCGACGAGTGCAGAGTGCGGGTTGACCGGATCGACGTTCACCCACCGCCACTTCAGGACCGCAAACCATCCTATTGGTCCGATACGGACTATTACGTTCAGGGTACCCGCGTCGAACTGACAGCCGTTCCCACGAACCCCGGCGACAATTTCGTGGGGTGGCTGCGGGACGCACACGGTACCGATCCGTCGATCAGCATCGTGATGGATGGTCCCAAGGAAATAGGAGCGCGTTTTACGGACCTTCCGATACTGCAATCCGGAACGCCGGAGTCGGGGGATCTCTCCCGCGCGCGCGGATATTGGATTTACGTGCCGCTGGGCGCAGCCGAACTTTCAGTAGACATTGAAATGGAGGATTCGCCGGCCAATGCAGTACTGGCCGTCAGCCAGGGAAGCGAGATCTGGATTGATGATCACGGGCGAGTCGAGGGCGCGGATTTCCAGGCGCATACGAGCGGCGGTGCCGCCCGAATCTCGATTACGAGAGAAACATCGCCTTCGATCAAGGCCGGCCCGTATTTCATCCGTGTAGTGGCGGCTGGCGGCGCCGAGCTGACAGGCACTCTCAGTGCAACGGTGAGGAGCGGTGTTCCCATCCAGGCGTCGCCGCGGGCTTTCACTTTCGTCGCACCCGAAGGTTACGATCCCGCGCCGCAGACATTCGAGTTCCGCAATATGTCGGACCGGCCACTTTCGTACTTGGTCGAATCGGACCAGGCGTGGCTGCGGGTCGAGCCGCAACAGGGAACGCTGGGCGCGGGCGAGACGGCGGAATTCACTGCGGTCGTGAGCAGTACAGGCGTTCTGATGGATGTTTACCAGGGCAATCTGACCGTAGTCGACGCGGACGGAACGTATCAGCAAGGCACGAACTTTTCGACCGAGCGGGACCTTTTTGACATCGGCAGGGTGGTTTTCGACGAAGGTATTTCACTGCCCGTGACCTTCGCGGTCATCCCTCCGAGTCCGCCAGCCAGTGCAGCAAGTTTTCGGTAGCTTGGTGTGTATTGCCTGCCTAGGTGCGTTGCTGTTGTTGCAGAAAATGTCCGCAGTCGGCTTCGTTTTCCCAAATTGAAGTCAGTGATCGGGTTTTGACCAACCAACCACGAGTCAATTCTGCTGTCGGTGTTCTGCACCGTCGCGACGGCAAGCGCACCGTACCGACCTACCGTAACGGTGGGGGAAGAAGGAATGCGGGTGCGTTATTCTTCGCGGCCTTGCTTACTCTGTCGATCGCCGCGCAGGCGGAGCAGTACACGATCCCCTGGTTCGTGCCTGCGGGCGTCGGCGGCGCTCCCCAGGGCGTGCTGCGTATCCTCAACGGCACGGACGAGACCGGCTCGGTGGAGATTTACGCCATCGGCGATGCCGGCGTGCGTTCCGGTCCCGCGTCCTTCACGCTGAATGCGTCGGCGGCGGCGGAGTTCACGGCGACTGACCTGCAGTCGGGCAATGCCATGCTGGGATTGACCGGCGGCATCGGCGCGGAGGCGGGCGATGCCCGGCTGGAGATCGTGACGGACCTTCAAATCGTTCCGCTGGCCTACGTGCGCGCCGCCGACGGGACGTTGAGCGCAATGCACGACACGGTTCGCGCCGCGGCTGTTGGCGGGTCCGGCGGCGTACACAGGTACGAGGTGCCGCTCTTCAACCCCGCGAGCGATGCCGTGCAGCAGAGCCGTCTGCGCTTGATCAACCCGGGCAACGCAGTTGCCTCCGTGATGATCGAGGGCCGGGACGACCACGGCGCCATTGCCGCCGGCGGCACGGTCGAACTGACGCTCGCGGCTGGTGCGGCGAGGACGCTGACCGCGCTGCAGCTCGAGGCCGGGGACACGGACCTGACCGGGCGGCTGGGCGCCGGCGTCGGCAGGTGGCGGCTCACCGTGTCATCCGACCAGCCGATCCAGGTGGTCAACGTGGTGTCTTCCACCTCCGGCAACATGAACAACCTCTCCACCACGGCCGTGGCCGGACCGGCGCCGGTGGACCACGACGCATTCAACGCGCGCTTCCTCGGCTCGGAGATCGAGTTCCGAACGGACAGCGGCGATTTCACGTTCGCGCCAGGGGCGGGCGACACGTTTACCGTGACGAGAGAGATCGACGGCGCCACGACAAGCCGGACGGGCCGCTACGGCTATGCCGCGCTGG
>JAJDWR010000044.1 GCA_022825505.1 Gammaproteobacteria bacterium | reverse complement strand
ATAACCCCCACCCCGCACCACTCCCGCCCGACGTGGATGTGTGCGGACCCCCCTTGTTCGCGTCGTGTGTTCGGCGCGGAGCCATGGATGGCAGGAGCGCCGAACGCCGATCCGAGCCCGCCATGGATGGCGGGCTCGGTTTAGCGAACAAGGGGTGTCCGCACCCGCACGCGCGCCCCAACCCGCGCGACGAAAGGCGTTGACCATGCAATTTCAGGAGGTGCCCACACCCGCGTCCCAACCGAACCAACAAACCGCTAGTGCGAAGTCCCCCCCACCGTAAGCGAATCGATCCGCACCGTAGGCTGCCCCACTCCCACCGGTACCGTCTGACCATTTTTTCCGCAAATACCCACTCCGGGATCGAGCTCCAGGTCCGAACCGACCATGGAGACGCGAGTGAGCACATCGGGCCCGCTGCCGATCAGCATCGCCCCCTTCACCGGCGCCGTCGGCTTGCCCTTCTCGATCAGATAGGCCTCGCTGGCCGAAAATACGAACTTGCCCGAAGTGATGTCCACCTGACCGCCGCCGAAGTTCGGCGCGTAGATGCCCTTGTCCACCGACGCGATGATTTCCTCCGGATCGTGCCGCCCCGGCAGCATGTAGGTATTGGTCATCCTCGGCATCGGTGCGTGGGCGAAGGATTCCCGGCGGGCGTTGCCCGTGGAGTGCGTACCCATCAGCCGTGCGTTCTGGGTATCGTGCATGTAGGACTTGAGCACCCCGTTCTCGATCAGCGTGTTGCAGCGCGTCGGCGTACCCTCGTCATCCATCGTCAGCGACCCGCGCCGCCCTTGAAGCGTGCCGTCGTCCACCACCGTGCACGCAGGCGTCGCCACGCACTCGCCCATCCGGCCCGAAAACGCCGACGTGCCCTTGCGGTTGAAATCGCCCTCGAGTCCATGCCCGATCGCCTCGTGCAGCAGGATACCCGGCCACCCCGGACCCAGCACCACCGTCATGTTGCCCGCCGGAGCCGGTACCGACTCCATGTTCACCGCCGCCTGCCGAACCGCTTCGGCGGCGATCTCCCGCGGCCGGCCGCCCGCGCTGAACATCGAGAAATCCGCACGCCCGCCGCCGCCGGCAAAGCCCCGCTCCCGGCGCCCGTTCGCCTCCATGATCACCGACACATTCAGCCGCACCAGCGGCCTCACGTCCACCCCCAGCACACCCTCCGAATTCTGCACCAGGACCAGCTCGTAGACCCCGGCGAGACTGCCGATGACCTGGGATACGCGCTCGTCCAGCGCCCGGACGTCCCGGTCGAGATCCGCCAGCAGCCCGACCTTCTGCCGGTCGTTCAGGCTCGCCATGGGGTCCAGCGCCGGATAAAGCGGCTTCACCGCAGACGCCGTGGCCACCTTGCAACGCCCTTCGCCGCCCTGCCTGGCAATACCCCGAGCCGCCCTCACCGCATCGTCCAGCGCCTCCCTGCCAAGCTCGTCGGAATACGCGAACCCGGTCCGCTCACCATCCAGCGCCCTGACCCCCATCCCATGGTCGACGCTGTGCACCCCGTCCTTGACGATCCCGTCCTCGACGGTCCATGACTCGAATCGCGTGTACTGAAAATAGATATCCGCATAGTCCAGCCGCCTGGACATCAGAGCCCCAAGCGCCCGATCGACATCGGCCAGTTCAAGCCCCACCGGCTCCAGCAATTGCGTACGTACGGCCTCGAATCCGTCCGTGTGCGCCGATTCCCGGGGCGCTACGGCGAGTGCGTTCGCCCCGGATGTGGCCGGCCGGCCGAAGCTGCCCGCCGTGGAGGACGTGAACCGGGATTCAGGCTGCATGGTGGATGAGGACCCGTGTGACCGCAGGGTCGGCAAGCATACCACCCCGACCCGCCATCGTTGCACGGCGAGTGGGCGCTATAATCACTTTCGTCTTGACAAACGAATCCAAACAGAGCGAACTGGCGATGACTCCGCAGGCGATGCGGCGTCTGGCGGACAGAGCGACGGAAATCCTCATCGAACGCATCGATGGCCTCGGGGAGGCGAATGCGTGGGACGGGGAGTTTCGCGCAGTGCTGGAACAACAGCTCGGCGCGCCGCCCCCGGAGAATGGCCGACCGGCCGAGGACGTGCTGGAACAGGTGGTTCGCGACGTGCTGCCCTTCGCGGCGCGGCTGGATCATCCCCGGTTCTTTGGCTTTATTCCATCGTCACCCACCTGGCCCGGCGTGGTGGCGGACTTCCTGGCCTCGGGCTTCAACATCAACTCGTGCACCTGGCTGGTCTCCAGCGGGACGGGACAACTGGAACTGAGCGTCACCGACTGGATGCGCGGCTGGATCGGCTACCCCGAAACCGCCGGCGGGCTGCTGACCAGCGGAGGCTCGGCCGCCAGCGTCGAGGCGCTCGTGGCGGCCCGGGAAGCAGCGGGACACCCGGAGCGGCCCACTGTCTACATGAGCGACCAAGGCCACAGCGCCCTGAAACGGGCCGCGCTGATCGCGGGAGTCCGCCGCGAACGCATCCGCCTGGTGCCCACCGGAGACGATTTTCGACTGCACGTTCACGAGTTGGCCAGGCTGGTTGAAAAGGATCGGGACGATGGCCTGTGCCCCGTCGCCGTGTGCGCCAACGCGGGGACAGCCAGTACCGGCGCCATCGATCCTCTGATGGCAATGGCCGACTTCTGCGAACCCGAAGGCATCTGGCTGCACATCGACGCCGCGTACGGCGGCTTCGCGCTGGTCACCGAAGAAGGCAGGGAACGGCTGAACGGCATCGAGCGAGCAGACTCCGTGGGGCTGGATGCCCACAAATGGTTCTTTCAGCCCTACGAGGCGGGCGCTCTTATCGTGAAGGACGAGCGCCATCTCGAGAACGCGTTTTCGATCGGCGAGGACGTCCTGCAGGACACGATCTGGGGGGCCAACCATCCCAACTTCGCGAACCGTGGCCAGCAGCTCAGCCGCGCCGCGCGCGCGCTGAAGATCTGGATGTCGGTGCAGACCTTCGGAATGGCGAGATTCCGGGCAGCGATACAGCAGGGGCTGGATCTGGCCCGTCGAGCCGGAGCCCGCGTCGAGGAAAATCCGATCCTGGAGTTGATGACCCCGGTGTCCCTGGGCATCGTCTGCTTCCGGGTCAATCCGGCCGACCGCTCGTGCACGGAAGACACCCTGGAAAAGATCAACCGCCAGGTGTTGGCGCATGTGTTCTGGGACGAGCTGGCGTTCCTGTCGTCCACATCCGTCAAGGGAGTTTTCGCGTTACGGATGTGCATCCTGAATCACACCACCGCCTGGGACGACGTTCACCGCACGCTCGAGATGATCACCCGGCTCGGCACCCAGGCCCTGGAAACGGCAGACAGCCCAAGCGACCCCGCGCGCACACACCGAACCGAATCCTCCCCGAAATAACCCCCACCCCGCACCACTCCCGCCCGACGTGGATGTGTGCGGACCCCCCTTGTTCGCGTCGTGTGTTCGGCGCGGCGCCATGTAGGGCAGGAGCGCCGAACGCCGATCCGAGCCCGCCAGGGATGGCGGGCTCGGTTTAGCGAACAAGGGGGGTCCGCGCACATCCACACCCCCGACTCCGCCAAATATGCGCGCCACTAACGTTTGCTTCTAAGGCTCCACCGCCGCCGTCAACTGCGGCAAGTCCGCACAAAGCCGATTTTCCTGCAACTGCTCCGCCGTCTGCCGCTCCACCATCGGCTCCGCCCAGCTCCCCGTCACGCAGTACGACGCCCGCGTCGCCCCGTTCAGCGGCTCCTTGAAGATCTCGCTGAACAGCAACAGCGCCGCCGCCACCTGCGGGCTTGCCAGGAACCCCACCGCCGGCAGGATGCGCCCCGGTTCCGAAGTCACCACCGCATGCTGCTGGTAATCCCGGTCGCGCAATCCCGTCCGCCCCACCAGCCCGATGTCCACCACCGGCCCTGCCAGGCGCAGGTTGTCCGTATACGCGTTCCCGTCGATGATCACGAAGTCGCCGCTCAGCTCGTCGAACACCAGCCCGCGGTTGAAGACATCGCGGAAATCCAGCGCCAGGCGCCGGGGCAATGCCGCGATGCTCATCAGGCCCACCATGCGCCCCGCGCCTGGGTCCAGATTGAGGATGCTGCCCCGCTCCAGGCGCAGGTTCAGCCCGCCCGTGATCGAGTCCTCCCAGCCCGGCGCCGGCCCCGACGGCCAGTAGACGTTCAGCGCAAGCTGCGCGCCCTGGGCCTCGGTGATGGGGTCGAACCCGAGCTGCTCCAGCGCCCCCGCCACGTCCTCGCTGGACGCGCTCAGCACCAGCCGGGTCTCCTGACCCTCCGGCCGCTGGTACCAGCCGCCGCTGCCCTCCATGACGAAGCTCTCGCTGCGGCCGCTGAGGAAAACGATGTTCAGGCCCTCCGGGTCCGCGCGAATATCCGCGTCGAAGGCGCCGAATCGGCGGGTTCCCAGGGAGAAGTCGTCGGCCTGCACCAGCACGCCCGGCAAATCCCGGGGATCGGGGTTCGCCTCCGCCGACATGTTGTCGGTGGAGACATGCAGCCGCTCCAGTTCCGCCAGCATCTGCGGGCGGTCGCCGAGATCCAGCGGTGAGCTTATGACACCGGCGATCGGGTCGCTGTCCACCTGCAGCTGCCAGCGGGCCGCCTGCTGGCGAAGCAGGATGTCCGTGGACCCCAGCGGTTGCCCGAAGACCGCGAGATCGGCGATCGCCAGTTCCGCGCCCAGCAGCACCCCCGCAGCCGAACCGCCCGGGACCTGCCGCCGGAACAGGGTCCACCAGTCGTCGAAATCCACCGATCCCAGCTCGCCGCTGACGCTCAGCCCATCGCGCGGCGGCAGCAGCGGCTCCGCGCCGCCGAAACGGACAGCGCCCCGCCGGAACGACAGTTCGCCGTCCCGGTTGCGGTAACTCAGCGCGAACCGATGAGCCTCGCCGAGCCGGCCGTTGATGTTGAGGCGGTCGGCTTCGGAAAAGACGACCTCCATCTCGAACTGCGTGCCTTGCCCGGGCGGCTTTCGCAACGGCTCGGGGAATCGCAGGTCGACTCCGGCGAGATCCGTCGCCAGGTCGATCCGCAGCGGCTCGCGCCGCGCCTGGACGAACCGGTTCTCCGGCAGCAGGACGTGACCCTGCCATGCGGACGCACCCAGGATCTGTTCGAAGAATGGCAGGCCGAACTCCGCCTGCAGGGATTCGGCGGGGAATACGCCTTCGAAAGCGACGTCGGCGAGATAGCCCGGTTCGGCGGCCGTCGCGACACTGATCGACACCGGCGCGTCGAGGAATTGCGCCTCGAGATTGCCGCGACTCGCAACTTCGCCGCCGGCCAGGCGCAGGCCCCCGAAGATTTCCGTCACCGCCGGTCCGAAGCCATCTACGGACAGGTCGGCGCCAGCGATTTCAAGACCGGCGTCCAGCCGATAGCTCGTCAGTTCGTGCAGAGGCAACTCAAGCGCAAGGGAGACGTCCGCCGTGCCGCTGCCCGACTGCAGACGCTGCAGGTCGGGACCCAGATGGCGGGCAATCGTCGGCGCTTCCCTGAGAAAGCGAATCACGTCGTCCAGGGAACCCCGCGTGGATGCGGCCACGTCAAGGACCGGGTCCCGCATATCCTGAATGCCCACGCGCAGGTCCTCGCTGCGGTTGCCCAGGATCCGGCCGCTGCCGGTCGCCTCCCAGCCCGCATTGGTGAAGGTCAGAACACCGTTGAGATCCTCTGCGGCGGGCCAGTTCCCGACGTACGCCATCGAGCCGCCTTCGATGTTGCCTTCAGCGAGGAACGTGCCTTCGCCGTCTCCGAATGGGAACGACGCCAGGGGACCATTCAGGATGACAGTCGCCCGGGGGACGCGGCCTCCGACGATCGCGCGCCTGAGATAGGCGGTGACCTGTGGATAGATGCCCACCGGCAAGTAACGCCTGGCGCCGGCGGCATCGAGATTCCGCACCTCGGACCGGAGCGCCACGTCGGGCATGCTGCCGGCGCCGCCGGGCCATGTCACCGCCAGCTCGGAGCGGGTCTGCCCGTCGGGCGTGACGATGACGAGTTCGTCGCTTGCCAGCTCAAGACCGGAAGGCCTCTGCCTCCAGGTCACCCGGCCGCTGAGTTCATCCACATCCAGCGGCCCGGCAAAGAAACCGGGCCAGTCCACCACCGCCCCACGGGTGTCCAGGTCGAGCCGGCCGCTGGTCGAATCCGTCCGCAACGCGCCCGAGAATCCCTGCAGGCCCGGCCAGGCGCCGCGGGGCGCGACGTTAAGATCCTCGAACGACCCGACGGCCGAGTAGCGCCACGAGCCGATGCCCCGGACCAGGCGCGCGTCCACGTCGCGAACGTCCCCCCGTGGCCGGAGTTCCGACCACACCCCGGCGATATCGCTCGAGGGTACGGCGGCCACCAACGGGGACAGGTCCTCAAGGCGCAGGAAACTGCTGCGCAACGACAGCGACGCCAGACCGGCGCCGTCCTCGACGAGCTGCACATCGATGCTCGCGCCGGGCGGCCAGGCGCGGCCTTCCCGGTTCAGTTCCAGGTCGCTGGCCGAAAACGCCCATCCGGTGTGCAGGCGGCTGCCTTCCAGGGTCACGCCGAGCCGGTCGTAGTCCGGAGCGCCTCCATCGGACCCGTTTACACGCAGCCCCGCCAGCGCCAGCGCCAGGGTCGCCTGCTGCGCTTCGCCGCCGGCGAAATCAACCCAGAAGGAAACATCGCCCTGTCCGGACGCGGGCAGCGGCAGCGATTCCGGGAGCAGTTCCGACAGCGCGGCCAGGTCCAGGCCGCGGGTTTCGCCGAACAACCTCCACACCGACTGCGGGTCCCGGAGCGTACCCTCGGCATCCAGCTGAGCCGACAGTTCGATTTGCCGGGCCAGTTCCTCCGGCGGGTTGGCCCGGGCTTCGACGACGATACTGCCCAGCTCCCTGACCAGTTGCAGACGGACATCGTCAAAGGTCCATTCCCGCCGGCGCAGGTCGTCGGCAAAGGTGATGCTGCCGTTATCGATGACGATCGTGACCGGCGGGATGTCCGCCAGCGAAATCTCGGTCCGCGGGCTCTCGTCCCCGGGCAGGTTGGCCAGCCTCAGGGTTCCGCTTCCGGTTCTTTCGATCCTGAGGTCGGAGCCCTCCAGCGTCAGCCTTGTCACTTCCAGCCGCCGTTGGGAAATCAGTGCCGGCGCGCTCAGGGAGATCGACGCCTCGGCAGCACTCAGGAAGGGGTTGGCTTCGTCCCCGACCCGGCTGAGCGTAGCGTCCCGGAAGCTGAACTCGGGTCCCAGAAAACTCCAGCGCGCATCCATCTGGCTGAAATCCAGGTTCACGCCCAGCTCCGTCTGCACCCACTCCCAGACCTCGCCCTGGTAACTGGGCAACTGGATGATCACCAGGCGCAGCACGCCGGCGCTCATGGCGAGCAGGATCAGCGCCACCGCCCCGGTGACGGCGACGCCTCGCATCAGTGTTTTAAGCAAGTTCCGCACAATCTCTCAAATCGGTACCACGTCAAACTGCTCCGGGCCGTGAAGCCGCTCGCTCTGCAGGCGGATCGAAGCGCCGGTCAATTGCTCCAGCCTGGCCACGGTCGCGGCGTCCTCGTCCAGCAGCCGGCCGATGACATCCGGCGCAGCCAGCACCAGCACTTCCGCAAATTCCTCCTGTGCCCGCTGGCCGAGCACTTCCCGGAATATCTCGCTGCACACGGTCTGCGGCGTTTTCGTGAATCCCCGGCCACTGCAAGTGGGACAAGGCCGGCACAACGTTCGTTCCAGGCTGTCGCTGGTTCGTTTCCGCGACATTTCCACCAGGCCCAGCGGCGATACGTTCATGACCTGGGTCTTGCCCCGATCCCCCTTAAGGTGGCCGGCCAGCGCTCCAAGCAGTTGGCGGCGGTGTTCCTCGTCCGCCAAATCAATGAAGTCCACAATGATAATGCCCCCGAGATTACGCAACCGCAATTGCCTGGCGATGGCCGCGGCCGCCTCCAGGTTGGTGTGCAGGCTGGTTTCCTCCAGGTCCCGGCGCCCCACGTATCCCCCTGAATTCACGTCTACGGTCGTCAGCGCCTCGGTCTGATCGATGATGAGGTAACCGCCGGATTTTAGCGGCACCCGCCGCTGCAGCGCCCGTGCGATTTCGTCTTCGATGCCGTAGAGATCGAACAGCGGGCGGCTGTCGTCGTGCAATTCGATGAGGTTCGACATCTCCGGAATGAAGCGCTCCGCGAACCGTTTCATCCTTTCGTGGGTGGAAGCCGAGTCGACGCGCACCCGCTTGAGGCTGTCGTCCCGGAGGTCCCTCAGCAGCCGGGTTGCCAGCGGCAGGTCCTGGTAGACCCGTTCCTCCGCCCGGGCGTTGCCGGCGGCATCGTGAACCGTCGCCCAGAGTTGGGTCAGAAGCCGCTTGTCGGCGGCGAGACTCGCAAGCGCTGCGCCGTGCGCTGCGGTCCTGACGATGTATCCGCCCTGCTCGTCCTCCTCCATGAGGCTTTCGACCAGGCTTCGCAGCCGTTCGCGTTCGTCGTCGTCGTCGATCCGGGCCGAAACGGAGACGCCGGAACCGCTCGGCGCGTACACGAGCAGCCGCGACGGCAGCGTGATGAAGGTACTCAGCCGGGCGCCCTTGCTGCCCAGGGGGTCCTTCAGCACCTGGACCAGCAACTTGTCCCCTTCCTCGACCAGTTCGGTGACATCCGGGCGGCGCTCCAGGCCGCTCAATTCCTCCTCGAGACCGCGCACGATGTCGGATGCGTGCAGGAACGCCGAGCGCTCCAGGCCCACGTTCACGAAACTGGCCTGCAGGCCCGGCAACACCCGCATCACGCGGCCCTTGTAGATGTTGCCGACCAGGCCCCGCCCGCCGGCGCGCTCGATGAACAACTCCTGCAGCACGCCGTTGTCCACGAGCGCGGCCCGCACTTCGCGCAAACACTCGTTGATCAGGAGTTCCTCGCTCACGGCAGCTCCGGTCGGCTCAAGACAGCGCGCATACCCGCCCGCAATTCCTTGCCATTCAATGGACTATACGAGGTGCCGGCCGTCAGTCAACCGATGCCCGCCTGGCCGCCGCTCGTTCAGGAGCGATGATAGGGATGGCCCTGGTTGAGGCTCCACGCCCGGTAGAGAGCCTCGGCAACCAGCGGCCGGACCAGCCCGTGGGGCAGGGTCAGCGGCGACAGGGACCAGCGCTCGTCGGCCCGCTCCATGACCCGGGAAGACAGTCCGTCGGGACCTCCCACCAGCAGGCAGACCGGCGCACCGCCGGCCATCCAGGCGCGCAGGCGGGCGGCCAGTTGCGCCGTGGACCATGGGCTGCCCTTCACGTGGAGAGCGACCACCCGGGCGCCCCGGGGGATTGCGCGCAGTGTGCGGCCGGCCTCCTGCTCCACCGCCTGCCGCGCCGAGCCCGCGGAGGTGCGGCGGCCCAGCGGGATTTCCACCAGTTCGAGCGTGCAATTGCCCCGCAGCCGCCGGGCGTATTCCTCGAAGCCGGATCGGACCCATTGGGGCTGGCGGGTCCCGGCCGCGATCAGCACGATGCGCATGTTGACGGCCCGGCTGCCCGCGAGGGTCAGTTGAACGCCTGATCCTGTGCCGGAATGTCCCAGAGTTTCTCGAGATCGTAGAACTCGCGAACCTCCGGCTGCATGACGTGCACGACGACATCAGCCAGGTCCAGCAGCACCCACTCGCCGGCGGTTTCTCCTTCCCGCCCCAGCGGCGCTTCGCCTGCGTGCTTGCAGCGTTCGACCACGGTTTCGGCCAGGGCGCGAACGTGCCTGGCGGAACGCCCGTTGGCGATGATCATCACGTCGGTGACCGTGGTCAGATGGCGCACATCCATCGTCTTGACGGCCTGTGCCTTCATTTCGTTCAGCGCATCGAGCACCAGTTCGGTCAACTCGCGGCTGGACATCCCGGGCTTGGGTTGGCTAGCGTGCATAACACTCCGTTTCGAGGATGATTTCCCTGACGCTGTCAGGGACGAGGTATCTCGGGTCTTCGCCGGCGACGGCGGCTGCGCGGATCTGCGAAGCCGATACGTCGATCTGGGTGACCGGCGTGACCAGTACGCTTCCGGCGGGTTGCCGGTGCAGGTCGGTGGGGCTTTCGGTGCCGCAACGTCCCAGCAGATCGGCAAGCGGTCCCTGATCCGGGGGCTGCCAGCCGGGGCGATGCGCCACGACGATGTTCGCGAGCCCGGACAGCTCCTCCCAGCGGCGCCAGCGGGGCAGGCTCAGGAAGGCGTCCATTCCCAGCAACAGGCACAGCGATCGGCGTTCGTGATCGCTGCGCAGGGAACGCAGGGTGTCCACGGTCCAGGAAGGGCCCGGGCGCTCGAGTTCGCGCGTATCCACGGCGAACCGGGGTTCTTCCCGCACCGCCGCGCGCACCATCGCGAGGCGGGTGCTCATCGGAGCGACGGACGGATCGCGCAAGGGTTGCCGGGCGCTGGGGACGAACAGGACCTGCGCCAGCGACAGGCGCTGCAGCAGTTCCAGGGCGGTACGCAGGTGGCCGTAGTGGATGGGGTCGAATGTACCACCGAAGATGCCGATCGGCCCCATCCGCTTATGCGTATCCTTTGCGGAGCCGGCGCATCGATTCAGCGGACCGCCGTGGCGCGGCCGGGGCGGCCGAGTACCGCAAGGACCAGGGAGGTCAGTTGCTGCCAGGCGTTGCCCGGCTGTACGCCCTTGATCACCCGGTCCGTCTCTGCGGCCTTTACGATGAGTTCCGTGAGGCGTGCCGACTCGATCCTTTCAAGCGCGCCCTTCACCAGCGGCTGGCGCCGCGGCCAGACGCCATGGCGCTTGAATACCGGCGCCGCGACGGCGCCGTTACGGGCTGCAAATTTGAGCTTCGACAGCAATCCAAGGTCTCGGCTGATGGCCCATAATACCAGAGAAGGTGCGGCGCCCTCGGCGCGCAGGCCGTCCAGGATACGCAGCGCCCGTCCGGCCTGTCCCGCCAGCAGGGCGTCGGTGAGGCGGAACACGTCGAAGCGCGGATTGGAGGCCACCGCATCCCGCACGGCCGCGTGGTCCGCTGTACCTTCCCCCAACAGCAGCACGAGCTTGCGCACTTCCTGGTCCGCCGCCAGCAGGTTGCCTTCCACCCGGTCCGCCATCCATTCGGCGGTCGCGGAAGACAGCGCAAGACCCCGGGACTGTGCGCGGCGCCGGATCCACGCGGGCAACTGCGGCCGCTCCACGGGCCATACCCGGATCACCGCGCCGCCGTCGTCGATGGCCCTGACCCAGGCGCTTCTCGACGCGGAGGAATCGAGCTTGCGCGTGACGATCAGCAACAGGCGGTCCGGGTCGGGCCGCTGTGCCAGGTCCTGCAACACCCGCCCGCCCACGGCGCCGGGCCGGGGCGTGGGCAGGTTCAGTTCGACGATCTTCCGGGCCGCGAACAGCGACAGGTTGTCGGCGCCTTCCGTGAGCGCCTGCCAGTCGAATCCCCGCTCGGCGACGAAGTAGTCGCGTTGCTCGAAGCCGTCGCGCCGGGCCCGGGCCCGAATCTGCGCGGCCGCTTCGCTGACCAGCAGGGGTTCGTCGCCGGCGACGAGGTACGCCGGCAGCAGTTCGCGGCTCAGAAGGCCGCCAAGCTGAGGTCCGTTAACCCGCATCCTCGAGCTGGGACAGCACGATGCCGCTGTCCTCCAGCAGCACCGGGATTCCGTCGCGCACGGGATAGGCCAGCTTGCCGTCGCGCGTGACCAGCGCTTCGGTCAGCGGCTCGGTCAGTTTCACGCCGTCGCGGCCGACCAGGGTTCCCTCCCCGATGCGCCGGTTCAGCGCCTCGATCCGTTCCGCCGGCATGACCCTGAGGGGCAGCCTGGTGGCCGGGCAGCAGATGATGTCGAGAAGATCGGCGTCGATACTCATGTGGTTCTCCCATCCCGGCCGGGTCTCGGTGTCGCAGGTACCGGTTCCGTTGCTGCGCGCACCGGTTCACGTGCCGCGGACCCCGGATCAGGCGCCGCGGGCACGGGATCGTAGCCGCTCGTGCCCCAGGGGTGGCAGCGGGCGAGACGTTTGGCCGTGAGCCAGCCGCCCTGCAGCACGCCGAACCGGCGCAGGGCTTCGATGGCGTAGGCCGAGCAACTCGGGTCATGCCGGCAGGGCCTGCCGAGCCAGGGTGAAATCAACAACTGGTAGGCCCTGACCAGGCCCACCGCCGCAGCCACACCCAGGCGCGAAACAGAGCCCGAGAGCAGTGAAACCGTCCCGGACAACCCCGAGACAGCCCCGGACGGCTGCGAAAACGTCCTCGACCACCGCGAGACGATCGCCGACGGTCGCAAAATCGTCTCGGACAGCCGCGACCCGGTTCTGGATTGACGCAAACCTGCCCTGGACAGCCGATCAATCATGCGCCCCGCCTCCCCGTTCGCCTCACTTTCGCGCCCGCCGCCAGCGCGGCCCTTCGGCGCTGTCCTCGATGAGGATACCCATTTCCGCCAGCTCGTCGCGAATGCGGTCCGCCTCGGCGAAGTTGCGGGCTCGGCGCATGGCTTCGCGCTCCCGGACCCTGGCGTCGATCCACTCGTCGCCGGGGTCGTCCGCGGTGCGGTCCCCGGTGAACCAGGTCTCGGGATCATCCTGCAGCAGCCCCAGCAGCCATCCGCCGGCTCGCAGGTATCGAGCGAGCCGGTTGCGCGCTGCCGGATCGGATGCACTGTTGAGTTGGCGGACGAGTCCGAACAACTCCGCCAGCGCCCTGGGCGTATTGAGATCGTCTTCCAGGGCCTCGAGCACGCCTTGCGGCGGGCCTGATTCAGGTTCGCAGGCTGCTTGGCCTGTATCGGGATTGTCCGCCGCCGGGCCGGTGACGCCGGCATTGCGCAGCGCGTTGTACATCTTGTCCAGCTTCTGCCGCGCGTCTTCCAGGACCGCGGCGTTCCAGTCCAGTGGCTGACGGTAGTGGGCCGTGAGCAGTCCCAGTCGCACCGCCTCCCCCGGCGCCTCGTCGAGGAGGTTGCGGACCAGCAGCACATTGCCCAGGGACTTGGACATTTTCTCGCCGCGCACATCCACCAGCCCATTGTGCACCCAGTAGCGGCAGTAGCGCTGCACCCCGTAGGCGCAGGTGCTCTGGGCGGTCTCGTTCTCGTGGTGGGGAAAGATCAGGTCCAGGCCGCCGCCGTGGATGTCGATGGTCTCGCCCAGGTGCGCCTGCACCATGGCCGAGCACTCCGCGTGCCAGCCCGGCCGGCCGTAGCCCCAGGGGCTGTCCCAGCCGACGCCGTTCGCCGCGGAGGGCTTCCAGAGCACGAAGTCCGCCGGGTTGCGCTTGTACGACTCCACCTTCACCCGGGCGCCGGCGATGAGATCCTTCTGGGAGCGCCCCGACAGCGCACCGTAGTCGTCGAAGCTGGGTACCGAAAACAGCACGTGGCCGTCTGCCACGTAGGCGTGTCCGGCTTCGAGCAACTGTTCGACCAGGATGACAATATCCGACAGATGTTCGGTGGCCTTGGGCTCCACATCCGGCGGCAGTACGCCAAGCGACCCCATGTCCTCGTGAAATGCTTTCAGGTACCGCGCCGTCAGCACGCCGATGGGCACGCCTTCCTCCCGGGCGGCCTCGTTGATCTTGTCGTCCACGTCCGTGACGTTGCGAACGTAGACAAGCCCGTAGGAGCGTCGCAGCAGCCGCGCCAGCACGTCGAACACCACGCACGGACGGGCGTTGCCGATGTGCGCGAAGCTGTAGACCGTGGGCCCGCACACGTACATGGTCACCCGCTCCGGATCCTGGGGCTCGAAGCGTTCGCGAGTGCGTGTGAGGGTGTTGTGAAGGTGAAGTGCCATCCGGGACCGATTCAGCCCGCCTGCGGGCGGCGCCCATGATACCAAGGAAGAATGCTCCGCCGGTGGCATATAATCTCGCCAATTCATCCGGAAACGGGATCATCATGAGCGGCGAATTCAGCCCCAGGCGCAGCGTCGAACAGGTCGAGGAAGGCACGGACCTGGCCCCGAAATTCGATGCCGACGGACTCATTCCGGCGGTGACCACGGACCACGCCACCGGCGAAGTGCTGATGCACGCCTACATGAACGCGGAGGCCCTCCGCCTGACCATCGAAACCGGCGAAGCCCACTACTTCAGCAGAAGCCGCCGCGTGCTCTGGCACAAGGGCGCCACCAGCGGCCTGGTGCAGAAGGTCAGGGAGTTGCTGATCGACGACGATCAGGACTGCATCTGGCTCAGGGCGGATGTCAGCGGCGGGGCAAGCTGCCACGTCGGCTATCGGTCGTGCTTCTACCGCCGCGTTCCTGTCGGCAGCGGGGACAAGCCTTTCGAACTCGAATTCACCGAGTCCGAAAAAGTGTTCGATCCCGAGGCCGTGTACGGGGATGCGCCGAATCCCACGCGGTTATAGAGACTTGAAGTCCGCGCGATGCCCCGCCTGAGGCTCATCTGTCTCAGTCTGCGATACTCGTCGTGGTCCATGCGCCCGTGGCTGGTGCTCACTCATGCCGGAGCTGATTTCGAAACCGTAACGGTCGAACTTGACGATGTTCGCCGGCAAGGGGACCCGGAAGACACATCAGGCAACCTGGTGACCATCGAGGATTCGCAACTCGCGGAGCGGCGGGCGCTCGGAAGCGTTCACGGCCTTTTCCCCACGCTCTGGGTGGACAACACGCCCATTCACGAATCCCTGGCCATCTGCGAATACGCGGCCGAGGCATTCCCCGCCGCCCGCCTTTGGCCGGACGATACATTGGCCCGCGCGCAGGCCCGCGCCGTGAGCTGTGAGATGGCCACCGGGTTCCTGGCCATGCGCGGCGAACTATCCTGCCACCTCTTCGGCCGCGTTCCCGACCATGCGCCGAGCGACGCGACGCGGAAAGACATCTCGCGAGTCTTCGAAATCTGGAGCGAATGCCTCGACCGTTCCGGCGGGCCGTTCCTGTTCGGCAATTTCGGCATTGTGGACGCGATGTACTTTCCGGTGCTGACGCGCTTTCGAACCTATGGCATTCCCGTCGCGGAACCGGTCAGGGAATATGCGCGATCGCTCGAAGCATTCCCCCCGGTCGCCAGGCTCGTGGAAAAAGCTCGTACCGATCCCCTTGAAGCCGTTTATGACGACTACCTCCGTGAACTTGGCGGCGATCCGAAGGCCGCGCTCGCGACCTGATTCCGCGGCAGACGAGTCCGGGAACGCGTACCACTCCCCGAGCGAGGGTGTGTGCGGACAGCCCTCGCCCGCGTCGTGTGCTCGGCGCGGGGCCATGGACGGCCAGGAGCGCCGAGCGCCGATCTGAGCCCGCCTGGGATGGCGGGCAAAGTTTAGCGGGCGAGGGCTGTCCGCACACACCCTCGCGGCCCGCACAACCAAATTCCCGAAATCACTCCAGGTCGACCCCCACCGGACAGTGATCGGACCCCATCACGTCGGGCCAGATAAAGGCGTCGGTGACGCGCTTGTTGGCGCCGGGCGACGCAAGCACGTAGTCGATGCGCCACCCTACGTTCCGCTCCCTGCAACCGCCCCATTGCCGCCACCAGGTGTAGTGGTCCGGCGCATCCGGATGGCGGGCGCGGAATGTGTCCACCCAGCCCGCATCGAGCCACCGGGTAATCTCGGCCCGTTCCTCCGGCAGAAATCCGCTGGCCTTCGTGTTGGTCTTCGGCCGGGCCAGGTCGATGGCCTCGTGGGCCGTGTTGTAGTCGCCGATCACGTAGACCGGCCCGCGGCGGCGCAGCACCTGGATCCGGTCGAACACTGAAGCATAAAAGTCGAGCTTGTAGGGAACGCGGCTGTTGTCACGGTCGCGCCCGCTGCCCTTGGGGAAGTAGACCGAAGCGACGGCCATCCGTCCGAAGTGCGCGATGATCAGCCGGCCCTCGGCGTCGAAGCGCGGCTCCCCGAGCGCGGTCTCGATACGGGTCGGCTGCTGGCGGGAATAGATTGCGACCCCGCTGTAGCCGGGCCGTTCCGCCGGGGAGAAGGCGGCATGCCACCCTTCCGGGGCACGGGTGCGGGGCTCCAGTTGGTGTTCGAACGCACGAACCTCCTGCAGGCCGATGATGTCCGCTTTCGACGAGTCGAGGAAGTCGTGAAAGCCCTTGCGGACGCAGGCACGCAACCCGTTGACGTTCCAGCTGAGGATTCGCATGGCGGTATTTTCACCGGGATCGGCGCCGGTCACAACAGCGGGAACACCCTCCGCACTCTTGATTCGGAGATCGAGATTCTCCCCGCCAGCAACAGGCAATTGGATTCCGCATATCGATATGCGATATATTGCGCTGGATGATTCGATCGTATCGCTGCAAGGATACCGAACGCCTTGCTGGCGGTGAACGCGTGCCGCGCTTTGTCAACTTCGAGCGGGTTGCCCGCCGCAAGCTTGCCCAATTGGATGCGGCTGCGACGCTCGACTTTCTGCGAGTGCCGCCCGGAAACCGGCTTGAGGCTCTGCGTGGCGACCGTGAGGGCTGTTACAGCATCCGAATCAACGACCAGTGGCGGCTGTGTTTCCGCTTTGACGGTGGGGACGCCTACGACGCTGAGATTGTCGACTATCACTGATGCCGTTCGAGGAGCATGGAAGGATGACCCGACTGGAACCGATTCATCCCGGCGAAATTCTGAAACACGACTTCATGGACCCGTTTGGACTGTCCGCCACCGCGCTGGCGAGGGCGATCGGAGTGACCCCGGCCCGGGTCAACGAGATTGTTCGCGGCCGCCGCGGGATCACCGCCGAGACCGCCCTGCGTCTTGCGCGATACTTCGGCACCGACGCCCGGAGTTGGTTGAACCTTCAGGATCGATACGAACTCGACATCGTCGCGCGAGACAAGGCAGATGTCCTGCGCGCCATTCGCCCCCGCGAAGTGGCGTGAGCCGGCAACTTTCGTCTGAGCAAGCACCCACAAGGTCGACCAGTCCGCCCAGCAGCACGCTTCCCGAGCGAGGCTGGGCGCGAGGATAGTCCGTACAATCCCCACTGATCGATACCGGAGACCATCCCGCGATGAACAAAACGATTCGCCTTTCGCTCTGCGCGACCTTGAGCACCGCCGGACTGGCAACCCTCGCCGCCAACGCCCAGGGCACGCTTCACGACGGGCGCGAGACGCGCCTGAGCGACGTGCGGCAATTGACCTTCGGCGCCGAGAATGCCGAGGCCTACTGGTCGCCGGATGGATCGGAACTGGTCTTTCAGTCCAACCGCGCGCCCTACGAATGCGACCAGATCTATCGCATGTCCGTTTCCGATCCCGCCGCGCTGACCCTGGTTTCGACGGGCCGGGGCCGCACCACCTGCGGCTACTTCACGGCGGACGGAGAGCGGGTCATCTTCTCATCCACCCATGCCGCCGACGCCCAGTGCCCGGCGCCCCCCGACCGTTCGCAGGGCTATGTCTGGCCGATCTACGACACTTATCAGATCTACAGCGCCGCGCCGGACGGCACGGACCTCGTCGCCCTGACCGACACGCAAGCCTACGACGCCGAAGCCACCGTCTGTCCGGTGGACGGTTCCATCGTCTTTACCTCCACCCGCGACGGGGATCTCGACCTCTACCGCATGGATGCCGACGGCACGAACGTGAGACGCCTGACCAACACGCCCGGGTACGACGGCGGGGCGTTCTTCTCCCGGGACTGCTCGATGATCGTGTGGCGGGCGTCACGGCCCTCGGGAGCGGAACTCGAGGACTATCGGGCTCTGCTGGCCGAAGGACTGGTGCGGCCCGGCGAACTGGAGATTTTCGTGGCCAACGGCGACGGGTCCGAACCGCGCCAGGTCACGCACGTTGGCGGCGCCAACTTCGCGCCGTTCTTCTTTCCCGACGGGCAACGGATCATCTTTTCCTCGAACCACCACGACCCCGCCGGGCGGGAATTCGACCTGTTCGCGGTTGGCGTGGACGGCGCGAACCTGGAGCGCATCACATTCACGCCCGGATTCGACGGCTTCCCGATGTTCTCCCCGGACGGCCGACAACTCGCCTTCGGCTCCAACCGCAACCAGGGACAACCCGGGGAAACCGACGTCTACCTGGCGCGGTGGATCGAGAGTCCGGTCGAATAGAAGGGCCGCTACGCCGAAACCGGAGCGAATTCGGCAGGCGGCGGCTGCACGCAGCCGATTATTCCCCGCTTCCCACGGTACATTCGAAGGGCTCGATCCGCACGCCGGGTTCCCAGGCCCAGACCGCGGTCCAGACGGCGGGTTCCAGCAGGTACACCGGGTCGGTCACCGAGACTTCGTAATCGAGCCGGGTATCGTCTTCGCTCAACGTATAGCGCTCCACAATGCGAGCCTGGTCGCTCATGGGCGTTCCTTCGTCGTCCAGCAGGGGATGGTCCACGTGGGTCGTGTCGATGACCAGCGTGCTGTCCTCCCAACGGCCGACGGAGTAACCCAGCCGCGACGGTTGCGGAGTGTCGACTGCATCCGGGTCCAGGTAAATGGTCCGGACGGTATCCCACTCCTCGATTCGGAGGATGATTCGGTCGCCTTCGTCCACGAACTCGATGGGATAGGGGTTGAGATTGGCATTCGGCATGCCGGGCGGCTCGCAGCGCAGGCTGGGATCGTCGGCCAGCGGGTCCCATGCTGCCCTTGCGGCTTCGGCGGGCGGCGTCACCGACAGCGGCTCTCGCAATCCGTGTATCCGGCCACCGTTGACCCAGACTCGGAATATGCCCCTCAGCTCCGCCTCGTCGCCCGAGTCGATGCCCCCGAAACCCGAAAGCGTTGCCAGGCCGTCGATTAGCACTTCATCGCCGGCACTGGATGACAGCCGCGTCAGCACGATCTCGTTGCGGCCGAATCGGGACGGCGCTCCCACCGCGCGGACCCGATCGCCGATCGCCAGTGACGCTTCATCGAAGCCACTGCGTCTCAGGTTGTTGTAAGTGTCCCCTTCGACCTCCCACTCCGCAGCGTTCCCGTCGCCGCCGTCAACCATGAGCGTGATCCGGATATGGGGATTTCGCAGGGATATGCCGGTGACGACACCCTCGATCTCCGTCGTTCGGGACAGGTCGTAGAACGTCACGGGCGAGTGGTGCGCACTCGCCGTCAGGGGATGTACGAACAGTCCGGCCAACAGCGTTCCGGCAATTGAACGCATATCCAATCCTCCCTCTTGCTTAAGCGCCTGGCCGCGCTACGGCGACGAACTCACTTCACGCGCGGCTACCGCCTGCACACCCGCGATGCGCCGGAGCACGCGCCGCGCCAGATCCTCGGCCAGGGCCTCCCGCAGCACCTGCTCTTCGGCGGACATGCCCAGGACCTGTGTGGGGTCGTAGCTGTAGCTGCGGGTCGCCACCAGGAATTCGTTGTCGATCAGGGCGGCGCCACCGGCCTCCAGCGTGATTCCGACCGCGTAAAAGACCTCGTACTCCTGCGGGGTGTTGCGCGCGGATACGGAGAGCACGCGCTGACCCGTCGTGTCCTCCATGATCCTGAGCACAGCGCCCGCCTCGTCCCTCGATTCGGTCAGTTCGACGCCCTGGGCCGCGAGCGCATCGGTCAGGCGGGTGTGGAACTCGCTGAAGCGTTGCGGCGCCTCCACGTAGGTGGTGGCCACCACGTCCGGCAGGACCCCGGCACCCTGCAACTGGAATCCGCAGCCCGCCGCCGTGACGGCCAGCGCAGCCGGCAGCAGCGCCGCCCGAAACCGGCGGCCCGGCAACCCGCGCCGGGCGCGCCGCCACATGGGGCGGAAGACCGCCTGACACAGGACGGCTATCCAACCGGCGACGCATTCCGGGGATTCGGCGGGCGATTGGTGTGCAGGTTGCGCGGCGGGTAGAGTCATGGGCCTTGATTCTAGCGGAGTTTGCAAAGATGATCCGTCGCAATCCTGCGGCTTCCCGCGACAGTTCCCGCAACGACCGAGGTTTCGACCAACATTCGCAGACAACCATGAGCGCCTATCCGTTCAAAGAGGTCGAAGCCAGGTGGCAGGAGTACTGGGACCGCCACCAGACGTTTCGCGTGCCCGAAGACGTCGACCGGTCCCGGCCGAAGTACTACGTGCTGGACATGTTCCCCTACCCCAGCGGCGACGGGCTCCATGTCGGCCATCCCGAGGGCTATACGGCGTCGGACATCATCGCCCGATACAAGCGCATGCGGGGCTTCAACGTGCTGCACCCCATCGGCTGGGATGCCTTCGGGCTGCCCGCCGAGCAGTACGCGCTGCGCACCGGCACCCATCCGCGTACCACCACCGAGCGCAACGTGGCGCGCTTTCGCAGCCAGCTCAGGTCGCTGGGCTTCTCCTACGACTGGAGCCGGGAGATCAACACCACCGATCCCGGCTACTACCGGTGGACCCAGTGGATCTTCAAGCAACTGTTCGAGCGCGGCCTGGCCTACCAGGAGGAAAAGCCGGTCTGGTGGTGCCCGGAGCTTGGGACGACGCTGGCCAACGAGGAGGTCATCGACGGCAAGTCCGAGGTGGGCGGCTTCGATTGCATTCGCCGGCCCCTGCGCCAGTGGGTGCTGAGGATCACGGCCTACGCCGAGGCGCTGCTGGAGGGGCTGGACCACCTGGACTGGCCGGACAGCACCAAGGAGATGCAGCGCAACTGGATCGGCCGCAGCGAAGGGGTGGAGCTTGAGTTCCCGCTGGCCGGCGGCGATGGCGGCGCGGGCCACACCCACGGCTCGGACGCCGCGGGCGATACCGGCGGCGAAGGCGGCATCCGGGTGTTCACTACGCGTCCGGACACGCTTTTCGGGGCGACCTACATGGTACTGGCGCCGGAGCATCCGCTGGTGGATTCCATCACCACGGATGCCCAGCGTCAGCAGGTGGAGGACTACTGCACGGCCGCCGCAACCAAGAGCGAGCTGGAGCGCACCGAACTGCAAAAGGACAAGTCCGGCATCTTCACCGGCGGCTACGCCATCAACCCGGCGTCCGGCGAGAAGATTCCCGTCTGGGTGGCCGATTACGTGCTCGCGGCCTACGGCACCGGCGCCATCATGGCCGTGCCCGCCGAGGACGAGCGGGACTGGGAGTTCGCCGAAGCCTACGGGCTACCCATCGTGCGCACCGTGCAGCCGCCGCCGGACCACGAGGGGCCCTGGCTCGGAGAAGGCCCTTCCATCAACAGCGGCTTTCTCAACGGCCTCAACGTGGCCGACTCCAAGGCAAGGATGATCGACTGGCTGGAAGAACAGGGCCACGGCGAGCGCAGGGTCAACTACAAGCTCCGCGACTGGCTGTTCTCCCGGCAGCGGTACTGGGGGGAACCCTTCCCGGTCATCTTCGTCGACGGCGAACCGAAGACCGTGGACGACGGCGACCTGCCGGTGGAGTTGCCGGAACTGGACCGCTACGAGCCCAGCGGCACGGCCGAAGGCCCCCTGGCCAACGCCGGGGACTGGCTGGAGACGGTCGACAGCGCTACTGGCCGAACGGCGCGGCGGGAGACCAACACCATGCCCCAGTGGGCCGGCTCCTGCTGGTACTTCCTGCGCTACATCGATCCGCAGAACAAGGAGGCCCCGGTCGACCGGGAACTGGAAAACTACTGGATGCCGGTGGACCTCTACGTGGGCGGGGCGGAGCATGCCGTGCTGCACCTGCTCTACTCCCGTTTCTGGCACAAGGTGCTCCACGACGCCGGCGTGGTCTCGACGCCGGAGCCGTTCGCCCGGCTGGTCCACCAGGGCATGATCCTCGGGGAACTGGAATACACGCGCTTCGACGACGAGGCCGGCCGCCCGGTGTCCGCAAAGTTCGTTCGCGGCGGCCGGGACACGCGCTCCGGGGCGGACGTGCAGCGCACGACCGTCAGCGAGGGGGACGTGGTCAAGCAGGGCGAGCACTTCGTGCTGCGCGGGGACCCGGACATCCGGGTGGATTCCCGGGCCCACAAAATGAGCAAGAGCCGGGGCAACGTCGTCAATCCCGACGAGATTCTGGAACGCTACGGCGCCGACGCCTTCAGGCTCTACGAGATGTTCATGGGCCCGCTGGAGCAGGTCAAACCCTGGAACACACGGGGCGTGGAGGGTACCTACCGCTTTCTCAACCGCGTCTGGCGGATGCTGACCGACTCGGGCAACGGCAGCGGCCTGAAGGACTCGGTCCGCGACTGCGAACCCACCGTCGAACAGTCCCGGGCACTGCACCGGACCATCGCCAAGGTCACCGAGGACATTGAAGGACTGAGGTTCAATACCGCCATTGCCGCGCTCATGGAGTTCACCAACACTGCGAGCAAGTGGGAGACCATGCCGCGGGATGTGGCGCGGCAATTCGTGTTGATCCTGGCGCCGCTGGCGCCGCACCTGGCCGAGGAACTGTGGCAGCGGCTGGGTCATGATGCCTCGTTGGCCTACGTTGCCTGGCCAGAGGCGCGGGACGAGTTCCTGCGCAGCGAGACCGTGGAGGTGGCCGTGCAGGTGAACGGCAAGACGCGGGGACGCGTCGCCCTGCCGGTGGAGGCCACCGAAGCGCAGGCGCTGGCCATCGCAAGGGATGACGCGAACGTGGCCCGGCACATCGGCGGCAAGGAGATTCGCCGCTCGATCTACGTTCCCGGCCGGATCGTCAACTTCGTGGTCTGACCCTCATTCGGCCGTAGAGGCAGCCGGCCAGCACCAGGGCGGCGCCGATCACCGCGAGCCAGTCCCCCCAGAGCGCGTAGGGCGTGCGGCCGGTAAAACCCTGCACGGCGCCGCGCAGGACGTGGGGCTCGAACGCCGGGGAGCGCGCGACCACCCGGCCGCGGGGATCGATGAAGGCCGTAATGCCGGTGTTGGTCGCCCGCAGCAGGTACCGCGACGCCTCCGCGGCCCGCACCCGGGCGATCTGCAGGTGCTGGTGCGGCGCCACGGTATCGCCGAACCAGGCATCGTTGCTGACGTTGATCAGCAGCGTGGCCTCGGGCAGGTAGTGACGCTGCTCGGCGCCGAAGAGATCCTCGTAACAGATGCTCACGCCGACGCGCTCCCCGGCAATGTCCAGCGGCGGCTGACCCGGGTCGCCCGGAACCGCGTCAGTGTACGGCAGGCTCATCAGCCTCAGCCACCGGCGCACGAACCCCGGCACCGGGAAGTACTCACCGTAGGGCACCAAGTGCCGCTTGACGTAGAAGGATGGTTCCTCATCCAAAACGACCAGGGTGTTCTGGAATGTGCCGCCGCCGGGATCGTCGCGGAGGATGCCCAGCGCCACCTCGCTGCCGCGCGCGTCGGCCCAGTCGCGAATTTCCCCCAGGTAGCCTTCCGCCTGGCCGTACAGCGTGGGAATGGCCGCCTCCGGCCAGACGATGAGACGGCTGTCCCCGGCCTCTTCGGTGAGGCGCCGGTAGAGTTCCAGCGTGGCGGGCAACTGCTCGGGACGCCACTTCAGCTCCTGGGGCACGGCCCCCTGCACCAGTGCGGCCGGAATCACGTTGCCGGTGGCCTCGCTCCAGCGGAGATTGCCGAGAAAGTAGCCGCCGCCCCAGAGCAGGACGAGTCCCGCCGCCGCCGCAGTCCGCAGGCGCCAGCGTCCGAAGGCCAGCGCCGGCACGGCGCCCGCGGTCAGCAGCACCGCCCACGTCATCAGGTAGACGCCGCCCACCGGCGCGTAACCCATGAGCCAGGAGTCCGTCTGGCTGTAGCCCGCGGCCAGCCAGCCGAAACCGCTCAGCACCCAGTTGCGGCACCACTCGGTCAGCACCGTGACCGCGGGGAACACGGCCAGCCAGGCCACCGGCCCGCGGTTCGTGAACCAGCGCGATGCGGTCCACCCGGTCAGGCCCACGTAGGTTGCCAGAAAGACGACCAGGAGTCCGGTGATGGCGGAGGCGATCAGCGGGTGGGCCAGCCCGTAGTCGTGAATGCTCACGTAGACCCAGTGCACGCCCGCCAGAAAGGCCGCGCAACCGAAGGCGAAACCGACCCACAGCGCCTGCAGGGGCCGCAGCCCGCCCCACAGGTGAAACAGCACCGCGTAGCTGAGCGGCGCCACCCAGAAATGATCGAACGGGGCGTGGGCCTGGGGCAGCAGAGCGCCCGCGACCAATGCGATGAGGAGTCTAGCGCGCATCTGCCACCCGCCTGTCCAGTGCTCCATCCAACTGACTGTTACGGATCAGCAATGATCGGTTGGATGGGGGACCAGGGGCTACGGACCGGTTCTTCTGCGAACTATCGGACCTGGGCCGCCGGAATGGTCGTGACTTCCAGCGACTGGATCCGGCGGCGGTCGGCAACCTTCACGCAGAATCGCAAGCCCGCGAACTCCAGCACTTCGCCGCGCCGCGGCAGGCGGCCGAGCTCATGCATGATGAGACCGCCCACGGTGTCGAACTCACCGTTTGCGATATCCACGCCGAAGCGCTCGCAGAAGTCCTCGATCCGGGTCAGTGCCAGAACGGTGAAGCGCCCGCCGCCGTGATCGTGGATGTATTCGGCTTCCTCCGGGTCGTGTTCGTCGTCGATGTCGCCGACGATCTGCTCGATGACGTCCTCGATGGTGGCCAGGCCCGCCACACCGCCGTACTCGTCCACGACGATGGCCATGTGATTGTGGCTTTCCCGAAACTCCGTGAGCAGCGTGTCCAGGCGCTTGCTCTCGGGTATGTACACGGCCTTGCGCAACAGGTCCCCGATCCGGAACGCGTCGCTGGGGTGATCCTCGCCGAAATAGCGCAGCAGGTCCTTGGCCAGCACGATCCCGGCGACCTCGTCGCGGTCCTCGCCCACCACCGGAAAGCGGGAATGGCCCGAGTCGACGATGGTCTTGAGCATGGCCTGGGGCGGATCGTCCAGTTCCAGCACCACCATGTGAGAGCGGGGCACCATGATGTCGCGCACCTGGGTCTCGGAGACCTTCAGGACCCCCTGGAGCATGGCATGCTCGTCGTTGTCGAGGAGGTTGACGCGCCGGCAGCGGCTGAGAAAATCGACAATATCCGATCTCGCCATGCCGTTGCTGGCGTATTTTCCGAACAAACGCGACCACCACCGGGAAGGGCGGTTGGGCTTTCTACTGGAGGGGAGATCGTCAGACATCGGAATCCCCTATCTTGCAACCACGCGGACCGGCTTGCAAGATCGAACGGCCCGAATCCGTCCGGAAATTCATGATTCTTCAGCGTAGGGATCGCCAAATCCCATCGCTTCGAGCAGTTCCCGTTCCCTGCGCTCCATGACCCGGGCCTGTTCGGCCTCCTCGTGGTCGTAGCCCAGCAGGTGCAGCGCGCCGTGCACGGCAATGTGCGCCCAATGCGCCTGAAGCGGCTTGCCCCGGCGCGCCGCCTCACGCGCCACCACCGCCGCGCAGATGACCAGGTCCCCGAAGGCCCGTTCCGCTTCGGCGCAGGCCGGGTCCCCGTAGGCGAAAGCAAGCACATCGGTGGCGCCGCTGCCGCCACGGTAGCGCTCGTTGAGACGCGCCATCTCCGCCTCGTCCACCACGCGCACCGTAACCTCGCCCGCCGGTGCTTCACCCAGGGCCCGGCCGACCCAGTGCCGGATACGTGCGGCGGAAGGGACCGAATCGCCGCGCACCGCCTTCTGCACCACGATTTCGCCCTCGGCCCGCGACGTCACGGTCCACCTCGTTGCGGCGGGCGCGTGCGGACAGCCCCCGCGCGCGTCGTGGGCGCGGCGCGGGGCCATGGATGGCCAGGAGCGCCGCAACCCGATCCGAGCCCGCCATGGATGGCGGGCGAGGTTGAGCGCGCGGGGGCTGTCCGCGCGCGCCCGCCGCAACCCACGACCAAACCCATTACCCGCCGGAGTTGCGCTCACGATCATCGTCATAAGCCTGGACGATGCGCTGCACCAGTTGGTGCCGGACCACGTCCTCGGGACCGAAGTGGACGAATTGCACGCCCTTGACGCCGCGCAGGATGCGATTCACGTGGGTCAGGCCGGATTGCCGGCCCGGCGGCAGGTCGGTCTGGGTGATGTCGCCGGTGACCACGGCCCGGGAACCGAAGCCGATGCGCGTCAGAAACATCTTCATCTGCTTCACCGTCGTGTTCTGGGCTTCATCCAGAATGACGAAGGCTTCGTTCAGCGTTCGCCCGCGCATGTACGCCAGTGGCGCGATCTCGATGATGTGACGCTCGATCATGCGCCCGACGTGCTCGAAACCCATCATTTCGTAGAGCGCGTCGTAGATCGGGCGCAGGTACGGGTCGACCTTCTGGGACATGTCCCCGGGAAGGAATCCCAGCCGTTCGCCCGCTTCCACGGCCGGCCGCACCAGGACGATGCGCCGCACCACATCCGCGTCCAGGGCTTCGACGGCGGCCGCCACGGCCAGGTAGGTCTTGCCCGTGCCCGCGGGGCCGATGCCGAAGATCAGGTCCTTGTTCCGCATGGCGCGCGAGTAAGCGGCCTGGTTCGGGCCCCTGGCGCGGATGTCGCGCCGGCGGGTGTGGAAGACCAGGGACTCCCGCCGCGACCCGCCGGCGCCGCGAAGGCTTTCCTGAAGGCACAAGTGCACCCGCTCCGGGTCCAGGTTCTCGGCCTCGGTCAGGGAAAACAGTTCCTGCAGCACGTCCCGCGCCACGACCGTGGAACCGGACTCGCCGGTGAGACGGAAACGGTTGCCGCGGCTCCTGATGCGAATGTCGAGCCGCTTTTCGATCTGCCGCAGGTGCTCGTCGAACTGCCCGCAGAGGTTGGCCATGCGCCGGTGGTCATCCGGGTTCAGGATGACTTCCAGGGAGTCGCTTTCGGCGTGCAGTTCAGGCAACGGTCATGGCCCGCCCGGGCTGTGCGCGACCGCGCCGCGGGGTCGATCCTCCCGCCAGGGACCGGGCAACCTCCCGCGCAGGGAATTGGGCAGCGCTTCGGTGATGAGCACATCCACGAACTCCCCGATCGCGCCGGCCGGGGCGGCGAAGTTAACCCAGCGGTTGTTCTCGGTGCGCCCGCAGACCTCGCTGGCAGACTTTCGCGACGTCTTTTCGACCAGCACGCGCTCCACCCCGCCGACCATCTTTCGGCTGATGGCCGCGGCCTGCGCGTTGACCAGGGCCTGCAGCCGCTGCAGGCGCTCCAGCTTGACTTCCCTCGGCACCTCGTCCGGCACCGCGGCGGCGGGTGTTCCCGGGCGCGGACTGTAGATGAAGCTGAAGGACTGGTCGAAACCGACGGCCTCGATCAGGTCCAGGGTGGCCTGGAAGTCGGACTCGTCCTCGCCGGGAAAGCCGACGATGAAATCCGAGGAAAGGGAGATGCCGGGCCGGGCCTTCTTTATGGCGCGGATCTTCTCCCGATACGACGCGGCCGTGTAGCCGCGCTTCATGAGCCCGAGAATACGATCGGAACCGCTCTGCACGGGCAGATGCAGGTAGCTGGCCAGCTTGTCCACCTGCGCATAGGCCTGCACCAGCGACGGGCTGAACTCCAGCGGATGCGACGTGGTGAAGCGGATACGCTGAATCTCGTCCAGAGCCGCCACATAGTGGATCAGCGTCGCCAGGTCCGCGGTGCCGCCGCCATGCACGGCGCCCCGGTAGGCGTTCACGTTCTGGCCCAGCAGGTTGATCTCCTTCACGCCCAGGCGGGTCAGGCCGACGACTTCTGCGATGACATCGTCCAGCGGCCGGCTGATTTCCTCGCCGCGAGTGTAGGGCACGACGCAGAAACTGCAGTACTTGCTGCACCCCTCCATCACCGAGACGAAGGCGGTGACGTGGGACTCCGTGGCGGCGGGCAGGCGGTCGAACTTCTCGATCTCCGGGAAGCTGACATCCACAACGCCGGGCGCGCCGGAGCGCACCCGCGCGATCATCTCCGGCAGCCGGTGCAAGGTCTGCGGACCGAATACCAGGTCCACGTAGGGCGCGCGGCGGCGGATGGCCTCGCCCTCCTGGCTGGCGACGCATCCGCCCACGCCGATGATCTTGTGTGGATGCTCGCGCTTGAAGGCCCGCCAGCGCCCGAGCAGCGAGAACACCTTCTCCTGGGCCTTCTCGCGAACCGAGCAACTGTTCAGCAGCAGGATGTCCGCTTCGTCCGGATGCTGCGTCTCGGTCACGCCCATGGATGACCCGAGCACATCGGCCATTTTGGCCGAGTCGTACTCGTTCATCTGACAGCCGAATGTCTGGATGAATACTTGCTCGGGCATCGAATACTTCTATTCTGCGTTTGCCTCAGGGCTATTGTCGCTCTTGTCCAACGGACTCTCGACCGGCGCACCCTTTATCACGAAAAGGCCTTCGTGCTTGAATCCCGGGTGCTTCCTGCTGCTCGCCAGATACGCACCGTGGTCTCGAATGCAATGTAACTTGTCTTCGCTGTCCGCGCACATCGTGTACGAGTCAATGTCGACTACACGATATGGCGACTCGGCCCACCATGTCGTCGTGTCCTCACCAGGCGCCAGTATGCGGAACTCCTGCTCGATAGCATGCTCCGCACCTTCCCATGCGGTCGGATCGTATGCGTACAGGTATGACAACTGCGCGTCGTCGTCAAAAAGATAGGTGTTCGCGATGATGAACTTCTGATAGGCATTAACACGAAAGGCTTCCGCATTCACCAGACCGTGTGGCGACTGCCCATAAGAAAAATCAACCAGGAACGCCAATGTCCCCGCGAAGATCATGCGCCTGGCGACCGTGGCAACTGGTACTTTTCCCATCTTTTTCTACTGCACACCGTATGTAGAAATCAGAACGGGATGTCGTCGTCCAGGTCGTCGGTGCCGGTACTTGCGGGCTGCTCGGCAACGCCGCGGGCGGGCATGCGCGCAGGGGCGGATGAATCGGAGCGCCCGTCGAGCATGACCATCTCACCCCGAAACCCATCGACCACCACCTCCGTCGTGTAGCGGTCGTTGCCATCGCGATCCTGCCACTTGCGGGTGCGCAATTCGCCTTCGACATAAACCCGCGAACCCTTGCGCAGGTACTGGGCCGCGGTTTCCGCCATGCCACGAAACAAGGCAACCCGGTGCCATTCGGTGCGCTCCTGCTGCTCGCCGGTATTCCTGTCCTTCCACGACCTGCTGGTCGCCAGACGAATGTTGGTGACGGCGTCTCCGCTGGGCATGTAGCGGGTCTCCGGATCCGCTCCCAGATTGCCGACCAGAATGACCTTGTTGATGCCTCTTGCCATTGAAATTACCCCGGAAGTGTGGGCCGTGCGTGACGGCTGCCTGACGAGGCGTCATTGTACGCCGTGACGGGGCATTTTCCAGTCGGCGTAACTCCGCGAATCGTCAAGAAAGTTGCGTATGGCGTGCCTCGAATCCGGTCCATCCGCCCGGTATTTTGCGCCGCCGTTTTTCTGCAGCGTATAGTAGGGGATTGCCTCGGCAAGGCCCTGGGAACGTGTCTACCAGCCACATCAGAATCCGCGGCGCGCGGACCCACAACCTGCAGGACATCGATCTCGATCTGCCGCGGGAGAGGATGATCGTGCTCACGGGCCTGTCCGGGTCCGGCAAGTCCTCGCTTGCGTTCGACACCATCTACGCCGAGGGGCAGCGCCGCTACGTGGAGTCGCTGTCCGCCTACGCGCGGCAGTTCCTGTCGGTGATGGAGAAACCCGCCGTGGACCACATCGAGGGGCTTTCGCCGGCGATTTCCATCGAGCAGAAATCCGCATCCCACAATCCGCGCTCCACGGTGGGAACGGTGACGGAGATTTACGACTACCTCAGACTGCTGTTTGCGCGGGCGGGCGTGCCGCGCTGCCCCACCCACGACACCGTGCTCGACGCCCAGAGCGTCTCGCAGATGGTGGACCAGGTGCTGAGCCTGGAGGAGGGCACGCGGGTGATGCTGCTGGCGCCCGTGGTGACCGCCCGCAAGGGGACTCACGCCGACGTGCTTGCCGATCTCAGGGCGCGCGGATTCGTCCGCGTGCGCATCGACGGCGCCATCTGCGACCTGGACAAACCCCCGACCCTGGACCGCAACTACAACCACACCATCGAGACTGTAGTGGACCGGCTGCGGGTGCGCCCGGAGGTGCGCCTGCGCCTGGCCGAGTCGTTCGAGACCACGCTGGCGCTGGCGGACGGCGTGGCCCAGGTGGGATTCATGGACGAACCCGGGAGGGAGCCCCTGGTGTTCTCCGGCAAGTTCGCGTGTCCGGTCTGCGGTTACGGGATTCCGGAGCTTGAGCCGCGGCTGTTCTCGTTCAACAGCCCCGTCGGCGCCTGCGCCGACTGCGACGGACTCGGCGTGCAGCGCTTCTTCGATCCCCGGCGCGTGGTGCGCCATCCGCACCTGTCCCTGGCGGGCGGTGCGGTACGCGGCTGGGACCGCAACAACACGTATTACTTCCAGATGATCCGGTCGCTTGCCGGACACTACGGCTTCGACATCGAGATGCCGTTCGAAGAACTGCCGGAGCGGATCCGCGACATCGTGCTCTACGGCAGCCGAGGGCAGCGCATCGACTTCCGCTACGTCAACGAGCGCGGCGGCGAGCGGCAGTGGCGCCATTCCTTCGAGGGCATCATCCCGAACATGCAGCGCCGCTACCGGGAGACGGAATCCAATGCCGTGCGCGCCGCGCTCGGCAATTACCAGAGCACGCAGGCGTGCGAGGCCTGCGGGGGCTCGCGCCTGAACGAGGCGGCGCGGCATGTCTTCGTCGGGGGCCGTGCGCTCCCCGGGCTCGCGGCGGGGAGCGTGGCGGAGACGCTCGGGTTCTTCAGAGATCTGGAGTTGGAGGGATGGCGCGCCGAGGTGGCCGACCGGGTCGTGAAGGAGATCCGCAACCGGCTGGGGTTCCTGGTGGACGTGGGCCTGGACTACCTGACCCTGGACCGCAGCGCCGAAACGCTCTCCGGGGGTGAAGCCCAGCGGATCCGGCTGGCCAGCCAGATCGGTTCCGGCCTGGTGGGCGTCATGTACATCCTGGACGAACCCTCCATCGGCCTGCATCAGCGCGACCACCGGCGGCTGCTGGAAACGCTGCGCCAGCTCAGGGACCTGGGCAATTCCGTGCTCATCGTCGAGCACGACGCCGAGGCGATCCTGTCGGCCGACCACCTGGTGGACCTGGGTCCCGGCGCCGGTGTCCACGGCGGCCGCGTGGTCGCCCAGGGCACGCCGGAGGAGATTATGTCGAATCCGGCCTCGCTCACCGGACAGTACCTCACCGGCAGGCGGCGGATTCCGCTGCCCCGGACCCGGCGTGACTTCGACCCGCAGGCCGTGATCGGAATCCGGGGCGCCCGGGGTAACAACCTCAGGCGGATCGACGTGGATATTCCCCTGGGGCTGATGACCTGCGTGACCGGGGTGTCGGGATCCGGCAAGAGCACATTGATCAACGACACGCTTTACCGGCTGGCGGCCGGCAAGGTCAATCGCACGACTTACGATCCGGCGCCCTGTGACGACATCGAGGGACTGGAGCTGATCGACCGGGTGATCGACATCAGCCAGAGCCCCATCGGGCGCACGCCGCGCTCCAATCCTGCCACCTATACCGGGTTGTTTTCGCCGATCCGGGAACTCTTCGCCGCCACGCAGGAGTCGCGGTCGAGGGGCTACCGGCCGGGCCGGTTCAGCTTCAACGTCAAGGGCGGGCGCTGCGAATCCTGCCGGGGCGACGGCGTCATCAAGGTGGAGATGCACTTCCTGGCGGACATCTACGTGTCCTGCGATGTCTGCGAGGGCCAGCGCTACAACCGGGAAACCCTCGACATCCGCTACAAGGGGAAGACGATCCACGACGTTCTGCAGATGACGGTGGAGGATGCGGCGGCGTTTTTCCGGAATGTTCCCAGAGTGGCAGCGAAGCTCGACACGCTGATGGCGGTCGGGCTGAGCTACATTCAACTGGGACAGAGCGCCACGACGCTTTCCGGGGGCGAGGCCCAGCGGATCAAGCTGGCCAGGGAACTCTCCAAGCGCAGCACGGGCTCGACGCTCTACATCCTCGACGAGCCCACCACGGGGCTGCATTTCCACGACATCGCCCAGCTTCTGGAAGTGCTCTACCGGCTCCGCGACCAGGGCAATACCGTCGTCGTCATCGAACACAACCTGGAAGTGATCAAGACAGCGGACTGGATCGTCGACCTTGGGCCCGAAGGCGGCGCGGGCGGCGGCCGGGTCATCGCCCGGGGTACGCCGGAAGCCGTGGCGGGTCTGGACGACTCGCATACCGGGCGGGCATTGCGGAGCGTGCTGGGCGGGACGGAGCCTCTGGTCCTGACGCCGCTGCGCAGAGAAGGCGCTACCTAGCCCGTGGCGAAAGTCCCGCGGTATGGGCCGTACCGGCTGGCCGGAGACGGCCGATCGACCGGCGATGCATCCCGCCCGGCTGCGTTGCTCGTCGCTTGAACATTCCCGATTTTCGCGGCGGTCGCGCTGCGCATACCTTCAGCCGAGCTTGCGGAAGCCGACGGCGCGGCGGATCTCATCCATGTACGGGACGCTCACCTCACGGGCCCGTTCGGCGCCGCGGCAGAGCACGCCTTCCACGTAGTCGGGCGCATCCATCAGCCGCTCGTACTCCGCCCGGGGACCCTTGAGCTGGTCGTTCAGGTACTCGAACAGCACCTTCTTCATCTCGCCCCAGGCGATGCCGGCGCGGTACCGCTCGCGAATGGCTGCGGCTTCCCCGTCGGTGCAGAAGGCCCGATAGATGGCGTAGAGCGCGCTGGTGTCGGGATCCTTCGGCTCGCCGGGCTCCTGGGAGTTGGTCTTGATCCGCATGATCAGCTTGCGCAGCCGTTTTTCCGGTGCGAACAGCGGAATCGTGTTGGCGTAGCTCTTGGACATCTTGCGGCCGTCCAGGCCGGGCAGCACGGCGGTGTTTTCGCCCACCACGGCTTCGGGAAGCACGAAGGTCTCGCCGAAGTGATGATTGAATCGCCCGGCGATATCCCGCGCCATCTCCACGTGCTGGATCTGGTCGCGGCCCACGGGCACCTTGTGAGCCTTGAACATGAGGATGTCGGCGGCCATCAGGATCGGATAGGAATAAAGGCCCATGGTGATGGCCTTGTCCGGATCCCGGTTGCGCCGGGCTTCGTTTTCGGCAACGGCCGCCTTGTAGGCGTGGGCCCGGTTCATGAGGCCCTTGGCCGTCATGCAGGTCAGCACCCAGGTCAGCTCCATGATCTCCGGGATATCCGACTGCCGGTAGAACACGCAGTCCGGGTCCAGGCCCGCGGCCAGCCAGCTTGCCGCGACTTCCAGCGTCGAACGCGCCAGCCGGTCCGGATCGCTGCTCTTGATCAGGGAATGGTAATCGGCCACGAAGTAGTAGGACTTGACGCTCTTGTCCCGGCTGGCGATCACGGTAGGCCGAATCGCACCCACGTAGTTGCCGATATGCGGCACGCCGGTGGTGGTGATTCCCGTGAGTACTGTTTCCATGGATCTGCGGCAGCCGGTGGGACTGGTGTCTGGAAGGTGGCGCGATTTTAACCGAAAGCGGGGCGCGTGGCGGCGCGCGGGCTGTCTCAACCCGTCAGAACAGGTTCCGGCGAAAGCAGGGGCGTGCCAACCCTTCTGCCACCCCCTGGTGATGCCGCTGATCCGGCCACCGCACCGCCTGGTCTGATGACACGGAAGCACTCATTCGGCAAAATGTACTTCCAATGCAAAAATAATCACTGGATAGCGCCAATTCAATGACTGACGACAGGGAACGTCCGCGAGTCGCCCGCCCTCTTTCCCGCGAACACATGCCGACCGGCTATTCGATTTCGCTGCAGAAATACACCCGACGCGGCACGCGGCAGGAAACACGCATACCGGATGATTACGGGCCGATGCAGTCCATGCGAGGTTTCGAGGAGACCTATCGGAACATCATCGATTACATCGTCCGCATCACGTACAGAATCTGGGAAGACCGCGAAGTCGAGTACATCGCAGACACCTACTCCGACTCGTCGCAGGTGTTCGACGACTACGGCCTGCAGCACGGCTGCCGGAAGATCATCGACGATACCCATCACACCACCGGCGCCTTTTCCGACATCAAGCTCATCGCCGACGAAATCGTGTGGGCGGGTGACGACGAGATCGGCTACCACACGTCGCACCGCACCATAATTCGCGGCACCAACGACGGCGACAGCCGCTACGGCCCTGCCACCAACCGGTACATCGACGTACTCGTCATCGCCAACTGCGTGGCGCTGGAGAACGAGATCTTTCTCGAACACGTGCTCTACAACAACTCGAGCATGCTTCAGCAACTCGGTCACAATCTGGGGGACATCGTTCCCGCGCTGGCCGCTTCGCCACCCGCCGGCTGGCCGCGGGATGCGGCGGTCTGGGACAGCCTGCGGAGTTCGGCCCGGCCTGAGCGGCCCATCCACGTCGCCCAGCCGATCGATGGCTTCGACATCGACCGAGTGGCCCGGCACACCATCGACGAACTCTGGAATCGCCGCAACCTCGAGGCGCTGGCGGCAACCTACGCCACCGGGTTCGGGTTCGAAGGCCCCACCGACCGCAAGTTCTGCGGAGCGGGCAACTACCGGGAGTTTCTCGATTCGATTCTCGGAGCGTTTCCCGACCTGGAAGTCCAGGTGGACGAAGTCTACTGGATGGGCAACGACGTCGACGGCTACCTGACGTCGGAGCGGTGGAGCGCCGAGGGCACGCATACCGGCCCGGGACTCTATGGCGAACCGACGGGCAAGCCAATACAGATCTGGGGCATTACCCAGCATGAGATCGCCGGCGGCAGGATCGTCCGCGAATGGCTGCTCTTCAACGAACTGGATCTGATGATGCAGTTGGCCGCCTGAGCCGTGCGTACCGACAAGATTCAAACGGCCAAGGCCATCGTACTGGACTACTTCCGGGCGACCGAAGCCGCCCCGCCGGACGGAATCGCCGCCGCGATCGGGCATTACGCCGCCGCCAACTACCATTTTCGCGGCGTCCACCCGTTCAACGAGCTTGACGGCGCCGATGCCGTCGCGGCCACGGTCTGGCAGCCGTTGCGCAAGTCGTTGAATGCCATGCAGCGACGCCAGGACATCTTCTTCGCCGGCCCGAACTTCATCGACGGCGCACTCTGGGTCACCAGCATGGGGAAGTTCATGGGCCTCATGGACAACCCCTGGCTGGGAATCCCTCCCACCGGCAAGATCGTGCTCCTGCCCTACTGCGAGTTCCATCGCATCGAAGACGGACGGATCGCCGAGTCGGCGCTCTGGGTGGACATCATCAGCGTAATGATGCAGGCGGGACTACAACCGCTGCCCGTACAGACCGGCGCCGCAATCGTCAATCCGGGGCCGCGAACCGCCGACGGCGTGCTTTTCGACCCCCAGGACGAGGCCGAATCCCGCAAGACCCTGGACCTCATCCTTCGGATGTGCGACGACCTTGTCGGCGACAGCATGGAATCGCCCGCCGACATGCTGCGCAGGACCTGGCACGAAGACATGATCTGGTTCGGCCCCTGGGGAATCGGCGCCACCTGTACCATCGAACGGTACCAGCTTCAGCACCAGCAGCCGTTTCGCCGCGGCCTGGTAGACATCCGCTTCAACGGCCACGTGCTGGAGCACGCAGAAGGCACCTACGGCGGCTGGTTCGGCTGGCCCAACATGAACATGAAACAGGGCGAAGGCTTTCTCGGTTTGCCCGCGTCCGGCAGGCCCACGGAGATGCGCGTCGTCGACATTTACCGCCGCGACGGCGACAAGCTGGCCGAAAACTGGATCTTCATCGACCTACTTCACTACCTCCGCCTGCTCGGCGTAGACGCCCTGGACCGCTGCACTTCGATCAGCCCGACAAAGTCGTGAGGTTGTGTGCGGACAGCCCTCGCGGGCGTCGTGCGCGCGGCGCTGGGCCATGGACGGCCAGGAGCGCCGCGCGCCGATTTGAGCCGGCCAGGGATGGCGGGTGAAGTTAAGCCCGCGAGGGCTGTCCGCACACAACCTCACGACGCCCCACGGAAACCAACAAGCTAAATCAGAGTTTCGGTGATCCAGAGACCGATCACGCAAAGCACAAAGAACGCCAGTAACGGATAACTGGCACGGTCGATCTTCCCGGCGACCACATACCACCCCCCTTCCATCAACGGTAGCCCCTCTTCCTCGTACCGCCGAAGCTGCCCCCTAACCGTATAGGGATCGTCTTCATTCCGGAACCCGCCCAGCAGAATGCTCGCCGTCCAGCCCACCGCGACGCTTACGATTCCACCGAGAGCACAATACCAGGGCCATGCAACGTCCAGTGCATACTCCACGTATGCCAGCGCCACGAAACCGGCGGCCACGCCGATCAACAGCCCTTTTTCGTTGGTGTGCCTGGAGAAAAACCCGAGACCGAACATGGCAAGCTTCGCGCCGACGAAGAACGAACCGACCTTGCTGAGAATCTCGAGCACCGACCCGCCCGAGCGGGTAAAGATGATCGCCGGCACCACCATGAACACCGCCCAGAACAGCGTGAACCACCGCGAAGCGACGAGATAATGCCGCTGGGACCCGTCCTTCTTGAAGAACTTCTCGTAGAAGTCCAGCGTGGTCACCGTCGCCATGGAGTTCAGGCTCGAATCCAGGCTGGACATGGCAGCGGCCACGATCGCCGCCGTCACGATGCCCATCAATCCGGGAAATCCCATTGTGGCCACGAATTCCAGCACGATGAGATTCTCGTTGTCGAACGGCCTGCCGCCGTAGTAGCTGTAGAAGAGGATGCCAAGTCCGAAGAACAGCACGAAGATGAAGAACGCCACGTAGCCCATGAGGATGTAGGCCTTCTTCGCATCGCCCACCGACCGGGCCGCCAGAGTGCGCTGGACGATCATCTGGTTCACCCCATAGACCACCACGTGGTAGATGGACATGGCGATGACCCCGGTCCAGATGGTTCCGACGACGGACGGGTCGATGGTGGTTTCGAAGGGGTTGGTCTTGCCGATCGCCTTGAGCGACTGAAGTGTCTCGTGAAGGCCCCCGGGCAACTCACCCAAGAGCAGCACAACCGTGACGATGGCGCCGAAAAACAGGATCCCTGTCTGGATGAAATCGGTCCAGATCACCGCGGATATCCCGCCCAGCATGGTATAGGTGACAGCCACGGCGGCAACGATCAGGATCGCGGTAACCACGTCGATTCCGGTGATGAACTCCAGCACCAGCGCCGTCGTATACAGCATGATTCCCGAGTAGGCGATGTTCCCCAGCAGGAAGACGGCGGACATGACGGTTCGCGAGGTCAGGCCGAAGCGCCGCTCCAGGTAGTCGAAAATGGACGCGCAACCGCTGTTGTAGAAGAACGGCAGGAACAGCGTTGCAACTATGAAGATGGCGATGGGGTAGTTGATGTGGATGAAGATGACCGAGAATCCATCCACGTATGACCAGGCCGGTCCACCCAGAAACGTGAGCGCGCCGATATAGGTGGCGACAACCGACACCCCGATCACCCACCAGGGCGTCGTTCGCCGGCCGACGAAGTAATGCTGTGCGGTCTTGACGCGCTTGCTGAGGAAGTACCCCAGAACAAGCGTACCGACGATGTAGGCAATCAGGATCGCCCAGTTCAGTGTGCCGAAACTGCTGATCTAGTGCTCCATCAAATGTCCAAAGTGACGGTGAGCCGCTCGAGAATCTGGTCGAACCTGAACGAACCCGTGTAGGAGTGGCTGATCGGTGCGCCGCGATTCTCGCCGCAGCGCACCCCTGAGTTCAGGCTCCTGACTTCCCACATCCCGGGAATATCCACGGACCCGGCCGAGTTGCCGTCGACAAACAGTTCGACATGCCCGGAGGTTGCGGAAGTCTTTCGGCCGCGCAATCCCAGTTCGTGCCGGCCGTCGGGAACGCGATCCCCGGACCTCACCGAGTAGCGCTGACCGCGCGTATACACATAGGTGAATTCAAGGTACCCGTCGATCATCAACAATTCGTACCCTGCCATGCTGTCGCCGGATGCCAGCAACACCCCGTTGGCGGGGCCGCTGACGATCTCGACCTCGGCCAGAATCGTGTAGTCGTGGCTGAAGATGTCCGGCGCGCTTCGGCGGTCGATGCGGGTGGTATCGGGGTAGAACACGTAGCGGGATTGCGGCTGCGGCGCGACGCCCGCCTCGAGCGACAGCACATCGTCCACCAGCGGAAGCACATTGTTGCGCTCCGCTTCCCACCTCCAGGCGGCAACCATTTCCTCGACACGGGCGGGAAACTCCGCCGCCCTGTCGTGGATTTCGGAAAAGTCGTCCCGTGAATGGTAGAGCGCCCATTCGTCTTCCTCGAAGGGCGTATCGGACACATGCTGAGTGACGGCTTTCCATCCGTCCATCCAGATCGCGCGGTCTCCGGCGGTCTCGTAGTATTGGATCTCCTTGCGCGTCGGTTCGTTCGGCGAATCCAGCGTATAGGCGAGGCTGATGCCGTCCAGGGGCTCCGCCGGTTGACCGGCCAGTTCCAGGAGCGTCGGCACGATGTCCGTCACGTGATGGTATTGCGTGAGGATCTCGTTTCCCGGCAGGTCGCCGCCGGGCCAATGGACCACCAGCGGCGCGCGGATGCCGCCTTCGTACGTGTCGCCCTTGTAGAACTTGAGAGGCGTATTGCTGGCCTGTGCCCAACCGGGACCGTAGCTCGGCTGACTCCGTTCGCTGCCGACCTTGTCGATATTGGCGATCAGCTCCCCGATCGTCTCCGGTTCGATGTAGACGACTCGGTGAACGTCCAGCCGGCCGGCGGGAGGTCCCCAGGAGCCGGCGCCGTTGTCGGACAGGACCATGAGGATGGTGTCGTCAAGCTGCCCGCTTCGCTCCAGGAAGTCCACGAGGCGTTGCAGTTGATCGTCCGTATGGTGGAGGAACCCCGCATACGCTTCCTGCGTTCGCGCACCGAACCGCCTCTCGTCGTCGGTAATATCGCGCCAGGCGGGCACGAGTTCGTCGCGCGGGGCAAGTTCCGCATTGGCCGGCACGATCCCCATCGCCTGCTGGCGAGCGAATCTCTGCTCGCGTATCGCATCCCATCCGGCGTCGTAAACGCCGCGATGCCTTGCCATGTAGTCGGCAGGGACATGGTAGGGAAAGTGACAGGCGCCGAACGAGAGATACAGGAAGAACGGTACATCGGCCGATGCGACCAGGTGATCCCGGATGAAGGCCATGGATTGATCCACGAGGTCCGTGGTCAGATGGTAGCCTGCGGTCTTGTCCGGATACGTCGCCCTGCGGTTGCGGAACAGTTCCGGGTGCCAGTGATCGGCCGCCGCGCCGTGAAAGCCGTACCAGTGATCGAATCCCCTGCCCGTGGGCCACTGATCGAAAGGGCCGGTGGCGTTGCGGCCCGTCACGGTCGACAAGTGCCACTTGCCCACTGCGTAGTTTTGGTAGCCTGCCGGGCCCAGAATTTCGGCCAGTGTGCGTACATCGTCGCGAATCCAGCCACGGTATCCGGGATGGTCCCGCCCCCATTCGGCGATGTTTCCCACACCGGCGGCGTGAGCATTGACACCGGTCAGCAGGCTTGCCCGGGTCGGCGCACACAGTGACGTCACATGAAAGTTGTTGTAGCGGACGCCATTGGCGGCCAGACGGTCGATGCATGGGGTGGGAACATCCGACCCATAGCACCCGAGGTCGCCGAAACCGACGTCATCGAGTACCGCGATCAGAATGTTCGGTTTACGGTCCGGATTCGGGCGGCGCCCGCCGGCCGAGTCGCCGGTTGCAGGCGTTGCAACCGTCTGGCAACCGCTGCCAAGCGCCGCGGCCGTGACTGCTGCAGAGGACTCCAGAAATTTTCGACGCGTAATGCTCATATGGATCGACGTTCAGCCCGGTATGGGCACTTTCAGATTCTCCATCAGCGGTCCGAGGTGTTTCTCGTAGTTTTTCCACAGGACCATGGCGTCCCTGTAGATCGGCTCCCGCACCTGACTGGCGCTCGGCGTCTTGACCAGGCGTTTCGTCTCATAAAAGCTCAATACGCGTTCTTCGAACCGCAACTCAAGGAAATCCAGCATGCGGCGGGCCTGCCCCTCGATATCGGTGACCGTGTCTTCGTAGCGCACATCGAGTATGCGTCCGGGGAACAGCTCGTGCCACTGCTGCATCAGGTTCCAGTAGCGAGTGTAGTACTTGCCCAGTGCCTCGAGGCTGTGCGCATACGTCTGCCGCAGATCGAAGGGAATGCGGTGAATCGCGAGACAATTGGCGGCCGGATGGCGATGGCAGTGGACAAAGCGCGCACCCGGCAGCATGAGCGCAAGCGGTCCGACGTACTGGAAATTCAGCGGCGACTTGTCGACGACGTATCGCGACGACAGGTATTCGCCGGAATGGCGGGACATGTAGTAGGCGCCCAGCTCCCGGAACTGTTCCGCCGACAGTTTTTCCATGTCCCGGGGAAACTTCTTGCCGGTGATCTTGCGTACGCGCCGGACCGTGTCGAAAGCGAAACTCAGTTCCCCCGCGCCTGCGACTTCCGAGTGGCTCGCCAGGATCTGCTCCGTCAGGCTGGTACCGGAGCGGGGCATGCCCACCACGAATACCGGCCGGTCGTCCCGATGCCCCATCGAACGCCCGAATCGTTCGACTGCTTTTTCTGTCGCTTCGGCAATGGCGTCAATGTAACGAGCCGAGTCGGCATCGTCGTAGGGCTTTACGGCAGCTTTCGCCCTGTTCGCCGCGGCCAGGAACTCGTACGCCTCATTGAAATTGCCCCGCTGCTCGTGAATTCGCGCGATCGCGAATGCCAGGTACATTCGGTTGTTCGGCGTCGTATCCTCCCGTTGCCAATGCGAGAGAAGCGCCCGGAATTCTTGTTCCGAGCTTCCGCGTCCCTTGATCTGAGCCAGGTAATAGTGCGATACCGCCATTTCGGGAGCGATGCGGATCGCCGACTTGAACTGTTCGGCCGCGCCCTCCCGATCCCCCATCTGTTCGAGCAGCACGCCCATCACGTGCATTGCCTCCGGATTTTCGGGCTCGATGTCCAACACCCTGCGCAATGCGGTCAGCGCCTCCTCCGGCTCGTCCCTGTCCCGATAGGCCTTGGCCAGATTGATCAGGGCGACCGTGCTCCCGGGACTGAGGCTGGCGGCTTGCAGGTAGCTTTCCACCGCATCGTCGTACCGGGCCTGTTGAAGGCGAATGTCTCCGATGTGGTTGTGCGCCTGGGCCAGATCCGGACTCAGTTCAAGCGCCCTCGCCGCTGCCCGCAAACCGGCCTCTTGCTGACCGGATTCGTTGAGCGCAGCCGCGAGGTTGCTCCAGCACTCGGCGAAACGGCTGTCCAGCCGCAGCGCACGATCGTACGCGCGGACCGCCTTTCCGGGTTGGTCGAGCAATCGCAGTACGTTGCCGAAATTGTTGAACACCACCGGTCTGGACGGATCCAGCCTGACCGATTCTGCCAGGTGATCGGCGGCCTTGTACGCCATCCCCAGGTCCTTGTAGGCCAGTCCGATGTTGGCGTGTGCCTGGGGATCGGCATTGTCGATCCCCAGCGCCCGGGTAATGAAATCCACCGCTTCCTTCGGCCGTTCCGTGTTGGCACAAAGCGCACCGAGCAGGTTCAGCGCGTGCCTGTTTCCGGAATCGGATTCCAGCACCTGCCGATACAGGCGCTCGGCTTGCCGAACATGACCCTTCTGCTGTGCATCGAATCCGGCTCTCAGCATCGTCGTAGGGTCTCGTACCATGCGGTTTCGTAGCGCCCCCGGCAGAAACAGGAAAGCCCCGCACTGACGAGGCTTTCAGGATTTCGAGCGGCGGACGCGCCTCCGATCGGCCGTGATTAGCAAATGTGACTCAGAAATTATAGGCCACGCGGACGCCCCAGATGCGCGGAGTATTGAAATCGGCGACTACACGCCCCTGACTGAACTGATCCGAACCGATCTGCACGATCTCGTCGGTTGCATTCAGCACAAAGCCCTGCACTGAAAGCGAATTGTCGGTGTTGTACCAGGTTGCCCGCAGATCAAGCGTCGTATAGGCGTCCTGATGGGTGAAGAAGTACGGGATATTGGTGGTCTTGTACTCGTCCGAGTAATACAGGAGGACGCCCGGAACGAGTGTTCCCGCGTTACCCAGGTTGAACTCGTAGCTCGCATCGACCGACAGCGTCATATCGGGCGAAAACCGTGCCGATTGTCCGTCAAGGATATACACCTGCGAGCATGTCTGATCGCACATGTCGGGATCGGTAATGCCGGCGCCCAGGACGACTTCGTCTCCACCGCTTCGAAATACCCGGTTCAACACCGTGCGGCCGAATTGATCAAGTTTGGCGTTGGTCAGCGCCAGACCAGCCCGAATGCGCAGTTCGTCGGTGGCCAACCAGTCCATTTCGGCCTCGAGTCCGCTGGTGGTCATGCTGCCGGAGACAGTGCTGATGGAGATGATGGTTCCGCCCCGTGCTTCGAAGGACGAGGTGGTCAATCCATCGTAGGCGTTCTGGTACGCCGCGAGATTCAGCCGCATGGCGCCGTTGAGCTGCGTGCTCTTCAGGCCGATCTCAAAGGTCTCGACTTCGTTCGGCTGCGTCAGTTCCGTGCTTCCGCCGCCTACGAGACCTCCAGCGATGTACCCGGTCGAGGCGGACGCGAACAACATCGTATCGCCGTTCAGGTCATGCTGAATCGCGACCTTGTAGTCCGTATTCGACTTCTCGCCGGTCTGGCGATTGGCCTCCGTTGCGTCGGTTGCAACGTAGGCGGGCCAGGGATCGAATCGGCTGCCCGGGTTTTCCAGATGCGCGTCGGTGTAGCCCGCCGCCCAGCCATGAACGGCGGAACCCCAGTCAACATACTTGGTGAAGGAGTTGCGTTTATCGGTTGAACTGCGCAGTCCGAGCGTGGCTCGCGTAGCATCAGTGAAGGAGTACTCCGCCTGGCCGTAAATCGCAGTGGATTTCGTACCGCCATTGGCCTGATCCATCCAGTGGGCCCAGGACAGGCTGGTATCGTTATTCAGGCTGTCCACGTACCCCCAGACGAACTCGCTGCTCGTATCGCCGTCGCCGGAATCGTCGTAGAGGAAATAACCCAGCGTCCACTGCAGCGGACCATCCCCGGAAGAATTGAGGTTTATGTCCACCTGTTGCGCATTCGAATTGACCCGCTGACCGGCCAGGCGCCCGCAGGACGGCCCGTTCCAGCACTGAGCCCAATAGCCGCGGCCGTTGGACGCGGGCGGCGTCTCGCCCGGATTGTTTTCCGCCCACGCCGTCGGGTTCGGCGAAAAATCGGAGTCTGCGGTGCGAAATTCCTCGTAGTCGAACACGCCGCCGTTCACACGCAATGCGACCGGCCCGAAATCCCAATTCAGCAATGCGCTGAACGAAGTCTCCGAAATGTCCCGGAAAGGCGTCAGGTCGTTGGTGATCTTGTATACGTCCGAGTTGACATTCGCGGTTTCATCGACGCCGAATACCCCCGCCCATGTGCGGCCGCCCGTGGCAGGCCATGACGCCGTTTCGTCACCGGGGAGGCGGCCCGCCCGCGGCTGAAGCACGCCGTTGATGCCGTCGGTCAGCCCCGTCCGAGGGTTCACGGGAATTCCGATGAGCACGCCCGCGTAGTCCGCATTGCCGTTGGAGGTGTCTTCCCACCAGGTACTCGCCAGCGTCAGGTCGAAGGTATCGCTCGGCTCGAACCGCAACTGGGCGCGAATATAGGTATTGTCCTCGTCGCGCATACCCGCGTCCGGGTTGTAGATGTTCTCGATCGTCGGATCCCGTTTGGTGTCGCTGGCCGAAATGCGCAATGCCACCGTGTCTCCCATGGGCAGATTGAAGAAACCTTCGAACTTCTGCATGGAATAGCCGCCGAATGTCCCGCTGACGCCGTAGTCGATGTCTTCCGTCGATGGTCTCCTCGTGATGTAGTTGACCAGGCCGCCGAAGGTATTTCGACCGAACAAGGTCCCTTGAGGGCCGCGCAGGACCTCGATCCGTTCCAGATCGAGATTGCTCGCCAGCGCCTGGCCCGCCCGCGGGCGGTACAGGCCGTCGACGTAGATCGGCACGGCGATGTCGTTGGTGCCGGCCGCTCCGGCGCCGCGCATGATGATGGTTGGATCGGCACCGATGTACCTGACCTTCAGACCGGGTACGGTCTTGTCGATATCGAGCACATTGACCAACTGCAGTTCGTTGATGAGGTCGCCGTCAATGGGCGTCACCGACACGGCGAGATCCTGAACGCTGCTCTCGCGTTTTGTCGCGGTGACAATGATCTCTTCGAGTACGAGTTCCTGCGCCCCTGCCGAGCTGCCCAACGCAGATGCCACTGCAACCGCCAACGCTTTTTTCTTCAGGCCGGAAACGGCCAACTGATCCTTTACCTTCATCTCTTGCATATCCCCGGAACGGAAGACGATTTCCGCTGACAGACCCTCTCTGCCAGCGTCCACGACAACTGCATTCGTTTGTACTTCGAATGCAAATCAATGTCAAATTTCATGCGAAAACCGTAGCACAATTGCAACAACAGGCCCTGTGCAGCGCCCGTCAGCGGTCAGACTGCGAATTCAATTCAGGCTGCGCTTCCAGGTCAGCGGGCCGAATCAGTGAGCGAAAATACTCGACGTCCCGCTCAATCGCCTCCGTCAGCGTTTCGTCCTTGAAGAAATGGTCGGGGCCGGGGTAGCTATGGAACCGGTACGGGTGACCGAGCAGATAGAGTTCCTTCGCCAGACGCTCCGACCAGTGGTAGGGCGCACCGGTGTCGCCGACAGCGTGGTGAATCACGATGGACGCCCGCAGATAGTTCAGGTAGCGCAGCGGCTCGCGGGTGGTCCAGTCGTAGGGCTCGTCGAGTGCCGCCATGTCCCGGCGGAGTTCTTCGATTCGCGAGTTTTCCAGGTCGCTGCCGTCGTAGGCGAACCGGTCGTCGTAACGCTGGTAGTAGTAGGCCTGGTCCCAGATCTCGCCGCCGACGCCGGACCATAGCGCCGCGCCCCCGACCCGATCGGTTGCGAGCAGGGCCCGCAACGAGACTTCCGCGCCCAGGGAGTGCCCCCACATGAAAACGTTGCCGGTATCGGCCTCTTTGATATCCGCAAGGCCCGAGAGCAGCGCGAGCACGTCCTCGGAGTAGTAGCCAGTCGCCAGGAAACCGTCCGTGTACTCCACCCCCTCCGACGCGTTATGGCCCCGGTAGTCGGGCATGATGACCAGGAATCCATGCTGCGCGTACAGCTCCGGTATCGGGCGGTAGTAGTCGCCCGGCCTGGAATCCACGCCGTCCGCGGTAAAGCCGTACCGGGGAGGGTCCGGGTGGAAACCGTGATTGGCCACGATCACCGGAAACCCGGCAGCGGGGCGTTCACCCATCGGGACCGCTACCATCGAGAAGACCGTCAGGCCGGAGGACGGGTACGACACAAGGTAGGCGGTGTAACCGGGTCCACCATCCAGCTCGCGTTCGAACTGCAGGCTGGCGGAGAAATCGGTTTCGCGCAGCGCGTCGATGGACAAGGGCGCGGGCAGTGCCGTGGCGGCCGCCGGCAGGTACCAGGCCAGGGCGAGTGCGGTCAACCGCTTCATGGAATCAATTGCTCGAACAGCAACAGGAACACGATCGTCAGCGCGAAGAATCCCGGTAACAGGTAGCTGATTCTATCCACCCGGCCGGGAACCAGGTACCAACCGCCGTCCTGTTCGGACAGCCCCCGCTCCCGGAACGCCGTCTGCTGGCCCACGATCGAGTACTCGGACCATTCCTCCTGGCGTCCGTCGATCAGCCGGCTGGCCACCAGCGAGATAACGATATTCGAGGCACCGCCGATCAGGCAATACCAGGGCCAGGCGATGTCGGTCTGCACCGCCACGTACCAGATCACCGCGAATCCCACCGCCACGCCCACCAGCAGGCCCCGTTCCGTGGTCTGTTTGGAGAAGAATCCGAGCCCGTACATGCTGAGCTTGGCGCCTACGAAGTAGGAACCGATCCGCGACAGCGTCTGCAGAATCGAGCCTTCGCTCTGGGAATAGACGATCGCGGGAACGATGATGAGCAGCGCCCAGACCACGGTGAAGCCCCGCGTGATCCTCAGATAATGTTCGGGCGATTGGCCGGGCCTGTAGTACTTCTCGTAGAAATCCACGGTGGAAATCGTCGCCAGCGAATTGAACGACGAGTCCAGCGACGACATGGACGCCGCCACGATGGCGGCGGCGATGATGCCCATGAGGCCCGGCATCCCGTAATCGGCGACGAATTCCAGGATGATGGTGTTGCCGTTCTCGAACTCCCTTCCCTCGTAATAGCCGTAGAACAGGATGCCCAGCAGGAAGAACAGGAAGTAGATGAAGAACGCGCCGAACCCCATCAGCAGGAAGGATTTCTTGGCATCGCCGATGTTCCTGGCCGCCAGCGTGCGCTGCACCATCATCTGATTGGCGCCGTAGACGGTGACGTGGAAGATCGTCATGGCGATGATTCCCGACCACACCGTCGCCTCGACGCTCCAGTCGAGGGAGAAGTCCAGGGGGTTCGTCTTGCCCTGGGCCTTGAGGTCGGCGAGGACTTCGCCCACCGGCGCAGGCATTTCGCCCAGCAGGGCGAAGAAGACGATGAAGGCCCCGACGAACAGGACCGCGGCCTGGATCACGTCGGTCCAGATCACCGCGGTGATGCCGCCCATCATCGTGTAGATCAGCGCGATGATGGTGACCGCGACGATGGCCGTCACGACGTCGACCCCGGTGATGAACTGGATGACGAGGGACGTGGCGTAGAGGATCGCAGCCGAGGTCAGCGCCTGTGAAACCAGGAACACCCCGGAAATAACGCTGCGGGAGGTCGCGCCGAAGCGCCGCTCCATGTACTCATAAATCGACGCAACGCCGCTGTTGAAGAAGAACGGCAGGAAATACGTCACCACGATGAAGACGACGATGGGGTAGTTCAGGTGGATCGCGATGACCGCCAGGCTGTCGGAATAGGACCACGCGGGGCCGCCCAGGAACGACAGCGCGCTGACGTAGGTGGCAATGACCGATATGCCGATGGCCCACCACGGCGTCGTACGCCGGCCCAGGTAGAAATCCTCGGCGGTGGCGATCCGCTTGCTCAGGACGAAGCCGAGCAGCAGGTTGAGCAGCACGTAGGCAATGAGAATCGCCCAGTTCAGCGTCCCGAATGTGCCCATGTGACTCCCGATTGTGAGCGCTGCCGCCTGCCCCGCGTTCCGGCATTGCAGCCTTCGGCCAGCGCACGATTCTCCGGTGCATCGCATTCGAATGCAATTGCACGCGGCTTCTATACTGCCTACCATCAGCCGCATCGGGCACGGGCCGTGGAGAACGGCGAACAGTCAGCGTGAGCGAAAAGACACAGAAAAGCACCCGGGCGAGGTGGAAGCGCGCCACGTCCTACGACGTTGCCGAACTCGCGGGCGTCTCCCAGTCCGCCGTGTCGCGGGTGTTTCAGGACGGCGCCAGCGCCTCCAAGCAGATGCGCAAGCGCGTCATGGCCGCCGCCGGCAAGCTCGGCTACCGGCCCAACGCGATTGCCAGGGGCCTGATCACCCAGCGTTCCAACATGGTCGCGGTGATCATGTCCCAGCAGACCAACCTTTACTACCCTGAAGTCCTCGTCCAGCTCACCCAGCATTTCTCCAACCACCGCATCCGGGTGCTGCTGTTCACGCTGAAGAGCGAGGGCGATATCGACTCCACGCTGGAACAGGTGCTGCAGTTTCGGGTCGACGGCATCGTCACCGCCGCGATGCTCTCCCGTGCGCAGCTTGCAACGGTGCAGGACGCCAACATTCCCATCGTGTTCTACAACCGGTCGCTGCCGGACATTCCCTCCAATTCCGTGCGCTGCGATCAGGAGGAGGGCGAGCGCTGGCTCGTGGCGGAACTGTTCGACTCCGGCCACCGTACGTTCGCCATCGTCTCCGGACCCGAGGACTCGTCGGTCAGCACGGAGCGCACCACGGGAGCGTTGCAGAAACTCCGGGAAAAAGGCGTCGACGGCGTGACGATCGTCACCGGAGACTATGGATACGACAGCGGCCGGTCCGCGTTCGCCGGGATCGTGGACCGGCGCGGCGGCCCGCCGGACGCCGTGATCGCCGCCAATGACGTCATGGCCATCGGCTGCATCGACGAAGCACGGGAGTCCTACGGTCTCGACGTTCCCGGAGATGTGTCCATCGTCGGATTCGACGGTACGGGGCCGGCTCGATACGCGGCGTACGACCTGAGCACGGTGAGGCAACCCGTCAAGCGGATGACCGAAGCCGCCGTATCCATGCTGATCGACCGCATCGGGAATCCCGAACTCTCGGCGGAGAAGCGCGTGTTCTCCGGCGAGCGAATCCGGGGCAGTTCAGCCGAATTCGCGGCGGACTTGGACTGAATCGCCCCCCTGATCGCAGACTTTTTTCACGCCCGACGCAGGCGCTCCCAGGAACCCCATGAAGTACAGCCAGGATCGAATTCTGACCACCCATGTCGGCAGTCTGCCGCGCTCGAAACTCGTTGCGGATACGGTCTTTGCCCGGGAAAGGGGCGAAACGGTCGCCGACGCCGACGATATTTTCCGTGACGCGGTGGATGCGGTGGTCGCGCGCCAGCGGGACACCGGGATCGACATCGTCAGCGACGGCGAGATGAGCAAGATCAGCTATGCCACCTATATCGGCGACCGGGTCACCGGCTTCGCGGGAGACAGCGACCGCGAGCCCCCCGCGGACCTGGAAGACTATCCCGGCTACCTCAGGAAACTGGCCTCTTCAGGCGGCACGCCCACCTACCGGCGCCCCTGTTGCATCGGGGAGATCGAGGTCAAGGATATGGGACCGGTCACCACCGACATCGGCAACTTCAAGGCAGCGCTTGCGCGGCACAAGCCGACTGAAGGGTTCATGAACGCAGCGTCCCCCGGCGTCATTGCCCTGTTTCAGCCGAACAGGTACTACCCCACCCATGAGGCCTATCTTTACGCGCTGGCCGACGCCATGTCTCACGAGTACCGCGCGATCGTCGACGCGGGCCTCGTATTGCAACTGGATTCGCCCGACCTGGGCCTCGGACGGCACATGATGTTCAAGGGTCGGCCGGATGAAGAGTATCGACAGTTGGCCTCCCTGCATGTGGAGGCACTCAACCACGCCATCCGCAACCTGCCGAGGGACCGGGTGAGACTGCACATCTGCTGGGGCAACTACGAGGGGCCCCATCACCGCGACGCGCCCCTGGAAATGGTGCTGCCGATCGCCCTCGAGGCCGCCGTGGGCGCGCTGCTGTTCGAAGCGTCCAATCCCCGGCACGCCCATGAATGGGAGGTAATGGCGGCCATGGACCTGCCGGACGACCTGATCCTGATTCCCGGCATGATCGATTCCACCACGAATTTCGTGGAACATCCGCGGCTGGTCGCGCAACGCATTCAGCGGTACGCGGACATCGTCGGGCGCGAGCGGGTGATGGCCGGTACGGATTGCGGCTTCTCCACGTTTGCAGGTTTCGGTGCGGTGGACGAAGACATCGTCTATGCGAAGCTCGGCAGCCTCGTGGAAGGCGCGGCGATGGCAAGCGCAGCGCTGTGGAGATAGCCCGGAGACAGACCGGTGGTAGCCCTGACGGGCGGTCGCATGCACGCGCGGCGCTTGCGCGCGTCGTGTGTTCGGCGCGGCGCCATGGATGGCAGGCGCGCCGAACGCCGATCCAAGCCCGCCAGGGATGGCGGGCTTGGTTAAGCGCGCAAGTGCCGCGCGTGCATGCGACCGCCCGTCAGGGTCGCGAGACGATCTGACACATCACCCCCAGCCGGTCGAAAACAGTCCACTCAGCCGCGATGCGTCCGCCCACGATTCGCCAGTGCGTCGCGCCCAGCACGTAGACGGGCCGGCCCGTGGCGGGAATCCCGAGGTAGTCGCCCGTATGCGTGCCCGCGACGGACCACCGGGCGGCAATTCGCATCCCGTCGCCATCCACAGGCTGCCACGCGACATGATCGACCGACACATTGCAGCCGGAAATGGCGTGGCGCAAGCGAGCGTAGTGGGCCTTGATGGCGTCCCTTCCCGAGTGGAGCGCGTCGGGCGCGCGGCGCATCACAGCGTACCCGGCGTAGGCGGCGTCGGGTATCGCCTCGCTCTTCCCTGCCCAGTGGTTTTCGATGACCCGCCGCGCGAATCCCCGTGTATCCGCATCGGGCGACGGTAGCGGCAACCGTTGCACCGGCCCGCTGCGCCGGGCGAGCCTAGCGATTTCTTCCTCTATCCACCGTTCGCAGTCGGGACCGCGTTCGCCCGCCATCTGCCGCGCGGCCCGCCGCGGGTCGACCCCCAGTTGCCGCACCAGGGAATAGTGGTCGCGCAGCAGGTATTCGCAGGTAATCCGGCCGCCCTCGACGATGCAGTCGGCGATGGTCAGTGTGCGGACCCGTTTGCCCGTAGGCGGTCCGTACGCCGACGGGCCGGTGTTCGTCATGGGGCTGACCACCCGGTGCGAGGAGTAGTAGCCCTCCTCCGGAGAGCCGGACCAGATGACGTCATCGGCCAGCAGCAGCCGGTCGGGAAACGCCTCGAGCATCCGCCGGGTGCCTTCGATCATTCCCCGGGCACCGCGGGTAAGGCCGCTCAGGGCGAAAATCCGCGCATCGGCGTCATAGTAATCGTTGATGCGTTCGACGTGGCCGCATTCCCAGATCTCGAATGTGATCCCGAGAATGTACTCGACCAATCTCCGGTCGGGGTCATACCGCGTCACGTTCCGAACCGAACCGGGTTGCTCCCGCAATCGACCAAACGCCACTCAATGGCGCTTTTTGAAAGCGGCGGGCACCCTCGGCGAGCGCCTTGAATTGGTTTTGCATTCGAAGTACATTCGGTCGCGGTAACGTCGCCAGCGGCGGTGAACTTCACCATATGGTCCAGAGTATATCGTCGGAAAGCCGTCATGCAGCGCTCCTTGCGGAGCGGTTGGTACGATACCGGGATCTGCGGCCCTGCACTACCGCGTTCATCGACACCCGAACGCCCGGAAGCACCGAGAAGGAGAACTTCACGATCATCGGTCCCGGGGTCGCCGAGAACCCCGATCAGTACGTGCACATCGACATCCCGCACGGATTCAACATCGGCGGCGCCCGCCAGCCTCCGGGTTGCATCAACTCCCAGCACAGCCATGAAACCGCCGAGGTGTTCATCATCCATTCCGGGCAGTGGGCGTTCTACACCGGCGTCGACTGCGGGGACGGCGAAGTGACGGTGGGTCCCGGGGATACCATTTCCATCCCAATCCACGTGTTCCGTGGGTTCGAGAACGTCGGCGACGATGTCGGGTACATGTTTGCCGTGCTGGGCGGCGACGACCCCGGCATGGTGACCTGGGCGCCCTACGTATTCGATCAGGCGGCGGAGCATGGATTGATACTCCTTGAGGACGGCAGTCTCGTGGACACCTCTCGCGGCGAGAAGATTCCGGACAGCAAGCGCGCCATGCGGCCGACCAGCGAGGAGGACGTTGCCCGGCTCGACCGGCTCACCACCGAACGGCTGGGCGACTGCATCGTCCGGCGGCGCGAACTGCTGGGGGTACCGGACGAGGATCCGGAACCGGTTCGGGAGTTGCCGATCATCGGGTCTGCAGGCGGGGCGGACGGTCTGGATGCGGGCAAGATCGACTGGCCGCACGGATTCAACCTGCGCCTGTTTACAGCCTTGCCGGGTGCGGAAACCGCGCCGCACTGCCGGCGCGAGGAAGAAGTCATTCTCATGCACAGGGGGGCGCTCAACGTGTCGCTCGGCGTCGATTCGGTGGAACTCGGTCCGGGCGACGTGCTGACCATTCCGGTCGGGATGCGGCGCAGTTTCGGTAATTTCGGCGCCGAACGGGTCGAAGCCTATGTCGTACGTGGCGGTGACGATCCGCAGCCGGCACTCATGATTTCTTCCCTTGATCACCGCGCGGCCGGTGACGGCAACCGGACGAATGACGCGGACTGAGGCGCACAATCGAAACAAGCGATGTGTACACCGCCGCCTGCAGGCGCTGTGCCGCGCCTCCGGGGACGATCTCGAAGATTCGGCCGGTACGGTCTATGCGGACGACGCCCGCCTGTTTGCCTTCCACCCGGTCAACGAGTGTACCGGCGCCGCCGCGATCGCGAATTCACTCTGGCGTCCGCTGCGATTCGCACTTTCCGATTTTCAGCGCCGCGATTCGATCCTGATTGCCGGCGAATCCGACGGCCGGGACCTGGTCGCGGTCATGGGTCACTTTCAGGGCACTTTCGCCAGACCCCTTTTCGACATCCCGCCGACACATGGCGTCGTACACATCCGCTACGGGGAAGTTCATCGGTTGGTCAACGGCAGGATTTCGGTGACCTGGATGATTGCCGACCTGCTCGACCTGATGCGCCAGGCCGGCTGCTACCCCATTGCTCCGGCGCTCGGCGCCGAGGGCCGCTGGCCCGGGCCGGCGACGCAGGACGGCGTCCTGCCTGACGTCGTCGATCCGGCACGTGGTGCCGAGTCGCTCCGACTGGTCAGGCTGATGCACGCCGGATTGCTCCGGTTCGATGGCAAGCGCATCGAGAGCATGGACCACGAGCGATACTGGACGCCCGACTTCCTCTGGTACGGACCGTCCGGCATCGGCACGACCCGCGGACTCCGGGGATTTCGGGCCCACCACCAGATCCCGTTCCTGCGCGCCTTTCCCGACCGCCGCGTCGAGCATCATTTCGGCCAGCTCGGGGACGGCAACTACGCAGTGACGGGCGGCTGGCCCAGCGTGGTGGCGACGCACCTGGGCCCCGGATTCCTGGCCATGCCCGCCACCGGCAGGTCCGTGGGCATGCGGGTCATGGACTTCTACCGCGTCGAAGACGGCCTGATCGCCGAAAATTGGGTCCCCATCGACATGATCGACCTGCTGGGACAGATGGGCGTCGACGTCTTCGAGCGCGTCCGCCACCTGCAGGGGCGGCCGCGCATGTCATTGGGCTGACATCTGCTGGAGCCCTGTTCCGGCTGGGGATTGGGGTGGGCTGGATTGCACCCACGTGGTCGAAACACATCTGGTCGCCGGTCGACTGTGCGACATTAGGCTTATTTTCACCAAGTGAGTACTTGCGGGCGAAACCGTCTCTTATTTGCACTAACATTTAATATAGATAGAGAAATCTACTATATTCTCACTATCCGAAAATATGTAGTTTCCGAGGAAACATCCTTGATGAGAGCCGGTACATAGAGGGCACGGGCAACGCGCGCAATCGCGTATTCGTCTATTCGCAGTACATCAACCTCTTCAACTAGTAACCCGCGGCGTGGCCGTCCTTCCTGGACTCCGACGCGCCCGAGTAGACGCCGCTGTCCGGGTCCCGAAGGATCGCCTGATAGCCGCCGAAACCGCCCAGGCCCTCGGCGTCCGCCTGTACGCGATGCCCCAGTGCCGCCAGGGCTTCCGCCGTGCCGGCAGGAAAACCGGATTCCAGGAAGACGGTGCCTCCATCCTTCATGCGGCGGCCCGTGGGGTCGCTGGAGCCGTCGTGGCGTAACCGGGGCGCGTCGCCCGCCGTCTGGATGTCCATGCCGAAGTCGACGATGTTGGCCAGTACCTGCACCTGGCCCTGGGGCTGCATGTCGGCGCCCATGACACCGAAACTCATGAAGGCGTCACCGTCAAGGGTGACGAACGCGGGAATGATGGTGTGAAACGGCCGCTTCCCGGGAGCGAATACGTTGGCGTGACCGGGGTCGAGGCTGAAGGCGCCGCCACGGTCCTGGAGTACGAACCCCAGGCCCGTCGGCGTCATGCCCGAACCCATCCCGTGGAAGTTGCTCTGGATGAACGAAACCATGTTGCCGCGCTCATCCGCCACGCTCAGGTACACCGTATCGCCGCGGTTGAGGGCTGCGGGGTCGCCGCCGGGCAGCGTTAAGGAAGCCCGTTCAGGGTCGATCAGCGTGCGACGCTCCCGCGCATAGCGCTTCGATATCAGCCCCGCCACCGGCACCTCGGCAAAGTCCGGGTCGGCGTAGTAGCGAGCCCGGTCCTCGAACGCCAGTTTCTTCGCCTCGATCAGCCGGTGAAGATACGACGGGCTTCCCCAGCCCATGCCGGCGAGATCATCGTCCTCCATGAGATTGAGCATCTGCAGCACGGCGATTCCCTGGCCGTTGGGCGGCAGTTCCCAGACCTCGTAGCCGCGGTAGGTGGTAGACACGGGATGGACCCATTCGGAACGGTGTGCAGCCAGGTCGTCGTAGCTCAGGAACCCGCCCTGTTCGGCCATGTAACGGTGGATGCCGCGCGCGATGTCGCCCCGGTAGAAGGCCTCCCGGCCGCCCGTGGCGATCTTTCGATAGGTGTCCGCCAACCTGGGATTGCGGAAAATCTCCCTGGCACGAGGTGCCCGCCCGCCGGGCAGATAGACCTCCGCAAAGCCGGGATAGTGCCCCAACACGGCCCCGTCCGAAGCCCACTGTCGGGCGATGACAGGCGTCACCGGAAATCCATCCTCGGCGTAGGCGATCGACGGCGCCAGCAGATCGGCCATCGGACGCCGGCCGAAGCGTTCGTGGAGTTCGAACCAGCCGTCCACCGCGCCGGGAACGCTCACGCAGAGCGGCCCGTTCGAAGGGATGCCGTCACGGCCGCAGACACTCCGCAGATGATCGAGGCTCAGCGCCCCGGGCGAGCGCCCACTGGCGTTGAGGCCTGTCAGCTCGCGTGAGCCGGCCTCCCAGTGAATCGCGAAAAGGTCACCGCCCACGCCGCATCCGGTGGGCTCCATCAGACCGAGCGCGGCATTGGCCGCGATGGCCCCGTCCACGGCCGAACCGCCCCCCTTGAGCACATCCACGGCAACCTGGGTCGCCAGGGGATGGCTGGTGGCTGCCATGCCTCGCGGCGCCATCACCACGGAGCGGGTTGCAAAGCTTGAGAAGCGTTCAGTCACGTCGGGTCGGACGATTGTTTGGTCACCGCCTTCGGGCACTCTATTATTCACTGCCAACCGCACGTTGAACACAGTCGATTACCATGTCACACCGCACCGATGATCTCGCGCCGGGCGGCGCGTTCACGCGACTCGTCCGCAAATTACGGTACCACGAAGCGTCCAGGCAGGTTCTGGCCGTCGTCCTGATGGTGTGGTTCAGCGTAACCGCCGCCCCCGCTGAATTGTCTCTGACGCTGGGGACACCGTTCATCGTCGCCGGCACCGCGCTGCGCCTCTTTGCCAGCGGATTCATCACCAAGAACCGCGAACTGGCCACCGACGGCCCCTACGCCCTCGTGCGCCATCCTCTCTACACCGGCAACATCGCCATCGTCAGCGGATTCGCCATCGCAGGCGGCCAGTGGTGGGCGGTCGCCGTCGCGCTGGCCTTCTTCTGGTTCTACTACCCCACCGCCATCGAATACGAGGACCGGAAATTGCACAACCTGTTCGGCGACCGGTGGCTGCAGTGGGCGGGAGACGTTCCGGCCCTGATGCCCTCCTTCAGGAACCTGGGCGGCGCATTCTCCGGCGGATGGTCATTCCGCAAGAGCCTGCTGCGCAACGGCGAACCCCTGATCGCGCTCATCATCGCCGCGTGCCTCCTGAACATCATCAGACAATTACCATGAAAACTGGAATCCATTTGCCGGACGTTGTTTGCCGTGAGGTCGAAAGAGCGGCTTTCATCCTCGGCATGACGCCCAACCAGTTCTACGCCGAAGCGATTGACGAACACCTTCGTCGCTACGCACGGAAATCCGGAACAGGCGACTATGAGCCCCCCTGGATGGCCGCGTTCGGTGCGTTATCCGACCTCGCAAGTGAGAACAAGCATGTCCTTGAGATGATAGACGCAGAGTTTGAAGAGAGTCCCGCCGGAGACGGCGATGGTTAAGGAATGAGCAATGACCGGCAGACGCTGAGTTCGGACCAAAGCCAGGCGATACTTGACTGGCTCGATTCTAGCGACGCGGGCATCGTAGCCTCCCCTGGATACCAGGCCTCGATTCGCATATATCAGGGTCCGGCCGGCGCCTTCGCCATCAAGGAACCCTCCGGAAGCTGGCTGCGTGGAACCATCAGCCGGGCCGCGATCCGAAGAGAGGCGGAGGTCTACCGCCGTTTACAGGGCATTCCCGGTATTCCCACGTGTTTCGGCTGCCTCGACGACCGCTACCTCGTGCTTGAGCACATACCCGGCGATACGCTGCAAGCACTTCAGGACCAACTCGCGAACCGCGAAAAGTTCTTTGCAAGGCTGCTCGAAACCCTCCGGACGATGCACGACGCCGGCGTAGCGCACGGCGACCTGAAGCGCAAGCAGAACATCCTTGTAGGCCCCGGCGAGCAACCCTACGTGATCGACTTCGGTATCGCAGTTGTGGCGGCCAACCGCCGCGGCTTCCTGTTCGACCTGGTCCGCCAGGTCGACCAAAACGCCTGGATCAAACACAAGTACCGGGGCCAAACAAAGGACATCGCGGCCGAGGACGCGGCCCTGTACAAGCCCATGCGCACGGAGACAGTCATGCGCGTCCTGCGCATCGCATGGCACGCAGCGACATTGCGCACCTGGCGCAAACGCCAAAAAATGCGTCAACCCCAACGATAACCAACAAAGGCGGCCATGTGCGGAACAGGCTTGTGAGCGTCGCCGGCGACGCGCGGGCCAAGGATGGCCATTAGCAAGGAGCCGACGATTCCCGTCCCGCCAGGGATGGCGGGACGGGATTGAGCTCACAAGCCTGTTCCGCACATGGCCGCCGCCCAAACCAGCGCGAAAATTTTGTCGCCAAAAGCTATTCGCCACGCCGCCGCCAAACTCAGCGCGAGAGTGCTGTCGACTCACGCCCGTCAGCGATAGAGGTCGCGCCCTACTCCGACTCCGGCTGATCCAGCAACTGCACCACCGCCATCGGCGCCGCATCCCCCGCACGATAGCCGACCTTCAGAATCCGCAAGTACCCCCCCGGCCGATCCCTGAACCGCGGCCCCAACTCGTCGAAGAGCTTGCCCACCGCCGCATCGTCGCGAAGCCGCGCGAAAGCCAGCCGCCGCCGGGAAGTCCCGTCCTGCTTGGCCAGCGTGATCAGCGGCTCCGCAACACGGCGCAGCTCCTTCGCCTTCGGCAAGGTCGTCCTGATGGTTTCGTGGCGGAACAGCGATGCCGCCATGTTGCGGAACATGGCCTTGCGGTGGGCGGAATTCCGCCCCAGCTTCCTGCCGGACTTGCGGTGACGCATGGTGGGATCCTCGGGATCAGAATGCCATCGGGCTGGGCTGCTCGTCCGTGCGCAGCGCCGGCGGCGGCCAGTTCTCCAGCCGCATGCCCAGCGTCAACCCGTGACCCTCGAGCACTTCCTCGATCTCCGTCAGGGATTTCTTGCCGAGATTGGGTGTGCGCAGCAATTCCACTTCGGTCTGCTGCACCAGGTCGCCGATGTAGTTGATGTTTTCCGCCTTGAGACAGTTTGCCGAGCGCACCGTCAGCTCCAGTTCATCCACGGGCCTGAGCAGGATCGGGTCGACCAGCGTATCCGGACGGCCGTAACCGAGGTCCGCCTCGCCCTGCAGTTCCACGAACACGTCGAGCTGGTTCTTGAGGATGCTTCCCGCCCGGCGAATCGCCTCCTCGGGATCGATGGCGCCGTTGGTCTCGATGTCGATGATGAGCTTGTCCAGGTCCGTGCGCTGCTCCACGCGGGCCGCTTCCACGTTATAGGTCACGCGCCGTATCGGGCTGAATGATGCATCGAGCTGAAGCCGGCCGATGGGCCGCGTGGGACCGTCGAACTCCGTTTCCCTGACCGCCGGCCGATAACCCCGCCCGCGGGCCACCTTGAGGAACGCCCGGAGTTCGCCGGCCTTGGTCAGGTTTGCGATGACCAGGTCCTTGTTGACGATCTCCACGTCATGATCGCAGACGATGTCGCCCGCGGTCACCGGGCCCGCACCCTTCTTGTGCAGCGTCAGTTCGGCTTCCTCGCGGGTGTGCATGCGGATGGCGACCGCCTTGAGGTTGAGCAGAATGTCGACGACGTCTTCCTGGACGCCTTCGATGCTGGTGTACTCGTGCAGCACACCGTCGATCTCCACCTCCGTCACCGCCGCCCCCGGCATGGAAGACAGCAATACCCGCCGCAGCGCATTGCCGAGGGTATGGCCGAAGCCGCGCTCGAAGGGCTCGACGATGATTCTCGCATTGTGTTCGTCCGAGGGCTGAACCTTGACGGTCCGGGGCCTCAGGAACTCCGTGGCTGATTCCTGCATCTGGTTTTCCTCTTACTTGGAATACAACTCGACGACCAGATTCTCGTTGATGTCGGGGAGGATCTCGTCCCGCTCCGGCAGCGCCTTGAGCACCCCCTCCATCTTCTTTTCGTCCACTTCCACCCACTCGGGTATCCCGACCTGGGTGGCGATGTCCAGGGCGGCCTTGATACGCATCTGCGCCCGGGCACGCTGCCGCACTGCGACCGTGTCCCCAGTCCTGACCTGGTACGAGGGGATGTTGACGATCCGCTCGTTGACCACGATGCCCTTGTGGCTCACCAACTGGCGCGCCTCGGCGCGGGTGGAGGCGAACCCCATGCGATAGACCACGTTGTCCAGACGGCCTTCCAGCATGCGCAGCAGGTTCTCTCCGGTGGAACCCTTGCCGCGCGCCGCACGCTTGTAGTAGTTGCGGAACTGGCGCTCCAGAATGCCGTACATGCGCCGCAGCTTCTGTTTCTCGCGAAGCTGCAGACCGTAGTCGGAGAAGCGCGGCCGGCGTTGCCCGGGGCCACCCGGGGGAACTTCCAGCTTGCACTTGGCCTCCAGGGGTTTGACTCCGCTCTTCAGGAACAGGTCGGTGCCCTCCCGGCGGGCCAATTTACAGGTCGGTCCTCGATATCTCGCCATAATTGCTTCCGATCAGACGCGGCGCCGCTTGGGGGGGCGGCAGCCATTGTGAGGAATGGGTGTGACGTCCTCGATCTGGGTGACCCGGAACCCGAGAGCGTTCAACGCGCGGATAGAGGACTCGCGCCCCGGTCCCGGTCCCTTGACCCGGACTTCCAGGTTCTTGACGCCGTAATCCTTGGCGACGTTGCCCACCTTTTCCGCGGCAACCTGGGCCGCAAAGGGCGTGCTCTTGCGCGAGCCCCGAAATCCGCAACCGCCGGACGTCGCCCACGCCAGCGTGTTGCCCTGGCGGTCGGTGATGGTGATGATCGTATTGTTGAAGGACGCATGCACATGCGCCACGGCATCCAGCACCGTGCGCTTGATCTTCTTCCTGCCTCGAGTCGGTTTGGCCATGGTCGGTTACTTCCTGATGGGCCGCCGCGGTCCCTTGCGGGTGCGGGCGTTGGTTCTCGTGCGCTGGCCGTTGGTGGGCAGCCCGCGGCGATGACGAATTCCCCGGTAGCAGCCCAGGTCCATGAGCCGCTTGATGTTCATGGCCGTTTCCCGGCGCAGATCGCCTTCGACGGTGAATCGGCTGACGACTTCGCGAAGCTTGGCCACCTCCGGTTCGCTCAGGTTGCGCACCGGCGTGGCGGGGTCGACCCCGGCGACCCGGCAGGCGATTTTGGCGCTGCTGCGGCCGATGCCGTAGACGTGCGTCAACGCAATGCCGACGTGTTTGTGTACGGGGATATTGATTCCGGCGATACGGGCCAAGACGCTACCCTCCTTAGTGCTCTATCCTTGTCTCTGCTTGTGGCGCGGATCCTTGCAGATCACCCGGACCACACCCTTGCGGCGAACGATCTTGCAGTTCCTGCACATTCGCTTGACCGATGCCCTGACTTTCATGTTCGCCTCCCGGTAGCCCTATCGGCGGCCGACGCCGCGAAGATTGGCCTTCCTCAAGAGCCCTTCGTATTGATGACTCATCATGTGCGCCTGCAACTGGGACATGAAGTCCATGGTCACCACCACGATGATCAGCAGCGAGGTGCCGCCGAAATAGAACGGCACGTTGAACTGGTAGATCATGAACTCGGGCATGAGGCAGACGCCGGTGATGTACATGGCGCCCCAGAACGTCAGCCGGGTCAGCACCTTGTCGATGTAATCCGCGGTCTGCCGCCCCGGACGGATCCCGGGAATGAACGCGCCGGAACGCTTGAGATTGTCCGCCGTATCCCGGGAATTGAATACCAGCGAGGTATAGAAAAAACAGAAGAAGATGATCAGCCCCGCGTAGAGCAGGATGTAGATGGGCTGACCGGGCGCCAGGCTGGCCGCCAGGCGCTGCAGCCACGAAACCGCCTGTCCGGTGCCGAACCACGTTGCGATCGTCGCCGGGAACAGGATCAGGCTGGACGCGAAGATCGGCGGGATGACGCCGGACATGTTGATCTTGAAGGGCAGGTGCGAGGTCTGTCCCGCGTACAGCCTGCGGCCCTGCTGCCGCTTGGCGTAATTGACGGTGATGCGCCGCTGGGCTCGCTCCATGAACACGACGAAGCCGGTAACGGCCAGCAGCAACAGGCCCAGAACAAAGGGCAGGGCCGGATTCATGCCGCCGGTATTGACCAGTTCCAGCGTGCCGCCGATGGCCGCCGGGAGCCCGGATACGATACTGGCGAGAATGATCATGGAGATGCCGTTGCCGATGCCCCGCTCGGTGATCTGTTCGCCCAGCCACATGAGGAACACGGTGCCGGTGACCAGCGTGGCCGACGCGCTGAACACGAATCCGACGCCGGGACTGACCACGACGCCCTGGTTCTGCAACGCGCTGGTGGCGGCCACGGATTGGAACGAACACAGCAGCACGGTGCCGTAACGCGTGTACTGGGTGATCTTGCGGCGGCCCGCTTCGCCTTCCTTGCGCAGCTGGCCCAGCGTTGGAACCACGTGCACGGCCAGCTGCATGATGATCGAGGCGGAAATGTACGGCATGATGCCCAGCGCGAAAATCGACATCCTTTCCAGCGCACCCCCCGAGAACATGTTGAACATGCTCAGGATCGTGCCGGCCTGTTGCTCGAAGAACTGCCCCAGCGCGAACGGATCGATGCCCGGTACCGGGATGAAGGTGCCGACACGGTAGACCACCAGGGCGCCCACCAGGAAAAACAGCCGCTGGCGTACCTCGGTGAAGCGCCCGGCCGCGCCGAGCACCGATGCAGGATTTGCCGCGCCCGCTCTGGCCATGGTCAGGACTCCACGCTGCCGCCGGCGGCCTCAATGGCCTCGCGCGCCCCGCGGGAGACGCCGAGTCCGACCACCCTGACCGCCCGGTCGATCGTACCGGACAGGAACACCTTGGCGCGGCGCGTGGACTTCGGCACCAGCCCCGCTGCCTTCAGCGCCGCCAGGTCCACGGTCTCATCCGCGACCCGGGCCAGTTCGTGCAGCCTGACTTCGGCGACATGGCGTGCCTTGCGGGAGCTGAAGCCCACCTTCGGCAGGCGCCGCTGCAGGGGCATCTGCCCGCCCTCGAAGCCGACCTTGCTGTAGCCGCCCGAGCGGGACCGCTGGCCCTTGTCGCCACGGCCCGCCGTCTTGCCCTGACCGGCGGCGATACCGCGGCCGACGCGCTTGCGCGTCTTGCGCGACCCGGCGGGGGGCTTGAGGGTATTCAGCCGCATCTCAGACCTCCTCCACCTTCAACAGGTACGACACCTTGTTGACCATGCCGCGGTTCTCGGGCGTATCGGCGACCACCACGGTTTGCTCGCGGCGTCTCAGCCCCAGCCCCGCAACGCACTCGGCGTGACCGGGTTTGCGCCCGTACTTGCTCTTCATCAGCTTGACTTTCAACTTCGCCATGTCCGATCTCATCCGGCGATTTCAGCCACGGTCTTGCCGCGCTTCGCGGCAATTTCCTCGGGCGAGCGCATCCCGACCAGCGCATCCACGGTGGCCCGAACAACGTTGATGGGATTGCGCGAACCGTAGCTCTTGGCCAGCACGTTGCGCACCCCGGCGCATTCGAATACGGCGCGCATGGCGCCGCCGGCGATGATGCCCGTGCCTTCGGAGGCCGGCTGCATGAACACCCGGGTGGCGCCGTGGCGACCGCGAAGTTCGTACTGCAGCGTCTCGTTGCACAGGTTGATCCGCGCAAGATTGCCACGGGCCGCCTGCATCGACTTCTGGATCGCCAGCGGCAGTTCCCGCGCCTTGCCGTAACCGAAGCCCACGCGGCCGTTGCCGTCGCCGACCACCGTCAGGGCGGTAAACCCGAACTGGCGCCCGCCCTTGACGACCTTGGCGACGCGATTGACGGCGACGAGTTTTTCCTGGAGTTCTTCCGTTCCTGCCATTCGTTGCTTACCGTTCAAAAGCTCAACCCCCCTTCACGGGCGGCATCCGCCAGCGCCTTGACCCGGCCGTGATAACTGAATCCCGAGCGGTCGAAGGCGACCCGGTCGACGCCCTGCGCGGTGGCGCGCTCGGCGATCAACCGGCCCACGGCCGCGGCCGCTTCCCTGTTGCCCGTACCCTTGAGCTCGCCCCGCAGTTCCGGGCTGAGCGTGGATACGCTGGCGATGACACGGTTGTCCTGCGGCGCGATGACCTGGGCATACATGTGCCGCGGCGTCCGGTGCACGCACAGCCGCGTGACGCCAAGGCGCCTGATCCTGGCTCTCGCGCGCCGCGCCCGCCGCTGCCTGCGTTGCTTCTTGTCCATGAGGTGCTACTTCTTCTTCGCTTCCTTCAGAACGACCCGCTCATCCGCATAGCGCACGCCCTTGCCCTTGTAGGGCTCCGGGGGCCGGAAGCGGCGCAGGTCGGCCGCCACCTGACCGACACGCTGCCGGTCGATTCCCTGCACCACGATCTCGGTCTGGCTCGGGGTCTGTATGGTCACGTCCTCCGGAACGCGGTAGTTGATGGGGTGGGAGAATCCCAGGGTCATGTCCAGTTGCCGTCCCTGCGCCTTCGCCCGGTATCCGACGCCCACCAGTCTGAGTTTGCGCTCGAATCCCGAGGTGACCCCGGTCACCATGTTGTTGATGAGCGAACGGGTGGTGCCCGCCATGGCCCTGGCAAACCGGCTTCCGGACCGGGGCGATATGCGCAGTTCGCCGTCGACCTTGTCCACCTGGACCTCCGTATGGCATTCCAGCGTCAGACTCCCCTTGGGCCCCTTGACGGTCAGGGAGTTCCCCTTGAGATCGGCTTCCACACCGCTGCCGATGGCTACCGGATTCTTTGCAATTCTGGACATGGCCGTTTCCCCGCGCCGCCTAGGACACCAGGCAGATCACCTCGCCGCCGTGACCCTGATCGCGGGCCTGCCGATCGCTCATCACGCCCCTCGAGGTGGAAACCACCGCCAATCCGAGCCCACCCTGGACCCGGGGAATCTCGTCGACGCCCGCATAGAGGCGCAAACCGGGACGGCTCGCCCTTGCAACATGCTCGATGACCGGCTCGCCCTCGTGGTACCTGAGCGTGACTGTCATGCTGCGTTTGACACCGTCTTCTTCGACGGTCACATCGTCCAGATAGCCTTCCTGGACCAGCACGTTGGCAACCGCGAGCTTCATCTTCGATGCGGGCATGGACACCGTGTGCATCCTGGCCTTCTGCCCGTTCCTGATCCGGGTCAACATGTCGGCAATGGGATCCGTCATACTCATCGGGTCGTCTCCACAACTACCAGCTCGCCTTGGAAAGGCCCGGAATCTCGCCCCGCATGGCGGCCTCGCGCAGCATGTTCCTGCCCAGACCGAACTTGCGGTAGAAGCCCTTTGGGCGGCCGGATACCGCGCAACGATTGCGCATCCGCACGGGACTGGCGTTACGGGGCAGGGCCTGGAGCCTCAGCTGCGCCTGTTCGCGCTCGTCGTCGGTGGAATTGGGATCGCGGATGATGCGCTTGTATTCGGCGCGCCTGGCGGCATACCGCTTCACGGTCGCCACGCGCTTGCGCTCTCTCATGATCATTGATTTCTTCGCCATGGCCGGTCCTCTCATGCGCGCAGCGGGAAGTTGAGCGATTCCAGCAGCGCCCTGCCCTCTGTGTCGTTTCTTGCCGTGGTGGTGATACAGATGTCCAGGCCGCGAATCGCGTCCACCTGATCGTAGTCGATTTCGGGAAAGATGATCTGTTCCCTGACGCCCATGCTGTAGTTGCCGCGGCCGTCGAACGACCTTGCGCTCAGGCCGCGGAAGTCGCGGACCCGCGGAATCGCGATATTGATCAGCCGGTCCAGGAACTCCCACATGCGTTCCCGGCGCAGCGTGACCTTGCAGCCCACAGGAAACCCGGTCCGGATCTTGAAGGTGGCGACCGAAACCCGCGCCTTGCAGATGACCGGCTGCTGTCCGGCGATCTTCTTCAGGTCCGCGACCGCGTAGTCCAGCACCTTCTTGTCGGCCACCGCTTCGCCCACGCCCATGTTCAGCGTAATCTTCGAGAACCTGGGAACGGCCATGGGATTGCCGATGCCAAGTTGCTTCATCAGCTTGGGCGCAGCCTCGTTCCGGTAGATTTCCTGCAGTCGGGTCATGTCAGGCGTCCAGGACTTCGTCGTTCGACTTCAGGTAACGCACCTTGCGGCCGTCCGCCAGCGTGCGGAACCCCACCCGGTCGCCGCGCTGGGTGACGGGGTTGAATACCATCACGTTGGAACCGTCCAGCGGCATCTCCTTTTCGATGATGCCGCCCGCCACGCCGGCGTTCGGATTCGGTTTCTGGTGCTTGCGCGCGATGTTGATGTTTTCGACCACCACCCGGCCATCGCTGAAAACGCGCGCCACGCGGCCCCGCCGACCCTTGTCCTTGCCGGCGATCACGATGACCTCATCGCCCTGTCTGATCCTTGCAGCCATGAGCTTCGTCCGCCTCAGAGCACTTCCGGGGCCAGGGAGATGATCTTCATGAACCTGCTGGTTCTCAGTTCCCTCGTGACCGGTCCGAAAATCCGCGTGCCGATGGGTTCGTGCCGGGCGTTGAGCAACACCGCGGCATTGGAGTCGAAACGAATGGCCGAACCGTCCGCACGGCGTACGCCGTGGCTGGTGCGAACAACGACGGCGCTGTACATCTCGCCCTTCCTGACCCTGCCTCTTGGAATCGCGTCCTTGATGGTGACCTTGATGATGTCGCCGATCCGCGCGTAGCGGCGCCTGGACCCGCCGAGCACCTTGATGCACATCAGGCGGCGCGCGCCGCTGTTGTCCGCCGCCGACAGGATGGTCTGTGCCTGGATCATTGCTGTGCTCCGTTATTGCCGAACACTTCCACTACCCGCCAGGACTTGCGCTTCGAAACCGGCCGGCACTCCGCGATCGCGACGCGGTCGCCGATCCGGCAGGCATTGTCCTCGTCGTGCGCCATCACCCTGGTGGTCCGCCGGATGTACTTGCCGTAGACCGGATGCTTGACGACCCGCTCGACGGACACCGAAACGGTCTTGTTCGCTCCGTTGCTCACCACGCGCCCGAAGACCCTGCGTTCGGTCTTCTGCACGGCCGTCGGCTCGGGCGCCTGCACAGCCGTTTCCTCGGCCGTTTCCTCTGCAGTCGCCTCGGCCACGGGCTCAGCCGCCTGCTCCGCCGTCGCCTCGGCCGTCTGCTCTGCTTCGGTTTCCACCGCAGTCTCGTTCACTTCGTTCCCGGTCATGATGCGCGCTCCGCGTTGTCAAGCTCGCGAAGAACCGTCTTCACCCGAGCGATATCCCTGCGCACGAGGCCCTTCTGGTGCGAGCGTGCGCCCTGCCCGGTGGCAGCCTGCATACGCAGGTCGAACTGTTCCCGCCGAAGCCGGACCAGCTCTTCCATCAGTTCGTCAGGCGACATGGCCCTCAACGCGCTAGCCTTCATATCCGTCCTACAGCGATTGCCGGGTCACGAACCGCGTGGCCACGGGCAGTTTTGCCGCCGCCCGCCGGAACGCGCCCCTGGCGATTTCCTCGGAAACGCCGGACATCTCGTACAACACCCGGCCCGGCTGAACCAGTGCCACCCAGTACTCCACGTTGCCCTTGCCCTTGCCCTGACGCACTTCGAGGGGCTTCTTGGTAATCGGCTTGTCCGGAAAAATCCGGATCCAGATCTTGCCGCCCCGCTTGACGTGCCGGGTCATCGCCCGGCGCGCCGCCTCGATCTGCCTGGAGGTGATGCGGCCCCGGCCCATGGCCTTCAGGCCGAATTCTCCGAAGCTGACGGCATTGCCGCGCTGCGCCAGCCCGCGGTTGCGGCCCTTGTGCGTCTTGCGGAACTTTGTGCGTTTCGGTTGCAGCATGTCGCGTCTCTGCCGGTTTCGTCAGTGCCTTCGACGACCGTTACGGCCTGGATCGGGAGTCCTTCCCGTCTCCGCCCTCGTCGCCGGACTCGAATACCTCGCCGCGGAACACCCAGACCTTCACGCCGATCACGCCATAGGTCGTCCTCGCCTCGGCAAGTCCGTAGTCGATGTCGGCGCGAAAGGTGTGCAGCGGCACGCGGCCCTCGCGATACCATTCCGAACGCGCGATTTCCGCGCCGTTGAGCCGCCCGGACACCTTCACCTTGATGCCCTCGGCGCCGATGCGCATGGTGTTGGTCACGGCCCGCCGCATGGCGCGGCGAAACTGGACCCGCCGTTCGAGCTGCTGCGCCACACCCTCGGCGACCAGCTGGGCATCCATCTCCGGCTTGCGGATTTCGGCGATATTCAGGCGCACATCGTGCAACGCCATGCCCAGCAACTCCGCCACCTGCACGCGCAGCCGTTCGATATCCTCGCCCTTCTTGCCGATCACGATGCCCGGCCGCGCCGTGTGGATGGTGATGTTCGCCCGCTTTGCCGGCCGTTCGATGTGAATCCGGCTCACCGACGCATCCTTGAGCTTGCGCTTGAGAAATTCGCGGACCTGGTGATCCTGCTGCACATACTCCGGGAAGGTCTGCGAATCGGCGAACCACTTCGACGCCCACTCCGAGGTGATGCCCAGACGAATACCGATCGGATGTACTTTCTGTCCCATAGTTGATACCCGTCGGCGCTACTCGTCGGCGACCTCGATGGTGATGTGGCTGTTGAGCTTGCGAATCCGGTTGCCGCGGCCCTTGGCACGGGCGCGGTAGCGCCGGTAGGCCGGCGCCATCCCCACATTCACCGTGGTGACCGTCAGTTCATCGATATCCGCGCCGTGGTTGTGTTCGGCATTGGCGATGGCCGATTCCAGTACCTTGCCGAGCAGGTGCGCCGCCTTCTTGGGGCTGTAATGAAGAAGGTTGAGCGCGTCCGAAACCGGCAGCCCGCGGATCTGGTCGGCCACCAGCCGGCACTTCTGTGGCGAGATTCGCGCATAGCGCAGTTTTGCCGAAGTTTCCATGGGATTCTGCCCTTACCTGGCCTTGCGGTCGCCGGAGTGGCCCTTGAACGTGCGGGTCATGGCGAACTCGCCGAGCTTGTGCCCGACCATGTTCTCCGAAATCAGGACCGGCACGTGCACGCGGCCGTTGTGTACGGCGATGGTGAGCCCCACCATGTCCGGAATGACCATGGACCGGCGCGACCACGTCCTGATGGGCCGGCGGTCGTTGTTCCTCGCCGCGACCTCCACCTTGCGCAGCAGGTGAGTGTCCACGAAGGGGCCTTTCCTGATTGAACGGGGCATGATCGACTATTTCCTTCGTTTGCGCCGCCGCACGATCATGTCGTCGGTCCGCTTGTTGTTGCGCGTCTTGTAACCCTTGGTGGGTACGCCCCACGGCGTGACCGGGTGCCGGCCGCCGGAGGTCCTTCCCTCGCCGCCGCCGTGCGGGTGATCGACCGGATTCATGACCACGCCCCTGACCGTGGGCCGGATGCCGCGCCAGCGTTTTGCGCCGGCCTTGCCCAGCTTGCTCAGGTTGTGCTCGTAGTTGCCCACTTCGCCGATGGTGGCGCGGCAGTTCACGTGGACCCTGCGAATCTCGCCCGAACGCAGCCTCAGCGTGGCATAGCGGCCTTCGCGGGCGATGATCTGCACCGAGGCGCCGGCGCTGCGGGCAATCTGCCCGCCCTTGCCGGCCTTCATCTCCACGCAGTGGACCTGGGAACCCACGGGAATGTTCTTCAACGGCAGCGCGTTGCCGGGCCTGATGGGCGCGTCGGTGCCCGACTGGATCGGGTCGCCGGCACGGCACCGCCTGGGCGCCAGAATGTAGCGTCGATCGCCGTCCCGGTAGAGAACCAGCGCCAGGTACGCGCTTCGGTTCGGGTCGTACTCGATCCGCTCCACGCGGCCGGGTACGCCATCCTTGTTGCGCTTGAAATCCACGACCCGGTAGTGGCGCTTGTGGCCGCCCCCGCGGTGCCGCGTGGTGATGCGGCCCTTGTTGTTGCGGCCGCCCGTATTGGATTTCGGCCGCAGCAGCGGTGCGTGGGGTTTGCCCTTGTGCAGGTCGCTGCGCACCGAACGCACGACGAATCGGCGGCCCGGTGAGGTCGGATTGGCTCTGCGTACTGCCATGCCAGTGCTACTCCACGCCCATGAAATCGATGTCGTGGCCGGATGCGAGGCGCACGTAGGCTTTCTTCCAGTCGGCCCGCCGTCCTCTGGACGGCCCGCGCCGCTTGGCTTTTCCGGGGACGTTGACCACGGTCACCCGGTCCACCTCGACTTCGAACAGCAGTTCCACGGCCTGGCGAATCTCCTTGCGGGTGGCATCGGGACGCACCTTGAAGACCACCTGGCGGTTGGCATCCGCCATGTTGGTGGACTTTTCGGAAATGTGCGGGCCGACGATCACTGTCATCAACCGCTCCTGGAACATCGCGCCGGCCTGCATTTCCAAAGTCCTCCGGGAGCCTCCGTCAGGCGAGCCTCGATTCGAGCGTTTTGGCCGCCGCTACCGTCATGACGACGCAGTCATGGGCGATGAGGCTGACCGGATCCACCGTGCGGGCTTCCCGAACGTCCACGTAGGGCAGGTTTCTGGACGCCAGACGCAGGTTCCTGTCGATGCTCTCCACGACAATGAGCGCGTCGTAGAGTTCCAGTTCGTCAAGCCTGGCCACCAGTTCCCGGGTTTTCGGCTCGCTGACGGCGAAGTCCTCGAGAATCACCAGCCGTTCCTCCCGGATCAGCTCCGAGAGTACGCAGCGCACGGCGCCCCGGTACATCTTGCGGTTGACCTTGTGGGCGAACGACCTGGGCCGGCCCGGAAACGCGCGCCCGCCGCCGACCCGAAGGGGGCTTCGAATCGTGCCTGCGCGAGCCCGTCCGGTGCCCTTCTGCCGCCACGGCTTGGCGCCGCCGCCACGGACCTGCGAACGGTTCTTCTGGGCCTTGGTGCCGCTCCGCCCGCCGGCCTGGTACGCGGTGACCACCTGGTGCACGAGCGGGCCGTTGAACTGCGCCGCGAACGCGGAGTCGGCCAGTTCCACGCTGCCGCCGCCTGCAAGCTCGAGCTTCATCGGGTTCCTCCCGCTGCAGGCGCCTTGACGGCCGGACGCACGACCACGCGCCCGCCTGCGGCCCCGGGCACTCCGCCCCGGACCAGCAACAGATTGCGTTCGGTATCGACCCTGATCACTTCGGAGTTGGCCACGGTACTGCGGACATTGCCCATGTGCCCGGCCATCTTCTTGCCCTTGAAAACCCGGCCGGGGGTCTGGTTCTGACCGATGGAACCCGGCGCCCTGTGCGCCAGCGAATTTCCGTGGGTAGTGTCCTGGGTGCGGAAATTGTGCCGTTTGACGGTGCCCGCAAAGCCCTTGCCCTTGGACGTCCCGATCACGTCCACCCGCTGCCCGGAACTGAATACGTCCACACCGAGTTCGGAGCCGGCGGCCAGGTCCCCGCCTTCGTCGTCGTCGAGACGAAACTCCCACAGGCCGTCTCCCGGCTCGACGCCGGCGTTCCGGAAATGTCCGAGTTGGGGTTTGGGAACGCGTGCCGGCGACGAGCTGCCGACGGTAACCTGAATGGCCCTGTAACCGTTGCGGTCAGGCTCCTTGAGCTGCGCCACACGGTTGGGCGCAGCCTCGATGACGGTGACCGGGATGGATTCCCCGTCCTCCGTAAAGACGCGCGTCATACCGCACTTGCGGCCCACCAGACCGATTGGCATCGTTTCTGTCCTCTATCCGCGCCATCCGAACCGTTGCCGGTGCAGCGCTTCAGCCAGCACCTGTCCAGCGGCGCTGGCAACCACGAGTTGCCGCGGTACACAACCGCAGCACACTCTGAATTCCGTTGATCAATCCTGGCGGATGAGCCCGCCGGCGAACTCCATTTGCCCAAAACGGCCCGACGATGCACGCACTGGCTTCTCGCCCCACCGCGCTCGCCATAACCGGGAGCAACCCGTAATTATAGGATAGTTATTTCCTAAAACTCAATTCCAAAAGCCGCTTTTTCGTCCATTCCGTACCCGTCCCGGGCAACACCCGCCGAGTGCGGATCGACCGCCGCTAGTGCAACCGGATCTGCACATCCACGCCCGCAGGCAATTCGAGTTTCATCAACGCATCCACCGTCTTGTCGGTGGGGTCGACGATGTCCATCAACCGCTTGTGGGTCGGCAACTCGTACTGATCGCGGGCGTTCTTGTTCACGTGCGGCGAAATCAGCACCGTGAAGCGCTCGATCTTGGTCGGCAGGGGCACCGGGCCCTTCACCGTCGCCCCGGTGCGCTTCGCCGTTTCCACGATTTCCCGCGCGGAACGGTCGATCAGCTTGTGATCGAATGCCTTCAGCCGGATTCGAATGTTCTGATTGGTAGCCATCGTTCTTCCTGTGTCTGCTCCCGACTCGCGGGACGATTACGATCGGTTTGCTGTTTCGCCGGTGCCTACTCGTGGATCTTCGAGACCACGCCCGCACCCACCGTGCGACCCCCCTCGCGGATCGCAAAACGCAACCCCTCCTCCATCGCGATCGGATCGATCAACCGCACCCGCATCTGCACATTGTCCCCCGGCATCAC
>JAJDWR010000036.1 GCA_022825505.1 Gammaproteobacteria bacterium | reverse complement strand
GTCGGGCGTGGACTGGTTCTCGATCAGAATGATCGCCGAGTCACCGCCCCTGCCTTCGGCAAGCCAGCACAGATCCGCGATGCGCTTTTCGCCGCCCGCGCCGATGAACTCGGTGGGCATCTCGCGAAGGCCGGAGGCGTCCACCGCCGCGGTCCACTCCGCGGGTAGCAGCGCGAGCAGGTCTCGCACCACGCGCGGGCGGCTCAGAATGAGCTTCATGAGGCGGTCCTGGTTGTCCCGCAGCGTGTCCATCGTCGATCGTCGCCCTGTCGTGCGCATCCAGGGGATACGATAAGCCTTCCCGGGAAGCCGAAAAATCGGCAAATCCAGTGACTTTGCGCGGAAATTGCCGAAGTGCCGGCGGGGCCGGGCGACATGCAGATTGATTCACCCCCGCAACGTCCCAGTTATTGAAACTTCAGGTGACCATGGCAGTTGAGTTTTTCGTCGATGGCCAGATACGGCACGGCGCACTGTTCCAGCCAATCCAGTCCATCGGCCGGTTGGTTGAGCAAAGCGATTGACGCGACCGAACCGGCCACGATGGCTTGCGCGGCGGCGACGCTGACGCTCAGCAGTCCCTCGACCGGCCAGCCGATGCGCGGGTCGACCAGTTGGCTGTAGCGCTTCCCGCCGACTGGCACACCGTCGGCATCGTTCACAACTGGAGCGGACGCAACTCCGAGGGCTACCCGGCCATGACGGCGCTGCTGGCCGCAGGCTACGGGGCGGACCTGCCCGTCGCGTACCTGAGCTTCGGCGGCTATTCCAGGACCGGCGGCACGATCCGCTACACGCGGCTGAACAACGCCGAGCTGCTGCGCAGCATCGCCACGCCGGACATCGCCGATGAGGAGCGTCGTTACATCGGCGAGGCAGACTGGGCTTCGCTGCGGTCCCGACAGGCGCTCACCGCGGAACGGCTGGCATCGGCGCCCGGGCTTCTTCCCATGGAGGCTCGCAACCGCGCCCTCTACCTGTCGGCATTCGCCGCGTCCGAGGGCCTGAAGGCCTACGCCGACGCGATCCCGGCTGCGGACCAACTGGAGCAGCCGGTGGAGTTCACGACGTCAATGGCCGTCTTTCCGTGAGCGTTATTGCCGTTCAGATCGGCAACACACGAACGCGGCTACGGCGCTCGTCAACGACCACCAGAGCCCCAGCGGACAAGTCTCGTTCGTGCTGAGTGAGAGCAGCGATTATCGAGTCCGCCGAATGATCCGGCATGATGTTCTCGGCGCGGATTTGAAGCACGCTCGGGCCAGCGTCATGCGACAGTGCGAGCATGGTGGCGAAATCCAGATCGTGAGTGAATACAACGTATCCGTTGGCGGCGCCCAGTCCATGATCTCCTTGTCGCTGGCCCGTGGATCGCCGACGTCGGATCAGTGCACCGCCTGCCATCCATGCTTCCGCAGTGCCCGCACCCATTTCGGTGACAGGTTCATGTCCAGCAGGAGCTTCGGTCTCATGACGCAGAGAGTGAAACCTCGCGTTCCTCGAGCCTCCAGGCAGCGTAGGCCAGAGACTCGTCGATGTCCTCCTGTTCAAGATAGGGGTACGCCTCAAGTATCTCGGACGGTGAACGGCCGGCAGCCAAGAGGCCCACGACGGTCCCCACGGTGACGCGCAGCCCTCGGATGCACTCCTTGCCTCCCATGACCGCTGGATCGAGGGTAATCCTCTGGAAAGACGCCATGATCAATTTCCTTACTTGCTCAGACTCCATTAATGCCTACAGCCGTGCGCCGTAACGCGACCGATCCACAGTCGCTTCAGGTTCGCCATCGGCCACCGGATCATTATAGAGACCGGGCAGAGACCTTGGCGCCTGGAATCGGACGGCATTCACTGAATGTCGCCCGCGAACTCCGGCGGGCCAAGGGCGTTCACTCGCAGTCGTTACGGCATGCCTGCCCGCAGGATGAGCGCGCCGGCGCAGGTCCGGTGGAACAGTAGGTCACGGGGTTTCCGCGGGAGTTCCATCGTCCGTCGCATGCGTATCCGTATTCCCCGTCGAATCGTTCCGCGAATTCCGCTCCGGACAGCCGCCACAGGTGCATCAAGCCGGGGCGCCCCAGGCGATCCGCATCAACGCGTCCTCGACGAGCCGGGCGCCGGCGTTGGTGCGGATCAGATCGATGGGGCGCAGGTCGTCAAGGGTGCGGAGTTCCTTGTGGAGCCAGCGGCTTGCCTTGTCGCGATTGGCGAACGTTCGCTCGGCAAGCGCGACGGTGCGCGCGACCCTGGCAGCCCGGTCGGATTCCTCCACTCATCGCCTCTGAATTACTCATGAGAAAAGTAGACAAGGGGTGAATTTGCTCATCACAAGGATGTGACCCACGCTACATCGTTTTGCGGACGGTTTCGATGCCGATGAACATTCTGAGCGGGCGCCTCGGCAGCGGCTGAAATCCCATTGCAGCGTAGAATGCACGGCGTTTTTTGGTGAGTTCTTCGCCCCCGTCCTCAATGACGTCGAGCACCACGGCCCGTATGCCGACCTGCTCGGCTGCCGATGCAGCGCGCGCCAGCGCATCAGCGAGAAGGATGCGTCCAATGCCATGGCCCTGGTGGCGGCGGTCGACCGCGATCATCGAGAGGTACACGGCTGGGATGGCCCCATGCAGGGGTGCGTCCCTCGTCAGTCTTTTCGGGAGGTCGCCGCCTTCGAGCGAGTGGGCGTTCAGGGCGTAGTAGCCCAGGATTTGCGAGCCGGCGTCGTCGGTGGCGACCCACACCCGCGTGAATCCGCCCGTCTGGTGTTTTCGGGCAGTCCGTTTGAGAAAATTGTCGAGTCGGCCGGCACCGCAGGAGAATGAACTTCGCTCGTGCCTGACCGGATCCAGCGGTTCGATGAATATTCCTTGCCGGTCCCGGGCAGCCTCATCCGCCACGCGCTACTCGCTCCCGGTGCAGAGCCATGGCCTTCTTCAGGTCGTCGGTGGGTTCGGCAGGATTGTCGAGCGCCGCGAGAACCACGGCACGGTCGTTTGCCGAGAGAATCGTTCGCTCATGATCCTCAATCGTCTCTCTCGCGCGTTCCAGGGCCACGCTGGTCACGAAAGTCGTTTCGTCAACTCCCAGGAGCGCTGCAGCTTGCTGAATCTGCGCCTTGACGTGCGGTTTGGTGCGCTGTTCCATTCGGGCGGTTTTTGGTTCCTCGATATCGGCCGCCCAATCGTGAAAGTTCAACATTGACCCATCTCCTTTACTGAATTCAAACGTACGGTAGATTGCCGGACATTGCAAGGTTGAAATGGGTGCAAAGCCGCTGGATTTGTCCATTGCTTTCAAGGCAAATTGGTGCTTGGCCTAATTCCGGTCACGGAGAAACAGGCCCACAGGAAGTAACCTGCGGCCTTGGCAAACTCATCGTCGCTGTTCGGCCTGTTTGTCTCTGACGGGCCGACGCAATGCGCCTGATCGTTACCGACCAAGCGCTACACGTGCCATTGCGCGGTCTGCCGCCGCCAGCGCCTGCTCTATGTCTTCCTCGGTGTGATTGGGCGAGATGAAGAGCCGTCCGCCGCCGCCCATGAGCACGCCTTCCTCGCCCCAGAACGCCCGAAAACGCTCGAACTCGGCCGCATCGCGCTCCGCGAGATCCTCGGGAACGTAAGCTACGGACTTGTCGACGAAGTCGAAGTAGATGACGCCCAGGGGGCCCTGGAGCAGGCAGGGACGGCCGCGGTCCGCGCAGATGGCAGCCAGTCCGTCGCTGAGTTGCCGCTGGCGTGCCTCCACCACGCGATAGCAGGCGCCGTCGTTCGCGGCCAGGGTGTCGATGGTGTGGACCGCTGCGGCGAGGCTGGGCGGGAAGGAGTTGAACGTGCCCGGGCCGAGCACGCGGTTGTCCCGGAGGAGTTGAAGAACGTCCGCTCGGCCGGCCACCGCGCTCAGTGGGAAGCCGCCCGCCAGAGCCTTGCCGAATGTGGCCAGGTCGGGTGTCACGCCGAGCGCTGCCTGGGCGCCGCCCAGGGCGACGCGAAATCCTGTGATGACCTCATCGAAGCACAGCAGCACGCCGTGCTTGCTGCACAGTTCCCGAACGCCTTCGAGATAGCTTGGTCGGGGCGGGCAGCAACCGTAGTTGCAGAGGATGGGTTCCATGAGGACCAATGCGATGTGGTCGCTGTGCGCTGCGAGAGTTGCTTCGAAGGCGGTCAGGTCGTTCCACGGGATCATCAGCGAGTTGCTGATCGCGCCGGGGGCGAGTCCTTCCGACAGGTAGGGGTCGGCGTCGCTCGTGATCGCTACCGGAAGGTCGGACGGACCGGCTTCGGCCTCAATGCTGCCGCCACCTGCCGGGTCGAGCCCGTTGTCGTCGGCGCCCATGTCATCGGGCGTGTCGTTGGCCTCACTGCCGGGCACCTCGGCAGGCACCCCGCCAAACACCCCATCGAGCCAGCCGTGATAGTGACCGAAGAATCGCAGCACGTAGGGACGCCCGGAGTATGCGCGGGCGAGGCGGACAGCCAGTTGCACGGCCTCGGAACCGGAAATCCCGAACCGCACCCACTCCGCGCAGGGGACGTGTTCGACGATCCGCTCGGCAAGTTCCACTTCCAGGGCGCACTGCGACGCGCCTGAGCTGATGGCCGGCAGGCGATCCAGTTGGCGCCGGATCGCATCCTTGTAAGCGGCGTCGCCGTAGCCCCAGATTGCGGGGCCCATGGAGAGGATGAAGTCGATGTACCGGTTGCCGTCCGCATCGAAGTAATGGAGCCCCTCCGCCCGTTCCAGGAACAGCGGATTGGCGCCCGGCACGGCGCGAAAATTGCTCTGTCGGCCGGGCATGACGCGCTCGGCCCGCGCCGCCAGGGTCCTTGTATGTGGTCCGACTGTCATGCGCCTATAACGTCAATCCCCGTAAACGAACCGCTCGATTTCGCCGTGGATTCTCCTGCGGGTCTCGTCCGAGGGCGGCGCCGAGAAGCGCGACACGATTATTGTCACGATGAAGTTGACTGCAAGCGACCAGACGGCTTCGTGGATGCCCAGCGGCTGGAAGATCACCACCCTCGTGACATAGAGAACAAGCAGGCCGGCAATGATCCCCGCAATCACACCGTTGCGCGTGGTGACGCGGCGACCGGGATAGCAGACGCCCAGGATGGCCGGCATGAGCTGCAAAGCGCCGGCGCCGGAGAGCGTGATCAACGTCACCAGGAAGTCGAAGGTCGACACGGAGAGCACGTAGCCGACCGCCAGCAGGACGATCACGACGCCGCGGCCGAACAGCACGTAGTGCGCCTGGCTCCGTTCGGGAGCCACGAAGCGCTGGTAGATGTCACGGGTCAGCACCGTCATGTTGGAATGCAGGATCGAGTCCAGGGTGGACATGGCCGCGGCAGTTGCGCCGGCCAGGATCAGTCCGGTGAGCCATGCGGGCGCGTACTGAAAGAGAAGCTCCGGAAAGACCCGATCCGCAATTTCCAGGTCCGGCAGCACCAGTGCGCCGCCGAGGCCCACCATTGCCGCCGGAATGTACAGCGTCATCAGGTAGATGGGCGTGGTCGCGCCCAGCAACTTGAGGGTTCTGGCCGACGCCGCGGTGTAGAAGCGGATCATCATGTGGGGCTGGAACACGATGCCGAACGAAAGCGCGATGGTCATGCCAAACCAGACGCCTGGCGTGAACAGTCCTTCCGGCCCCGGCAGTGTCAGCAGGTCGGGGCGCTCGGTGGCGAGGCGCTGCCAGAGCTCGACGGGGCCGCCGAAGAGTTTGTAGACCAGCACGAGGCTGCCGACCCATACGGCCACGTACATCCATACGCCCTGGATCACGTCGGTCCAGTAGACGGCCCGTAACCCGCCGGCGATGAGGTACGCTGCGGCGACGATCAGCAAAATCAGCGTTCCCACTTCGAACGACACCCGCCCGCCGGACGCCACCGAAAGGATGTAGCCCAGCCCCTGGGACTGAACCTGGATGTAGAGGATGGTGAAGACCACCGAAACCGCGGCGGTCAGCACGCGGACCGCGTCGCTCTCGTAGAAATCCGCCAGCATGTCCGCCGGCGTGATGTAACCGAAGCGTTTGCCCAACGCCCAGATTCGCGTGCCCAGCGTGTAGGTGATGACGCCGACGAGAATCGTCCACGTGCCCGCCGCCCAGAAGCCGATTCCGTGCGTATAGAAAAAGCCGCCCGAACCCAGAAAGGCGAAGGCCGAGTGAAAGGTTGCCACCACCGTCAGGTAAAGGACGATGACTCCGGCTTGGCGGCCGTAGAGCAGGAAATCCTCCATGTTGACGGTGAGCCGCCGGTTGGCGACCGCCCCGATGACGACCGTCGCGAGCAGGTAGAGAAAGATCAGGCTTGTGGCGATGACCCAGGGTTCCATCAGACCTTCCTGCTCATCGTCCAGACCAGGACGGCAATAATCGCCACGTACACGCCCAACAGATAGACGAACAGGAACGGCATTCCCAGGATCCAGGGCTCGATGCGGTTGGCGAGACCGTGGACCACAGGGGGCTGGGCCAGTGCCATGGTCACCAACAGCAACACGGCGGCGATCCGTCCGGTTCGGGTCCGGGGCAGGTAATGGGAGCGCGGTGGTTTCATGGTCCTACCTTGGTGACGGCCATGGAGATCTCGCTTGGTTCATGGGGGACGGGAAGCCTGCTCGTACGACGTGGCCTGGGTTGCTTGATCGTGGGCTAGGGACCCACGCGATCAATACGCTCGGCGCCGAACAGGGTCCAGCCCATGTCGCCGGTTCCCGTGTCGAGGACCACTTCGTAGACAACCTCGGGCGGATCGCTGCGCACGTACTCTCGCAGGCGGGTCCACTGGTTGAACTGCAGCCGCGAATCGGACGGCCAGTCCACCTGGTCGATGGAGTCGGGGTCGAGGATGGCGCCGTAGGCAACGAGGATGTTCTCGGTTTCCGGAAGCCAGTCCACGTCGCCCATGGCGATGCTGACGACGCTGTCCGGACCCTCCTGTTCCGACTGCCAGAGCTGGCGGACCCGCATGTTCTCCTCGTCGATCTCGTACTCCACGGCGCGGGAGTAGGTCTCCGTGATGGGCGACGGCGGGTTGAAGGGGCGCGCCTCGTAGTTGCCGTTGTTGTAGATCAGGAGCGTGCCGTTGGGTGAGGGGTTCGGCGAATGCTGGTGATACGGCCAGTCGAACTCGCCGTCCGGCTGCAGCACCTTGTCCGACAGGTCGCCCCAGCCGGTGGGTTCGCCGAAGATCCACCTGATCTCCCGGCTGGCCCGGTCGATTTTCATGGCGGCGGCCTGGTAGCGAAAATTGATGACGATCGAGTCGTCCGACTCGTCGTAGAGGAGGTTGTTGGCGTGACTCCAGTCAATGGTGTCCGGGAAGCCGCGGCGGATCCAGTAGTTGGAGAAGGTTTCATAGCCGATACGGAAGGGGTCCATGTGATCGAATGCGCGCCATTCCCACACGACCTCCCCCGTATCGCGTTCGAACTCGACGATGACGCCTCCCATCACTTTCTGCCGCTGGCGCGGGGCGTTTTCGTCGTACTCGTCGGTGTAATAGTCGTCAATCTCGCGCCACTCGGAGCTGAGCACGATGATATTGCCGTTGGGCAGCTCGTCGATCTCGTGGTGAAAGGTCTGCGTGTCCACGGCGATGCCTTCGGCGGGACCCTCGGGGCGGTTCGCGGCATACCATTGGTTCACGGTGTTGCCCAGCCAGTCGATTTCGATCATCCGGAAATCGGCAGTGACGAAGATCAGGTTGCCATTGCCCACCTTCTCGAAGTCGCTGACGCGCGAATCGACACGGTAGTACCAGGTGACTTCGCCGGCGTGGTCAAGGACCATCAGCATCCCGAATCCGGCGTTGAAGGCAGCGATCTCCGGTCCCAGCCCGACCCGGCGGCGCCGCGGATTGAAGAGGGTGACGCCGGGTTCCATTCGGTCAGGCCGGCTCACGGTGACCTCCACCGGCGGGAACTCGATGCCCACTTCGGGAAGGGGCGGCGTGCGAAAAGTGAGCGGCTCTGCCGTGGTTTCCTCGCCCGCTGCATTGCGGATCGTCACGAGAATTTCGTGGTCCCGATCCGGCCGCATGCCGATTACGCCGAGTCCCTGCGCCGGATCGTGATCTTCGTCGTAGTCCAGGGTCCAGGCATTGACGCCGTCGCTCACGTCGATCCGCGCGCTCACGGGTTCATTTGCGGTGAACCGGACCACGGCGGCCAGCGGAACGCTCGGATTGGGGTTCGCGGCCAGTTCCGGACCCGCTTCGAACGAGGGGCCGGTGGAGCAGCCCACGACCATTGCCATGGAAATGATCGGGAGGAGTCGAATTGGAGTATCTGTCATGGGATTTCGAGTGCAGATCGGAAACGGCGTTATTTTAGCCCGCATGGCCAACCACGGGACCATCTTCGACAGCGGTAGGTTCATTGGCGTCATCGCCGCCCGATATGGGGGTAGAATCGTTCGGAGAAGAAAAACCCGGGGTAGTAGTCATGAGAACCTTTTCCCGCACGACCGTGTGTTGCGCCGGCGCGTTGCTGGCGCTGATGGCCGGCGCAGCAGCCGCCTACGAGGCCTTTCACGGCCCCACCGAACTCATCTACCATGACCCCGAGCGCGCCTACGCAGGCTACACGATGTTTACCCCGTCCCGGGGACGCAATACGTATCTCATCGACATGAATGGCGAGGTGGTCCACACGTGGCCCATTCCCGCGAGCTGGCGCGATCCGGAAATTCGCGAGAACGGCCGTCTTCTGGAGGACGGATTGCTCGCACGCAGCAACACCAGCAGCGATGGGTCGACGCCGGGGCTCTATCAGCTTGTCGGCTGGGACGGCAAGGTGATCTGGGAGCACCAGCCGGGGCGCGGAGATCTCTCCGGGCACCATGATTTTCGCTTCATCCGGAATCCGAAGCTGGGGCAGCGCACGCTCATTTATACCGCCACGCGGGCCGCTTCCCACGAGCAGATTCTCGCGCTTGGCGCCGATCCCGCGCTCCGGGACAGTTACGACTCGATCCCCGATGGCCTGGTCGAGGTCGACATGGACGGCGATATCGTCTGGGAGTGGAACATCAGCGACCACGTGGTGCAGGACTTCGATCCGGAGTTCCCCGATTACGGCGTGGTCGGCGAGCACCCCGGCAAGCTGGACATCAATTTCGGTCCGGGTGTCAGCGGCAACTGGATTCACATGAATGCCTGGGATTACAACGAAGCACTGGATCATTTGGTGATCAACAACTCGCGGCTCAGCGAGTTCTACGTTGTCGATCACGGCGCGACGTTCGTTGCCGGCGACCCGCAGCGGAGCAGGGAGCTGGCGGCAAGCGATGCCGGCGACTTCCTCTACCGCTGGGGCAATCCCTGCGTATCCGATTCCGGAGACTGCCCGTCCATGACCGCCGAGGGAACGTCCTCCAGCAACGGGCATCAACAGGTGTTCTTCTCCCATGACATCCAGTGGATCGGCGACCGGGACTTCGGCGCGCTGGAACAGCCGGTTCCCGGTGCGGGCCACTTTCTGATCTTCAACAACGGCGCCCGGCAACCGGGCGCCACGTTTTCCTCCGTGATGCAGATCGATCCGTACGACGGCCCGATGGAGAACGGCGTTTACGTCCCCGCCGCGGTCGCCGGTTACGAGCCCATGCCGGTCGGCGGTGGCATGAGCAGGCGGACACAGAACGTTTCAAATCAGGTCGAATGGATGTTTCACGGAGTCTCGCCCAACTCGTTCTACAGCCCCTACATCTCGGGCGCCCAGCGGCTGCCCAACGGCAACACGCTGGTCTGTTCGGGCGCCCACGGTCACATGTTCGAGGTCACTCCCGACGGCGATATCGTGTGGGAGTACATCAACCCGGTCGGCGACAGACTGGTGAACGACCGCGGCATCTATCGAACGATGACCGACAAGGCCGGCGACGAATTCAACTCGATGTTCAAGTGCCAGCGCTATTCGCCCGACTTTCCGGGGCTAGAAGGCAGGGACCTGACCCCGAAGGGGACGATTACGGAGTTCTTCCCGGACGCCGTCGAGACCAGACCATGAACGGGCCGATGCCCTGTTCGCCGGCTCAGGGGGAATACCAGATGGGCGAGGAATACGCCCGGGCACGATCATTCATCTGTTGCTCGGCTCGGGGAATACCATATGGGTGAGGAGTACGCCCGTTCCTGGATGGTTGCCTTGTAGCCTTCGAACGGCAGTTCGCCCAGCGCCACGGCATCGAAGAGCGTATGCCGCGGCGTCGGTATTTCGATGGCTCGGGCGTAGTAGAACGCGGGTGCTTCCGGGTCGAAGTCCGGGTCCTCCCAGACAGCCGCCAATTGCGTAGTGCCGATGGAATTGGTGTAGGTTGCCGTTTCCAGGTCCACCGTGCTGCCCACTGGTGGCGCCCGGCCATCGGCGTCGACGCTGCGCCCGTCCGATAGTGCGACGTTGTAGATTCGCTCGTGGGCCGCACCGTCGCCGTCCAGCCAACCCTTTAAGATCTGGATACGGTCGAGATTGGCTCCGAGCGGATCCTTTGCAGCATGAACCAGGAACCTGATGGCGCGATCGCCCGGCGCTCGCGCGAGTTCGCCGCCCATGGGGACGCCGCTGCCATAGCCCACTTCCGCCAGGTCGTTGGCGTCGGCATCTTCCGGCGAAAAGTCCCATCCGCCAAAGAAACGCAGGTGAATTCGAGGCCCTGAGGTGGCATAGACCTCCTTGCGGCGGAGGGCGTCGAAGAGCGCCTCGCGGGTATTTTCCTCGGCCCACACACCCGCCAGCCCGGCGGCTTCGAAATCGCGCCCAATCTTGTACGTTCCGGGTTCGTTGCCGCCCTGCAGGGGCGCGGTCTTGGTCAGCGGCGTTCCCTCCACGCCCAGCTTGCCCGTATAGGCGGCTTCGTCCGTCGTCGAAAGCCCGGTGTGGATGTCGGTGGAGCCGATGAATCCGAACTTGTAGGGGTTCGTGCCCACCTTCGACTCGATTTCCAGTCCGCGCTTCAGGGCGGCCCGCGCGTACTCGGCGGAGTTGGGCGGCGGAATCACCACGCCCGGCAGCCGGGCTCGTTCGTAGGTGCCGAAGTCGGCGAATTCATCGTCCGGCGACAAGATCGGATGGGTTTCGGAGTCGCCCTTGGTCTGGGTGATCTCCATGATCGGTTCCCAGCGGATCCGGGTGCGGGCGTACTCACCGCTGATGGGGCGACCCTCGGAGTCCACTTCCTGGAACATCCTTCCCGAACTGATATTGGAATTGTGTGGAATCGACAGGAAGTTCGCGCCGAGGCGCTCGGCGGTCCGGTCGAGCCACTGCCAGAGATCTTCCGGCCGTTCGCCGTGGAAGGTGGAGTAGGGCACAAGCTGCTTCGCCACGTCGGCGCCTTCGCGCATCAGCACCACGCGGTGAATGCCGGCGCCGCGCGGGAAGCCGGTCCACTCCCAACCGATCAGGGTGGTGAAGACGCCCGGGTCATTGTACCGGTCGGCGGTCTCGACGATGCGCTCCCATGTGGAACGGATGATCGGTTCCAGGTTGATTTCCTCAAAGGGTTCCTTGCGGTGCATGGATTGGGCCATCTCCACAAGTACCAGCCGTTCCTGTCCCGGACCGCTGCCCATATCCAGCAGACGCCGGCCCGTTGGCGTATCCGCCACGCGTTCGTCCCCGCTGAACAGGGCGGTGGTGATACCGAGGTACTCGGCGTGATCCGCGACAACGAGAAAGTCCAGCGGCCGCTCCAGTTGTATACGCCCGCCGAACCCGGGGTGGACCGCCGGCATTCCCCTGGCGAAGCGGTAGGCTACCTCCGGACCCGCGGACCGGTTCTGCATGGTGTAGGAGTCGTAGGAATAGGAGCTGTGGACGTGCGTGTCGCCGAAGTACACCTGGGTGCCTTGACCGGACTGGGCCCAGGCGGTGGCCGACAGGGTACCGATCACAATCCCGGTCGTGTAAAGCGCGGATTGAAGCACACGGTGTATGCGCAAAACCCGGTCCAATTGTGATAAAGAAGATTTAAATATTATTCTAATCATATGATAAATAAAGGATAATAAAACTGATTCAGTCGCGTTGGCTTCTGCGAGCCAGCTCCTGCAATTCGGCTCCTGCGAACCAGCTCCCACGAACCAGCTCCCACGAATCGGCTCCTAGGAATCGGCTTCCACAACGCATACGGCTTCGCCCACCTCGACATCCTCGTCCTCCTCCACAAGAATCTCCACCAGCGTGCCGTCTCCCGGCGCCTCGACTTCCTGGGCGACCTTCTCGGTCTCGATCTCGTACAGCGGCTCGCCCCTGGAAAAAGACTCGCCCGGTTGTTTGAACCACTTGACGATGGTGGCTTCTTCCATGTTCATGCCGACTGCGGCAAGTTTCAGTTTAACGCGCATGCTTGACTGGCCTCCGACTATGGTAGCGGTCCCTTCGGTCCGCCTCACGCCTGAACCAGTGTCGCGGCGGCTTCCGCGATCCGTTCAGGGTTCGGCAAGAGCGGTTTTTCCACGTTGGGGGCATAGGGCATCGCGATGTTCGGTACCGTGACGCGCCTGACCGGCGCCCTGAGATCATGGAACGACTCTTCCGCGATTACCGCGGCGATATGGCTCGCCGCGCTGCAGCGGTCCCGGGCCTCGTCCACGACGACCAGCCGGCCGGTCCTGGCCACCGAAGCCTTGATCGTTTCGGTGTCCAGCGGCACCAGCGTGCGGCAATCGATGACCTCCGCTTCGATACCGTCAGCCGCCAGCGCCCTGGCTGCGCGCAGTGTCGGGCGCATCATGGCGCCGACGCTCACGAGCGTGACGTCGCCGCCGGAACGTCGAATGGCGGCCTGACCCAGGGGCATCAGGTGATCGCCGTCCGGCACTTCGCCGCGCTGGCCGCCCCGGCCGCCCGCCTCGAGATAGAACGTGGGGTTGTTGCCGCGGATCGCCGTTTTCAACAGCCCCGCCGCGTCTGCCGGCGTGGACGGCACGGCGACGTTGATTCCGCCCAGATTCATCAACGCCGGGTAGGGGGTATCGGAGTGCTGCGCCGCCGTGGAACGCCCGCCGCCGTAACCCGCAATCACGGTGACGGGCAACATGATCTGGCCGCCGGTCATGAGCCGGATCTTCGCCATCTGGTTGGCAATGGCGTCGAATCCCGTGTAGATGAAATTGGAGAACATCATGTGCAGGATCACCCGGTATCCGGCCGCCGCCGCACCCACGGCCATGCCGGACAACGTCGCTTCGCAGATGGGCGTGTTGCGCACCCGGTCGGGGCCGAATCGGTCCAGCAGGCCCACGGTATCTCCGAACATGCTGATTTCCACGTCTTCTCCGAAGAGGATCACGCGTTCGTCGCGTTCCATCTCTTCGGTCAGCGCATCGTTGATGGCCTGGATCAGTCGTTTCTTGGCCATGGGACCGCCTATGGAGCCTGGTTGAAGAACATCAGGTCCTGGACCGCGTCCGGAGACGGTACCGCGCTGGCTTCGGCGAATGCGCAGGCGTCCTCGACGGTGTCCAGGATTTCGCGGTCCATGGCGCCGACTTCATCCAGCGTACAGATGTCCCGCTCCACCAGCGTGCGGGTCAACCGTTCGATGGGATCGCGCCGGTTCCAGTCCTCGATTTCGCTGTTGTCGCGATACGTCCCGCTGAGCCAATACACCTCGCCTTCGTTATGGCCGTGGGTGCGGTAGGTCGTCGCCAGGACAAACGACGGACCGTTGCCCCGCCGTGCATGGTCGACGGCAGCACTCGCGGCTTCCCATACGGCGATGGCATCGTTACCGTCCACGCTCGTACTGGGAATATCGAATGCCTCGGGCCGGTCGGCGATATCGCCGGCCGTAACCGTGTCCGACGGCGAAAACTCGGAGAAGCCGTTGTGCTCGCAGATCAGCACCAGCGGCAGCTTCCACAGCGCGCCCACGTTCATCGCTTCCATGAACACGCCCTGGTTCGCCGCGCCGTCTCCGAAGAAACACACGGCCACCTGGCCCTTGTTCTCAAGCTGAGCAGCCAGCGCGGCGCCCACCGTGATGCCCACGCCGCCGCCGACAATGCCGTTGGCGCCGATGATGCCCCTGGAAAAATCCGCCACGTGCATGGACCCGCCCATGCCCCTGCAGATGCCTGTTTCCTTGCCGTGAATCTCCGCGATCATTGCCTTTGGATCGCCGCCTTTGGCAAGGAAATGCCCGTGGCCGCGATGGGTGCTGGCGATCCAGTCGTCGTCGTTGAGGTGCGCACAGACCCCCGCCGCTACGGCCTCCTGGCCGATGTAAAGGTGAACGCCGCCGGGCAGCTTGCCGGCGTGGAAGTCGTCTCGCAGCCGTTCTTCGACGCGCCGGATCAGCAGCATGGTCCTGAGCAGGTCCAGGAATTCTTCAGTAGAAGGGGCTGATGTCGGCGTCATCGCGTGGCCCTCTAACCCGCTGCACCGCCGACGGTATGCGCGCGAAAAAACGCCGCTGCCCGGTCGGTGACCTGATGCGCTTCAGGAATCTCCTGTGCGTTGTGAAAACCGTGCCAGAGCCCGTCCCATACGTCCAGGGTGACGTCCGCGCCTGCATCGCGCGCCCGCTGCGCCCAGATCAGGGCGTCCGACAGGAGCATTTCCCTTGAGCCGGCGTCCACAAGCGTCGGCGGCAAGCCCCGAGGATCTCCATAGATGGGTGAAATGGTGGGTTCGCGGCGGTCGGCAGTGCCGGCGTACATGCCGGCAAGCCTTTCCATGTCGGTGCTTCCCATGACGTGATCGTAGGGCGCATTGGTCCGGTAGCTGTCGCCGCTGAGTGTGAGGTCCGCCCAGGGCGACATCCCGTAGATGGCGCCGGGCATGGGGATGCCGCGTTGCCTGGCCGCCAGCCCCATCGCCAGCACGATTCCGCCGCCCGCCGAAAGACCTGTCCATGCGATTCGCCCCGGCGTATACCCCTGCTCGACGAGCCAGCAGTGAGCCGTGAGGCAGTCCTCGAACGCGGCCGGCCACGGATGCTCCGGAGCCCGCCGGTATTCCACCGAGAGTACGGGCCGCCCGGCGGCGCGGCCCATGCGCAGGGGGTGCTCGATGACCCGCGCCGCCTCGCCGGCCACATAGCCGCCGCCGTGTGCATAGAGGATCACGCGTTCGGAATCGTCCTGAGGCGGTGAGGTGATCCAGTACGCACGCACACCGTTTGCATCCACTGCGTCCACATCGAATTGCACGCCCTGCGTACGCACCAGTTCGCAGCGCGTATCGGCAATTCGATTGATCGTCTCCCGCGCCGTGCGGTAATCGGCCAGATCGGACAAATGATCGTCGGCGTCGCTCAGGATCGCCCGGGCTTCCCTGCTCAGGTGCGGGGGAGGCGGGACGGGGCTGCCGCTGGTGTGTTGTGCCGTCATGAATTGTCGTCCGTCGTCGCTTCGGAGTTACTTCTGCGCCGAAATGTTCTACTCTATGGCGGGTTCAAGGCTAAAATAACCGATCAAACGGCGAAATTGTACTACCGTTTTGGAAAAGGAGTCCCGAGTGCGCGTTGACACGAGAATGGCAACGATTGCGAGACTCGCCGGATTCGCCCTGCTTGTCCTGCTGTCCAGGCCGGGATTTGCGCTGGATCTCGCCCTCACCAATGCACGCATCGCCGAGTTGGCCGAAGCCGGCGTCGACTTCATCAAGGCGGTTCACCAGGCCGACATGGTCATCGTTGCGGGCGACCCGCTCGACGACATAGGCGCAATCGGGGACGTTGCTGCGGTCATTCAGGCCGGACGGATCGCCTTCGATTCCGGGAGCCTTGCCCGCCGGGAATCGCAAGCGCCGCAATAGGAACGAGACGCGTGTCAGGGACAAGCACCGGGGAAGCTGGCGTTGCATATGTCGACGGCCGGTTCCTGCCGCTGAGCGAGGCGACGATCCCCATCACCGACTGGGGATTTATCCGCGGCGACGCCGTATACGACGCGATTGTCTTTTCCAGGGGTTGCCTGTTTCGCCTTTCGGACCATGTCGAGCGTTTCGGGCACAGCATGGCCAAGTGGCGGCTGGAGATCGCGCTGCCTCCCGGCCGAATCCGCGAGATCGTTCACGAGGTGGTGCGGCGGTCGGGACTGCGCGACGGATTGGTGTTGATTATCGCAACCCGCGGGGTGCCGCCTTCGCTGGGCATCCGCAACCCGGCGTATTTCGAGAACCGGTTCTATGCCTTTTGCCAGATCCTTCCGCCAATTGCCCCTGCCCAAAAGCTTCGGGACGGGATGAGCGTCGTCATCAGCAAGGTCCGCAGGATTCCGGAGCAGAGCCTGGATTCGACCGCGAAGAACTTTCAGTGGGGCGACTTCACACAGGCCCGTCTGGAAGCTCATGACCGGGGCGCGGACAATGCGCTGCTGCTGGACTACGACGGCAACGTGACAGAGGGTCCGGGATTCAACGCTTTCATCGTCAGCGATGGTGTCCTGAAGACGCCTGCACACCATCGCCTGGAAGGCATAACCCGGCGCACGGTCATCGAAATCGCCGAGCGCAGCGGTCGTCGGTGGGAAGAGGCGGATATTGCGCTGGCCGAGTTGAAGCGCGCCGACGAGGTGTTCCTTTGTTCCTCAGCCGGTGGAGTTTTTCCGGTGATACGAGTGGATGACGAGATCATCGGGGACGGCGTGTGCGGGTCCGTCACGGCATCAATCCTTGACGAGTACTGGCGGCTTCGCGTCGATCCTGAATGGGTGGAAAAGGTAGACTACGGTGACGACTAGAGTGCATGGACTGGCTGTGTTCATTGCACGAGCGCAGATCATCCTCATGCCGATCGGCGCGTTATCCTCCGGTTGAGAAAGGAACTCACGTGGCCACAGCGAAAGAAATAGCCTACGAACGGATACGAAACTCGATCTTTTCGGGCAAGTTCCAGCCCGGATACCAGCTCAAGGAAGAGGAGTTGGCAAATTCCCTGAACGTCAGCCGCACCCCGGTGCGTGAAGCGTTGCGGATGCTGGCGGACCAGGGCCTCATCGAGATCCGCTCCAACCGGCGTTCCTACGTGGCCGACGTCACGGAGGCGCAGTTCGAGGAACTCATGGATATTCTCTCGTTCCTCGAGAGCTACAGCGCTGCCCGGGCCGCACGCCGAATCTCGAAGGAAGCGCTGGAGGAACTCAGGCAACTGAACGCCGAGATCGAAGAGGCCGTCGATGACGATCCGCGATTCCTGCAGCTCAACTCCCGGTTTCATCGGGCCATACACCGCGCGGCGGGCAGTCACAAGCTCTACGAACTGATCGACCGGATCATCGACTTTCACCACAATCTCTACTTCAAGTTCGGCCAGATTCCGGCCAGGCACAACCCGCTCAGCGTGGTCGAGCATGGCAACATTATCGAGGCGCTGGAGGAGGGCGATGAGGAGTACGCGGCGCTGATGATGAAGGCACACAACGAATCGGTCAGGCGCGCATTTCGGCAATATTGGCGCGAACACGGCGAACTTCCGGGCGCGAAGAGCGCTTGACGGTGACAGGCCCGAGTAGGTCCGGGGCGACCTCGTCAACGCCCAATTTCCTGTTCTTCATCACCGACCAGCAGCGTTGGGATCATGTCGGTTATGCCGGCAATGAGATCGTGCAGACCCCGAACATCGATCGTATCGCCGAGGGCGGCTCATGGCTGTCGCGCTTCTACGTTTCGTCGCCGACTTGCATGAGCAATCGCGCGACCTTCATGACAGGCCGCATTCCGCGGGTCAACGGCGTGCGTTACAACGGGATTCCGCTGGATCTGGATTCCGTCACCTTTGTGGATCTGCTCCTGGCGGCCGGCTATCGCACGGCGCTCATCGGCAAGAGCCACCTGCAGGGCATGACATCGGAGTCGGCCAAGGTGCCGCGTGGGGTGTACCCGGACGGGCTCAGGCCGCCGCCCGACGATTTGGCCGAGGCACGGCGGACACCATACACGCGGCGAGACTACGCGTGGGAGATGAGCCAGGAGTGGGCCCGCACCGGTCACGCGGACAACATCCGCACGCCGTTCTACGGTTTCGAGGACGTCGCGTTCTGTCTCGGGCACGGAGACCTGGTCACCGGACACTACTCCGCGTGGCTCAGAAAGAAGGCGCCCGGTCTCGACGTTCAGCCGGGGCTTGCAGGTGCGCGGGCCGTCAGCGACGTGCGGGCGGCTCAGGTCTACCAGCCGGCCGTACCGGAAGATCTCTATCCGACCCGATTCGTCCAGGAGGAGACCGTCGCGTGGCTCGAGGGTCACGCCGGGAGCGGTGAGGGCAGGCCCTTCTTCGTGCAGTGTTCCTTCCCGGACCCGCATCATCCGTTCACGCCGCCGGGGCGTTACTACGCCATGTACGATCCCGACGAGGTTGAACTTCCACCGTCGTTCCACACACCCACGCGCGATGCGACGCCGCCGCTTGCAAGGCTCTGGGACGAGTACGAGCGTGGTACCCAATCAACCCGCTGGACGTATCCCTTCGTCACCGGCGAACGGCAGGCGCGCGACATGCTGGCCAAGACCTACGGCCAGATTACGATGATCGACGATGCCGTCGGCGCGGTCCTCGATACGCTGGAACGAGTGGGCCTGGCCGAAAATACCGTGATCTGTTTCCTGTCGGATCACGGTGAGTATCTCGGCGATCACGGCCTGATGCTCAAGGGGCCGATGCAGTACCAGAGCATCGTGCGCACGCCCTTTGCCTGGCGGGATCCGGACCCGGCATACAACCGCGGACATCTCGAAGAAATGGGATCAATGCTGGATCTTGCCCGAACCGTGCTGAGCCGGGCGGGGCTGCAACCGTACAACGGCGTGCAGGGTGTCGATCTCTGCCCGCTGTTCAGGGGCGAGTCGGCGATGCGCGACGAGGTCCTGGTTGAGTACACCACTCAGTACCCTTACCTGGGGTTCGACGACCTGGTAACGGTCTCGACGCTGATTGACCGTCACTGGCGGATTTCAGTCTGGCAGAACCGTAACTGGGGCGAACTTTACGACCTCTCGAATGATCCCCACGAACTGACGAACCTCTGGGACGATCCCGCTTCGGCACGCGCCAGGGAGTCGCTGCTGGTCCGCCTCGTCCACGCGCTCCAGAACAACGCCGACACCTCGCCCTATCCACTCTCGGTATCCTGATCATGAACACTGCAAATGTCCGCACCATCATGGACGAAGGCCCCATGCGGCCGCTCCAGGTCCTTGTCGTCGCGCTCTGTTTCGCGCTGAATTTCTTTGACGGCTTCGACATCCTCGCCATCAGCTTTACGGCGCCGGCCATCCGGGACGAATGGGGCCTGTCGCCGGAGACGCTCGGGATGTTGCTCAGTTCGAGCCTCGCGGGCATGATGCTGGGATCGTTCCTGCTGGCGCCCCTGGCAGACCGGTTCGGCCGTCGACCGGCGATCATCGGGTTTCTGGCGCTGGCGTCCGTCGGCATGCTGGTGACGGGCCTCGTGGACACGGTTTACCAGGCGATGGCGGCGCGGTTCGTGACCGGTCTGGCGATCGGTGGAATTCTGCCCAGCATGAATGCCCTGGTCGCGGAATACTCCAACGCCCGGCGCCGGGCGTTCTCCATCAACGTCATGCACACCGGCTACACCGTCGGGGCCGTGGTCGGCGGAATACTGGCCATCTTCCTGATCCAGGAAGTGGGCTGGCGGGCCGTGTACTTCACGGGCGGGGCAGGGTCCCTGCTGCTGCTGATTGTCGTCGTGTTCACGTTGCCGGAATCCACCCGGTTTCTGGCCATGGGCGGCGGATCGGACAGGCAGGAAAGGCTGTGCGCGATCCTGCGGCGCCTGGGGGTCCCGGAGGACGCGGCGACGGCAGGAGAGGCCCACGAGCCCGAGTCATCGACAGGTGCTACGGGCGTGAGAGAGTTGCTGTCTCCGCGCTTCCTGGTGACAACGCTCGTCATGTGGACGGCGTTCTTCGTGGTTTACATGGTCATCTACTATCTCTTCAGTTGGCTGCCCGCCAGCCTGACGGCGACCGGGGTGGAGCTTGCCGCGGGAGTGTCGGCCACCATCTTCGTGAGCGTTGGCGGCACGTTCGGCATGCTGGCGATCGGGTACTACTCGCCGCGCTTCGGCCTGGTCCGGCTGCTCAAGCTGGCGCTCGGCCTTTCGGCGCCGGCCATCGTGCTTGTCGGCCTGATGGGCAGCAGTTTCCTCGGTATCGCGCTGGCCTCCATGGCGGCGGGCGCATTTCTCTCCGGATCGATCGGCGGACTTTACGCTCTGGCAGCGCGCGTTTACCCGACGTCGTGCCGGTCGACTGCGACCGGTTGGGCGATCGGCGTGGGTCGATTCGGGGCAATTCTCGGTCCGATATTCGCGGGTTACCTCTATGGGGCGGACTGGACCAACGTCATGGTGATGACGGCGTTTGCCGTGGTGCCGTTCGTCGCACTTGCGGCGCTGGTGCTCGGCCAACGGCAGGGCGAGGCCGCGACGAGATTCGCCGAATGAAGATCAACATCACCGGCGTCATCGAAGAGAGCCGTATCGGCCCGCTGCACGTCCTGATCATCGCGATCGGCTTCCTGATCATGATCATGGACGGCTACGACCTGGTCGCAATGGGGGCCACGGTACCGAGTGTTTCCGGGGAGTGGGGGCTTGACCCCGCGGAGTTCGCCTGGGCGTTGTCCTCCGCCCTGATCGGCGTGCTGTTCGGGTCCAGCGCGGCCGGCGCCATGGGCGACTGGATCGGCCGCCGCTGGACCATCGTCATCATGCTCGTGATCTCCGGCGTGTCCATGTGCGCCACGCCCCTGGTGAGCACCATGAACGAACTGATCGCGTTTCGTTTCGTGACCGGGATCGGCGTGGGCGGGTGCATTCCGGTCACGCTGGCCTATACGCTGGAGTTCATGCCGCGCAAGGTCCGCAACGGACTGACGGCATTCATGTACTCCGGCGCTGCCATGGGCACCACGGTCGCCGGGTTCGTCGGGCCGACACTGATCGGTCTGGGGGGCTGGCCGTACGTGTTCTACTTCGGCGGGCTGATTCCGCTGATACTGGCGGCGCTCGTGGTGGCGGTGATGCCGGAATCGCTGCGGTTTCTCGTCAATCGCGGCTGTGCGCCCGAAACCGCGGGCGCGCTGCTGGGCCGGGTCGACAGGTCCTTTGCCCACAAGCCGGAATTCGAATATACCCATGGCGAAGTTACACACAAGGGCGGCCCGATCCGTGAGCTGTTCGGCGGGCGGCAGACCGCGATAACGCTGACCGTCTGGCTTGCGTTCCTGGGGAACCAGTCCCTGGTCTTCCTGTTGGGCCTGTGGATGCCGACGCTGTTCACGGCTGTCGGGATATCAATCGATACCGCGCTCTACGTGCTGGCCCTGTATGCCCTTGGCGGGGTCGTCGGCGGCACTTTGTTCGGCGTCATTGGCGACCGCATCTCGCCGGCGCAGGTACTGATCGCGACCTACCTGCTCGCGGCGGTCTGCGTCTTCGCACTGGGGTTCTCGGTCAGCTCCACCGCGCTGTTGGTCCTGGTGGCCATCTGCACCGGATTCAGCGTGCTGGGTTCATCGCTGTTGCTGGGTACGATGACGACCGGACTGTATCCGACACGGGCACGGTCCACCGGAATCGGCTGGGCCCTGGCCGTCGGCCGCTTCGGTTCGATCGCAAGTCCGCTGATCGGCGGCGCCCTGCTCGCACAGGGCTTCGGTACCCAGACGATCTTCGCGATCGGCGCGATCCCGGCGCTGCTCTGCGCGGCAAGCGTTTTTGCAATCGGCAAGCTCACGCGACCCGTCAATGCCGGTTAGATTTACTTTTAGGGTGGATAAGTATTTCTGATCGTACGGCGCACCGGCGCGCCAATCCCCTGTGGTATCCTGCCAGTGAGCGTGGCCCGGTCGAGTGGCCAGGGGGAGCGCACACCGAATGATGGTAAAAATACAACAACGTTTAGAATCGCGCCCCGACGCAACGAATTCATTCCGAATGTAAACATCATGCCTGCTAGGGAGGTTTAGGTCTCATGATGCGTTCACTGGTAATTTTCTCCGGTCTGTTCGCCGTTGCGGCGACAGCACAGGAAACCGACGCTCCGCCGGCTGAAGAACTGGTTATCGAGCAGATCATCGTCACCGCAACCCGGCGCGAGGAGTCGGTCACAGACGTGCCGCTGGCCGTGTCGGCGTATGACGCCCAGCGGATCGAACTCAGCCGGGTGACGGACATCATGGAGTTGATGCGCGTCGCCCCGAGCTTCCATGTCGCCTCCGGGCAGGCGGAATCCGTCGGCGTCACGGCGCGAATTCGAGGCGTGGGTACCAACAGCGACAACCCGGGACTGGAATCGTCCGTCGGCATGTACGTGGACGGGGTGTACCGCAACCGGGCCACCGTAGGACTGACCGAGCTGGGCGCCATCGAGCGCATCGAGGTGCTCCGCGGGCCGCAGGGCACGCTGTTTGGCCGCAACAGTTCGGCCGGCGTCGTCAGTATCATTACTGCGCTGCCCGATCCCGATGGTTCGGGCTACGCCGATCTCAGTATCGGCTCCTACGGCACGAATCGGGTCGAAGCCGGTGTCAGCGGCAGCATCGGGCAGGACGCCTCGGCGCGGCTGGATGCGGTGTTCTTCCAGCGCGACGGGTTTCTGGAAGACCTCAACTACGACCGCAACTTCAACAATCGCGACCGCACGTTCATTCGCGGGCAGATGGTATTCGAACCTTCCGACACGGTGCGCTTGCGCGTGATCGGCGACTATACCGACCGCGATGAAAACTGCTGTGCGGCGGTGGGCCTGATCGAAGGACCCACGTCGGCCGCGATCCACCAGATCGCGCAGCTCCAGACTCAGAATCCGAGTACCGTGGGTATCGCCTTCGATCCGTTTGCCCGCGGGGCCACGGTCACGGAGACTTCCGGTTACTACCAGGCCGTCAAGGAGGGCGGCGTGTCGCTGGAGGTCGACGCGGATTTGCCGTTCGCCCGCCTGGTGAGCGTGACCGCGAAACGCGACTGGGAAACATCGCGCGAAATGGACATCGACTTTTCGGCGATGGACATGGGTGAACGGCCTCACGGCCAATTCAACCTCGGCTTCGAGACGTTTTCCCAGGAAATCCGCCTCAACGGCCAGTCCGGACCGCTGGACTGGCTGGTGGGCGCCTACTTTGCCGACGAGTACTTGCCGTACGAAGACGCGCTTGATTTCGGTTTCGGCTACAGCTTCTACGCGAACGGGATCGCGCAGCAGGCTGCGGCCGGGATTGGCGCCGGATTCGATGGGTTCCGCCAGCTTGCGCAGCTCGATGCGCTGGCGGTCGGTGCGAACGACATCGCTGTCGGCGCAGCGGGATTGTCCGCCGGGCTGGCGGGACTGTCGTCCGGCCTGTCGCAGTTGGGCGCCGCGCTGGCGCCGTTCGCACCGCTGCTTCCGCCCGGGGTCCCATTGCCGACGGTGCCGACCATACCGACGGCGCCGACGCTGTCGGCCATGTTGCCATCCTTCCCGGGCTTTGGGTTCAATCCCTGGCCGGGATACGAACGAATAGCCGGCGCCAATCTGCACGGGCACGGCGCCAGGGACTCATACGAGCAGGAATCGCAGTCGTGGGCGCTGTTTACGCACAACACGCTGGAATTGCAGAACGACTTCGAGCTGACACTGGGCTTGCGTTATACCGTTGAAGACAAGTCCATGACGGCGAACCTGGTCTCCACGGATCAGGTTTGCCTGCCGTTCAGCCAGCAGTTCCTCGGTTCGCTGCAGGCCAATGAGGCCTATCTCCACGGCGTGGGCGCCTATGCGCAGGCACTCGGCGCTTATTCGGCACAACTGCAGACACTGTCAGTGCCGACAGCGGAACTGCAGGCATTCGCCGGTCAGCTTGGGCAATTGGCCGCCATGCTGCCGCCGCCGGTGGCCGGCATGCTGCCGCCGGGGTTCAACCAGCAGCTGGCTGAACTGGTCGGCGGCGCTCAAGCGCTCGAAGGCGCCGTTACCGGAATCCAGGCCGGAGCGGCCCAGTTGCTTCCTGGGCTCCCGCAAGTGGCCGCGGGCGGCCGGCAACTGCTCACTGACCCCGCCTTGGCCGAAGGACTGGGTGCGATCGTGGCGCTGGGCTGCAACCCGTTTGCCGATCCTACCCGGGATGGAAGGTACGTGGGCGACCTCGCCGAGGATGAGGCCACGGGGACTCTGCGGCTATCCCGGAATATCGGCGATCACCTTGTGTACGGCGGCTATTCCCGGGGCTACAAGGCCGGCGGATTCAACATGGACCGCAGCGGCCTGACCAGCCCGATACTGACGTCGCTGGTGGGCACGCCTCAGCTCCCCGGTATCGACCAATGGATATTCCTCCCGGAAACTGTCGATACGTACGAGGTAGGGGCCAAGTTCAGCCTCGATGACTGGCGCGGACTGCTGGATATCAGCCTGTTCCACGAGGACTTCGAGGGTTATCAGCTCACGGCGTTCAAGGGCTTTGCGTTCGAAGCGCTCAACGTCCCTGAAGTAACATCGAAGGGTGTGGAGATCGAGGCGCGCGGCGTGGTCAACAACAACGTCGAGATCTTTGGCGGTCTGACCTATGCGGACGTGCGATTCGGCAGCAGTCCGGAGCACGAAGATCGTGCCGGGCGGCAGTTGACGCACGCGCCGAAGGTGACGGGCGTCGGCGGTTTCACCGTGCGCTTCCCGCTGGGCCCGCTGGCAGGCGCGTTTCATATAGACGCGCGCTACACGAGCGATCACAACACTGGCGCAGATCTGAACCCCATTAAGCACCAGGATGCCTACACGGTGGTCAATGCCCGGCTGATCTTCAATTCTGCGGGTGGGGTGAGTCCGTGGACCGTTGATTTCTGGGGGCAGAACATCACCGGCACGGACTATTCCGTGACCATCTTCGACGCCCCGTTGCAGACCGGCACCTACAACGCCTTCATCGGGGACCCGCAGGTGTACGGAGTCAGTCTCCGGTACGATTTCTAGTTTGCAGTAGCTTGACGTATTTTGGAGGCGGAACCAGGCTGACTCGACCCGGCCCGGCAGGGTCACATAGAGCAATCCGCCGTGGACGCATCAATGGCAAGGCCCGATTGCCGGCGCTCCGTGATGTAATCGCGGGCGTAATCCATCGCTGCCAGTCCGATACCCAAGCCTGGAGTGGGGCTACATGTTGCGGCGGTATTCGCCGCCCACGGCGTAGAGCGCATGGGAGATCTGGCCCAGGGAACTGCACCTGACCGTCTCCATGAGTTCCTCGAAGACGTTGTCGCGCTCCCGCGCGACCCGTTGAAGGCTTTCCAGCGCCTTCGCTGACGAATCCGCGTGGGCGGCCTGAAACGCTCGGACGTTGCGGATCTGCGCCTGTTTCTCTTCTTCCGTGGAACGTATGAGTTCCCTGCCGCGGGATTCGTCCTCCTGCCCGGCCTCGGGCAGGAAGGTGTTGACGCCGACGATGGGGAACGAACCGTCGTGCTTGCGGCTCTCGTAGTAGAGGCTTTCGTCCTGGATTCGGCCGCGCTGGTACATTCGGTCCATGGCGCCGAGAACGCCCCCGCGCTCCGAGATCCGCTCGAATTCCTTGTGCACGGCTTCCTCCACCAGGTCCGTCAGTTCGTCGACGATGAACGAACCCTGCAAGGCGTTTTCGCAGTAGTTGAGCCCCAGTTCCCGGGCGATAATCAACTGGATGGCCACGGCACGGCGCACCGAATGCTCGGTGGGCGTCGTGATGGCTTCGTCGAAGGCGTTGGTGTGCAGGCTGTTGCAGTTGTCCAGTAGCGCGTACAGCGCCTGCAGTGTTGTGCGGATGTCGTTGAAGGAGATTTCCTGGGCGTGCAGGCTGCGGCCGGACGTCTGGATGTGGTACTTGAGCATCTGGCTGCGGGCGTTGGCGCCGTAGCGCTCGCGCATGGCGCGTGCCCAGATCCGCCGCGCCACCCGGCCGATAACCGTGTATTCCGGGTCCATGCCGTTGGAGAAGAAGAAGCTCAGGTTGGGCGCAAAATCGTCGATGTCCATGCCGCGGGCCAGGTAGTACTCGACGATGGTGAATCCGTTGGCCAGCGTGAAGGCGAGTTGGCTGATGGGATTGGCGCCGGCCTCGGCGATGTGATAGCCGCTGATGGATACGCTGTAGTAGTTGGAGACGCGATTGTCGGTAAAGTACTGCTGCACGTCGCCCATCACTTTCATGGCGAATTCGGTGGAGAAGATGCAGGTGTTCTGGGCCTGGTCTTCCTTGAGGATGTCTGCCTGGACCGTTCCCCGGACCGATGTCAGCGTGGCCGCGCGGATCTTCTCGTAGGTCTCGGCGGGGACGAGCCGGTCGCCCGAGATCCCGAGCAGCGCGAGGCCGAGTCCGTCGTTGCCGGAAGGCAGGTCGCCCGCATATCGCGGGCGCTCCCGGTCGGCGAACCAGGCTTCGATCTTCTTTTCAGCCCCGGTCCACCCGCCCGATTCCCGCAGGTGCTTCTCCACCTGCTGATCGATCGCCGCGTTCATGAAGAACGCAAGGATCATCGGCGCAGGGCCGTTGATGGTCATGGACACGGAAGTGGCCGGGTCGCAGAGATCGAATCCGGAATACAGCTTCTTCATGTCGTCCACGGTGGCGATGGAAACGCCCGAATTACCGACCTTGCCGTAGATGTCCGGACGCTCGTGGGGGTCCTCTCCATACAGCGTCACCGAATCGAATGCCGTGGAGAGCCGCGATGCCTCGTGCCCGCGGGCCAGGTAGTGGAAGCGCCGGTTGGTCCGCTCCGGCGTCCCCTCGCCGGCAAACATCCGGGTCGGTTCCTCTGCTGCGCGCCGGTAGGGATAGACACCGGCCGTGTAGGGATAGGAGCCGGGCAGGTTTTCCTTCATCAAGAACGTGAGCCGGTCGCCCCAGTCCCGCAGGTTCGGAACCGCGATCTTGGGTATGTTCAGTCCGCTCAGGGACTGCCGGTAATTGCTGCCCGTCACCTCCTTGCCGCGCACACGGTAGCTGTAGCGCTCGTCCCGGGTTGCCTTTCTGCGTTCGGGCCAGGTTCCGAGCAGGTCGAGGGCTTCTGCATCGAGTTCGTCGAGGGTCTCCTGGTAACGTCGCCGCAGCGCGGTTATCGAAGGATCCGACCCGTCCGCGAGCGCGGCCTGTCCAAAGCCGTCGAAAGGCTCCGGCAACTCGGAATCGCCCAGTTCCCGCAGCGCTTCATGGAGGTGCTGCAATCGACTTGCCGATTTCGCACGGACCCGGACGGTTTCGTTGATGTCGCGTCCCTGTTCGCTGATTTCGGCGAGGTACCGAATTCGGTTTCCGGGTATGAGCGCCAGCGCTCGCGGGGGGTCGGTGGGGACCTTCAACCCGGAATCCCACCGCGTGGCATCCAGCGAGAGCTTGTCGGCGACACGCCGGCAGAGTTCGATGAACATCCGCGTGAGCCCGGGATCGCCGAATTGGCTCGCAATGGTCGGGTAGACCGGGATGTCGTCGTCGGGGACATGAAACTGCAGCCGGTTTCTCTTCCACTGTTTGCGTACATCCCTCAGTGCATCCTCGGCGCCGCGCTGGTCGTACTTGTTGAGCACGACGAGGTCCGCGTAGTCGAGCATGTCGATCTTTTCGAGTTGGCTGGCCGCACCGTAATCGCCGGTCATGACGTAAAGGGAGAAGTCCACCACATCCACGATCTCGGTGTCGCTCTGACCGATGCCCGCGGTTTCCACCAGCACCAGATCGAATCCCAGCGACTGCATGAACAGTATCTGGTCGCCCAGCACGCGGCTGGTGGCCAGGTGCTGTCGGCGCGTCGCGACGGAACGCATGAAGACCCTGGGCGAGCGCAGTGAATTCAGGCGGATGCGGTCGGCCAGCAGTGCCCCGCCCGTGCGCCGGCGCGTCGGGTCCACGGCGAGCACGGCCACGCGCATGGCCGGGAAGCGGGCGAGCAGGCGGTTGAGGATCTCGTCGGTGACGCTGCTCTTGCCTGCACCGCCAGTCCCCGTGATGCCGATTACGGGCACCGTGGCCGAGGCGGCACGCCAGCGCTTGCGCAGCGCCGCCATTTCGGCTGTGCCGAACAGCCCGTCCTCGATGGCGGACATCGTACGTGCGACCGCCACCTCGTCTTCCAGGCCTTCCGCGGCCCCTGGCGCGGCCGTAGCAGAGGCCAGGGTCAATTGTGTGCCGGTCCGGGCGTCTTTCTCCGAAGCAGGGGACGCGACCGAAGCACGATGGGCGCGGGTGCGCTCGATCAGGTCGCCGATCATGGCATCAAGCCCCAGGGACATGCCGTCGTTGGGGTGGTAGATGCGTTCCACCCCGTACGCCATGAGTTCGTCGATCTCGTCCGGCGTGATCGTTCCGCCGCCGCCGCCGAAGACGCGGATGTGTCCCGCGCCAAACTCCTCGAGCCGATCGATCGTGTAGCGGAAGAACTCCATGTGGCCGCCCTGGTAGGAACTCACGGCGATGCCGTCGGCGTCCTCCTGGATCGCGGCGCGCACGATCTCGTCCACGCCGCGGTTGTGGCCGAGATGGATGACTTCGACGCCATGGTTCTGAATCAGCCGCCGCATGATGTTGATCGCGGCGTCATGCCCGTCGAACAGGGAAGCCGCAGTGATGAAGCGAAGGGGCAGGGTGGTATCGCCTCCCACAGCACGCGGAAGGTTTCCGGCTGCGGAATCAGGTTTGGGTACTGCGATCATGTCGTCCAGCCGTCCTGCCTCGCACGTGCGCTCGAGGGCGGGGAATGGCCGGCTGTGAACCGGTCGAGCCGGCGCATTACTCTGCCGTAATGCTTAGATTCCTGAAATGGGCAACCGTTCCCGGACCGATCCAGAGAGCGATGGCTCCGGTCTGCCCGGCCAGCTTCAGATCGTTGACCAGCAGCGTCGGCTGCTCGTTGCCGTGCAGGTAAAGGCGGGCCCTCTCGCCCTCGACCTCGACACGGTAACGGGTCCACTCGCCGGGCACGAGGTCCGAATACGCTTCGTACAGCCCCGGCGTCTCCTCGCGCAGGCGGTGCCACGGGTAGTCCGGATAGGCGATGTACTGCGTGGAGTGGTTGCGCCGGAGCTGATCCTCGGCACGGCCGTTGGTCGGGCGAATGTAGAAGGCTTCGAACGCCTCGCCGTCCGGTTGGACGTGAAAGGCCACGCCGACGAACCCCCGCGCCCCGCCCGCAGCGCCCGGGGCCGGCTCACCGGAGAGCTCAACCTCGATGGCGCCATCGGTAAACGGCATATCGATGATGACCAGCTTGTCCTCGTCGGAGTTCTGCCCGTCGGCCGGTTCGGTCACCCGCAGGCCGGACGATCCCTGGTGCGAAGTCCACTCGCCCTGGGTCTTGTGAAAGGCAAGTGACGCAAGGTTGCTCAGGTCGACTTCCTGCGCTGCCGCGCCAACGCACAGAAGGCCGGTTGCCAGCCATACTGCCCCTGAGGCGAAAGGTCGGGCGAAATGTGATGAAACAGGAAAGTGGATTCGTGTCATCGCTGCTGTCTCCTTTGGATGCTGAAGTAAAGGCGAACGGCCCGTACCCGCTCGCAAGTGCCGCGCCATTTGCCTTGTTTCGTACTTGCCTGGGATAAGCTCTTTGTACTGCTCAAAAAAACACCGCCCGGAGGCGGTGTTTGAAAAGCAGGCATAGTGAAATCAAAAGTTAGAAGTTGGCTTCAAAGCTTACGCCCCACAGAGCGTTGCCGTTTGCGTTCCGGTCCACGTTGCAACCGAAGGTCTCGGCACCCGGCCCGGGGCCGTTCGCAAGCCCCTGGCAGCTCAGTTCTCCGGTGACGTTGTTGCCGTAAAGCGCGACGCTGTACTCCATGTCCGCACCGAAGTCGTAGGTGGCGCGAAGGTTCAGCAGAGTCAGATCCGGAATGGTGTCGCGCGCAGCGTTTGAAAGGGCGGTGAAGTGTGACTCGATGAATCGATACCGTCCCATGAGCGTCACTTCGCCGTTACCCACCGGCATGGTGTAGGCGACCGTCCCGTTGTAGGTCAGGTCAGGGTTGCCCTCGAACGACTTGCCTGGCTGGGCGGCAGTGAGGCACTGCACGACGTCCGGCCGGCAGACACCGCTGATGTCGGTAACCTCCGCGTTGGCGAACAGTGCCTGGAAGTTAACGAATAGTGCATCGGTCGGTACCCACGTGACGTCCAGTTCGACTCCCGAACTTTCCGCTTCCGTAATGTTGTTCAATTGGGGGCCGCCGAGTGGGGGCGGGCCGGGGAATACTTCAAAGAGCTGGATGTCCTGCCACGCGTAGTCATACCAGGCGGCGTTGAATCGGACCCTGCCGTCAGCCAGCAGGCTCTTGACGCCCAACTCGACCGAGTCCAGAAATTCCGGCCCGATGGGGTTGTCGCCGTTGGCCAGCGCACGGTTGTCCAGTGCGCCGCCCTTGAAGCCGTGGCCGAGGGAAGCGTAAAGCATCACGTTGTCCTGCGGATTCCAGCTCAGGATGGCGTTCCATCCGACTTCCGAGATACTCTGTGAGGGTCCTGTGGCTCTTTCGAACAGGACTTCCCGTACCTCGGGCGGAGTGTTCTCGTCCCACCCAAGTGCCACTTCCGGGCAATTGGCCACGCGGTGATCGCGACCGAAATTGTGGCCGATATTGGCGCTGGTATTGCCGGAGCCTGTCGGGCCCACGCAGAGGAACTTTCGGTAGCCGTATCTGCCGTCCCTGGGTGGCGCACCGAGGTCTTCGTCGGAAGAGCGCACGCCCAGTGTCAGCGTAAAGTCGTCGTTCAGATCGAAATCGAATTGGCTGTATATCGAGCGCGCCTCGAATTCCGGGTCGATCAGGATCGAATTCGACGGCGAGGGCGGCAGATTGGGCACGTTGACCCAAGTGTCTTCAATGGAATCCGAAGACGAATAGTAGAGGCCACCCACCCAGCGTACCCGGTTTTCCGCGGGTGAAGAGAAACGGACTTCCTGCTGCAGCACATCCCAATCGCCCAACTGGTTGGCGTTGAAGGAGAGAATGGTTCCCGAGGCGTAGTACCTGTAGAACTGATCCAGCTTGGAAGTGATCGAGGTGATCTCGATCGGCCCGGCCTGTCCCGTCAGGTAGAGATTGAAGATGTCGTAGTCGAACTCGTATCCGTCGCCGAGGTCGTTGTACATGTGGCCGCCGGGCGCGAACAGCTTTCGTCCGGGCATTCCGGGATGGGGCAGCAACTCGCCTGCGGCGTCCAGGGCGGCCAGGTACGGAGTGGCGTTGACCGCGGCCTGGATGTAGCTGACTGTGCGGTCGTTGGGTCCCGGGTTGTATGCGTAGGAATGGTAGTCCGGGCAAGCGCTGACCGACGCTCGGCAATTGACGGTCCCGTCAGCACTGTACGGGCCATCCACGAGCACTGGATTGTCCTTGCCGTCCGCCGAGCCGCTGGTGAACTTCGCCATGACGCTGAAATTTTCCGTGGGTTCCCAGGTCAGGCTGGCGCGGAAGCCGGAGGAATTCCGCGTGTCCGTGGGTTCGCCATCATTCATAGCCGTGAGAATGCCGTCATAACTGTTGGAGGTCACCGCAATCCGTCCCGCCACATTTTCGCCGAGGCTGCCGCCGAAGGCGCCCTCGAAGTCCATTCGGCCGCCGCTGCCGCCGTTGATGCGGGCATAGCCGTTGGCCTCTTCGCCAACCAGGGCGTTGCGCGAATAGAAGTTGATCGCCCCACCGGTGGTATTGCGGCCGTACAGGGTGTTCTGCGGGCCTCTCAAAACCTCGACGCGATCCATGTCAAACGCCGCGATGGCGCTGGTGAACGGCGAGATCTGGTAGATGTTGTCGATGTAGATGGCCACCGATTGCTGGGTCGAGACGTGAAAGCTCGACGTACCGACGCCGCGGATGGAGATACCGGCGTTTACCGGGCCGGAGTTGTTCGTGGTGATGCCGACAAAGGACTGCTCCAGGTCGTCGGCGCCGACAATGCCGTAATCATCCAACTGGTCGCCGGACAGTGCATTGATGGCGATGGGAGTCTCCTGGGCGGATGCCTCGCGCCGCTGTGCGGTGACGACGACTTCCTCGATCTGCGCCATGGTCGACAGCGGCACGGCAATGGCAAGAACAAATGCGCCGCCCCTGACGGCGAGCTTTTCTACGAATTGCATGGTGTTTCCCCGTGAAACGTCAAGTACTGAGTCCAAGGACTCGAAACAGTGTTGGAATATGGCAACACCGGCTCTTGGCGATGCGACAGCTTGTACTACAAAATTCAGAAAATAGCAAGGTATTCACACCAATTATGGCGATTGACCTGTACATTGTTGTACAGGGCGCCGTCGGTGTCCGGTGCTGCTACCTGTAGCGCCGCCAAGTCCCCACCGCGCGGCCGTTGGTGCGGCGAGTGCGTGCGGACTAACCTCAGACATTTCGCCGCAATTGATTTAATGCGCTGCGGGCAAGTCCGGCCGGTCGTAGATGTCCGGGCTCCTGAATCCGCCGTAGATTTCCCAGTGGTTCAGGTCGAAGTAGGGGACCGCCTCCATCCGGAACACCACGTCGTCACCGTCGTATTCCACGACGCGTCCTCCATAGGGGAGATCCCCGGTGGACCGTCTCGTCTCGTCCATGCTGTCCTGCGTGATGTTCTCCAGCTGAGGCAGGCAGAAGGCGAAGATGACCAGGTAGTTGTCGGTGACGGGCAAACGCCAGGCGTCGCTCATGGCGTTGGCGAAGCAGGCGTCCTCGTGGGCGGTGTCGCCCGAGGTCCACACTTGTCGAACGGTCATGTTCTCTTCGTCCACCTCGTATTCGACGCCGCGGCTGAAGTTTTCCGGCAGCGGCAGGCGCGGCTCGAAGGGCATGGCGCCGCCGTGGGCGCGGTTGTCGAACAGGATCACCGTGCCGGCGTGGGTCATGCGCGGGTTGTGCTGGTAACCGGGCCACAACAGGTCGCCGACCGGCGTGAGCAGTTTGTCCTGCAGGTTCTCCGGCCAGCCGTCGTGGCGTCCGAGAATCCACTTGATGTCGCGGGTCTCGTAATCCACCTTGACGATGGCGTTCTGGTTTCGCAGCGATACCAGGACCGAATCGTCCGAGGAGTCGTAGCTCAGGCCGTTGGCGTGGGTCCAGTCCATGTAGTCGGGGAAGCCGCGCACCCACCAGTAACTCCAGAAGGTGTCGTAGCCCACCCTGAAGGGGTCCAGCGTGCCGTAGGTGTCCCAGGTCCAGACGGTTTCGCCATCGGGCGTGAACTGCACCACGGTATCGGCCATGACGATCTGGTCGGTACGCGGTGCGTTCGGGTCGCTGTCGCTGCTGTAGTAGTCCTCGATGAGGTACCCGTTGGCGGAGAAGGCCAGGAAATCGCCGTTGGGCATCTCGTGGGGTTGGTGATGCAGGGTCTGCTGGCCGAGAATGGGGATGGCATCGGGATTCTCGGGCGGGGGAAAGGGCCTTTCCTCGGCGTAGAACTGGCGTACGACGTTGCCCAGCAGGTCGATTTCCACGGTGGAGAAGTCCGTGCGGTGCATGAGTATGTTGCCGTTGGAGAGGCGGGCGATACCTGCCGTCCTGAAGTCCGAGTTGTAGTACCAGATGACGTCGCCGCGCGCATCGAGCGCCAGCAGCATGCCCCAGTCCTCGGAAAAGTCCCGCTGCCTTTCGGTCAGCCAGTGGGCGCGCCCCAGAGCCCGCCGGCGCACGCTCAGGAAGGTCACGCCGGGTTCCATGCGCTCTGGGATCGAGACCTGGATGTCCAGGTCGGGAAATTCCAGCGGGTTGGCGGGCAGGTCCGGCGTGATGTGGGACCAGGTTTCCGTGTGTTGTTCGCCGTCTGCCCCGGTGATTGCGAGTGTAATCGTGTGTTCGCGCCCGGGCCGCATGCCTGCGACCGGCAACATGTAGCGTCCATCCCGGGCGATCCCGGCGTCGAATTCTGCCTCCCAGCTGTTGGCGCCGTCGCTGATGGACAGCCGGGATTCCGCCGCCTGATCTAGACTGAACCCGATCGCCGCCGCAAGGGGCACGCGGCCGGTCGGGTTGGCGGTGAGCGTGGGCGCTTCGAAGAAGGTCAATTGCGCCCATCCGGCGGCAAACGGCGCCGACAGCAAGAGGGTCATGGTGGCGGCCCGTAGCCATGGTTTCCTGATGTTCATAGGTCGAACTCCCGGTGTGTTCCAGATGTTTCCTCAAAAGACGATCGACAACTTGCCGATCATGCGGCGCGACTCCAGTCTGGAATGCGCCTGTCGCAGGGTTGCGGCAGACAGTCCTTGCAGAGTCTCCGTCAGGGTACTGCGCAGATCGCCCGACTCAACCCTGTCAGCGAGCTGTTCAAGAATCCGATGCTGCCGCTGCATCGTATCTGTTTCGAAAATCGGTCGGGTCGACATGTGCTCCCACGCAAAGGTCACGCTCTTGAGCATGAGCTTGCGAAGATCCACCGGCCGTTCGGAGCCGACGATGCAGGCGATCTTGCCTTCCGGTGCAATCAGCTCGGCCATTGCGTCCCAGTGTTCAGCGGTGTCGGCGCAGTTCAGGATGTAGTCGACGTGCTCGAATCCCGTTTCGCGCACGGAGTCCACGAGGGAGTGGTGATTGGCGACCCGGTCCGCGCCCATCTCAAGGCACCAGTCACGGCTGGCGGGACGCGATGCCGTGGCGATCACCTTCATTCCGGCGAGGCGCTTGGCCAGTTGAATCGCGATGGATCCGACTCCCCCGGCCCCGCCGATGATGAGCAATGTGTGCGAAGTGCCCGGTGACTGGGAAATTCCCAGCCGTTCGAACAGCGCTTCCCACGCCGTAATCGCCGTGAGCGGGAGCGCGGCGGCTTCCGCCGGTTCCAGGTTCTTCGGGCGGCGGCCCACGATGCGTTCGTCCACCACCTGGTACTCGGCATTGCTGCCCGAACGGTCGATGCTGCCGGCGTACCAGACCCTGTCGCCGGGGCCGAAAAGATGTGCTTCCGGGCCTGCCTCGGTGACGGTCCCGGCGGCGTCAAAGCCCAGAATCAGAGGTCGTTCGAGCGGCTCTTCGGTGGCGGCGCGGCGGCGGCGCATCGTGTCCACGGGATTGACCGACACGGCCTCGACCCTGATCAGGAGTTCGCGGGGTTCCGGCACGGGAACCGGCGTCTCATAGTCCATGAGGCAACGTTGATCCTCCACAGGCAGGGAGCGTGTAAAGCCCACGGCTCTCATTGCACCCGATTTCCTTCCGTCAGCAGTTGGTCAGCGTGTATTGTCGCACGGAGACATCGGGCAAACGCTCCAAAAGTTGAACAGACTGCAATCGGGGCCTGAGTTGCCATATGGGAAAACATTTAATTTTCAGTAAGTTAGAAAAACGCGTCTTCAGGGACGATTGAATACACGAAACAAATGTACAACAATACGGAATCCGAAAAAAGATTGGCCGAAAAAAGATTCGGTGCGTTCGCCGAACCATTCGGCAAGGGATCCCACGGATGGCATACTTCGCAACCGCAGCGATCGTCCGCGAACCTGGCGGACCGTTCTCGCTGGAACGGGTGGAACTCGATGCACTGCGCGAAAACGAAGTACTGGTTCGTATCGAAGCTTGCGGGATCTGTCATACCGATGCGAAGTTCCAGAGCCGCGTTCCATTGCCCGGCGTCTTCGGGCACGAAGGCGCGGGCGTCGTGGAGGAAACCGGTGGTGCCGTCACTTCCGTGCGTGCGGGCGACCGGGTCATCATTTCCTATCCCTGGTGCGGGGCCTGCCCATACTGCGAACGGGCGGAACCGTTCAAATGCGAGAAAATCCCGGCGCTCAAGTTCGCCGGAAAACGCAGCGACGGCAGCCGGACCGTGCGGTTGAATGGGCAGGCTGTGAGCAGCGCTTTTTTCCAGCAGTCATCGTTTGCGACGCGCGCCATTGCGCTCGAGCATGCCCTTGTTCCCGCGGCCAACAATATGGCCCCGGAAATGCTGGCCGCGCTGCCCTGCGGGGTACAGACGGGTGCCGGTGCGGTGATGAATACCTTCGGGATGGGTCCCGGGGACAGTCTGGTGGTGTTCGGGGTCGGTACGGTGGGGCTGAGCGCGATCATGGCAGCCCGGGTAGTGGGCGTTTCTACAAGAATCGCCGTGGACATCAACCTCTCGCGGCTGGCTCGTGCCAGGGACCTCGGCGCGACTCATGCTCTTGACGCCCGCGAGGACGATGTGCCGCGCCGTGTGTGGGAATGGCTGCCCCGCGGGGCCAGTCATGCGCTGGAAAGTTCGATCACGGCGTCGGCGCTTGCCGATGCGGTGCAGTGCCTCGGCCAGGGCGGCAAGATCGGAATTTTCAGCGGACCGCCGCCGGGCCAGGAGTTCCGTTTCTCCACCCTTGAACTGTTCCAACGGGTCGGGAGCTTGCACGGCATCATCCAGGGGTCTGCGGTACCGGGCGAATTCCTGCCGCGGCTCATGGAACTGCAGCGTGCAGGCCGATTTCCCTACGAGCGGCTGATCAGCACGTACGACTTCGCGGACATCAATCGCGCATTCGCGGACCTTGACGAAGGCATCGCGATCAAGCCCGTATTGGTGTTTCCGCAGGAAGGCTCATGAGCCGCTTCCGGAACAAGGCCGCGATCGTGACCGGGGCGGCATCGGGGATCGGTCTGGCGACGGCGGAGCGACTCGCGGCGGAAGGGGCCAGTGTGCTGCTGACGGATCTGAGCGAACAGGCTGGATCCGAGGCGGCGTGTCGGCTCGGGGCCACGGCCAGGTTCAGGGCGCACGATGCCGCCTCCGAGTCGGATTGGGAGTCCGTGGTTGCCGACTGCGTGAATGAATTCGGGCGTCTGGACGTGCTCGTCAACAACGCAGGCGTCGCCTTTCTTGCCGGTCAGCTTCCGCCGGAGGATTTGACGCTGGAGGAATGGAACCGGGTCAATGCGGTCAATGCCGCAGGCGTGATGCTGGGCTGCAAACATGCGATCCGGACCATGAAGGCCACCGGCGGCGGCGCCATCGTCAATATCGCCTCGGTGGCCGCGACGGTGGCTTCTCCGCTGGCGGTACCGTACGGCGCCAGCAAGGCTGCCGTCGTGCAACTGACCAAGACTGTGGCGTTCGATTGTGCGCGGCGCGGCTACGAAATCCGCTGCAATGCGGTCCTGCCCGGGACGATCGAAACCACCCTCTACAAGACCTTCAGCGAAGAACAACGCGCCGCCAATGCCAGGAGCGTGCCCGTTGGCCGCCTGGGTACGCCCGAAGACGTGGCAATAGCGGTGGCATTTCTGGCAAGCGACGACGCCCGCTACATTACGGGCGCCCAGCTTGCGGTGGATGGAGGGTTGTCGGCCGTCAATCCCATGCGGGCGGACGACGGGTAGCACACCGAACCAAAGGAGAACATCGTGCCATTGGAAGCTCGTCACTGGATCGGGGGGGAGTGGGTCGGATCGGCCGGGGGCGCCGAGGCCGAGAGCGAGAACCCGAGTACCGGGGAACGGCTTGGCCGGTTCGCCGACGCCGGGCTCGCCGACGCCGACGCCGCAATCGGCATCGCGCGCGAGACGTTCGAGACATCTTCGTGGGCACACCAGCCCCGGGTGCGAGCCCAGGTGTTGCTGCGGTTCGCCGATCGCTTGGAAAGTCGGAAGGCCGATATCGCCAGGGCGCTGGCGCGGGAAAACGGCAAGCTCATCGGCGAAGCCACTCACGAGGTGGCCGCGGGCATCTCCGAGCTACGTTACTACGCCGGGCTCGCGCGGAACATCTTCGGCCGCGTCACCGAGGTGGACCACCACCAGTATTCCATGCTGGCCCGGGAACCCATGGGCGTTGCCGGCATAATCGTGCCCTGGAACGCGCCGATCACTCTGCTGGTCCGCTCTCTGGCGCCCTGCATGGCGGCGGGATGCACGGCGGTGGTCAAGGCCGCGCCGCAAACGGCCCTGGTGAACGCCGAAGTCTTTGCGATGCTGGCGGATATTGACGGTCTGCCCGCAGGCGTCGTCAATATGCTGGCGGAGACGGGCAGCGACGTGGCCAGGCGTTTGGTCACTTCGCCGGACGTGGACGTGATCTCCTACACCGGCAGCACGGAAGTAGGCAAGCGGATCATGGCGGCCGGCGCCGACACGCTCAAACGCATGAACCTGGAGCTGGGCGGCAGCGCACCCTGCGTTGTGTTTGCCGACGCCGACCTGGATGCGGCCGCCGCGGGCATCGCCCGCACGGGAATGGCCCACGCGGGCCAGGTCTGCGTGGCCGCAAGCCGCGTGCTCGCGGAGGAGTCCGTCGTGGGGGCGCTGCAGGCGCGCCTGGCGGAGCGGCTCGGCGCACTGCATCTCGGCGTCGCCGATGACCCCCGCAGCGGCCTCGGGCCGCTCATCGACCGGGCCAGTCAGGCACGCATGGAAGGGTTAGTGGACGAGGCACGAGGTCTCGGCGAGATGATTCTCACCGGCAGTCCTCCCGTCGGAGAGCTTTCCTCCGGATGCTTCATCAGTCCCAGCCTGGTACGTGTAGAGGATCCCAGCCACGCACTCCTGGACCGGGAAATCTTCGGTCCGCTCCTAACCGTGGATACCTTTGCAGACGAGGAGGAGGCGGTGGCGCAAGCCAACGACACCCGCTTCGGTCTGGCCGCCAGCGTATGGACCACGGACCAGCAGCGCGGCCTGCGCCTGGCCTCGCGGATCAAGAGCGGTACGGTCTGGATCAACGCCCACATGAAGCTGCACGCGGAAATCGAGACCGGAGGCTACCGCGAGAGCGGAATCGGACGGTTGCACGGCGTGGAGGGTCTGGATGAATTCCTCCAGACCAAGCACATATCCTGGCAGACGGCGTAACTGCCGGGCATCCACCGTCACGGCACCTGGGAAAGCACGGAACGGAAAGATGCTGGAACTCGATTATCGCGGTTCTTTCGTCTGCGCCGCCGCCGAAAGCGAATTTTCACATCACTGATTGCAGGAAGATGACGACGCGAAACCAGGCAATGAGTCCCGAAGATTGCGTCGATCTCTATCGGACCATGGTTCGGATCCGCGTTTTCGAGGAGACTGTGCGCCGCTACCACATCGCCGGCAAGGCGCCCGGCCTGGTGCACCTGTGCACGGGGCAGGAGGCAGTGCCGGCCGGATTCATTTCGGTGCTCAGGCCGGACGACTACATCACCATCTACCATCGCGGCCACGGTCATTGCATTGCCAAGGGGTCTTCGCTGGAGGCGCTTCTGGGCGAACTGCTGCACCGCCGGGGTGGGGTGAACCTGGGGCGGGCCGGCGAACCGCACCTGTGCGATCCTGCCACCAACAACATCGGTTCCACCGGAATTGTCGGCGGTAGCGTGCCCCTGGCCGCCGGGGCGGCGCTGGCTGCCCAACTTCGCGGCACCGACCAGGTGTCGGTGAGTTTCTTCGGCGACGGCGTACTCAACCAGGGCGTGATGTTCGAGGTGCTGAACATGGCCGCCATCTGGTCCCTGCCGGTGGTCTTCGTCTGCGAGGACAATCGCTACGGAGAGTTCACCGAGAGCGCGACCGTGACAGCCGGGGAACGCTACCAGGACCGCGGCGCCGTCTTCGGAATTCCCTCGGATACTCTGGACGGTATGGATGTGCTGGCGGTCCGCGAAGCGGCGGAGCAGGCGGTGGGCCGGGCGCGGCGGGGCGAGGGACCGAGTTTCCTCGTGTTCGAAACGTACCGGTTCACGGGCCATCACGTGAGTGACCAGCAGGAATACAAGGACAGCGAGGAGATGCGCGCCTGGGAAGCACGCGACCCGATCCCGAACTACGCCCGCTGGCTTGCGGACGAAGGCCATGTGGATGACGTGGCAATCGCCCGCATACACGCCGAAATCGACGACGAAGTGGAGGCGGCCGCAAAGGTCGCCGATTCGATGCCTCACCCCGGACCCGAGGATCTCGGAACACATGTGTTTGCCTAGGCGGCAGCCCATGCCCATGTGCCATGCAGCAGACTGAGCGGCAGATCAGCCTGAAAGCGGCGGTGATCGAGGCCATCGCCGAGGAATTCAGGCGCGACCCCGAGACGTTCTACATCGGCGAGGACGTGGGCGTGGCCGAGGGCATCTTCAAGCAGACCCAGGGATTACATGCCGAATTCGGGGACAGGCGCGTGATCGATACGCCCATTTCGGAAGCCGGAATGTTCGGGCTGACGGTGGGCGCGGCCGTCGCCGGCATGCGGCCCGTCGTGGAGATCATGTTCAGCGATTTCCTGACGCTGGTCATGGATCAACTGGTCAATCATGCAGCCAAGATTCATTACCTTTCCGGCGGCGGGTTCAGGGTTCCACTGGTGCTGCGGACCGCCATCGGCGTAGGCGGTGTCCTGGGCTCCACTCACTCGCAGACTCTGTACGCCTGGCCGGCGCATGTCCCGGGTCTCAAGCTCGCGGCCCCGTCCACACCTGCGGATGCCAAGGGGCTGATGACGGCGGCAATCCGCGACGACAACCCGGTCCTGTACTTCGAGGATCGCATGACCTACAACCTCAAGGGGCCGGTGCCGGAGGGCGAGCATATCGTCGAACTGGGTGTGGCCGACATCAAGCGCAAGGGCAGCGACGTGACGCTGATCGCGTTTTCGCGCATGGTGCACGTTGCGCTTGAGGCGGCGGATGCGCTTGCCGCGAAAGGCATCAGCGCCGAGGTGGTGGATCCGCGATCCATCGTTCCGCTGGATACCGAAACACTGATCGACTCGGTGGCCAGAACCGGTCGCGCCGTGGTGATCGACGGCGGACATGAATCCTACGGTATCGGCGCCGAGGTTGCCGCGACCGTTTCCGAGGGCGCCTTCGACTACCTCGATGCACCGGTGATGCGGATCGGCGCGCCCCACAACCCGGTACCGTGCAGCAAGCCGCTGGAAGCGATGATGGTGCCGAGTGCCGATCAGGTCGTGGCGAAGGTCGAACGGATGTACGGATGAGAACGAATGCGCGAAACGACTCGAGGCGGACAGGCGCGAAGGCTGACATATGCCGGCCGTTACGGAACCATTGACCAATGATTGACAGCGCACAGGCACTGGCCATTTTCGAATCGATGCTGCTGATCCGCCGCTTCGAGGAGACGGTAATCGATCTCTGGGCGACCGTGGAAACCGAAGGCCATCGCCACGTCTACATCGGCCAGGAGGCGGTGGGCGCGACCATCATGGAACTGCTGCGCGAGGACGACCTGATCCTGACCACCCACCGCAACCATGGCCACGTGCTCGCCCGAGGCGCCGACCCCGGCCGCGCACTGGCCGAGATCCTCGGTCGGGCCGACGGCTTCAACAAGGGGCGCGGCGGCAGCGCCGGGCTGACGGTGCGCGCGGCGGGATTCCTGGCCACCACGGGCCAGGTGGGCGGCGGCATCGGTCTGGGCATCGGCGCCGCGCAGGCCCAGAAAATCAGGGGCAGGGGCGGGATCTGCGTGACCTTCTTCGGCGACGGCGGGCTGGAGGAAGGCATCGGCTTCGAGGCCATGAACATTGCCGCGCTGTATAGCCAGCCGGTGCTGCTGGTATGCGAGAACAACAGCGTCGGCGTGACCACGGGCCGCGCCCAGAACGAATGGTCGTCGTCCTCCATGGCAGCCGAGACGCTCGGGGACATCCCCCGCGCGCTGGGCATTGCCACGGAAGTGGTTGCCGGGGAAAGCGTGACCGACGTCCACGAGGCAGCGAGCCGGCTGATCGGCGATCTGCGCGAGGGCAGGGCGCCCGCATTCATCGAGATGCGAACCCGACGCTGGCCGGGGTCCCGCAGCTTCAACCCGCAACTGGTGACTGGCGTGACCGATCTCGACGGTGTCTGGGATCCTGCTTCGGTAACAGGCGAGCATGCCGACTGGATCAATCGGTACGACCCGGTCATCGGTTATGGCAGAGACCTGTTCCGTCAAGGCCGGATTAGTCGCAGCGAAATCGTCGCCATGAACGAGCGAGTCTGCCGAACCGTGGAGGCAGCGCGCGAGTTTGCGCTCGCCAGTCCGCTGCCTTCGGCCGAAAGCGGACTCACGGGTACGTTTGCATGATGGCCGGGGGAGCTTCGCGATGTCCAGGATGACGTTTGCCGCGGGCATGGTGGACGCCGTCGTGGCGAGGATGCACGACGACCAGACCATGACGCTGATCGGCAGCGCCTACCTGCTGGGGCCCGCGGCAGAGCATCCGGCGTTGAACGCGGTTCGGGAGCGCTACGCGGATCGGGTCATCGACGAACCGCCCATCTCGGAGTCCGCCGTAGCGGGGCTTGCCATCGGTTCGGCCATGAGCGGTTGCCGCGCGCTGGCGCACTTCGGTCTTGCGGCATTCGCCGTCGAGGCCTGGTCGCAGTTCATTCACGAGGCGGGCGTGGCGCATCATCAGTCGGGCGGGCAGATCACCGTCCCGGCCGTCTTCGTCATGATGCACGGCATCATGCCCATCGAGCACTCCCAGCACAGCCGCAGTCCCTACGCCATGCTGGCCAACTGTCCGGGCATTCAGATCGTGCTGGCTTCCACACCCGCCGATATCAAGGGTCTGATGACGACCGCGCTGAGAAGCGATAATCCCACTGTGGTCATGAACCATCCGTTACTGATGGCAATGGAAGGCGAGGTCCCGGACGGTGATTTCTCCATCCCATTCGGCCAGGCGGAGGTCAGGCGGGCGGGCGACGATGTCACCATAGTGGCCACGTCGCACAAGGTGCACGTAGCGCTGGAGGCGGCCGAGACGCTGGCTGCCGACGGGGTTTCCGCCGAGGTTGTCGACCCGCGCACCATCGTGCCCCTGGACCGCGCGGCCATCCTGTCGTCGGTGCGCAAGACCGGCCGTGTGGTGGTGGTGGACGACAGCCCTCGCACGTGCGGATTCGGCGCCGAGATCGGGGCGTTGGTCGCGGAGTCCGCCTTCGACGATCTCAAGGCGCCGGTCGTGCGGCTGTCGCCGCCGGACATCCCCATACCGAGAGGTACCGTCGCCCAGACGCCGTTCCGGACAACGCCGGAGAAGGTGGTGGGCGCGGTGCGTTCCGTTCTTCGATGAGGGGCCCGCAATTGGATACCCGCCGTGAGATCATCGCAATGAGAGGCCCGCAATACCATGGCTCGTGAAATCCTGATGCCGGCGCTGACGCCGACCATGGAGGAGGGAACACTGGCCCGCTGGCACGTCCGACCCGGCGACTCGGTTGAGGCGGGCCAGGTGATCGCCGAGATCGAGACGGACAAGTCGGTGTTGGAACTGGAGTCGTTGGAAGGTGGCGAGATCGGCGAGTTGATGGTGGAGGAGGGCGCCGAAGGCGTGGCCGTGGACCGGGTCATCGCCACGTTGCTGAAGCCACAGGAGTCATCTGACTCCAATGAGGCCGAGCCGGGAAGGCGGCGGGACCGCATACCCGCGAGTCCGGCGGCCCGGCGTCTTGCGCGCGAGCGCGGCATCGATATGGCCGCGCTGAAAGGCACCGGCCCGCGCGGCCGGATCGTCACCGCCGATGTCGAAGCCGCGGTGTCGGCGCTGTCTTCCGACGACGGATCGACGGCCATCGCTGCCACCGGAACGCCGCCGACCGACTTGGAAATACCGCTTGAAGAAAGGCCGCTCTCCACCCTGGGCAAGACCATGGCACGGCGGATGGCGGAGTCCAAGGCGACCATTCCCCACTTTCACTGCAGTATCGACGTCTGTGTCGATGCGGCAATGAGCCTGCGGGCTGAACTCAACGCATCCGGGGATAACCCCAAATTGTCACTGAACGACCTGGTGGTGCACGCCGTGGCCCGGGCTCTGCGGGATACGCCCCGAATGAATGCCCAATACCGGGATGGCCGCCTGATCCGGTTCCGGCGCGTGGATATCGCGGTTGCCGTCGCCCTGGACGAGGGGCTGGTGACGCCGGTGTTGCGAGGCGCGGAGACATTGCCGCTGCCGGAACTGGTCTCGCGGATGCGGGACCTGACCGAGCGGGCGCGTGCAAGACAACTGGATGTCGAAGACTACCGGGGCGGTACTTTCACCGTATCCAACGTGGGCATGTTCGGCATCCGCCAGAGCTGGCCGATCATCAATCCGCCGCATGCGGGCACACTCGGCGTCGGCGCAGCGGTGCCCCGGCCCGTGGCCATTGGCGACGACGACGGCATGCGAGTGGAAGTTGCCACAGTGATGAGCCTGACGCTGGCCGCCGATCACCGGGCCGTGGACGGCGTGATCGCCGGCGAGTTTTTGCGCCGTACCAAGAAAGCGCTGGAGTATCCGGAGGTGCTCCCAGGTTGATGTGCATGCAGTCGATGACTGATACGCTGTTGCGAACCATGTGAATTCCCGGACGCCCGTCGCCTTCCTCCATACGATTTCGGGAGAACGTTCTCAATCGCCGAATACAAGTGACGGGTAGCCTTTCTCCGCGACCAGTTTGGCCGCCTTGCGCATGGGATCGCGGGTGTGGTGGCGGCCGGCGCCATGACCCTCCACGAGGCGGTTGACCATGTTGAAATGCGCGCAGACGCAGATGGCGTCCGACAGTGCCTTTTCGCTCCAGCCGGCCGCGAACACGGCGTCGGCGTCCTCCTGGGTCATGGCCGAGGGTGTGTACGTGAGTTTCTCCACGTAGCGCAACAGGGCCTTGAAATTCTCCTCAACAGGTGCGGTGTCCAGGTTCGCCAACGCCAGGTCGATCAGTGAATCGTCTGCTCCGGATGCTGCCGCGACCGCGGCATGCCCATGGAATCAGTGCGGGCAGTCGTTCAGGCCGGACACGTACGAGCCGATGAACTCCCGCTGCGCCGGAGTCAGCTCGGATGGATCGCGCAGGATGCGCTGGGACTGCTTCGGAAGCCCCCGCAACCGGTCGGCGCGGGCGCGAACGATGTCGGGCTGGCCGGCGTCTTCATGCAGGAATTTTACGAATGGCATCGCTCGGAACTCCTCTTGGTTGAACAGTATGAAACGAGACTCTTGAGACCAATTCTAAAAGAATTTTATATTCAATATGTTACGTACAATCCCTCAAAGAAATAGTTGTGACTGCATCAAAACTGTACTACATTTCCTGCATTAAGGACAGGCGTGCCGGGAAATTGTGAAGGAGGGGCATCGATGGAACGCAGGCGCAGTGCAAATTGGGAATTCAGTTGGCTGTTTCTCTTTCCCTGGCTGGTAGCATCGCCCGGCGAACTGGTGGCTCAGGGCGTCGCCGAGGGACTTTCCTTCACGTCGCCGCCACGAATGGAGCAAAACCCCAATCCCGCCGTGCCGCTTGCGGCCGTGCTGTCCTTCGAGTCCCGTGACGCCGTCGCCACGCGGGTGGATTTCGACGACGGCGAGCGAACCTGGAGCATCGACTTCGATCGCGTCCCCGATGAAAGGGAGATCCTGCCCATCCTGGGGATGCGGCCTGCTCGCCGGCACGAAATCCGCGTCACCATCTTCGACAGTGCGGGAGGCTCGCAGCAGTGGGACGGTGAACTGGAGTACACAACGCCGCCATTGCCGGTGGACCGTTACCTCATGCCTGACTACGACGTCCGCGTGGCGCAGCCGGAACGCATGGAGCCTGGGGTGACCATCCTGAGCGTGCGCCGGTCGCTGCTGTTGCGGCCTCAGGATCGCAACCCCGCACAACAGGCCTTCGTCACCCGCTACGGTCTGCTGCTGGCGCTGGACAATGAGGGGGAGGTGGTTTGGTACTACCAGTCCGATGACCGGATTGCCGGTATCGACCGGCTCGCCAACGGCAATATCATCTTCCACATGGCGTCGTTCGAGGCCGTGGAGATGGACATGCTCGGCAACCGGCTGCGAAGCTGGTACGCCGAGGAACGTCCGCGCGGCCCGTCTACCGCACCCGGCGCGGTACCCATACGGGGCGCGCAGACCCTGCACCATCAGCCCCACGAGGTCCGCGACGGCTCCTTCCTGTCGTTCTCGGCGAACTGGCGACTGATAGAGAACTGGTATACCAACGAGTTCGATTCCACACTCCGCAGGGACCAGAAGGTGATGGGCGATACCATCCTGGAGTTCGACAAGGCCGGCAACATTCTCTGGAGCTGGAACGCTTTCGACTACCTCGACACTGACATGATCGGCTACGAAGCCTTCAACCCCTACTGGGTCACCCGCGGGTTTCCCGACACCTGGGACTGGAGTCACGGCAACGGCGTCGCCTACGACCCGCGCGACGACTCCGTGGTGGCGAGCTTCAAGCTGCTGGACGCGATCATCAAGATCGACCGCGAAAGCAAGCAGATCAAGTGGATCTTCGGCGACCACATGGGCTGGGAGGGGGCGCTGCGGGAGAAGCTGCTGACGCCGGTCGGCGAGGACTTCCGCTGGCCCTGGCACCAGCACAATCCGCGCTGGACCCACGCCGGCACGCTGATGGTATTCAACAACAACCGCGGCCAGGCCAAGCCCTTCGACGGCCGGACCCACGCCCCGTTCGAGGACACCCACAGCTATTCCGTGGAGTATGAGATCGACGAGGCCGAAGGGACGGTGCGCCAGGTCTGGATTGCCGAACCGGATCTCACCGCGGACGCCTGCAACAGCATGGCCATGAGCGAGGCGCATCGCCTGCCGGTCACGGACAACATCCTCGAGATCAACGCGGTCTGCGTTCCGGCCGGTATCACCGGAGTTACCTGGGACGTCTGGGACCGTTCCCAACGGTACTTGTCGGAGATACCCCATGGTGGCCGCGTGCGCGAATTCACCCGCACCGATCCGGCGGAAGTCGTTTTCGACGTCTCCTTCCGGGATCCCCACGACGCACTGGGCTGGCAGGTCTACGGCGGGTTCCGCACGCCGAGCCTATACCCGGACGAGGGCGCAGGTGAGACGGCCCGTTAGCCGCCCGCGGCAAGGGTCATTCGCCACCGGCGACTAATTTTCGGCGTTGGCTTGCACCCGCTCCTCCAGAGCCGCTCGCCGGCGCGCGTCGATGAGTTCGATGCGGGGGCCGCCGGGCACCTTGTGGTAGGCGAATCGCGAAATCCGGTCTTCGATCTCGTCGTAGGTCAGTTCCAGGGGAAATCCGGCGGCGCTCAGGCGCGCTGAGGTGGCCTCGAAGTCGTCGGCCCAGTACGCCATGTGGTGCAGGACGATGCGGTCCGGTGTGTACCAGAGCGTGCCTTCAGGGGCGCAAATGAGTTCCAGGTCGGGCGGTCCCTCAACAGTCCAGCAGGCCTGGAGTGGCACCGAGACCTGCCTGCCTTCGATGCGCAGCGGCATCGCGCCGTTTCCCATGGGCGCCCAGCGGCAACCGAAGAAACTCGTGAACAGCGACTTGGCCCGCTCCATGTCCGGCACTGCGATGCCGATGTGGGCCAGCGGTCCGATACTCCGGCCGGCATTGTCGTTCAGTGGGTCAGAAATCATCTGCAATTGCTCTTTTGGTGCTTCATCTATTGCTCCTGAGATTGTTCGTACACCGTGCGGCCCTCGAAGATCGTGGCCAGCACCTGGGTCTCGGCAATGTCCCGCACGGGAATCTCGAACAGGTTCCGGTCGAGGACGATCAGGTCCGCGGACTTGCCCACTTCGATGGAGCCGGCGATCTCTTCCACCTTTAATGACCTGGCGCCGTTGATGGTCACGATCTCAATCGCCGTTTCCAGGTTCACTGCCTGCTCGGGCCACTTGGCTTCCTGAGGATCCTCCAGGTAGGGGTCCTGCCGGGTGAGCAGGGCCTCGACGCCGGGCCACGGATTCGGCGTCGGCACCACCGCCGGCCAGTCCGAACCGAAGGCCGGCTCTGCGCCGGACTCCACCAGTGACCGGATGGGAAACGAAAACTCGGCCCGCTCGCGGCCGATCGCCGCCGTCTGAGCTTCGACCACTCCCGGAACCGGGTACCAGAGGATCGGCGCCAATTCGGGAATCGCTCCCAGTACGGCGAATCGGCCGATGTCGTCGGCGTGCATGATACCGGCATGGCTGATCTCGTGGCGCAGCCCTGACGGCCCATTGGCAACCCGCGCCGCCTCAATGGCGTCCAGGCCCTGGCGCAACGCACCGTCGCCGACGGCGTGCATCTTTACGGTCAGCCCCTGGGCATCGAAGTTGATGACATCCTCCGCCAGGGTGGCCGAATCGTGCAGCGGTTCGCCTCGAAAGTCGGCCGGAAATGCGTCGTGGGGCAGGTACGGCTCCAGCATGTAGGCGGTTCGCGACGGAGCGATTCCGTCGAGAAATATCTTGATGAAATCCGGGTTCACACGCTCGCTCCGGTAAGAGTCCCGCTGTTCGATGTTGAGCAGGTGATCCTCGTGGCTCTGAATCCAGGCGCGCTTCCAGATGAGGCTCGCGGCGACGCGGGCATTGAGCCGGCCGGATTGATCGAGCGCGTTGTATGCGCTCAGGGCACCGGCCTCGGCGATCGCGTCCTTGAAGCCGGTCACGCCGTATCGGTTCAACATCGCCACTATCCACGCGAGGGCTTCCTCGTACTGTTCCGGGGAGTAGTCGGGGAGCGTTGAAATGGCATTGTAGGCCGCATCGTCGATGAGAATCCCGATGGGCATGCCTTCGCTGTCGCGAACGATGGCACCGCCCGGTGGATCGGGCGTGTCAGGACCGATGTCCAGCCGTTGCAGCGCGAGGGAATTCACCCAGGCGTTGTGGACGGTGGAATCCATGAGGAATACCGGGTTGTCCGGCGCAACGGTGTCCAGGAGTTCAGCGTCGATCGATTGGTCGAGCGTGGCAAGCCCCACCGCCCATTGGCCCCCGCGGACCCACTCGCCGGATTCGGCCTCGGACACGCAGCCGGCAACATGCTCGAGAATCTCCTCGACGGTGGAGGTGAACGGAAAGCTGCAGTCGTATAGTGCGGCCATGGCACCGTCCACGGGATGGATGTGGATATCGAACATTCCGGGCATGGCCATTCGGCCCTGGAGATCGGTCACCTCGGTGTCCTGACCGACGAGGGCGTTCATTTCGTCGTTGGTGCCGACGGCGACGAACCTGCCATCGGCGATGGCCACTGCCTCGGCCCACGGCTGGGCGCCGTTGACCGTGTAGATCGCGCCGTTGCGCAGGACTCTGTCGGCGGGATCCACAGGCGTTGTGCCCTGGCCAGGTGGCGGTGCTTCCCCCGCCGGTCGGCAAGCGCCCAACAGCACTGCCGTGAGAACGATGTAATGGCAACGAACAGACTTCACTTAAGGTGTCCCTCTCTGGATTTGTTACAGGATAGCCGCGATGGCTGGTCTTGATTCGACATATAGCGCATACCGGGTGCGTCTGCAAAGCGGGCTCGCCGGAATTCCAAGTTAGACTTGCCGGGAGAGAACGAATAACGGCTATCCGCCAGGCCGAGCACATCGCCGAGAGAATGAGTCAGCGGGAGCTTTGATCGCAGAGCCGGCACAGGCCTGGAACACACTCAAGACATTCGAAGTAAAATAGGCCTCTGACGGGTCATCTACGCTGTTTGGAGTTCGCTCCGGAGGTCATCCATATGAACATCAGAGTCGCTGGCGTTTTCCTGGCAAGTTCGCTGCTGGTCGTAATGCCCGGAGCATCGGGACACCATGGCGGTGCCGCCTACGACGGTTCGGAGACCGTCGAAGTTGTCGGCAAGGTAAGCCGATTCGAGTTCGTCAATCCCCACGTCCTGATTTATGCGAACGTCATGGACGAGGAAGGCAATACCGTCGAGTGGTCCGGCGAACTGACGAGCCCCAACCGTCTCGCCCGCAGCGACCGCAGCACCGTCAGGTGGCACAAGGATATTTTCCAGCCCGGCGACGATATCACCCTGATCGGCAATCCGGCCCGAAGCGGCGCGCCCTCATTGCGCTTGCAGGAAGTGCTGAACGGCGACGGCGTGAAGATGATCGGCGGCAGTTGATTGGAACAATCGCGGCACTTTCCCCTTTCCGGATGTTATAACTGTAGTTATAATTTGTTCCGGGCAAACCGGGAGTGTGAAGATGGCAGCAGTTCTCAGGATCAGGAAGCTGGGAAATTCACTTGCGGTGATTCTTCCCAAGGATCAGTTGGAGCGTCTGCATGTGGGCGAAGGTGACGAGCTACACGCGACGGCAACGGTCGATGGGTTGGAACTCTCGCCATTCGATCCGAACTTTGAAATGAAGATCAAGGCCTTTGATCGCACGCGGCGCAAGTTCCGTAACGCGTTGCGCGAACTGGCGCGATGACGCTTGCCTGTTTGGCTGGAAAAGCGGGAGGTCCTGTACTTCCACTGCGAACTCCTGGCCGAGCATGGCGGGCTCGCGGGACCGCCCGACGATCACGCCCTTGAATCAACGCTGGCTCGACCGCGTAACCGCCTTGCGTACCGACCTGACAGTTCCATTTCCGAGCTTGCCGCTGCCTATGGATTCGGATTTTCGCGGAACCACTGTTTTCCGGATGGCAACAAACGCATTGCCCTGGTAGCCATTGATGTATTTCTTCAGGCGAATGGATACGAGCTTCGGGCAAATGAGGCTGAAGCTGTGGTCGCAATACGTGGAACCGCAACCGGAGAGTTGACCGAGCAAGCGCTGTCCACATGGATTGAGTCTCATTCTGTATCCCTTGAATGAGTTGCTCGCGCGCTTGTTGGCATAATGAATGAATTCAGGAGCGTATTTGCCATGTCTACACGGTTTCTTGTTCTGATCGGTGTGGCCTTTGCCGTTGTTTCATCTTCTTCCTGGCCACAGGTCGCCGGGCACGGCGATGACTTGTCGGGCGTGTGGACCAACGACCCGGAACCGGACACCCGTCCGTTTCAGAATTGGGCATTGACCGGCGATCCGCCTCCCATGACGGATTGGGCGCAGGAGCGCTTCGAGGCGTCCAGGCCCACCTTCGGCCCGCGCAGCGTGCCGGTTCTGGAAACCAACGATCCTGTGTACGCCTGCTTCCCGCCGGGAACGCCGCGAATCTACATGCACCCGTTCCCCATGGAAATCGTTCAGACGCCCGGGCGGGTGATGATGGTTTTCGAATACGACCACGTCGTACGGGCGATCTATACCGACGGCCGCGACCATCGCACCGATCTCGCACCCATGTACATGGGCGATTCCACGGGCCACTGGGAAGGGGATACCCTGGTCGTGGAGACGGTCAATTTCAACGACAAGACCTGGGTGGACCGCCGCGGCGTCCCGCACAGCGAAGAAATGCGGGTGGTGGAGCGAATTCGTCGCGTCAGCGAGGACAGGCTCCGCATCGACATTACGGTGGAGGATCCGGTCGCCTTCACCGAGCCCTGGGCGGGACAACGGCACTATCGCCGCGTGGACTGGGATATCGAAGAATTCGTCTGCATGGACAACGTCAACTTTGAAGCGTACGAACGGGAGGTGCTGGAATACGAGGGGGAAACGGAGTAACTCCGGCAACGGGATTGGAGAAGCCATGAAATCACTTTCGTCACTGACAACTGTTGTGTGCTTGCTGCTTCACGCCAACTCCGTCTCTGCACACCACTCCTTCGTGACGCACTACGACTACGACACCGAGATCACGGTCACCGGCGTGATATCGGAGATCCGCCTGGCGAGTCCGCATTCTTTCTTCGCAGTCGACGTGACCGTTGAAGACGGCAGCATCGAGACATGGGAAATCGAAGGCAATTCCATACCGCTGCTGACTCGCGCCGGGATAACCGCGGAGACGTTTCAGTTGGGCGAAACGCTGACCGTTACGGGAATGCTCAGCCGGGACCCGGACCGCAAGTTGATGTTCGGAATGCGCGCTGAGAAACCGGATGGAGAGACGTACAACCTGATTCGCCCGGACTGGGACAGGCCGGCACCGAGCATCACGCTCGTCAGAGGGGTGAGTCCATCCTCGAGTGTTTCGGATCTTGCGGGAATCTGGCAGAGGGTGTATCGCGAAGGCGAACTGATGAACCGGTCGGGAGCAAGCCCATACCCGCTGAACGAAAGGGGACTTGCCGCCAGAGCCGTCTACAATCCGCTCGAGAGCAAGTACAAGGACTGTCTTTCGATCGAGATTCCTTCCCTGTTTACCCTGCCGTATCTGGTGGAGTTCCGAGTCTCCGACGACCGGGTGGAAATCTACTATGAATACACTGCTGTCCTGAGGCAGTTCGTGACCGACGGTTCGCCGCGGCTCGCGCATGAATCCGACCGTTATGGCGTCTCCAGTGCCAACGTGGCCGGAGATGAGTTGACCATCGTTTCCGAAATGTTCCCGCCTTCATCGGCAGGACTCGCCTCGGATTTCGGCCCGTTCGGGAGAGGGACGAATATTCCCTCGAGCGGGCAAAAGCGCCTGACGGAGACCTATCGGTTGCTCAACAACAACGACATCCTTGAATTGAGCCTGCGGGTCGAAGATCCGGAATACCTGTCGGAACCGTTCGGCACAACCCTGATCTGGGCCCGGCGGCCCGAGGGAACTGAAATCTACGACTTTGACTGCGACGTGGATATAGCCAGAAGGTCGACGAGCAACGCCGTCGTGGATTGAGCGGGCAGTCGCCGCGGCTGAATTGCCGGGAGCTTCCGCGGCAGGAATTCAGTCCTCGGCTTCCGGCGTGCAGTCGTAGTCCCCGACCGCCGCGTCGGGGTACCAGACCCAGTGCTTGGAGAACGTCATTGGTTGCACCAGGTACTCCGGATCGGCAAAGGTCATGGTGTAGTCCAGCCGGTCCCCCTGGTCACTTACGGTGAAACGCTCTTGCAGCGTTGCGGCCGTACTCATCGGTACGCCCTGACCGTCGAAGTGTCCCCAGTTCATGTTGGTCGTTGACACGACCAGCGTACGGTCGTCGATCCAACGCCCGGTCGAATAACCCAGCAACGAGTCCGGCTGCCCTTCGGCGGAAGCGTCCGGTGCCATGTGAATGGTCCGCACCGTATCGAATTCCTCGTTGTGCCAGAGGATGTTCTCCCCGTCCTGAGTGAATTCGAAGGGGTAGGGCGCCTCCATGATCATCGGCATGCCCTTGGGCGCGCAGTTCTGCAGCGGGTTGTCGCGCGCCCATTCGAACGTGTCGACCGCATCCAGCGCCGCTTCGGTGAGGTTGGCGCGGCCGGGCTCGGTTTTGCCGATGTCCCGCGGTAACAGCATGGGTATGTTGTCGGGCGTGCTCCAGACGCGAAACAAGCCCAGTTCGGGCGCAGTCGAAAAGCCCACTGACTGGCGCCGGCTCGCCGACATTTCGATGGTCTGGTCCGTCCAGCGCCGCTCGACGTTGGCTCCCAGGAGCACTTCCCGGCCGTCGCCGGTGAGCAGGTTCGTGAAGTAAAGACGGTGTTCGACCCTATGGGCCGGGTGGCCGGCGACGCGAATCGTGTCGCCCACGGCCATGAAGGAGGGATCGATCTGCCAGCGGCGCATGTTGCTCAGCGCGGTGGTGGCCATCTCCCACTCGACTGCCTCACCGCTGCCGTCCACCACGCGCATGGATGCCTGTACGTGCGGATTGCGCCACAGGATATCCGTTACTTCGCCTTCCAGCTCGATCAGGGTCGAGGTGTCGTAGCTGCCCCCGACCGCGTGGTGCGCGAGGCCCGAAATCGGCAAGCCGATCAGGCACAGAAAGAAACTCATACGAATCATCATCACTTTGCCCTCCCGACAATCTCCCGCAACGCATCCAGCACCCGATCCACATCCGCCATCGAATTATAGATGTGGGGGCTCAGCCGCACGCCGTCAATCAGACTTGCCGGAGCGCTGCCGATGTCATGGTCCCGGTAGAGCGCTTCGAAGGCATCGCTGCCGGTGATCCCGGGCAAGCCGAAAATGAGGATGCTCGCGTTGATGGCAGAATCCGCCGGCGTGAGAATGGATGTGCCGGGGATCGCCTCGATGCCGCGTCGAAGCCGGGCAACGAGCGCGCGAAGCCGTGCCTCGATTCTCTCCTTGCCGATTGAAGCAAGAAGGTCCATCGCCGGGACGATGGCGGATATCGCAGAATCATCCCGCTGACCGAAGGTCTCGAATTTCAATGCGCCTTCACCTTCGGCCGTGTCGTATCCGACACCGACCATGGACGGCCAGACGCGGTCTTCCGAACCGCTGCGCACATAGAGCAAACCGGTCTCCTTGGGTCCCATGGGCCACTTGTGCAGGCTGCCGGTAAAGTAATCGCAGCCCATGTCGTGCAGATTCAGATCGAGCGCGCCGAGCGACTGGGCCCCATCGACCAAGGTTAGGATATTGCGCTCCCGGCATGCCTCGCTGAGTGACTTCATGGGCAGTCCGATGCCTGAGATGTTCGACACGTGACTGACCGCCAGAACCCGGGTGCTCGTCGTCAGATTCTCCAGGAATCGATCTCTCAACAGATCGGCGGACAAGGCACCGGTGGGCGTTTCGACCTCTCTGACGCTGAACCCCCTGCGTCTTGCCCGGACTGTCCAGGCCGACCGGTTCGATTCGTGGTTTTCGCTCCAGAGCACGACCTCGTCGCCCGCACCGAGGTCGAGCCCGTTGACGATGATGTTGTTGGCCTCGGTGGTGTTGCGCGTGATGGCGATTTCCTGCGGGTTGGCGCCCACATATGTGGCCAGCCGGGATCGGGCCTGGTCCTTCGACGGCGCAAACCTGGCGCGATTCTGGAATGAGACGTCGCCGTCCAGGTCCCGGGTCAGTCCGAACAGGCTTTCCAGTACCGGGTAGTGGGTCGGACAGAGATTTGCCGCATTCATCATGACCAGACCGGGTCGAATGGGAAACTGCTCCCTGACCTGATCCCAGAACGTTTCACCATCCGCAGCGTCCTGAGCCGTCGCACTCAGCCACTTGCCTCCGAGGGTTCCCAGCGCGGCGCCTGCAGCCAGACGCTTGAGCACCTCTCTACGGGGCAGAATCCATTGCTCGCCCAAATATCGACCAGCTACCGGGTTACGCATTTGCCTGCCGCAATCGAGTTCAGTTCCCCAGAGTGTATCTGAACTGCACGACATACTCCCTCAGGCGCCGGTTGAAGCGTGCTGCGGAGACGGCCGGCGGCTCGGTCGCGAAAAGGTTTCTCGTGGCGAGCCCGATATTGGCGGCAGCATTGATCTGCATGTTCCACGAAACATCGAAAAGCCATTGCCCTTCCTCATGCACGAACAGCGCGGTCGACGCGGCCGTTGGATCGAGATCGTCGTAGTCGCTGTTCAGCGAGTCACGGTAGCTCGTGTTGAGTCGGATGGAATGGTTGCGAAGCCTCAGGGACAGGGGGAAGGAACCCTGCCAGTGGGGCATGTTGTTCACCCCGTTTGCGAATCCCATGCCGATGCTGCGGCCGATGGCGCTGCAAAGGTCGTTCGGGCACAAACCGGAGCGTTGCGCGACTCCCTCGGGCAGCGGAAACTCGTAGGTCGTCGTGAAGGTGGCTCTCGGCGTAAAGGTGATCGTGCCGATCCTCGTATCGAAGCTCATGCGCGAGTGCACATCCAGGAATTCCGCATTCAGGTAGTCCAGGTTGGTGGGCTGGGAGACGATCAACCCGATGTTCGTCTGATCGATCGGAAAGGCAGGATCCGCGGGAATGATACAACCGCCGTCCGCCACGGAGATCCAGTTGAGATTGCCGTTGGCGTCTACCGTCGGAATGCCGTTCACATTTTCGATACAGTTCAGGTTGGACGACACGACGTTCGCCGTCGGCGCAACGATTCGATCGGTGAAGGCGATCGAAACCCACGAGGCGCCCACAGTGATATCGTCGTTGACGCGGAAGTCGAAACCGGCCGAGATGTTTTCCGAGGTCTGTGGTTTCAGATCGGGGTTGGCCTGGGTCTCGAATGCGGCGAAGAACATTCCCATCGCGCCGTAGCGCACGCTGTTGACCACGATGCTGCTCGGCCCCCCGCCCTGGAACTGGGTGGAGGCGGCGGTCTGACTGATGGACGGGCCCTTGAACGACGTGCCCCAGGAGCCGCGCACCGTGAGGCGGTCCGTGGGCGTCCAGTTGGCCGCAACCTTCGGCGACAGCTCGGTGAAGCCGATGTCATAGGTCTCGTTCCGGGCGGCGAGCTGGAGGTTGATGTCCTCGCGTACCGGCAGCGCCAATTCCAGAAAGACAGAGTCCACTTCCTGTGTCCCGCTAAAGTCGTTGACGACGCCGGTGGTCGCTGTCAGTCCCTGATTGACCCGCGCGTCCGCGTCCCGGGCAACCTCGTCCTGGCGATAAGCGACGCCGAAGGCTGCGGCGGCCGGACCGCCCGGCAGTTCACCGAACTCGCCGGTGACCCGAAGGTCGACCGAGAAAAACTCGCCCTTGAAGCGATCGACCCGGTTCGGAATGAGCCATTCCAGCAACTCCGGGTCATTGGCAAGGCCCATGGCCGCGGCGTCGGGCAGGGCCGAACTCATGAACGGGTTGTAGTAGAAGCAACTGCCCTGGCCCGGCGTGCCGGTCGCCGTGTCGCAATTCGGTCCGCCCAGACCCGCGACGGCCGCCGGATAGCGCGAGACAATGGGGTCCCGGATCGCGTTGTCCACCTCGCTGGTCGCTACCGACGAGCCGGCGTACCAGGTCCAGTTGCTGTTGATCTCGCCTTCCAGGCTGAACGCGGCCCGAGCGACGGAATTCTTGTTGTAGGCGTCCATCTCCGCCAGGAACGGCATGGTTTCGTCGACGGCATAGATTGGGCCGACCATCGGCGGCCTCGCCATGGCCATGCCCATGGCCGGGGCGCCGGGAACCCGGCCGAAGCCCGAATCCAGACTCCGGGCGTGAACGATTGCCGGGTGATCGACGGGGAAACTGTAGTCGGGACCCAGCGTGGAGGGAGTACGGGGGCTCCAGACTCCACCGGTGCCCGCATCGCCCCATCGGTCTACATCGTCGAAGGCCTGATCGCTGAGATTGACCTCGGCGGTGAACCGGAGCGATTCGGAGAAACTGTGTTGCAGATGTGCGAACGCGATGACCTGCTGGACGTTGTTGTTGATGAGATCGAAGCCGTCATCGAAGTTGGCCGATCTGGCGCACTGCGTGGCCGCGGCGCCCGGCGTGCTGCCGGTGCCGACCTCCCGGATCTCGTCGTCGGCGGGATCCACGTATGCCGGGTAGTAGCTGAACTCTCCAAACATCGCATCCCCGCAGAGGGGATCGACCCAGCCGACCGCGCTCATGCCACGCCCGCTGGCATACCCGAAGCCCTGCTGGTTCTCAAGGCCCAGGCTCGTATCGGGATTGACATCGATGGGATACTCGAATGCGTCGTCGATGTCTCTGCGCATGACAATCTGTTCGGCGTGGTATTCCAATGCACCGACAAAGCTCGTATCGTCATTGCCGACGCCGAACAACGCCGCGATCGTGGCGTTCGCCGCACTGGGTTCTTCGTCCAGCATCCGGTTGTCGAAGGAGAAATCGAAGCCCCGGAAATTGTTCTTGGTCACGAAGTTGGCAACGCCTGCGACCGGGTCGGAGCCGAAAATTGCCGAGCCTCCGTCCAGCAGGAGTTCCACCCGCTGGACCGCGATTCGCGGCACCAGGGAGTTGATGTCGACCCGGTTCCAGCCGGTTCCGTCGGGTACCGGATAACCGATCGTACGTTGGCCATTGAGAACCGTAAGGGAATTTTCGTCTCCCAGGCCACGCAGATTGATCGTGGCGTTACGATTCGCCCTGGACCGTGCCATGCCGGCGGCATCGGTCTGGTTGATGCTGTCGCTGCTGAAGTTCTGGGGCACGTTGTCGAAAAAGAACGTGGCCAGATCGGGAGGGGCGTAATTTACCAGTTCCTCACCGTCGAAGACGGCCACCGGCGAAGGCGAGTCGACCCCGGTGTAGAGGTACGAACCCGTCACCACGATTTCTTCCAGTTCCTCGCCTTGCTCCTGGGCGAGCGTTGGCGAGACAAGACCTGTTGCAAACGTACCGATCACGGCACCGGACAAGAACCTGACTGCTGCATTCATCGAATCTCCCCTCAATCTACGCCGGCGAGACTTATGGTTGCTCGTCGTATTCTCGCCCGTTTGGTGCGTTTTGCCTCATGGTATGCCACAGGTCGAGTCGATAGCAACGCAAGAGCCACAGTGCGCGAGCCAAAGTGCGCATTGGCGTAAAAACAAGCGGGGCTTGACTGCCGGCAGGTGTAATCCGCGGTGGTAGTGGTTCGACGGGCCTTCAACGATAATGGCCCGGCCATGGGTGATCAAAGATGAGCGAGCGAGACTCCGGGTACCCGGACTTCCAGGATCACCTGGTGCATCTCGAATCGCGCGGCCTGCTGCGCCGGATCGATCGCCCCATCGACAAGGACACCGAACTGCATCCTCTCGTGCGCTGGCAGTTTCAGGGCGGGTTATCTGAATCGGAGCGTTCCGCGTTCCTGTTCACCCGGGTCACCGGCGCCGGAGGGCGTGCTTATAACATGCCGGTCGCGGTGGGCGCCCTGGCGGCAACTCCGGAAATTTACGCGGTCGGCATGGGCGTGGCAGTAGATGAAATCGGCGCCAGGTGGCTCCATGCAATGGCGAACCCGATCCCTCCGGTCCGGGTGGATACGCCTGCCTGCCAGCAGGTTGTCGTTCAGGGCGGAGAATTGACAGGGCCGGGGGGCGGTCTCGACAGCCTCCCGGTGCCCATATCCACGCCGGGGTACGATGCCGCGCCCTATCTCGTGGCGACGCTGGTTGTCACCTGCGACCCTGAAACCGGGGTCCGCAACATGGGTACGTACCGGGCGGCGCTGAAGGCGCCCGACCGGCTCGGTGTTCGAATGGCGACACGCGTCGGCGGTGCGGGCGGCTACCTGCACTGGAAGAAGTACAGGGACCGGGGCGAACGCATGCCCTGCGCCATCGCCGTCGGTGCGCCACCGGCCGTGGCCTACAGTGGCCCGCAGAAGCTCCCTGTTGGACAGGATGAAATGGCTGTGGCGGGCGGTATTGCCGGCGCCCCGATCCGGGTCGCGAGGGCAGTATCCGTCGACCTGGAAGTGCCAGCCGATGCAGAGATCGTCATTGAAGGGCTGATCGACACGGAAATGCTGGAACCCGAGGGTCCGTTTGGAGAAAGCCACGGCCATGTCGCGCTCGAAGACTTCAACATGTCGATGCAGGTGACGGCGATCACCCGCAAGCGCGAGCCGGTATTGGCCTCGATCGTGAGCCAGGTGACGCCCAGCGAGTCCAGCGTGCTCAAGAAAGTCGCCTATGAGCCCCTGTTTCTCGCTCACCTGCAGGATGAACTGAAGATCCCCGGAATTCTCGCCGTCTCCATGCACGAGCCGTTGACGAACCTGCGCCCGGTCATCTTCCTGCGCTTCGCTGCCGGCACCCCGAACGATGAAGTCTGGCGCGGGCTGGAGGGCGCATCGACGCTCCAGGCCCAGTGCGGCAAGATCGTGATCGCCGTGAGCGAGGATATCGATCCGCTCAACACCGATGCGATCTTCTGGTCCCTGGCCTACCGGATGAACCCGGTGGCCGATCTCCGTGTCGTTTCCGGCCGCAGTCGCGGCCATGGACCCAAGGGCGTAACCGCGGGCGAGGAGTCCGGCATTCTCGTGGATGCGACGCGCAAGGGACCGATGACGCCGCTGGCGCTTCCGGCCCGCAGGTACATGGAGAATGCCCGGGCGATCTGGGAGGAATTGGAACTACCGTCACTGTCGCCGCGCAGCCCCTGGCACGGTTACTCCCTGGGCGAGTGGACCGACGCCTGGGAGCACTTTGCCCGCAACGCGGTGAACGGCCGATGGACCGAGAACGGGCTGCAAACGTGGCTGCGCCGCCGATCGGGCTTCGAACCTGAAACGCCCGTCGCGTCCGTGGAACGCGACTCCGGGCATTCGGGTCGAGAAACGGCACGTTGAGTCTGAATCCCGACCCGCGAAAGTTCCGGGCGATCGGATCGCCGGTGCTTCGCAAGGAGGATGCGCGGCTGCTCACGGGCCGCGGCCGCTTCAGCGACGACTTCAATCTTCCCGGCCAGTTGCATGCCGCCATCGTTCGTTCGCTGTATCCTCACGCGCGCATCACGGAGGTGAATAGCGGGCGCGCGTCGGCGATGCCTGGCGTCGTGGCCGTATTCACGGGCAAGGATTGCGAGGACGACGGGCTTGGCCCCATCCCTCACAGTCCGGCGCCGTCCACCCGCACCGACCTGAAGCTCACGGCACCGGACGGCGGGCCGATCTTCACCGGTCCGCACGCAGTGCTGCGGGTGGACAAGGTGCGCCATGTGGGCGAGCCGGTTGCCATGGTGGTGGCAGACAGCCGCGAGCAGGCGCTTGACGCGGCCGAGGCGGTGGAGGTGGGCTACGATCCGTTGCCGTGGGTGGCCGACAGCGTCGCGGCAGCCGAATCGGGCGCAGCTGTTGTCTGGCAGCAAGTGCCTGACAATGTGTGCTGCGACACGACGTTTGGCGATCCCGATGCTGCGGCGGCGGCATTCGAAGCCGCAGCTCACACGCTGAAGATGACGTTTCGCGTTGGCCGGATCACCGGCCTGCCGCTGGAACCCAGGGCCGCCCTGGCCTCATTCGATCCCCGCAACGGCCGCTACACGCTCTACGCCGGCAGCAACGGCGCCGTTCGGCACAAGCACCAGATTGCCGCCGCGCTTGGTGTGGATTCCGACGCCCTGAGGATCCTGTGTTTCGACGTCGGCGGAAATTTCGGCACCAAGAATCGGGTCTACACGGAGTTCTGTCTCACATTGTGGGCGGCCAGGAAACTGGGCCGCCCTGTGAAGTACACGGCAACGCGATCGGAGTCGTTCCTCAGCGACTACCAGGCCCGGGACCTGGTCACCGAGGTCGAACTCGCGATGAGTGCCGAAGGCCGGTTCCTCGGCTACCGCGCGTCGAACCTGAGCAACGTGGGGGCCTGGATCGTGTCATTGTCGCCGTTGGGCAAGGGCATTGCCCTGGTGACCGGCGGATATCGGTTCCAGGCGGCCACGGCGCGCGCCCGCGCCGTGTTCACGAATACGGCGCCGACCCAGGCATACCGCAGTTCCGGCCGACCGGAGGTTACCCACGCGCTGGAACGGATGATCGATACGGCGGCACGGGAGTTCGGCTTCGATCCCATCGCATTGCGGCGCCGGAACCTGGTTCCGCCCGATGCCATGCCGTTCACGAATCCATTGGGTGTCACGTACGATAGCGGCGAATACGCCGCCAACATGAACCGGGCTCTTGAGCTTGCGGACTGGGATGGGTTCCCTCGCCGACAGGCTTCCACCCGTGCGCGCGGCCTGCGTCTCGGAAGGGGATTTGCCAATTACGTGGAGTCTTCCATCGGCGCACCGGGAGAGCGCGCCGAACTCACGGTCAGGTCCACGGGCACGGTTGAACTGGTGATCGGTACCCAGCCCACCGGTCAGGGTCAGGAAACGAGCTTCGCCCAGGTGACCGCGGACCTGCTGGGCGTTTCCGTTGACGCCGTGCAGGTTGTGATGGGCGACACGGATATTGTCAGGGCGGGTGGAGGATCGCACTCCGGGCGGTCCATGCGGCAGGCTGCCACGATCCTTTACTCGGCCTCCAGGGATCTTGTCGACACGGCCAGGGCGGCTGCGGCGGCCCGGTTTCGGCTGGCCGCATCCGAAGTATCTTTTGAGGACGGTGTTTTTCGTGGACCGGAACCCGGGCAGTCCGCAGACTGGTTCGAACTGGCTGAATCGGCGGACCTGACCGTCGTGCGCGAGCACGAATTCGATGAACCGGTCTTTCCCAACGGTTGCGCCGCCTGCGAGGTGGAAGTCGATCCTGAAACCGGCTTCGTGCGCATCCTGCGTTATGTCGCCGTGGACGATGTGGGCCGAGTGATCAATCCGCTGATCGTCGATGGACAGACCCACGGCTGCATCGCTCAGGGCGTCGGGCAGGCGCTCTGGGAGCAATGCATCATCGACGCGGACTCCGGCCAGCCCGTCTGCGGTTCGCTCATGGACTACACGCTCTGCCGGGCCGATGAACTGCCCATGTTCGATACGGCGCTGAATGAGGTTCTTTCGCCCACGAACCCGCTGGGCATCAAGTCCGGGGGCGAGGGGCCGACCACACCGGCGTTGGCCGCGGTGATCAACGCCATCGTCGATGCGCTGTACGAATACGGGGTGCGCGATATCGAAATGCCGGCCACGCCGCTGCGCGTCTGGAATGCGATCAGGATGGCCAGGGCTTCCCGGGGAGTACCGACCGGATGAGCACGGGAAGCGAAGGCACCGCGGGCCGACAGTAGTATTGGGGTTCGTCTGGGTCTATGCTTGGAGATTCGATGCAGCGGGGTGAAGTGGCCACTGTTCGCCGTGTCGGGGAGGTACCATGAAACGTGACGATCGATCTCGTCCAGAAGATCAATCCCACCCAGAGAATTCCGCGCAAGAAGAAACCGAGAGCGTCAATCGCAGGGAGTTTCTCTCATCCGCCACGGTAGCGGGGCTGGCTGCCGCTTCGGTCGGCGCGACCGACCAGGCGGCGGCGCAGCAGGTCGCCAGCAACGAGTCGGCGCCCGGTGCACTGCCGCCCACCGCGGTCCAGGAAGCGATGGAGGCCGAAATACCCGCGGGCTACAGCGCCGAGGAAGCGCGCGAGTACTTTGTCCGCAATCCCGGCTCGGATTTCATGGTGGACGTGATCAAGCGCCTGGGCCTCGACTACATCACCACCAACCCCGGCTCAAGCTTTCGCGGCTTTCACGAATCCATCGTCAACTACGGCGGCAACCAGGCGCCGGAGCTTCTGACCTGCGTTCACGAAGAGCAGGCGGTCGCGATGGCGCATGGTTATTACAAGGTCACCGGCAGGCCGCTGGGCGTGCTCTGCCACGGTACGGTGGGACTGCAGCACGCGTCCATGGCGGTCTACAATGCCTGGTGCGACCGCACGCCGATGATCCTGCTTGCCGGCAACCATCTGGATGCCACCGAGCGCCGTGCGGGCGTGGAGTGGTCGCATTCGGCCCAGGACTGCGTGCGCGTGGTGCGCGATTACATCAAGTGGGACGATACACCGTTCTCCCTGCAGCACTACGCGGAGTCCATGGCTCGCGCCTACAGGATCGCCATGACACCGCCCATGGGGCCGGTGGCCGTGGTGATTGACGGCCACTTGCAGGAAGGTGAAGTCGGCGATCACTCGCCCGATTTGTTGCCGATGACGCCGGTGCAACCGCCCGTAGGGGACGAAGCGGCCATTGCCGAAGCGGCCCGCTGGCTCGTGGAAGCGGATTCGCCCGTCATCGTTGCCGACCTGATGGCCCACGACCAGGAAGGTGTGGAGCGGCTCGTCGCGTTGGCAGAGGCGCTACAGGCGCCGGTGGTCAACCAGTTCGGACGCATGAACTTCCCCAACACCCACTACCTTGCCCAGGGCGCCGCTGCGGTTGCGCAGGCCGACGTGGTGCTGGGACTGGAGCTGTTCGATACGTGGGGCGTAATCAATACGCTCCGCGACCGCGTGCACCGTGACGCCGTTCGCAAGGCTCGTCCGGACGCGCGAGTGATCAGTATCGGCACGAACGATCTGTTCACAAAGTCCAACTACCAGAACTTTCAGCGCTACTATCCGTCGGATCTCGCCATCGCCGGGGATGCTCAGGCGACGCTGCCGATCCTTACGGACGCCGTGCTTTCGAGCATGTTGCGATCACGGCGCGCGACCAATGCCGAACGGGAGTCCCGCTGGCGGGACGCGCACGCGCGCGCCAGGGAGCAGGCGCTGGACGAAGCCCGATATGGCTGGAATGCCAGTCCGGTCAGCACGTCGCGCCTCTATGCGGAGCTGTGGAACGTGGTGAGGGACAGGGACTGGGCGCTTGTGTCCGACGACAACATGCAAAGCCGCTGGGCTCGACGATTGTGGCCGATCGAGAGGCACCATCAGTACATCGGCCGATCGGGTGGTGCGGGTCTGGGTTACGGGGCGCCGGCGGCCGTTGGCGCCGCGCTGGCCCACCGCGCCGAAGGGCGTCTGGCGGTCAACGTCCAGCGGGACGGCGACATGATGTACACGCCGGGCGCTTTCTGGACGGCCGCGTATCACGGAATACCGCTCTTGACCGTGACACATAACAACCAGGGTTATCACCAGGAATTCATGCACCTGCAACGCATGGCTGCGCGGCGGCAACGCGGAATCGACGGCAGTTCGTGGGTGGGGAACGAATTGCGCAATCCCGATATCGACCTCGCCCGGATCGCCAGCGCCATGGGGGTGTGGGCGGAAGGCCCGATCACGGATCCCGATGACCTCGGTCCGGCTTTGGAGCGCGCCGTGGAGGTCGTCGATGGCGGCGAGCCGGCCTTCGTGGATGTACGCTGTCAACCGAGATGAGCGTGGGTCTGGGGACCATCCGGTCAGCCGGGCGCGGCGTACTGGTCATATCGCTGTGGGCACTCGGTGCCACCGTTGCAGTCACGCAGGAATCGGATGACGATGTCCGCGAGGGCCGGGCGCTGTACGACAGCCACCAGTGCTGGCAATGCCACGGCTACGAGGGGCAGGGAAGCGTGGCCGGCGTTCGGATCGCACCGACGCTTTATCCTTACGAGGCTTTTGCGCGGCTGGTGCGTCATACGAACCTGATGCCGGCCTACTCGCCCAATGTACTCAGCGAAGAGCAGCTTCGATTGATCTATGCCTTTGTGCAGTCCATCCTGGAGCCGCCTCCGCTGGAAGACATTCCTGAACTGGATTTCGAGTAGATAAGTTAATATAGAACAATAAGTTGAGTTATTTACTGATAATTAACGTGAAAATCAGTCGCTCGTCTGGAAAAGGTTATCTGGCCCTCGTGTTGTCCATGGCGGCCACACTGGCCGCGTGCCGGACGGAGGAGCCGACGTTCGCGGAACAGGTATTGCTCAACGGCAAGATCCTGACCGTCGACAGCGAGTTTTCGATTAACGAGGCGCTGGCGATCCAGGGTGAGAGGATCGTCGCCGTCGGCACCGGCGAGGAAATCGAGGCGCAAATCGGGCCGAATACCCGTGTGATCGATCTCGGCGGCCGAACCGTGATCCCGGGCCTCATCGACAATCACATGCACTTCATCCGCGCCGTACAGCGCTGGAATCTCCAGGCGCGTATCGATGGTGTGAATTCCAGGCAGGAAGCGCTGGACATCATGGCCGCGAAGGCGGCTTCGATGGAGCCGGGAGAGTGGCTGATGGTGCAGGGCGGCTGGCGGGAGAACCAGTTCGCCGACGGCGGCGGCGGATTCACGCTGGAAGAACTCGACGCGGCGGCGCCTGCAAACCCTCTCTTTCTGCAGATCACCTACCAGGCGGTGTATGCCAACAGCCTGGCGCTGGAAGCGGTCGGCGTGTCCCCGGAGGAAGGCGCCTACCATCGGGGACCGCCTCTGATTTCCGGCCAACCGCCCTATGGCCTGCTCAACGAGCAGATGCCGGCCGTTTCGCAGGAACAGCTTGAACGGAATCTGTTCGACTTTATCCACGAACTGAATCGCGCGGGCCTGACTAGCGTCTACGACGTGGGACGTCCTCCGGAAGGAGATATCTCGTTGCTGGAACGCATGTCTTCAGAGGACAAGCCGCTGCCGCTGCGCGTCTGGCATACGCTCAAGTACGAGGCGTACGATCCGCAGGGGGCCGATGCGGCGGTCACGCTGGTGCGAAACAGCACACCGAATAATGGTGATTATCTTGGGCTGCTCGGATTGGGAGAGCATATCTACCTGCCGATGTTCGACAATCCGGGTACGACCGAGCGCTATTCCGACGAAATCATCGACGAATTCATGAAGATCGCCACGGCTGCAGCCGAGCGCGGATTTCAGGTGCACGAGCACACCATGCAGGACGTCACGGTGCAGAGCCTGCTGGACAGATACGAAGTATTGAACGAAACGATTCCGCTGGCGCCGTTGCGCTGGACGTTCATTCACGTATTCACGCTCTCACCGGAGAGCATCGAAAGAATCGGGGAACTGGGCATGACGATCGCCGTGCACAGCGTCGCTTCCCTTGCCGAAGCGCGGGTGCCGCTACGCGATATCCAGGACGGCGGAATCATATGGGGGCTCGGAACGGACGCAACCATCGTGGCTCACTACCAGCCGTTCATCACGCTGGGCTGGGCAGTGACGGGCAAGAACGTATCGGGCAATACGGTCCTGGATCAGACCGTGAGCCGCGAGGAGGCCCTTATCGCGCACACGCGCGCCAATGCCTGGCAGTTGTTCAAGGAAGACGATCTCGGGACGCTGGAGCCGGGCAAATTTGCGGACCTGGTGGTCCTGGACCGGGATTACCTGACCGTTCCCGAGAACGAGATTTTCGATATCGAGCCGGTATTGACCATGGTGGGCGGGAGAATTGCCTACAATGCCATTGAAGCGGGCGACGAAGCGGCGCAAGAGTAAGCGGGCATTCGCCTGAATGTGAGGTTGACCATGACCACGAGCAGATTGATTTTGACGCTGGGATTGGTGCTGATGGCGACGGCCACCGGCTCCGCTCAGCAGGCCGGTTCGGCGGCAACGCCTCTGGATGCCATCGACGTTCGCGTGACTGGGGAAATGGTCCGGGCGGCGCAGGCCATTCTGGAGAGTACCCGTGACGGCGTACCGCAGCAGGGCGATCGCGACGCAGGGACCAACCGGGTCGAGCGAATGGTGGGGTACTCGAGAGAGGCGCTGCTCAGCCTGCCGGCCGAGGACGAGGCCAGGCGCGACTGGGTGTACTGGCCGCGGTTCCGGGTCGGTCTGACGCTGGAATACATGACCGCCGAGCAGCGGATGCTGGTTCACGACTTCCTGCAGACATCGCTGAGTGCGGTGGGATACCTGAAGACCGTTCACGTGATGCAGACCGAGGAGATTCTCAACCTGTGGGAGGACATCGGCCTGCCGAGAGGCAACGAGAAGTACTGGCTCGTGTTCTTCGGAACGCCGTCCATGGAGGAGCCGTGGGCATGGCGTTTCGAGGGTCACCACGTGTCGCTGAACGTCTCCGTCGCCCCCGGAAGCATTCGAGTCACACCCACGTTTTTCGGTGCCGATCCGGCCGAAGTGCCCCAGGGGCCCATGGCCGGCTTTCGTCCCCATGCGGCGGTGGAGGACCTGGGCCGCACGCTGGTACTGAGCCTGAGCGGATCCCAGCAGGAGGTCGCGATACTCTCCGATCAGGCGCCCCGCGAAATCTTCGCCACGAATCTGGGTCGTCCCCGGGACGACTGGGAGGCCTGGAAGGAGGCCCTGCAGCCTGAAGGCATTGCCGTCGCCGATCTGCGTCCGGAACAACGCCAGATGGTCCAGCGTCTTCTTGACGAGGTGGTCACCACGTATCGCCCGGAAATTTCCGAGGCGTACCTGAACACCATCGACGTGGACGACCTGAGTTTCGCCTGGATGGGGAGCGTCAATCGGCGGGAGCCGCACTACTACCGGCTGCAGGGCGCCGATTTCGTATTCGAGTACGATAACGTTCAGGATAACGCCAACCACATCCATACCGTCTGGCGGAGCAAGAGCGGCGATTTTGGAGATGACCTGCTGCCGGATCACTATCAGAGCGCGCACCGCCAGTAGCGGTCTTGTCCGGGTCATGACGGATGATGACCCTCGGCTCTGACCGACCGGCAGACAGGCGCCGCCGCCGTGGCGGGGCACTGATTTGCGCGGTCACGGCGCTGCTGATGCCGGGTTCCCCGCCGGCCTTCTCGCAAGTGCCCGCCGCGATCGCCGAAATGAAGACCGCAGAAGCTGCTCGCACGGACCAACCTGTCATCATCGATGGGCGCCTGGACGAAGAAGCCTGGAACGTCGCCACGGTGATCGCGGATCTCCACCAGATCCTGCCCGTCGAATTCTCCGAACCGTCTCAGCGAACCGAGTTTCTGGTCCTCTATGACGACGAGGCGCTCTTTCTGGCGGCCCGCATGTACGACGACCAGCCGGAGCAGGTGGTGGCCAAGGTATTGCGGCAGGGCGGGCAGGCGTGGCTCGACGACCAATTCAACATCTTGCTGGACCCCTTCAACGACAAACGCAGCGGTTACCGGTTTCAGGTCAATCCGAACGGGGTCTGGAATGAGGGTCTTTCCAGGGGCGGCGACCTGGTGCAGTGGGAATGGGACGGTATCTGGCAGGCGGCCGCAACCCGAAACGATCGGGGCTGGGTCGCGGAGACGCGTATTCCCTTCAAGACGGTATCGTTCAATCCGGAAAACGACACCTGGGGCATCAACTTCAATCGGCGAATTGCCCGCAACAACGAGACAGTGGGCTGGGTGTCCAGGAACCGAACGCAGAACCCCGGCATTTCGGGGGAGATTTTCGGGCTTGTGGATATGGATCAAGGGGTCGGTCTCGATGTCGTGCCATCGCTTACTGCAAACAACCGACGCCGGTTTTCTTCAGGGCTCGAAGACTCGGATTTCGAACCTTCGCTGGATCTGTTCTACAAGGTTACTCCCGCGCTGAACGCGTCGCTCACGCTGAATACAGATTTCTCTGCCACGGAGGTGGATGATCGGCAGGTCAATCTGACCCGTTTCGGGCTGTTTTTCCCGGAGCGGCGCGATTTCTTCCTGCAGGATGCGGACATTTTCGAGTTCGGCCGTATCACCGAGCGTGAGCGGGGCTCGCCCTTCGAACGGCCCCTGGCAGAGAACGCCCGGCCGTTTTTCTCGCGAACCATCGGGCTGAGTGCCCGGGGCCAACCCGTGGATCTCAAGGCCGGCGGCAAGCTCAGCGGCCGGGTGGGCCGGTGGAACGTCGGTGCATTGGCCATTCAGCAGGACGCGTTCGAAGGTATCGAGGAAAAGAACCTCTTCGTCGGCAGAATGTCGGCCAATGTCCTCGATGAGTCGGCCCTTGGTTTCATCGTGACCGACGGCGATCCGCAGTCGAATTCGGACAACAGTCTCGCAGGGGTCGATTTTCGGTACCAGAATACGCGCTTGCCCAACGGCAGAACGATCGAATCCGACGTTTGGTATCAGCAGAGCGCAACCGACGGACGGGATGGCGACGACGACGCCTGGGGCGCTCGTTTCTGGATGCCAAACAGCGTCGGATTCAGGGGTGGACTGGGGATAAGGGAGATCGGGGGAAACTTCAATCCTGCGCTCGGATATCTGAATCGCGGCGACATTCGCGACTATACGGGCGAACTCGGCTATACCCACCGCCCAACGGACAGCTATATACGGGCAGTCTACGCAGGCGTAACGAGCCAGAGGATAGAACGGCTGGCGGGCGGCCTGCAGAGCGAACTGACAAGATTCCGATTGAGATACGAGAACCAGACCGGAGACATGCTGTCGTTCATGGCCCAACGCGAGCAGGAAGGCCTGGTCCAGCCGTTCGAGGTGTCTCGCGGAATCGTTGTTCCGGTGGGAGATTACTCTTTCGATTTGTATGGCCTAACCCTGGCTACGGGTCCCCACCGTCCCCTGGTGGCAACCGTCCGCGCCGGGGCGGGCACGTTCTACGACGGAGACCGCACGAGCACCATCGTGCAGTTGGAATGGACGCCGGTCCCGCAGTTCCGTGCGTTGGCGGCCATCACCCACAATGACATCGAGCTTCCCCAGGGGGATTTCGTTCGCCGTCTGGTACGGCTCGGGATCGATTACATTTATTCCTCGAAGCTCTCGTGGGTCAATCTGCTGCAGTACAGCAACGATACGGAGGTTGCCGGCATCAACAGCCGGGTCCACTGGATCCCGGAAGCGGGGCGCGAGCTGTTCATTGTGCTCAATCACAACCTGGAAGATCCTGACCTGAATAACGAGTTCCATTCCTCATTTGCGGACCTGTCCGTACAATACCGGCACACGTTCAGGTTCTGACGCCCGCAACGCCGATGCCACCGCACGAGCGGATATTTTCCGGGTTTGGCTTCCCCTGGAGCGGCCGAACACGGGCGCAGGCAATGCGGAATACCCGCTGACCAAAGCGGACCGTGCGGCTCTGGCCGACCGGGATCCCGAAAATGATCCCGCCCGGCTTTGCAATCCACCTGGGGTGCCGACGGCGATGTTGCGCGAAAGTACGTGTCTTTCGCGAAAAATTCATGGCTGGATGTCTGCGAAATCCTACAATTCTTGTCTCAAATGGGTTAGCTTCTTGAGTATTGTTGGTAGAAAAACAACAACCTCTGGTGGCATACTACCGGCGTAGATTCCGATCGGCGCTGCGGCCCGATTTCTGCGGGAAGGGCGTCCGCAGGACAACAAGGCAGGAGAGCATTATGGGAACAGACCACATCGCAATGCGCAGGACCGTTGGAGGCTTTGCCGCAACCGCAATTGTCATCGCAACTCTGCTACCGGGCGCCGCCGTGGCGCAGGTGCTTGAGGAAATTGTCGTCACGGCCGAACGCCGCGAGACGTTGCTGCAGGATACGCCGATATCGATCGTGGCGTTTACACCGGAGCTACTCGATGCTCAGGTCGTCAGCGATTTCTACGATCTGCAGACGGTTACGCCCAATCTCAACATCACGCCCGGCAGGGGCGCGGGGGCGAACTCTGCGGGGTTCAACATTCGCGGTGTCGGCGGCGGCGGCGGACCGGGCCTCGATACGGACGGCGGCGTGGCGCTCTACATAGACGACGTCTATTTTCCCAGCGCCAGGCGCAGTGCCCTGAGGGCAGTCGACATCGAATCGGTCGAAATATTGCGCGGCCCGCAGGGCACGCTGTTCGGACGGAACAGCACGGGCGGAGCCATACGCGTCACCACCCGGAAGCCCTCCGAGGAGTTTTATTCCGATGTGACGATACGTGCCGGCGACTATGCGCGCACCGACCTTGAGGCAAGCGTCAACATTCCCCTGTCCGAAAACTTCTTCGTCAAGGGCGACCTTGCGAGCCTGAACCGCGACGGCTATATCACGAGGAAGGATGTTCCGGGCGACCAGGGGCTGGTCGGCGATGTGGACGACACCATCGCCAGTCTCGCGTTTCGATGGGTTGCGGACGAGAACGTGACCGTGGATTTCAAGGTTCGCTCAGAAGATTCCAGCGGCAATCTGGCGACGAGGGACCTGGAAGAGCTGAATATTCTGACGGTGCCGGGACTCGGCGCCCATATTCGCGAACTGAACCGTCAGCTCATCAACAACGGCGAGCCTGCACTGGTACAGAACGACCCTCGGCTGGTCCTGGACGACTTCACGATTTCGGGTTTTTGCTTTCTCTTCGACAACGACCCGCTGAGCTGGGAATCGGATTGCGATACCTGGGAGATTTCCGACAACCAGCAGTACACGGGCGCGCTGGCCTGGGACATCAACGAAAACCAGAGTCTCAGGGTCACGATCGGTCACCACAAGGTGTTCAATTCCGAGTCCGTGGACTGGATCACCTACGGCGCCGAGGTCCGGCAGCAGGAATACGACGCCGATGCCACCATGGCCGAAGTCGTGCTGAATTCGGTGCTGGCCGACGGAGCTATCGATCTGGTGTCAGGCATCAACCATTACAGTACGGACCGCGGCACCATGCAGCACGTGCTCCGCAATCAGAATCCCGATCAGGACGCCGATACGCGCGACATCTGGGGCGATGATTTTTCGGGCTCGGCCCTGGGTATCTTTGCCCAGGGTGTCTACCATCTCCCCGACGACAGGACGAACGTGACCCTTGGGCTGCGCTACACGGACGAAGACGCCACCTTCACGATGCGGGAATGGGAGAGCGGGGATTTCAACATCCGCGGTTGGAACGACTGCTCGACGGCATCGAGCACAACCGGTGTGGTTGTCCGGGACCCCAATTGCCTCTGGATGGCGGACGGCAGCGACAACTGGACCGAAACGGACTACCGGTTTGCGCTCGACTACGAGCTTTCGGACCAGGCGATGATCTACGCGTCCATCTCCAAGGCCTATCGCGCGGGCGCCTTCAATCACGATGGCGCCATGACACTGGCGACGGTCGACCCCGCCGGCTATACGGCGGTCGCCACCGATCCCGAAAAGGTCGTCAGTACGGAGATCGGCCTGCGTTCGGACTGGCTGAATGACCGATTGCGCTTCAACTTCACTTACTTCGACATGGACTTCTCCAATCGCCAGGGCGCCATGCTGATCACGACCGGGGACTCGGCCGTGGTTGAAGTGGTCGATCTTGGGGACGTGGACAGCTCGGGCTGGGAGATGGACCTCGGTCTGGCCGTAACGGAAAGCCTGACGCTCAGTTTCGGTGCGGGCGGTACCGACGCGGTTCTGCTGGAGCCCAGCCCGCCGGGTTCGGTGCACCTGGCCAACGTAGCGCCCTTGTCCTACAACGCGTCGCTTCGACACGAGGCCGAGGTGGGTGCGGGAACCCTGACGACCAACCTGAACTACGCCTGGCAGGACGAGTTCTACAATCACAGCTCGGAAATGACCGACCAGGCGTACACCACGCCGGCAATAGGACTGATGAATGCGCGGATTGCATGGTTCCTTGCGGAACAGGCGCTCACCGTGGCGTTCGAGGCGACCAACCTGACAGACGAGGTATACGGGCGGCATCACTCGAAATTCGCGCGCTTCTTCCATGGAGGCCCCCCCGGAAACCGTCCCAACACGGAGAATTACGCGATCTTCGCGGACCGGGGCCCACCGCGCATGATCGCGTTTACCCTGACCAAGGAGTTCGGGAACCGCTGACGCGGCACATCACCTGCGTGCGGGCAATCTGGTGTTGGCCGTGGCGAAACACCAGATTTGCCAGCGCTCTCAGATCACAGGGAATCTTCGTCCAGGAACGGCACGAAGCGGACCGGAAGCACGTCCGTGATGCGCGTACCGCCCTGTTCGGTTTTCTCCAGCACCTGGAGGGACTGGATGGCATGTTCGGGACCCACGGGAATCACCATTCGTCCACCCGGCCTGAGCTGTTCGATCAGCGGTTCCGGGATCGTTTCCGGTGCTGCCGTGACCAGAATAGCGTCAAAGGGCGCAAATTCCGGCCAACCCTGGTAACCGTCTCCGATTCTCACCGAGACATTGTCGTAATCCAGGCGCTCCAGCGTCTCAGCGGCCCGGCGGCCGAGTTCATCGTAGATCTCGATGGTGTATACATGGTCCACGAACTCGGCGAGGATGGCGGCCTGGTAACCCGAGCCCGTGCCGATCTCAAGCACCACTGAGTCGGGTTCCGCGTCGGCCAGATCCGTCATCAGCGCCACAATATAGGGTTGTGAGATGGTCTGTCCGCTGCCAATCGGCAACGGGCTGTCTCGGTACGCGCCGGCGTTCCTGAACTGCTCCGGTACGAACTCGTGGCGGGGCACCGCGCGAAGCGCGCCGATGACATGGTCTGCGAACCGCGGGCGTCCGGTCTCCCTGCCGGTCAGTTCGGCAAGCTGAACGATTTGTTGCACCATCGCCTCGCGTTCTTCCACGAAGTCCGACTGGGCGGACGCGTGAAGCGCTGCCAGCGACAGGGTCAGCGCGATAAATCTGTTGCGGTACATCATGGTGCGTGCTATCGGCCAATGGCAGGGGCCGCGGGCTCTGCTACCTCGACGCTTTCACCGACCGTGAACTGCATCAGATCTTCTCCAACGACAACACGGCCATCGTAGGTTTGAAGCGTGTCAAGGATCAATCGATCTGAATCGTAGTCCTCATAAATGGCGAGGTGAGAGTAGACAGCCAACTTCGGCCGTATCCGCGAAAATATCTCCCCTGCCTGGAAGGCATTGGTGTGATGCTCGTAGACCCTTTCGCTACCGGGTCTGGATGCAATGAACTCTTCGGTCATGCCGACCACTTCGTGGATGATCAGGTCAACGCCGGCGGCGTGCTCGACCAGGTTTTCCGAGTAGCGGGTGTCGCCGGAAAGGGCCACCGATCGGCCGGCGAAATCGATTCGGTATCCGAACGCCGGTTCCACAGGTCGATGATCGACGGCAAAGGCCCGGACGGAGACACCCGCGTCGTGCCACTCGAAACCGTTCTCGACTTCAGTGACTTCGAACTGACTTCCGCTCTCCGCAACACCGTCGTCAGCGATCCGGATGGCGATGTCGACGCTGTATGCGCGGGTGAGGCTTTCGAGCATCTCCCTGGTGCCCATCGGGCCGAAAACCCGCAACGGCCGCTCTCGCCTGGAAACCAGCCACCCTGTCAACCACAAGTCGGGGAAGCCGACGACGTGGTCCGAATGCAGGTGAGTGAAGAACACGCCGTCGATCTCATCGAACGCAATGCCCAGTTGCGTCAATCGCAAAAGCGCACCTCGACCCGCGTCGAAAACGAATGTTTGATCCGCCGCCTCGACGAGGATACTCGGGCCGAAGTGCTCCATTACCGGTCGTGGATCACCGGTGCCCAGAAGTGTGACCCTGATTTCCTCACCATGCACTGGGGCAACCAGGAACATCCACAACGCAATCATCGGAACGGGTCGATTCATGTACGGTCAAGCCTTCTCCAGTTGCGCCAGTCGCAGACTATACAATCCGGCGACGGAAAGTGGTGTGCTGCGTTCCATCCGGTTCGAGTCACTGCCGGTCTGTTACTATCGTTTCCGACGACTGGATTGAATGGTCAAATCAGGAAAGAAAAATGAACTACACAAACTTGTCAAGATGCGCCCTGGGAGCTGGCTTTCTGCTTTCGGTAGCGGCACTCTCCGCGGATGTTGAGGTGACGCTCAAGGATCGACTGGACGGGAACCTGAACGGCTATTGCCTGGACATCCGGGGTGGCGGTCAGAATATCGATCCGTCTCAGGGGCTGCAAGCGCACACTTGCTACAGCTATCGCGGGGACCTGGGCTCGGACCAGGCGTTCGATCCCGAACTGATGGCCGGTGGCGAGTTCAAGGTCATTGCGTTCGATGTATGCGCCACCATGGAAGGTACGGAAGCGGGTGCGGAAGTTGCGCTGTCCGCGTGTGATGGCAACGAATTGCAGCAGTTTGATTTCGCGTCGAACGGCAGCATCAGTCCGACAAGTGCGCCGGGCATGTGCCTGACGGCAGGGAACGAGACGACGTTCGGAATGGGCGGCACCTCTCCACATCAGATCAAGACCCTGACGCTGCAACAATGCAGCGATACCCTGGCGGCTTACCAGGAGTGGTACGCGCGAACGCAGGAAGACTATGACAGCGAGGAAGGCGAATGACCGTCAAGCAACTATTCGTTCTGTTGGTGCCGGTATCCGTGTCGGCCGTTGCGGCTCCTCCGGAGCTGCAGACACCGGAACCGGTCATCTACCTTGCCGACAACATCGACGAACAGGAGGCACTGGGCTGGTGTATAGACACTCTCGGGAGAGGCTGGTCCGAGCAGTTGCATACGCATTCCTGCAAACCTGAAGGTGGCGACGTGCAATTCGCGTACGACAGCGAAGCGCGCCGGATTATTTCAGTGGAGTTTCCGGGGAAGTGCGCGACCCTGAATGAGTCTGCGGACGCCGAAGTGCCTTTTAACTTGCTGGATTGCGATGCCACGTCGGCAGCCCAGTCATTCGTCTACGACGCCGAAACGCTCGAGTTCACGCTCGAGGGCGATCGTGGCCAGTGTCTTGCGGCCGGGTCCGAGAGCAGGACGGCCGGGCCATACATGGCCCGCGATCTGGAACTCGCTCCCTGCGCTTCGACCGACGCCGCGCTCAAGCAGTGGATTGTGAAAGGCGATATATGAGCCGGATGGCGGGCAACTGTACGCATTCATCGTGGAGGGGCGCCGGCGGTGAAGGGGAATCTCCATAATCCCTGCACATTTCCCGGTTATGTTATGCAAGTGGGGGAACATGCGCCTGATGAATCTTTGCAACGAGCCTGAACGGGCAGCGAATCATCCAACGGGGGAAGCGCCGCGCTTGCGGGCCAGGTTGCTCTTCCGTTGCAGTCTTGTCCTTTAACGTCATGAAATGGGGGGAATAATGAAGTATCATTCTGTATCTGGATTGGCCAAACTATCTGCGGTCGGCCTGTTCTGCACCGCTTTGGCATTGCCTGCGCCGACATTTGCGCAGACCGACAATGCAGACGGGGTACTTCAGACGCTTGAAGAAGTCGTCGTTACCGGACGCAAGCGTGAGGAGAGCCTACAGGAAATTCCGGTAGCCATATCGGTGCTGGGGTCCGATATGATTGCCGAGCTCAACGTCCTTAGACAGGATGATCTGGCCGCATTGGTACCTGGATATTTCTACAACCAGGGTGTTGGCCTGAATGAGGACCGTACTGCTGCGCTTCCGAGTATACGCGGTATCGGCTCGACAGAACTTGCCACAAATCGGTCCAAGGTCGCTTCCTTCGTAGACGGCATGCCTATTCTGGGTTCGGTTGGCGCCATCAATATCGGCGGTGCGACGCAGGTAGAGGTATACAGCGGCCCGCAGAGCGCGGCTTTTGGTCGTTCTACGTTTGCCGGTGCGATCAACTACGTAACCCGTGATCCAGGCGAAGAACTCAACGGCACTATCGGGATGAACTACAGCAATGAAGGCACCCGCATCATCAACGGTTCTGTTGGAGGCCCGATTACAGACACGCTTGGTTTCCAGTTAGGCGCAATCATAGAAGACTCGGCGTCTCCGGATACTCCACTGTATTCGTACACTGACGGCGTAGAGGCAATTACTGAAACGGGTGAGAACCTTTCAGCTCGTCTGGTCTTTGAGCCCAATAACCAGTTCAAGGCCAAACTTACCTTTGCTCGCGATACAACGGACGATGGTCCTCGCGCGGATTTTTACGCGGCGCCGGAGGACGCTTTTAACTGCTATAGCTCCGGCAATCTATATGCTTTCTACAGCGGCATGGGCCCAATGACGAACATTGGCTGGGACGGACCCTGGGAATGTAAACTCGAAGTCCATCCCGAAACGGTCCTGGAGCAGTTAAACGACTATTTCCGCTATTTTAACGCCAATCCGGATGTTTTGACCTCTATTGCTGACGACCTGAGAGCGCAGGGCGCTGTGGACGGCCACCTGGGCTTAACCGTAGAAGAACAGGCCGCGATTATTTACGACGGCTACTCCGTCCATCACGGCCAGTCGGGTTCGGAAAGCGAGCGCGATCGCATCATGGCGCAGTTTGATTATGTGATGGACAATGGCAGCGGTTGGCAGCTTTCGTTTATGCGCAGCGAAGAAGATCTGTTTCGCGGGTATTCGCGAGTTGCTGAGCAGGAAGTACAGCCCGTTTATTGGAACCCTAACGGCGGATACTACGATCAATACGCAAATCTGGCTCACCTCACAAATCCGATGGCTATGCAGAACGGCCGCCGGGTGCCCGACAATGCACCGACCACCATCGAAGAAAACTACATGGAGGTTCGCTGGGCTTCACCAGGGGAAGATAGACTTCGTTATGTCGTAGGTGCTGCTTACTATGACTATGAATATATTTTCACCGATTATGGAGCACCTGGTTACGTCAACTTGACCAGGGGAACTGCCGACTTGTTCGCGCAGCTGATCGATCCAAGTGAACTAACCAATAGCGGCGGTATTGTCGCGCCCACTACCATCGCATCTGAAGTGACGACAAACACTGCGCTGTTCTTTAACGCATCCTATGATTTCACCGACACGCTAACCGGTTCAATCGAAGGACGTTATGCTTCTGATGACGTCGGGGCTGTGCTGGAGTCACCAGTGGAGGACACCCTCCGAGATTCAGTGAAGACGGATACCTTTACACCTCGTATTGCTCTGAACTGGACGCCGAATGACAACACAACCTACTACGCCCAGTACTCTGTAGGCGTAAACCCGGCGGGAATCAATGCCAATATGCTGGATCCCCTCCTTCGGGCCACGCTGGACAACGGTGTATTCGTGGATGACACCGTATATGGCGGCTCGGTAATGGGAAATGTTACTACCGTCAACTATGACTCATCCCGATATGCGAGCTTTGACGAAGAAGAGCTGACCAACTATGAGTTAGGGTTTAAAGGGACTGCGCTCGACGGACGACTGACTTATACCGGTGCTGTCTACTACATGGTGTGGGAAAACGCGCTGGAAAATATTGCGCTGGACTGGGATTACACCTATGCAGACGATGATCTTGCAGGCCTGTCGGTATTTGAAGCTGATGGTTCAGGTCCAACGGACGTCTATTATGTCCCGGAGACTGATGACACGAGTATCAATCAGATACTGACCAATATCGGTAAGTCCGATACCCAGGGTGTCGAGTTGCAGATGACTTATTTTATGGGCGACAACTGGACTATTTCCGGCAACGCCAGCTACATGCAACGGAAATTTACCGATTACTGTTCCGAGGATGACTATCTTGGCTTCGACGGATCGACGACCCATCCTGAACCGGGTGTGCATGCCGGTTTAACAGAGGGTGTCAGTGCAGGTGGCAATCCATGCTGGATTCTGGATGGTCTGGCAGTTCCCGATCAGCCATCCTTCACGATGACCTTGTTACCTACTTATCGCACCGAGTTTGCTAATGGAATGCGATTCAACGCCACTCTCATGCTGCGGCACATTGGCCAGCATTACAGAGACTTCGTAAATATCACGGAAACTCCAGCTGTCGACAGAGTCAATCTGCGGCTTGGGCTTTCGACGGAATCGTGGACCGGAACGCTCTATATCGACAATTTGCTGGATGACACAAATCTGACTCCCAGAGGTGTTACTTCCCAGGGGAGGTTCAATCAGCTGAATGCGCCGGCTGTTCTTCCTCCGCAATACTTGTTCCCGTTCATGGGCGCGACGATGGCTTCGTTCAGGTTTAACCGGAATGTAGGCCGCACCGCCGGTATTCGGTTCAACTACAACTTCTAAGCACAGAACGAAACCTTCCAAACCCATCGACAGAAATGTCGATGGGTTTTTTTCGGTGCGCCAGGCATGGCGCGCAGCGCCGTGACTGTTGTGTCCCTCAGCCCCGTATTCGATCTATAGCTCGCCGTATACGATCTCTCCACCGACCATCGTCATCACGGGCTCGATGTCCTTGATTTCGTGGGCGGGCACGGTCAGGTAGTCGCGATCCAGCACGACGAGGTCGGCCAGCTTGCCGGCCTCCAGGGTCCCCAGGTCGTCTTCCTTGAATAACAGGAAGGCGTTCGAGCGGGTATGGGCGACAAGCGCCGCTTCCCGGCCCACCGGGTCCGGGTGAATCGGCGTTCCGTCGATTCCGAGGCCGGTTGCAGCCCACATCAGCGTCACGAACGGCTGGTAATGGGACACGACACCGGTATCCGTGCCGAGGCCCCAGATCATGCCGCTCTCTTCGAGAGCCGCCATCGGCGGAATCGGCGGTCTCGTTGCGTCGCCGCGAGGCATAATCGGACGCGCCTGGTGAACGGCCTGGCCGTGGACGGCGGCCGTCAGGCCGAGCGCCCTGGCACGTTGAATGGTTTCCTCCGTCACAGTGAGCACATGGGCCAGCGTCCAACGGAGATCGGTGATCGGCACGGTTTCGTTAAGTGCTTCCAGCCGGTCCAGAAAGTCGATGATTGTCCGTTCGGCCATCACGTGCTCGTGAATGTGCCAGCCACCTTCCGCGGCGACGGTGGCGAGTTTCATGTACTCATCCCAGACCTCGTCCGGGTACGACTCCACCGTGTTGGACGAGTCGTGCATAGGGCCATATACGTGCTCGCCCAGACCGAGCAGACCGATCCGGTCGTTGACCGAGAAGGGTGCGTGCGCCCGAATCAGCTCGGCCGCTTCATCCGCCTCGGCGGATGTTTCGGCGCGGTATTTCAAGGTATGAAACACGCGTAGCGGAAGGTGCTTTTCCGACGAGGCCCGTGCGATCAGGGAGATGTCGCCCGCAGAGGGGCGGTCGACATCGTAGACGGTGGTCAGCCCCACAGCGGCCAGGTCGGCTGAGAACCGGTAGAGATTCTGCTCGAGCTGTTCCTCGGACGGCGCCGGCATCTCGCGAAACATGCGATTGAAGGAACCCCGGCCCTGCTGCCAGGAGCCGCCATCCGTACCCACTCCTACCGCATTCAGCGCAAGGCTGTTGGCGTAGGCGCCACGATAACTGACCTGTGCGTAGAAGGGATTGTCGGGTGCCGCACGATCGAGTTCCTCGAGAGTAAAACCACCCTTCCGGTCGGAGAACTGGTCCACCGACCACCCACCCTGGACCATGAACCACTCGCCGGGCGAAAGACCGGCGGCGTGCTCCGAGATGATGGCCAGTGCCTCCTCGCGAGAATCCACGCCGTCGATTCGCGCCTGTTGATGCCAGCGCTGCACGGTACGGATGTAATGCACGTGATTGTCGATGAGCCCCGGAATGACGGTGCGGCCATCAAGATCCATGATCTCCGTATCCGGATTGGCCAATGCGGCCATTTCGTCGCTGTTGCCCGTCGCGAGAATCCTGTCGCCGTCGAGCGCAATGGACTCGACGATATTGAATTCCTCGTCGACGGTGAGAATCCTGCCGTTGTTCAGAATTCGTTCCGGTGCCGGTACGGCCGCAGTTTCGGTGGTGCTGTCATCGGTGCCACACGAGGCCAATGCCAGACAGCAAATCAAGCCAGCAACGGAAAGTGTCGATTTCATCTCTGTTCCCCCAACAAAAAAAGACTCTGAAAGAGTATTGAACGGTAATAGTGTACGAATGAACGCTATGGTGCGTACAGGGTTCGGAGATTTGGGTGTCCGACGAAATGAGGGAGTCCTGATTTTTTCGCAACCAGGCATGAAAAGCTTGCACCAATAGCGGTCTGGAACTCTTTTCGACTGCAAAATATGTTGTTGGGCAACTTATTCTTTGGATTGTTCAAGGTCGGATCGGGTTAGTCTATGAATTGAAGTGCGTAGACGAGAATCCGGTTGATCGGAGGTTCCTAGTATCATGAGTACACCAAGAGCGGTTCTTGTTTCTGTCCTGGTCTTGTCATGCCACGCGGGCCTCGCCCACCACTCCCGGGCGAACTTCCAGCTCGACAATCTCGTCGAGATGCGCGGCACGGTCACCGAGTTCAACTGGGGTAATCCGCACATCTACTGGCGGATGGAGCTTGAGAACGGTGAGAACTGGCTGATCGAGGGCCATTCGGTTCCGGGCGTGAACCGCCTCGGCTGGTCTCCCGGCACCATCCGGGTGGGCGACGAACTTCTGGTCGTGGCGTACCCCGACCAGAACACGGACCGCAACTTCGCCCTGGTCGAATACCTGGTATTGGCCGATGGCACGCCGCTGGCCGGATTCACGCCCAATGCCATTCCTGCGGAATTGCGTGCCGATGGCGGCGCCGGCGACCCTCCCCGCCAGGCACGCGGACGGGGACCCGGGGACCCGGGCGGGCCTTCCACGGATTTCTCCGGCAACTGGCGTGCCGACATGCGCGGCGTCAATCTGCGCACCGGTGCGTTCTTCGACCCGCAGGCGGAAATGCCGCTGACAGCGGCGGGCGAAGCTGTCATGGCCGCGTATGACGAGGCCGAGAATCCGTGGTACGCGTGTGAGGATGCAGGGGGCTTTCCGCTGGGCGGCGGTCCGTACGGTACCCGAATCGACCGCCACGCAGACCGGTTGGAATTCGCAAGCGAGCTGCGAACCTGGGGCAGCACCTACACCATCTGGCTCGACCCGGCGGCGGCGCCGGTGGATCAGCCGCCGAGTCCGTCAGGGCTGGCGATCGGACAGGCGCAGGGCGACACGATCGTCTTTGAAGTGGCGAACTACGCCCCGACCAAGTGGGGGCTCGGCCGGGGACTCGATTCCAGCGACCGGAAGCACGTCAGCGGCCGCATGGAACTGCAGTCAGACGGTACGGAAATCGAATATTCCTATGTCATTTCAGACCCGGTCTATCTGACAGAGCCCCTGACGCGCAGCGGTGTATTGCACAAGGAGCCGGATCGTGAATTCGTGAACGTCCTGTGCGATCCCGAGATCAGCTCCCTGCACCTCTCCGCAGAATAGAAGCGCCTGAATGCAAGCGGCCCGGTCCGGCTTCGGTACAGGGTTTTCATGGCTATTCTCAAAAAAGTCAGACCCTATTGTTGTTGGTTTCTCCTATAGTTGGGGTGGGGGCCTGCATTTGCACCCATGTCTCTGCACGTGGAGGGGGTTTGCATCATGCGTACATTTGGGACAGCTTTATTCACTATTCTGATCGTGGTCAGCCAATCAGGCCAGACCCACCACTCCCGGGCGAACTTCCAGCTCGACAATCTCGTGGAGATGCGCGGCACGGTCACCGAGTTCAACTGGGCCAATCCCCACATTTACTGGCGAGTGGATCTGGAGAACGGTGAGAACTGGTTGATTGAAGGCCACTCCATTCCGGGCGTCGTGCGCCTAGGCTGGGCCAGCGACACCATCCAGGTGGGCGACGAACTGCTGATCGCGGCATTCCCCGACCAGAACACGGACCGCAACTTCGCCCTGGTCGAGTACCTGGTCCTGGCCGACGGTACGCCGCTGGCCGGTTTTACCCCGAACGCCATTCCGGCGGAGTTGCGCGCCGGCGGCGGAGCAGGGGCCGCGCCCGGGTCCGGTCGTGGGGGTGGCGCGGTCGAAGTCGCGCCTTCCACGGATTTCTCGGGCAACTGGAGGAACGACCTGAGCGGGGTCAATCTGCGCACCGGCGCATTCTTCGATCCGCAGGCGGACATGCCGCTGACAGCGGCGGGCGAGGCTGTCATGGCGGCGTATGACGAGTCGGAAAATCCCTCGTACCAGTGCGAACAGGGCGGCCTGCCCATCGGCGGCGGCCCGTATGGCATCCGAATCGACCGCTACGAGGATCGCCTGGCGATCATGGGCGAACACTCGAATGTCGGCGTGGAAAACGCGATCTGGCTGGACGCATCCGCCGCTCCGCAGGATCAGCCGCCGAGCCGCCAGGGGCTGGCCATCGGCCGGGCCGAGGACGATCGCACGATCGTCTTCGAGGTCACGAACTACGTCGCCACGAAGTGGGGGCTCGGCCGGGGACTCGATTCCAGCGATCAGAAGAACGTCAGCGGCCGCCTGGAACTGCAGGCCGACGGTCTCGCCATCAACTATTCCTATGAAATTACGGATCCCGTATATCTGACGGAGCCGCTGACAAGCAACGGTGTCTTGCGCAAGGAACCGGACCGCGAATTCGTGAACGAGCCGTGCGATCCCGAAATCAGCTCCATGCATCTCTCGGCGGAATAAGATGGGCCGGACGCTTGCAGAAATTGAATTATCAGGAGGCCCGGAGATGAAGATTCGCTGTTCGGCCGCGGTCATTGCCGCGTCAATTTGCTCGTTCGCCTTGATTTCGAACGGACTTGCCCAGGACGTGCCGGTCCCGCAGTACCGGGTCGATCCCTTCTGGCCCAAGGTGCCGCTGCCCAATGCCTGGCTCGTTCAGGGCGTGCCCACGATGACCGTGGACGACCGCGACCACATCTGGATTATCAGCCGCGGCAGGGACATGCAGGCGGACGAATCCATGGCGGCGTTCGATCCGCCCCGGGGCGACTGCTGCGTGCCCACGCCGGAAATCATCGAGTTCGACCCGGAGGGCAACGTGATCAACGCGTGGGGCGGCCCGGGCCATCATCCGCTGTGGCCGGCAAGCCCCCAGACCGTCATCGTCGACAGCGAGTTCAATGTCTGGGTCTCGGGCCTCGGACAGGGTGAAGGACTGCTGAAGTTCACCCGCGAAGGCGAGTTCCTCTGGGACTTCCCGCACCGCGGCCCGAAGCCCGCGCCGGGCGAGCGCGCCCTGCCGCGCAACTTCCAGGACAACCAGGAGACGGAGGTCCTGAGAAACGGGATCTTCAACTTTGCCCTGGACGAGGAAGAGCGGGAGATTTACGTCCTCGACAACGGCAAGCGCGTGCTGGTCTACGACATGGACGACGGCGAGTACAAGCGCGGCTGGGGCGGACGCGGCAAGCCGCTCAGCGAAATCGACAACGGTCCGGTCCCGCCGTACGAATGGGACGGCGGACCGCCTCCGGACATGGACGGCTTCGTACCGGCGGTCCATTGCGTGATGATCTCCGATGACGGCCTGGTCTACGTCTGCGAGCGCGGCATGAACCGGGTCCAGGTGTTCACCAGGGCCGGCGAGCATGTATCCGAATTCATGGTGGCGCCGAATACGCCGGCCCGGGGCCCGATCTGCGGCGGGCCGCGAAACCCCGAATTGCCCATGTGCGGTTCCACCTACAACCTGGCCTTCTCCCACGACGAAAACCAGCAATACGTCTTCGTCGCCGACGGCACGAATCATCGGGTCTGGATTCACGACCGGTTCACCGGAGAGTACGTCGGGCAATTCGGCAGCCCGGGGCGTAACGCCGGACAGTTTTACTGGATCGACGCAATCGCCAGCGACTCCCGGGGCAACATCTATACTGGAGAAGTTTCCACCGGAAAACGCGTGCAGAAATTCGTGCTGCAATAAGGAGGGGAAATGCGCAAATTTCAATTCGGCTTTTTTCTGGCGGCCGCGCTGGCAGCCTCTTGCGCAAGCGCCCATCATGCGGCCACGGGACGTTACGATCCCAACCTCGATGGCACCATCGAAGGCGAAATTACCGATGTCTTCTGGCGCAATCCCCATGTGCGACTGCTCCTGAGCCGCACCGGCGACGACGGGCAGGAGGAGGAGTGGGAGATCGAGTTCGGTTCGGTGAATACGGTCGAGCGACTCGGCATCAGCCGGGACCTGGTGGCGGTCGGCGACAGCGTCGGCGTTGTGGGGCGCATGGGGCGCAACGGGCTGACGGCCATGTTCGCGACCACGCTTATCCTGCCCGACGGCCGGGAAGTGCTCCTGCAGGTGCCGCCCCGCAGCCGCTATGGCATCACGGAAAGCGCGCAGCAGGAGGCCGACAGCGCAGACCCGTCCTTGCGAGCCGACATCTTCCGGGTCTGGCTGCCGCTAACCTACGCGAATCCCCTTGCCAGCAATCTCGGGTCCGGCGGCTATCCGCTCACCGAGGCCGGGCGGGCGGCTCAGGCCCTGTGGGATCCCGAGGAGGATCCGGCGCTGGACTGCATCCCGCCCGGTATGCCGACGGTCATGGCCAATCCCTATCCCGTTGCCTTCGAAGACCGGGGCGATGCCATCGTAATGCGGCTGGAAGAATGGGACGGAGAACGCATCTTCTACCTGGAGGGTGAGGGCGAACCGTCTCAGCCGCGAATGGGACGCTCCACCGGCCGCTGGGAGGGCAATACGCTCGTAGTGGAAACCCGGGATATCGCGTGGGGCTACGTCGATGACGTCGGCACTCCCCAGAGCGAGGAAGTCGTCATCAACGAACGCTTCATCCTGAGCGAGGACGGGACGGATCTGAATTGGGTCGCCGAACTCATCGATCCGGTGAACTACACAGAGCCCGTGCCCCTGGAAGTCCACTGGACGTGGATACCCGGCCGGGAGGTCAAGCCGTTCAACTGTGAGCTTCCCCCGGACAGGCAGTAGCCCTGCGCGTGAATCGCTCGGCAGCCGGGAATGGGCGCTGTCAGGATTGATCAGCGACGTTAAGGAAGGTCAAGGACGATTACGCAAGTTTTGGAAAGATTCAGGGAGGTGATCCCATGAAAACCCGGATTTTCATTTCGAAATTGATTCCGCTGCTGGTGTTGCCCGTGTGCGCCGCGGCCCATCATTCGCGCGCCAACTTCGAGCTCGACACGGTCATCGAACTGCGGGGCACCGTGACGGAATACTCCTGGAACAATCCCCACACCTTCGTCACCATGGACGTGCCCAACGACGCAGGGGAGATTGAGGAATGGCTGCTTGAATTGAACTCCATCGCGGTGCTGACGCGAACGGGATGGACCCGCGACACGCTTGAGGTGGGGGACGAGGTGACGGTGCGCGGTAACCGAGACAGGGATCATGACAAGCGTTTTTTCTTCTCCAACGTGTTTGTGATGCCGGATGGGACGGAACTCGTCTCGGCTCCCCAGGTAGTCGGAACGGGCACCGGCAACCGGCCGGCGCCTCAGGCTGCCGCGGCAGTCACGGATGTGCGTTCGGAGGATTTCTCCGGAATCTGGCGGTCAGCCGGGGGCGCTGGGACGGGCGGCGGCGGAATGGGCGGAGGCGCAGGAGCGGATGGCGGCGGCGAGCGGAACCTGCTGACCGGGGCCATTTTCGAGGCGTCCCGGCTGCCCGTGACCCCGAAGGGCCAGGCCGCCGTGGACAACTACGACGAGGACGACAATCCTGCCTTCGAATGCCTGCCCGGAACGCCGCCGTCTCTCGGCCGCGGGGAATTGGAGATTGTTCGCGAGAGCGACGACAGCATCCTGTTCCGCTACGAACTGATGGACGTGGAGCGCCGGGTCCATTTGGGCATGACCGAGCATCCGGCCGATACCGAGCGAACCCACCTCGGGCACTCCATCGCCTGGTTCGAAGACGATACGCTGGTCGTGGACACTGCCTACTTTGCCTACAACCGCTGGGGCAACGGGCGGGGCATTCCTTCCGGTGACCTGAAGCACGCCGAGGAGCGCTACACGTTGCTTGACGGCGGCCGCCGGATGCGGGTGGAAACGCTTCAGGAAGACCCCGAGTACCTGGCCGAACCCGTGCGGCGGACATCCGTGTACATGTTCTCACCGGATTACGAGTGGCAGGAGTACAACTGCGATCCACTCGCCACCCGACGGCATCTGGAACTCTAGGGCAATGGGCGACAGATTGGTTCAGACTGGCGTCGGCCTCGTGGACCGGATGCGGAGAAAGAGCCTGAATCCGAAAATGCCGGGCATTCGTCATGCTCTTTCCGTCCTGCTGCTCTGCTGGGGCGGATGGGCCGGTGCTGCGCCGAACGTACTTCTGATCATCGCCGACGACTATGGCTTCGACAAATCCTCGCTGTACGTCTCCGGTGAACATGTGCCTCATACACCGGTGATCGAGGCGCTGGCCCGCGAGGGTGTGACCTACGAAAACGCGTGGTCGGCGCCGAGTTGTTCACCGACACGGGCGACCATCATCACGGGTCAGTTCGGCTCCCTCAACGGGGTGACAGGCGTGATCACGCCGCCCCTGGAGGGGCTCGTCGATCGGCTCGACTACCCGCACTACCTGCCCAGAGAATTGGGCAGGCTCGGATACGACACGGGCATGGTCGGCAAGTGGCACCTGACCCGTACTGGAGACGGACCCGTACTGGCCGGGTACGATTTCTTTGCCGGCCGGCCGCGCAGCTTCGGCGCCGGCGCCGGAGCGGAAGAGGACTCGATTGCGGCCTACTGGGGAGGCTACCTGGAAACCTGGCGCTGCGCCCCGGACTGCGAGGAGGTGACGTTTCCGGAGAGTCCACGTCCGGCGCCCGTACCGGAGAGCCTGCACGGCAACTACATGCCCACCTGGGATGTGGATCGGTCACTTGGCTGGCTCTCGGAGCTGGCGGATTCGCCGTGGTTTCTGTGGCTGGCGTTCCAGACGCCCCATACGCCGTTGCAGTTGCCTCCGGAACACCTGGTCGATACGACGCTCCGGGAGCGCATTGAAGCTCATTTCGGCAATTACGAGGCCGGGCTCTGGGTTCAGGAACGAGGGGATCCGGTGGGTGGCCGGCTCGTGTTCGACGCGATGGTGTCGGCCATGGATACCGAGATCGGCCGATTGCTGGAGGCGGTGGACCTCGAGGAGACGGTGGTGATCTTTGTAGGCGACAACGGTACTGTCGCATCGCTCGCCGACCCGGCCGTCGTGCCCGGCCGACGCGGCAAGGGAAGCATCTACCAGGGCGGCATCCACGTCCCCATGGTGATCGCGGGCCCGGGTATCGAGGATCGGGGCAGCCGTTCCCGCGCACTCGTGCACACCAGCGACATTTTCTCGACCGTGCTCGATCTGGCGGGGGCGGAGTTGACACAGGACGGCGTGCCGGCATCCATTCCGCCGGAGGTCGTTATCCACGGGCGTTCCCTGACGGCTACGCTGAGGGGAGAACCCGTACCGGGACGCCAGTATCTGCTCGGGGAGGGTGGCGCCGTTGCGGGCAATCCCTGGGTCCACGAGCAGCCCGCCTTTGGCGGCCGGGAGGCCACGGCGATTCGCAACAACCGCTACAAGCTGATGCAAGCGACGGTCCTGGACGAGAACCGCAGCTTCATCTGCATTGTCGGGCCTCAACCGACGCTGGACGATCCGGTGCCGTGCGGACGTGACGATCGAGTCAAGTCCTACGAACTGTACGACCTTCTGAACGACCCTCGCGAGTCGAACGATCTCCTCGCAAACGGTACGGACGGGCTTGACCCGGACGTCCGCGCGGTCTACGAAGAGTTGCGCGACGCCGTTGCGCCCGTCCGGGCGGGCTTGCTCTAACGGGGAATCCGCATGCCGCCAATCAATTTACCAGGACACAAGCATCACAATGGAGAAAAACGATGAGAACGACTGCGAACATGATTATTCTTGCCTTGTGCGGCCTGTCATGGCACACGGCCTTCGCCCAGGGCATGGGCGGAGCCGGCGCGGACACGATTACCCAACTCACCGAAAACGTGTATCGGCGCGGCCCGACATCGAATACATTTCTGGTGACCGACGAAGGCATCATCATGGTGGACGCCACCTGTTCAGGTGGGGGCATGGAGTGGCTCAAGGAGGAGCTTGACCGGCGATTCGGCGTACCGGTGAAATACGTAATTCTGAGTCACGACCACGAGATGCACATCTGCGGGCTGCAGGTCTTCGACGACACGGCAGTGACCATCGGGCACCGCAACATCCGCGAACACCTCATCCGGGAGAATCGCAACACGTCCATTCCCGACGTGGTGTTCGAGGACGAAATGGAGATCTTTCTCGGCGGCCACCGCGCCGTGCTCTACTACTTCGGAAAGACCCACAGCGACAACCTGATCCAGGTGCACTTCCCGGAAGAAGGTGTGCTGGTAGCGACCGACATCGTGCGCTCCGGCAAGTCGCTGGGCCTGCCGGACTTCCGCGACTCCGACGTGGACGGCGTCATCGATGCTCTGTACGAGTTGTCGAAGCTTGATAACGTGGACATTGTCGTTCCCGGTCATGCGGGTCTCGCCGACCAGCAGTCCTTCGTCTATTTCCGCGAGTGGACCATGGCGCTGAGGGAGCGCGTTTACGATGAAATGCTTGCCGGCGCGACTATCTATGAGATCGTCGAGCGCGTCACCATGGAGGACTTCTCCGACTACGGGAACTACGAGCCCTGGCTGCGTGCCAACGTGATTTCCATGTGGGACTACCTGTACCGTTACCGGGAACCGAGCCCGGGTGCGCCAGGATCGGAGGGATACCAGGAAAACTGGCCGATCGGCTTTCCTATCGGCGGCGTGAACTTCGCTGTCCAGGACGAGGAAGAGTGACGCGCGGAAACCTGAGCGGAGCAAACGGTTGAAGCTGACCGAGTCGAGAAACCAATTGACAATTGGGAGAAGCGGATATGAAAGGTGCAGTGGTTGGGCTTTCAGGCGTCCTTGCACTGGGCGGACTGCATGCCTTGGCACTCGGGCATCATGCCCCGACGCCTTATCGTACGGACCAAATGGGGGAGATCGAGGGTGAGATCACCCGTGTCCTGTGGCGAAATCCACATCTGCGCTTCACGGTCAGGACCGAGGACGAGAACGGCGAAGAGGTTCTCTGGCAGGTGGAGAGCTCGCCCGTCTCGCGGCTGACCCGGTGGGGCCTGACCCAGGAGGAGATCCTGCCCATGGGAGTGACCGTAAAGGTTGCGGGCCTGCCCCCGAGGGGCGATACGCCGCAAATGTTCGGAAAGAACCTGTTGCTGCCGGATGGGCGTGAAGTGTTGCTGGACGAATTCGGGGCCTACTGGACTGAAAACACCATAGGCGGATTCAGTCCCCCCAATCCCGTCAGCGACCCGTCGCTGGGGCTGTTCCGGACGTGGACGGACAGCGGCGAGGGCTTTCGCACGGTTGCCGATCCGGAGTTGACCGACGAGGCCCGGGCGATCGGGGAAGCCATCGACCGGCTGGACCCGGAGATCATTGCCAGCAATTCGGGGTGCACGCCGAAACACATGCCGATGATTCTGTCCGACCCCAATCCCGTCGAAATCTCGCAGCAGGGCGACCGGATCGTCATTCAGATGGAGGAGTACGACACCCGGCGTGTGATCCACATGGGCGGGGAGGTTTCCGATGCTCCGGCGCCCACGCCGATGGGCTACTCGGCCGGGGAGTGGGAGGACGAAAACACGCTCGTCGTCCGGACCACCGGGGTTGCATTGCCGCGGCGGGGGAGCGCTGCCGTCGGCCTGGTATTGCAGACCGAGGACATCGAAATCATCGAGCGATTTCAGGTAAACGGGGAAGGCAGCCGTCTCGAGTACCGTCAGACGGTCATCGATCCGGCGATCTACACCGCACCCCGGGTGCGCGAGAAGGCCTGGATCTACATGCCCGGCAACCAGGTACTGCCATCGGGTTGCGTCGAAGCGGAAGGCTGGGATCTTTTCAACCCGTTGAACTGAAACACTTGTATGGAGAACGCAATGAGAGTAGGCAAATTGATTCGCGCACAAGCCTGTGGCGCAGCGTTGGCGATATTGGGCGCACTGTTTGCGACGATGACCCGGGCACAGGATCTCGACGCCTTCACGATTTCCGCCGAAGATGCGGAGGCGACGCTGATGCCCTACGAGATTTCGGTGGAAACGGCCGAGCGCATTGCGAAAGCCTGCGTTGTATGGGCGCAGGAACAGAATCGGCGGGTGAGCGTCGTCATCGTCGCCCCGGCCGGCAACATCGTCTACGCCTATCGCATGGACGGGCACAATCCCGTCAACATCGATACGGCTCAATACAAGGCCGAGACTGCGCTTTACTATCGCGTCTCAAGCCATGCCGCACGAAACAGATACGACCGAACCGGCAGCGAATCGATGATCGTGAAACATGGCACGTATCTTGTGACCGGCGGCCTGCCCATCATCGCGGACGGCGTCATGATCGGCGCCATCGGCGTCGGCGGCTTTTTCGGCGGAGACGAGCCCTGCGCGCACCAGGCGCTGGAATCGGTGGTCGGACCTCAGCCTCCGTTAATTGAGGACTGAAGGCAATCAGGGAGCCTGGAAGCATGCAGAGCCTTGATCGATCGTCGATTCTGTCGTACAGGACGTGGCTTCGCGGGAAGGAAGCGTAGCGGACATGGCATCCATCGGTCCCCACTCGCTGGGCCTGAAGCAGCTCAAGGCTGTCCTGCTCGTCGGCGAAACGGGCAGCGTGACCCGCGCGAGCGCAATCCTTTCCCGGTCCCAGTCCGCCATCACGAAGGCGGTCACGCAAGTGGAGAAGAATCTGGGTGTTTCCCTGTTCGATCGGACGGGATCCGGAATGCTTCCGACGGCGCACGGAAGGATTCTGCTGCGACGCCTTCAAATTGCTGCCCGGGAATTCGACCGCGCGCGTGCGGCCTACAAGAACATGGTCGAGCATCCGGATCGAGATTCGAATCTGCCCCTGTTTCGCATGGAAGTCAGCAATCAACGCCTGGCCGCCTTTATCGCCTTGCACGAGTGCCGTGACGCGAAACGCGCCGCCGACAGCCTGGGAGTGACCGCCCAGTCGATCTACCGCTCCCTCCACGAGCTTCAGGAACAGCTCGGCGTTGCGCTGTTCGAAAGGACTTCTGTCGGTATCCTGGATGCGACGCCTTTCTCCAGGATCCTGCTGACCCATGTGAAAGTTGCATTCGCCGAGATCACGCACGCCGTTGAAGAGCTTGACAGCATCGACGATGTACCGCGCGGGCGCGTCAGGATCGGCACGTTGCCGCCGACCAAGACCATTATCCCGAAAGCGATCAACCGCGTGCTGTTGAAACATCCGCAGCTGCAACTGAGCGTCCGGGACGGGGACTTTCCGGCTCTGGAATCCGCTCTCCGCGCCGGCGACCTGGATATGATCGTCGGGACGCGCTATGCCTCTTCCGACTATCCTGACGTGATCTTTCTTCCTCTCATGGAAGCGCCGTTCTACGTCTTTGCACGCGAGGGACATCCCCTTGCGAAGCTGGAAACCGTTACGCCGGCGCAATTGTCGGAGTGTACGTGGATCACCCCGCCTGCCTATACGCCTCAGCGAAAATGGTTGGAACGGTTCCTGATCGAGAGGGGGAGAGGTTTACCGCCCGACTGTATCGATACCAATTCGTTCGAAGTCATGTCGTCGGTGGTCACCGGCAGCGACCGTCTTGGGCTGGCGCCACTGCTGGAACTGGAGCGACCCGAAGTGAGAACGCAGGTGGTGCTGTTGCCGGTTTCGGAATTGATTGACCAGCACGACGAGACCATTCCCGGCACGCTCCACGTGATGATCCGCGCCCACACGACGCTGTCCCCTGCCGCAAAGGCGTTCTACCAGTCTCTGATGAATGTCGCCCGGGAGACCGACACGCGCCAGGGCGACGGGGTATCGCTCCCGCGGTCCGCTCCGGCTAGAATTCTGCCATTGCGCTGACGAACGATTGGCAGGACGGAGCGATTTCATGTCCAGACGGCACTTTCTCAAGACATCGGCGGCTCTGGGAGCCAGTGCTGCCGCAGGCAGCTTGCTGACGACCTCATCCAGGGCGCAGGAAACCGGACGGGCGGATGGGCCCATCCGAATCATCATGGCCGGCTACGGACCGTCCACCACCAGCTTCAGCCTGGCGTTGAAGCGCATGGGCGACCGGCTTGAAGCCCGGTTCGGGGACGAGGTGGAAGTCCGTTACGTCTACAACATCCTCGACCTGGGCTATCGGGGGCTGGATATCCTGTGGCTGGTGGAGGAGGGCATCCTGACCCTCGGGTACCAGTCCAGCAGCTACCTGACTGATCGCGTCCCCGAGCTTGGCTTGGTGGACCTGCCCTTTCTGTTCCGGGACAACCAAAGCGCCCGTGCCGCCATGGACGGCGAATTGGGGCGCGTGCTGACTGCGGCTATCGAGGCACAGACCGACTATCGCATTCTGGGTTACTTCGAGAACGGCCTGCGCCACATGTCCAACCGGGTGCGCCCGATCCGCTCGCCGGCGGACCTGGATGGCCTGCTCATGCGGGTCTTGCCCAGCCAGGTGCATGCCCGCACTTTCGAACTGCTGGGCGCTGATCCGCAGATCATGGACCTGTCCGAGGCCATCGAACGGATCGTTGGCGGCACCCTCGACGCCCAGGAGAATCCCTTCGCCAACACGGTGACCTACGGCGTCCACAACTTCCATCAGTTCCATACCGCCAGCAACCACTTCTACATATCACGCCCGATCTTCGTGCACCGGCCCACGTTCGACGCATGGCCCGAAGAGTTGCAGGCGGAAATGCGCGATGCCGTGACCGACGCCGTGGCCTTCCAGCGAAGCCTGAAGGACGGTGAAGAGACCGACGCCGCCGCGGCGATCAGGGAAGCCGGCGGGGAGATCCTGGAGTTGACGCCGGATGAGGTCGACGCGTTTGTTGCCGCCATTCAGCCCATCTATGCCGAGGCGCGGGCCCAGTATGGTGAGGAGTTGCTGGAGTTGGCAGGGCTGTAGGCCGTTTGCTCACCACCAAGTCTCTCTGCACGTTTCGCAAGGCGACATTTCCCCGATTCATGCTGACGACGCGTGGTCCGGCGGGCTTGGCCAACTCGGTTACCAGCGATCGATTCTCCGCCAGTTGCGCGTGGGGGAGCGGCGCTGGCGCCAGCCATGGTAGGGGTGGCGGCGCAATAGTTCGCGATCCCTGAACAGGAAAATAAGTGCGGCTCCGGCGACAAACCCGCCCACATGCGCCCAGAATGCCACGCCGCCGCCCTGCGCGCCCAGAGTGGCGAAACCGCTCAGGACCTGGATGAGCAGCCAATAGCCCAGCATCAGGACCGCGGGAACGGCAATGGTCGTGATGAAGAAGCCCAGGAAGATCAACATGTGAACGTGTACCCGGGGGTAGAGCAGGATGTAGGCGCCCATCACGCCGCCGATGGCGCCTGATGCACCGACCATGGGCACGGAGGAATCGGGGTTCGAGACGATCTGAGCTGCCGCCGCCGCCAGCCCGCAGAGAACGTAGAACACCGCGAAGCGCCCGTGTCCCATGGAATCCTCCACGTTATTGCCGAAGATCCACAGGAACCACATGTTGCCGATGAGGTGCAACCAGCCCCCGTGAAGGAACATCGACGTCAGCGCCGTATGCCAAACCGAAGCATCGCCTAGCACGCAGATGCTGTTCGGGCCCACCTGGAACCGCGTTCCGGCCGGTACCGTCTGCAGAAGCTCCCCCGGGATGAGGCCCAGTTGGCAGATGGAGCCGGCCAGGGCGGGATTGGAGCCCAGCCCCTGCACGAATATCCATGCCAGGGCGTTGAACGCGATGATCGCGTAGGTCGTGTACGGCGTGAGAATCTGGGGATTGTCGTCGCGAATCGGGAACACTGACTTCAGGCTCGACTATCGGCGATCACGGGTAGCGGGCGGTCGGCGCGCTCTGTCGTTCGGCGTCCGCGGCCCCGTTCATTCGCTGATGGCAACCCCAACGTCCTCGGCGTACCGGTACCATTCCCCGATCAATTCCTGTGTCAGGTCGGGGCGCTGAGAGGACAGGTCGTTGCGCTCGAATGGGTCGCTGTCCAGGTCGAACAACTCCCAGCGGGTTTCCTCGTCCTCTGTGGGTATCCACAATAGTTTCCAGGAGCCGCGGACCAGGGCGCGCAGACTGTGCAGTTCCCAGCCGATGGCTTCGTCGGGATCGTGTACCGGGCTGGCGCCGCCCTGAAGGTGGTCCAGGAAGGACTTGCCGCGCATGGTCAGTACCGGCCGATGGTGGTATTCGCCTGTCGGAGGCTCGGCGCCCGCCAGTTCCAGCAGCGTCGGCATGACGTCCTGCATGGTGAGGTATTCCCGGGAAATACCACCGGTGTCTGCCAGGGTGCCGTGGGCGGCAAATGCGGCCGCCAGGACTCCGCCTTCGGCCACGGATCCCTTGACGTCCCGATAGGGCGCCGTGCCCGCCTCCGCCCAGCCCAGACCGTATTCTATGAACGAATCGCGTCTGCCCATGTTGGCCAGACTGTTGTCGTATCCTTCGGCGAACCCTTCGGGTGCGCTGCCGGAGGCGCCATTGTCCGACATGAACAGGATGAAGGTGTTGTCGAATTCACCGGTATCGCGCAGATACTCGACCAGGCGGCCCACGTGGAAGTCCATGTTGGCGACCATGGCCGCGTAGATTTCCATGAGTCGCGCCTGTTCGGCGCGGGCGGTCTCGTCCAGTTCGGCCCAGGGTGTGGAACCCCGCGGGTAATCCACCATGTCGGCGTGAGGAGGCAGAATGCCGAGTTCCCGGGCGCGTTCCACGCGCCGGTCCCGGACTGCGTCGTAACCGTCATCGTACTGGCCGGCAAACCGGTCCAGCCAGTCGTCCGGAACCTGCAGCGGCCAGTGCGGTGCGGTCAGTGCCAGATAGGCGAAGAACGGTCGGCCGTCGTCCCGGTTTGCCTCGATGTACTCGATGATCTTGTCTGTGTAAACCCGGGTTGAGAAATAGTCCTCCGGCAAACTCGTCACCACGTCCCAGTTTTCCCGGAAAACGAGCGGATCCGCCCTGCGAATGCCGCCGTGGGCGCCGCCGTCGGCCGGACTCAGATGCACTGTCGTGCCCGTTGTCTGCACGAAGGATGACTCGAAGCCGCGGCCTGCCGGATTGGTTTCGTCCACCAGGGCCCGGCCCAGATCCCATTTCCCCGCCATGTAGGTGTGGTAGCCGGCGTCGCGCAAGACCTCGGGCAAGGCCGCGACCCGGTGGCTCAGGTAGCCCTCGTAGCCCGGCTGCGCGTATCCGGGGGCCGTCTGATCGGGCTCGGTGCCGTTGTCGAAGAAGCGCTTGATGTCCATGGACCCGATTCCGGCCTCGTGATTGTCCATACCGGACAGGAGCATCGCCCGTGCGGGCGCGCAGACTGGCGCCGCGTGGAAATTGGTCAGACGCACGCCGCTGTAGGCCAGTTCATCCAGATTCGGCGTTGGAATCTCGCTGCCGAACGACCCCAGGTCGGTGTAACCCATATCGTCGGTGACGATCAGGAGAATGTTCGGACGCGGGTCCACGGCTGGTGCCGTTTCCAGGGTCTGCGTGTCCGGGGTGCCCATGTCGCAACCCACCATGCTGGCGGCGGAGACGATTGCGGGTAGCCCGATGCCGGTTGAAAGTTTCATGGCTCGCCGAGTCTCCTCTGCCGGCTGGAAGGATCAAGTTCGGCTACGCTAACACCGATCGGGTTCTCGTGCACAAAACATGGCGATCTCTCAGTGCTCCCGGACAGCTTCAGACGCGCCGTAGACCGGGTGACGCCGCTAACCCAGCGCGTAGCCGAGTTCGTTGGCGGCATTCCTGAGTATTTCCAGCATCGCCGGGTCCGCGAGTGCCCGGTGGAAGCCGGCTTGCAACGGCAACGCGCTGGCAGCCTCCGCGCGATCGGTCAGCACATAGGCGGCGCGATTGGCGTGCATTGACGACGGATACCGAAGTCCATGTATGGCCGGATAAGCATCGTAGAACCCTCGCGCCCAGTTGCGGCTCACGGATCGCGGTCCGGACATCAGGCCCATGGATGCCCCGGCTCGGGTGGCGAAACCGCCCATCAGGTCCAGTAGCCGGATGTCCGTCGCCAACTTGAATCCGGCCAGCCATCCCATGCGCGCGGAACGGTGAATCGTGCGCGTCTTCTGAAACGCTTCACCCAGGCAAGTCACCGGACTCGCTGCCGCGTAGAGCACGCTCCTTGACTGAAACGAAGGTTCCCTTCCATCGTGGTGGTCGAAGCGGGAATCCAGTGGACCCACATGGCGGAATTCGTTCCAGAACGTAGGGTGTTCGCCGCCCCGAAAATAAATCCGCCAGAGTTCGGTGCCTGCGGGAAGCACCAGGACATTGGGTTTGGCCTCGCGCAGTCGCGCGAGGCTGGGCTGGCGAGGAACTTTCGGCACTACGCGTCAGCAATGATCAGTTGGGGATAGCGTAAAGCTCGCGGGCGTTACTGCCGGCTCTACCTGTCGGGAACGATCCCGATGACGGCGTGGGCATCGCGGCCCGTTCCGAGCCACTCCAGCGGGGTCATGAGGTGGCCGGAGCTGTCCTCCAATTCAGGGTCCGCGGACGTATACCAGCGCACCGCCGACACCGGGTCGAGTTCCGGCAGCCGCTGATTGACCTGGCCGATGTTGGAAATCAGGGCATCGCCGTCGAACTGGAAGGTCGGGACGTGCCACCGGCCGTTCACGCGAATTGCGTAGAGAGCGCGCTGACGGATCATCTGCCGTACTCGCACGGGCGTGAGGCCAAGCATTCTGGCGACCTGAGCCGGAGTCATGCTCGTTGCCAGAATCGCGGCGCATTCCGTCGCGAACTGGAACACCGAATCCTCGTTTCCCGGGCGCTGGTCCACGTCAACTCCCGCGCGCTCGAGCATCGCGACTTCCGCCGCAGTCAACTCCGACCGCGCGGGACCGAAGAGACTCGCCTGGAGACGTCCTATCGCGTCCTTCAATGCCGCGTTCAAGGTCTCGGGCGGTTGCGCGCGCAGGCCGTGCTGTTGAAAGTAGTGGCGATCAGTCTGTTCAATCGTGCTCATTGCCCGTCCGTATTTTCCTTAACTATCGACGATAGAAAAAGAAATAATACCACACGCCATACTGGAACAACATCGCTCATCAAGGCAGTTCGAAGCCCGCTCCGGCTATGATTCTGCGCGCATCCATCCCTTGCAGAAATTCGATGAACGCCAGGGCGGCCGAATTGTCCCGGCCCCTTTCCAACAGAACCGCGTCCTGGCGGATCGGCCCATGGTACTCGGGTGGAACCGTTACATGCGCGGCACGGCCCGGATCGGCGGTGCCGCCCGTATAGGCGACGGCTGCCGAGAGCGCAACCAATCCGAACTCGGCGTTTCGGGTTTCCGCCATGGCGAATGCCTGTCCGACGTTCTCGCCGACCACGATCCTGGCTTGCAGCGTCTCCCACAGGCCCATGGCCTGCAGTGCTTCTCTCGCCGCTACGCCGTAAGGGGCAAGCCTCGGGTTGGCGATGGCCAGACGACGAAAATCGCCATCGTGCAGGGTATCGACAGTCAGTTCGTCTGTGTATCGAGGTTCCCGCGTCCACAGTGCAAGCCGGCCCAGGGCATAGGTAAAGGGCGCGTTCCCGAGGCCCGCCGCGGTGAGCCGCCGCGGCCGTTCCCGGTCGGCTGAGAGAAAGACGTCGTAGGGCGCGCCGTTAACGATCTGCGCGTACAACTGACCGGTGGAGCCGCTCACGACCGTAAGTTCGTGCACTCCGGAAGCCTCGAACAGCGTCTCCAGTTCGACCATGGGCACGACGAAGTTGGCGGCCACCGCCACGGTAACACGCTCAGTCTGCGCGTTGGAGATACCGGAGAGCGCCGAAAGGGCAAGAAGCGACAGTCTCATCGGCGAGAATGTATCCGGCGTGGTGGCGCCGAGTTATGCTCCGGGAGCTGGCGCGGAGGCCACCAATGCCGTCTCCTGGCGAACAAATGGTACCTGTCGAGTCGAGGTGATCGACGATTTGCGCCGTCTTGACACAAACCGATAACGCGCTACTTCGCCAGTGGGTCTGGCCGTACCTGGAAATGCACCACCAGCGGGCGTGTGCCCTGGCCGCCCTCCATCAGCCAGGGCGTGCGGTCGCCGCTGGGGACCCACAGCCCCCGGCCCTTCCAGCCGGCGTCGGGGTCGTCGATGCGGCCCTCGAACCCCTTGCTGTAGAAGCCCAGGGGATAGGGGATGCGCATGGTGACGAATTCCCCGTCCACGAGGGCGTGCACGCCGTCGTACAGGTTTGCCGTGGCGATGGGGGTGTTCTCTCCAAGCCCGGACGAATTGTGCTGGTCGACCCAGGTGTAGTAGCTGGACTCGACGCTGTACTCCGGCAGTTCGGGAAAGCCCGGGCCGGGGAAGCGGTGAAATGTCCAGCCCTCGGGGCAATGGTCGCCCGTGGCCGTGGGGCCGTTGAGCGGCCCTTCGCACTGGTCGCGGTTAAACTCGCCCAGGTGGCCGCTGCCCAGCGACACCCAGATCGTGCCGTTGCGGTCGATGTCCGCACCGCGGGATGAGAATCCCGGCAGCGGAATGTTGTAGCGCTCCGCCAGCGCCGTGAAGGGGGGATTGTCGCCCGGGTCGAGCCGCATGATCGCGCCCGGGAAGGTGAAACTCCACGAACCCCAGACCGTGCGCCCGTCCGCCGGGTTGGGCATGACCGCGTAAAAGCGAGCCGGCACGCGGGTATCCAGTTCCGGATCCATGGGCTCGCCGGGCTCCACCCACTCGTCCTGTTGTCCGTTGCCGTTGGTATCGAGGATCGCCGGCGCCCAGCCCTGGGACACCACGTAGTCGCCGGTCTCGTCGAATTGGTCGGCGTTCAGCCAGCCCACCACGTCGCCGCCGCCGCTGGTCCACAACGTATTGTCCTCGTCGTAGGCGAACTGCAGGTGATGGGTCCCGAAACAGGTTTCGATTGGCGTGTATTCGCCGGTCTCCTGGTCGTACACCGCCAGGTGGCGGTTGACGCGCGCGGTGGGAAACAGTTGCGCCGACGGATGGTCGGAGCCTTCGCGGCAGAAGTCTGCGGTTTCCGGCCGGCGGACCCGCGCCGTGTACCAGACCCGCCCGAACTGATCCAGCATGGGGTTGTGGGCGTTCGCCTGGCTGTCCCAGATCCGTTCCTCGCCCCAGTAGGCTGACGGCATACCGATGGGATCGCTGTTGGTGGTGGGCGTCTCCGGATCCAGCACCTGCGCCCGAAACGTCGTGTCGGTGTTGTTCACCGGATCGAGGATCGGGAAGTTGTCGGTGCTCAGTTCCGGTGCGCCGAATATCTTTCCATACGCGTTGACCGTGGGATCCCTTCGATCCGTGGTCGAAAGATCGTGCAGGTAGGACTTGGGATCCGCCCAGTCCCTCACGGTCGCGACCACGTTGCGTTCGACGCCCTGCGGGCGTTCGGGTATCCAGGAGGGCGTTTCGCCGGCGGCGACGCGGTCGGTCCAGTCCGCCAGGTACCTGAAGGGCACGCCGGTGAGGCGGGACGCCAGCGGTTCGATCATCTGCCTCGCGGCCTGTCCGGACTGGACGCGGCGGATCCAGCGCTCCTCGGAGGACTCGATGTGCATGAACTCCTCGGGAAAGGTCCGCGTGGATAACTGACCGAGCTGGTGGCAGCCCACGCAGGACTGGTTCTTCATGATGCCGAGGTATTCGTTCAGCCCGCCGGGCAGGTGCGCCACTTCGCTTTCGTCGGGAATGTGCATCATGGCGTACCAGGCAATGGCCGGATAGACCTCGGCGGCTTCCGCGGCGTCGGCGGCCGGCCTGGCGGTCAGATTCACCGCGTCGCCGGGACGCGCGCCGATCCCGTCGGAATCCGCCAGCCCGTAGCCGCGCACCCAGACCTGGTAGTCGGCGTCGGGCAGGTCCGGCACCACGTAGCGGCCGTCTTCGTCGGTGACGACGATGCGGGCGAACCGCGTCTGGAAGTCATCGGTTTCGGCGATGACCCAGACACCGGCTTCGGGTCCGTTCCCGCTCGTGACGGTGCCGCCGATGTCGTTGGCATCGATCGCCACCTCCTGTCCTTGAGCAACGGCGAACCAGAACGCTGCGACAGCGGCGGCCGCGACCGAGATTCTCCAGGATGTGCTCATCGTCCCCATACCTTTCTCCTTGCACTCCCCACGGTATTCGGTTTGATGATCGAAATTTGCGGTTCGTTTATTTGCCGATCCGAATAGCTATGTCCGGATTCATCAGGCCTCGATACGCAGCAGCTCCATCAGGTTGCCCCCTACGATGGCGATCTTCTCCTCGTCGCTCAGGTAGTCCGCCTCCAGGATCAGGTCCAGCGTATCCGGCCAGTTGAAGGGCGCGTCCGTGCCGTAGACGATCTGGCTTGCGCCCACTTCCGCCGCCAGGTGCCGCAGGCCCTCGTGCGAGAACACCATGCTGTCCACGAGCACCTGGTCCATGAGATACTCGCTCGGCAGCCGCGTGCTGGCGCAATCCGCGTTGCCGCGCACCTCGCAGGCCACTTCGAACCGCATCAGGTAGGACGGCAGGTAGCCGCCGCCGTGCGCGCCCACCACCTTGAGCCCCGGGAACTTGTCCAGCGTGCCGTCGAACATCAGCCGCGCCAGGAAATGGGCGGTCTCCAGGGGATTGCCGATGATGTTGCCGAGGTCGCCGCGGCCGTCGAAGGCGCCTTCCCGGATCAGGTTCGCAGCGTTGCTCGGATGCATGAACACCGGCGCGCCCAGTTCCTCCGCCTTGGCCCAGAAGGGGTCGAACCTGGGATCGGAGAGGTTCTCGCCGTTGCACGACCCGCCTACGGAGGCGCCCCTGTGGCCGAGTTCGTTAACGGCGTATTCCAGTTGCTCCGCGGCCAGGTCGGGAAACTGCAGGGCGGGCGAAGTCAGGGCGACGAACCGGTCGGGATGCTCCTCCACCCACGCTGCAAGGCCTTCGTCGTGGACCCTGACGACTTCCGCCGCCAGGTCCCGGTCGGCTCCATACCACCAGTACCGGTTGATGCTCAGGGCCTGGTAGTCGATGCCGCGCTCGTTCATGTCCTCCAGCCGATCCGGGCCGAGGGCCTGCCAGGCGGCAAAGCCGACATCGGCGAACTCGGTTTCCTGCAGTACTTCCGCCACCTCGGGAAAGACGCAGTGCGCGTGAATGTCCACTGTGGTGGCCCGCCGGGAGCCAATGTAAACCTCGCGCCGGGCGCTCTGAGCGAGCGACCTCGCAATCGGCGAGAGGAAAATCGCGCCTGCCGCCCCGCTTGCCGCCTTCAGGAAATCTCTGCGATCTGCCATGGTGAACTCCTTTTCGGGTTTCTTCTCGACCGGCGGTTGCCCGGTACGGCCCCCGCGGTTCCTGTTCGTATCCGGACAGGTGGCCGCGCAATGCGTCAACGTTTGGATACAAGTCCCAAAGTATACAGCCTCGAATACGCTCGGGAGCACGCCGCCGCGCATCGCAATGCAAACTTAACTTCCTGTAATGTCTTGGGGTTTCGCTGGCGCAGCCACACCGTTTTATCTAGTGTTGGGGGTGGGCGGCCGGGCGGCCCGGCGCCCGTGGGATCCGGAGAGCGTGAATGCATATCCTGGTAGTCGAAGACGATTCGACCATGGCTCGGCACATCGTGCACGGCCTCACCGAGGCCGGCCATGACGTCGACCATGTCAGCGACGGCCGCGACATGCTGCGGGCCGCGGCCGACGACTCCGTCGACATGTTCGTGGTGGATCGCATGCTGCCGGGTATGGACGGGTTGAGCGCCATACAGGCAGTTCGTGCCGCGGGAAACGAGACGCCCGTCCTGATCCTGAGCGCACTGGGCGACGTGGACGACCGTGTTCACGGGTTGAAGGCGGGCGGAGACGATTACCTGGTCAAACCGTTTGCGTTCTCCGAACTGATTGCCCGAATCGAGGCGCTGGCCCGGCGGGCGGCGAGCCGCGAGGTCAACACGTCGCTGCAGGTCGATGGGCTGCACATGAATCTACTGGCAAGACAGGTCTTTCGCGAGGACATCGAGATCGATCTCAAGCCCCGGGAGTTCCAGCTTCTGGAGTACCTGATGCGTAACGCGGGCCACGTGGTCACGCGCGCGATGCTCCTGGAGGCTGTGTGGCACTATCACTTCGACCCCCAGACCAACGTGATCGATGTCCATGTCAGCCGGCTGCGCCAGAAGATCGACAAGGGATTCGAGCAGCCGTTGATTCACACGGTACGCGGAATCGGCTATGTACTGGGCACATCTTAGAAACGTCTGGCGCAGTACCACGTTCCTCCTGGGCCTCTGGTTCATGGTGCTGTTCTCTGCGTCCGTCCTGATCATCGGTGGATTCGTATATCGGCAGGCGATGGTGTTCCTGGAGCAGGAATTGCGGGGCACGATCGACCTGGAACTGAATCAGTCGCGGCAGTTCTACCTGGAACGCGGCGAAGAGATTTTCCTCGCCGAGATCGGTGGACTGGCGGAACTGGACCCGCCGGGCATCTACATCATCCTCGACGACGCCTGTCAGGCGCTGGCAGGCGGATACAAGCGACTGGACGATGATGAGTCGATTCAGGAAATCTGTACCGGCGCACCGGAGACGGACGGCTGGGTGCGGTTCGAACTGGATATCCAGCGCGGGTTCCGGGCGCAGATTCCCGAATGGGACGATGACGTTTACGCGCGAATCATCCCGATCGCACCCAATCGTCAACTGCTGTATGGCCGCATGGGGGGCAATATCGATTCAGCACGGGAGGTGGTGCGATCCGCCTTGAATTGGGGACTGGCGGCCATGGCCGTTCTCGCCATACTCGGCAGTTTCCTCATGGCCGGCCGCATTGCCGGACGCCTGGAGCAGGTCAACCGGATCAGCCAGGAAATCCGTCTCGGCGACCTGTCGCGGCGTATGCCCCAGGGACAGGGCGGTGACGAGTTCGACCGTCTGTCGGGCAACCTGAACCGAATGCTGGATCAGATCCAGTCCCTGATGGAAGGCGTGCGCTCGGTTTCCGATGCCATCGCCCATGACCTTCGGACCCCTCTGGCACGACTGAGAACCCGATTGGAACGGTTGCGCAAGGCACCGCCGGACGAAGTTAAAGCGGGCGTAGAACAGTCCATCGCAGAGACGGACCGCATGCTGGCCACGTTCAACGCGCTGCTCAGCATCGCCCAGCTTGAAGCCGGCAGCCGGCGCACCGACTTCGCGGATGTGAACATGCAGGCGTTGATGGTCGACATTGCCGATCTGTACGAACCGGTTGCGAGCGAAAAGAACATCGAACTGCGGCTGGAACACAATGCCGCCGTCAGTCTGCATGGCGACCGGAACCTGCTGTTCCAGGCCATCTGCAATCTGGTGGACAACGCCGTGAAATACACGCCGGAAGGAGGCCGGGTGCAGATTGAACTGCTGCGGCGCAGCGATGGGCCGCGTCTGGTGGTCAGCGACTCGGGCCCGGGAATACCCCCTGAAGAACGCGAGCGCGTCTTCGAGCGGTTTTATCGGCTGGATGCCCACCGTGAATCGGCGGGCAACGGACTGGGACTGACCCTGGTGGCCGCGGTGGCAAAGCTGCACGATTCGCGGGTGGATATGGGAGACAATGAACCGGGACTCCGGGTGGTGTGGGACCTGCCACGTTCCGGCAGTCGCGCTTGAATCGAGGCCAACATGTCGGGCGACCGAAGTGCGGACTGGTCTCCGGTTCGGATTGTCTGACTACGAGGGAGAAGACGCAAATGAAAAAAACAATCTACGCTCTGGCAGCGACGTTTCTGGCGCTTGCGTGTACCCAGGGGGCGCTGGCGCAGGACATGACTTTTTTCATTATCAGCGTGGGACTGGGTAACGGCGGCGACCTCGGCGGCATTGAAGGCGCGGACGCCCATTGTCAGGCGCTGGCCGAATCCGCCGGTGCGGGCGACAGGACCTGGCGCGCCTACCTGGGCACGGAACGGGAAGGGGGCCGCGGCGTCGATGCCCGCAGCCGGATCGGTGAAGGGCCCTGGCACAATGCCGCCGGCGACCTGATCGCAGAGAATCTGGACCAGTTGCACGTCAGTCCAAATTTGTTCGCCAGCACCGGGCTGGACGAGAACGGCAAGCGCGTCAATGCACGCGGCGACCAGCCGAACAAGCACGATATCCTCACCGGGTCCATGGCCGACGGTACGGCCTTTTTCCCCGACGATGCGGACCATACCTGCAACAACTGGACCAGCAGCAGCGAGGGCAGCGCCCAGGTAGGGCATCACGACCGCCACGGCGGCGGCAACACGTCGTGGAATTCGGCGCATGCTTCGAGAAGCTGCTCCCAGGAGGATCTCCAGGCTACTGGTGGAGACGGACTGTTCTACTGCTTCGCGGCCGACTAGCGGTCCGATCCGCCAAACTCAGTCGAATCGGTCCCGGTCGTGCGGGGCTCCGTAGTCGATGTCGGGGCCCCGAGGCACGATGCGCGTGGGATTGATCGATTCGTGGCTGCCGTAGTAGTGCGCCTTGATGTGATCGAGGCGCACGGTTTCGGCGATGCCCGGCTGCTGATAAAGGTCCCGCGTGTAGGCGGATAGATTAGGGTAGTCCGCGATGCGCCTCAGGTTGCACTTGAAGTGCCCGACGTAGACGGGATCGAAGCGGAACAGCGTCGTCACCAGGCGCCAGTCGGCCTCGGTTATCGCACTGCCCGCGAGATAGCGCTGCCCTGAAAGGCGGTCCTCCAGCCAGTCGAGCGACTCGAACAACGGACCGACGGCTTCTTCGTAAGCTTCCTGGGTGGTGGCAAACCCGGATCGATAAACGCCATTGTTGACGGTGTGGTACACGCGCTCGTTGATCGTGTCGATCTCCCCGCGCAGCGCCTCGGGATAGTAGTCGCCGGCAGCGGCGCCGACGCCGTCGAAGGCACTGTTGAGCATGCGGATGATCTCCGAGGACTCGTTGGAGACGATCGTCCCCTGGCGCTTGTCCCACAGGACCGGGACGGTCACTCGCCCCGTGTAATCGGGAATTGCCGCGGTGTAGACCTGGTGCATGAACTGCGCGTTGTTCACCGTATCCGGAATCTCCGCGTCCTCGAACGTCCAGCCGTACTCGCCCATGAACCAATGCACGACGGACACCGAAATCATGTCTTCAAGGCCCTTGACCGCGCGGAAAATGAGTGTCCGGTGAGCCCACGGACAGGCATAGGATACGTACAGGTGGTAGCGCCCTGCCTCGGCCCCGAATCCCCCCGTACCGCTGGGACCGGGCGAACCGTCGGCCGTCACCCAGTTCCTGAACTGAGATTCCTTGCGGACGAATCGCCCCTTGTTGATTCGCGTGTCGTACCAGCGGTCCTGCCACTGCCCGTCGACCAATAGTCCCATTTCGATCCCGCGCTACCTGCAACACGATGCCGGCAATGATAGCGGCCGCACCGGCGCTGGCAACCCAGGCTGTACAATGAGGCCGAAAACTCATCGGTCGCATACCCGCAGGAGAAAAACGATGTCCGGACGCGGATCCTCAAGCGATGGGGGCCTCGCCGCCCGGCGGGCATTCCTGCGGTACCTGGCCGGCATGCCGGTCGTCGCCGGTTCCGGGGTTCTTCCCTTGCTGGCGGAGAAAATCCTGGCGGACGAACTGCCGGCGGAATTGATCGAGTCGGCCGGGGAGGCGCTCAACGTCTTCGATTTCGAGCCAGTGGCCAAGACGCGCATGTTGCCTGCGCATTACGGCTACACGGTTTCCGGAACCGACGACAACGAGACCCTGCTGGCCAATCGCGAGGGTTTCAGGCGCTACCGGATTCGCGTGCGCCGCCTGGTGGATGCCCGGGACGCGGATACCTCCACCCGCGTATTCGGCATGCCATGGAACAATCCCATTGCGCTCGCGCCGGTGGGCGGGCAGGCAAAATACCATCCGGATGCGGAGGTGGCTGCCGCACGTGCGGCCAGGGCGGGTGGGCACACGCAGATTCTCTCCACCATGACCAGCCGCAGCATCGAGGACGTCGCTGCTGCCAGGGGCGAGCCCGTCTGGTTTCAGCTTTATCCGACCAACTACTGGCATGTGGCCGAGGCCCTGGTCAAGCGCGCGGAACAGGCCGGAAGCCCGGTGGTCGCAGTGACAGTGGACCGTTCGGCGCCGCGCAACATGGAAACTTCCGAACGCTATGCACGCTCGGATACCACCGACTGCACCGCCTGCCATATTCCCGGCGCAACGCCTCAGCAGAGGCTCCGGAACCGGGGCGTCTGGACCGGGATTGACCTGGAAGGTGTCGAGAGCACGCAGGCGACGGGACTTACCTGGGAGTTTGTCGACCGTCTCAGGTCGGCGACATCCATGCAGGTGGTGCTCAAGGGAATCGTCACCGCCGAAGACGCAACAATGTGCCTGCAGCACGGCGTGGACGGGATCATCGTCTCCAATCACGGCGGCCGTTCCGAAGCCAGCGGGCGTTCCACCATCGAGAGCCTGCCGGAAATAGTGTCTGCGGTTGGCGGAAGGATTCCCGTCCTGGTCGACGGTGGTTTCCGCAGGGGTACGGATATCTTCAAGGCGCTGGCGCTGGGCGCCGATGCGGTCTGCGTCGGCAGGCCATACGTGTGGGGCATGGGGGCATTCGGTCAGGCCGGGGTCGAGCAGGTGCTGCACCTGTTGCGGACGGAATTTCGACGGGTCATGCAGGAAGTCGGCGTGACCTCGGTCTCGCAGATCGACAGTTCGTATATCGAGAGCGCCTGATGGCGAGTCGGCGCAGTCGAACGGGAATCGTCAATGCGTTGGTCGGCGCGGCGGTCGCCGCGTCGCTGGTTGCCTGCACCGAACAGGCGCCGGCGCCGCAGGCCCCGTCCCGGTACGCCGACGCGATCGTGGTCGGCGCCGGACTCTCGGGCCTCTCCGCGGCAGTGGAAATGGGGCGCGAAGGCGTCAACGTCGTCCTGCTCGACATGAACTCGGTGATGGGCGGACACGCGGTCATGGCCGGTGGTTTCGCCATCGTCGATACGCCCATCCAGCGCGGGGCCGGTTTCGAGGACTCGCCGGAGAAGGCGTACGCGGACTGGATGGAGTGGACCGGGGACGGCGATGCCGCGTGGACACGCTACTACGCCGAGAATTCCCGGGAGATGATCTACGACTGGATGGCCGAAATGGACGTACATTTCGTGCGCGTCCAGGCCGGCCACGAGAACAGCGTGCCTCGATTCCACTTTACCCCCAGGGGAGCGCTCGATGTGGTTCTTGCGCTGTTCCGCGAGGCGCTGACGTTGCCGGGCATTGCCGTCGAGTGGAACGAAGAGGTGCAATCGCTGGTGGTAGAGGACGGGCGGGTGACCGGCGTGACCACACGGAACCTGCGCACCGGGGTCGAACGAACCCTGCTTGCACCGCACGTGGTATTGGCCACCGGCGGATTCGAAGGCAACCTGGAACGCGTACTGGAGTACTGGCGAACGGATCTGCCGAAGCCCGACCGGTTGCTTCTGGGAGCTTCGATTCACGCCACCGGATCCGGGCACGATCTGGCCAAGGAGGCCGGCGCAGGCCTCACCTGGATGAACCGCCACTACATCTATACCAACGGCATGGTGGACCCCCGGGATCCGGAGAAAACGCTCGCCATCACCGCAGGCAACAACGCGGCTCTCTGGGTCAACTCACAGGGTCAGCGTTTCACCAACGAAACGGGCTACGACAAGATCATTCTGGCGGACGTTCTCGACCAGGAGCCGACGACCTACTGGGCGATTTTCGACGAGTCGTCCAGGGCTACGTTCTCCATGCGGGGCCGCGAGTGGATCAACAATCCCGTCGAAGGGCATACCGTTCTCGACCATCCCGAGGCGACGATCAGGGCGGACTCGCTGGAGCAGTTGGCATCGATGACGGGACTGCCGCTGGAATCGCTGATGTCCAGCGTGAAGCGCTTCAATGAACTGATCGATGCCGGGACAGACGGGGACTTCGGCCGTTTTGCCCACCCGGACGAAGCGCCGCCGAAGATCGAGCAGGCGCCGTTCTACGCCATTCAATTCTTCCCGATGCCCCGCAAGAGCATGGGCGGCGTCGCCATTGACATGCAGGCAGGGGCGTTGAATGAATCGGGCGATGTCGTACCCGGACTGTACGCGGTGGGCGAACTCACCGGCAGCGTCGGAATCAACGGTACCCACGGTATGGACGGCATGTTTCTGGGGCCGGCCCTGATCACGGGACGCATAGCCGGACGCACTATCGCCGAAGCCGTATCGGCTGACGCATCCCGGGAACCCGTCGCAATACGCTCGCCGCCGACGCCGATGCCCGATGCCGACTCCTGGGAGCCCGCACTCACGGCCGACGATCTGGAGGCGCTGCTGGCGCTGGAGCGAGATGGCTATTGGCACTTCAGAATCTCTCACGAACTCGCCCTGGAGAGAGGCTACGAGTGCGTGCTCTGCCATTCGGCGCAGGTGCCTTTCGCGGCGGTGAACGACCGGCAGAGCCTCATGGCGCAGAGTCAGGTCTGCGGGAACTGTCACGGCAGGTAGCGTCCCGGGGAAATCGCCGGTGACCGCTTCGGGACGGTGCTGGAGTGCGGGCATGCCCTGCGTTCTGATCCAGGGCGCTCATCTGATATTCTTGCGATGATCGAAGTCGCAGTGCCCGTGTGTGTCATGGAAAAAGCCGTGATGGAAGACTCAAACGCTGTTTCCCGAAGCAAAAGACTCGGCTGCTGTACAGTGGTACTGGCGCTGGCCGCCCTGTCCGCCGCAGGTCCGGTCTGCGCCCATCATTCGTTCGCGGCCGAATACGATGCCAACCGGCACGGCACGCTCCGGGGCGAAATCGTCGAAGTTCAATTCGTCAATCCGCACGTGCGCTATCTCATTCGCGCGGAACTGGACGACGGCACCACCGAAGAATGGGAACTGCAGACCCACAACGTCAGCACCATGGTGCGCATGGGGTGGACGGCCGAGACGATTGAAGCGGGCGACCGAATTGAAGTCTCGGGCGCGCTGGGCCGGAACGATGTAAGAAAACTTTCGATGGACTCCGTCATACTGGCCGATGGCACTCGATACAACCCCCGCGGCGGCGAGGTGGCCAACGCCTATGCCACGACCGAGATCAACGCGGATCCGAACAAGTCCTATGGCGTGGCTGTCAACGCCTATCCGATCGACATCACCGGAGTCTGGGACAACACCTATCGCTTCAGATTGACGGTGGACGATCTGGAGCCCAGGCCGACGCCCTTCACTCCGGAGGGCAGGGCGGCGTACGAGGCCAACGAGAACTGGGCGGATCCCAGCAAGAGTTGTCGCTCGGGCGGGCTGCCGCGACTCTTCGGTTCGCCTACGAACATGGAGATTCTCGATGTCGGCGATTATTACCTGGTCACCCAGGCCAATCGTCCCCGAAGGATCTGGATGGATGGGCGCACCGAACCGCCCACCGGTTCAGCCGCAAGTCCCATGGGATTTTCCACAGGGCGCTGGGAAGGCGATGTCTTCATCATAGAGACCACACATCTTCAGCCAGGCTGGTTGGATGGTTCCGGATTGCCCATGTCCGGGGAGGGCACGCGGGTCGTCGAGACCTATACCATCAGCGGGGATCGGCTGAGCATGGAAAGGAGGATGACCATCCACGATCCCTACTACACCGAACCGCTGGTACGTGTTCGAGGCTCTGCCCGCAATGACGATCTGCAATTCGTGCTGGAGCCCGGGTGCGATCCCCGGGGCTATTATCGGGACTTGCAGCAGCAGGGCCTGATGGAAGCGCTTTGGGAGAACTGATTGCGCGAATCCAGTCATCTACGGGCGGTATCGACAGGCTTTGCGGCGACTGTTGCCGCCTGTGCGTTCGCATCCCCCGTAGCGGGTCAGACAGTCAGCGACGTTCACGCGGGCCTGCGCGCGGCCGCCGGTTCGGATAGCGTGGATTGGCCGGCAGTCGTCCACGACCACTACCGGGACCTGCACGCGCAGGCCGACCGCAGCGGCATCGAGATCGTGCGCGACGTCCGCTACGGGATCTTTCCTGCCCAGACCATGGATCTGTACCTGCCCTTGGAACGAGACAGCGGATTGGCGCCTGTGGTCGTCTTCGTGCATGGCGGAAACCTGGACGACGGCGACAAGTCGGCGCCGGGCGCGGAGGAATTTCTGTTCGGCAACGTGGCTGCATTTTTCGCCCGCCACGGGTTCGTCGCGGTCAATGCCAACTATCGGCTGGTCCCCGATATCGTCTGGCCGCAGGGGTCGGAAGACATGCGCGAGATCCTTGGCTGGCTGATAAACGAGAATGCCGAGTCCTACGGCGGTGACCCCGAGCAGATGTTCATGATCTCCGTCTCCGGAGGCGCCCGTCACCTGACATCGTACCTGTTCCACCGCCTCTCCCAGATGATAAGCTCGCGAACGGGATTGAGCGGAGCGGTGCTGATTTCGCCTTGGCTGGAGACCGGGACGGAAGAGGTCTTGAGGGACTATTACGCCAACGAACAGGATCGTTACACGCCCTTCGAACTGTTGCGCACCTTCGACCCGAACGAACCACGGGTCCCGGTGTTGTTGTTGAGTGGCGAATTCGACCCGCCGCGTAGACACGATTCAGCGGCACTGATGTTCGATGCCATGTGCGGGAAGTACGGGGACTGTCCCCGCTTCGAACAGTTGAACAACCATGACGGCTATTCTGCGGTGGCCAGCTTCAATACGGCAGACGAGTCCGTGAGCCGCGTAGTGCTGGAATTCATGCGCGAGCAGTTACCGCAGGCTGCGAGTCGGCCGACACAATAGGAGGCGGCAAAGATGTACCCCAGGACTGGATTGATTTCATTCAGGCTTATGGCGGCAGGATGCGTCGCGGCATTGTTCGTCGGATCCGCCGTCGCCCACCACGGGTTTGTGTCCTATTCCGAAGAGGAACACGCGGTTACCGGCACGGTGCTGGACATGTACTTCGGGTTTCCACATCCGCATCTGCTGGTGGAAGTCGAAGGCGAGCGCTGGGATGTCTGGCTCGCGGCTTTCGGCCGGGTGCGCTATTCGTGCTTCCACGAAGCCCTCGCCGAGGGTGACGTGATCACTGCCACCGGGCACCGGGTGCCGGACACGAGCCGCCTGGAGATGAAGGCAAAGACCGTTTTGCTGGGCGACGAGTTGTACAACTTCTATCCGCCCTGGAACCCGCGGGGGGGCAACGCCAATCCCACGCGCACCGAACCCTGTCCCACCTGAGCTTCCAGCGGAGAACCCCATGAAGCACCCCATGCGCAGAGCAGCGCTGCTGACCCTTGCCTGTTCCATCTTGCCCGCGGTTGCGCAAGATCGTCTGACGACCCCGGTAACGGATGCAATGCTGCAGGATCCCGACCCTGCCGACTGGCTCATGTGGCGCCGGACGCTAAACCAATGGGGGCACAGCCCGCTGGATCAGATCGATACGGGCAATGCAGGCGAACTGGAACTGGTCTGGTCGCGGCCGCTGCATTCGGGCGTGCAGGAAGGCACACCGCTCGTCTATGACGGCGTCATGTTCTTCCCGAATCCCAGTGACGTCATTCAGGCCATGGATGCGGCCACGGGCGAATTGTTCTGGGAGTACGCCCGGGCGCTGCCGACGGATCTGAACGTGTACTTTCCCGTGCCGGGCATCAACCGAAACCTGGCGATCTACGAGAACAAGATCATCAATACCAGCGCGGATGATTACCTCTTCGCACTCGACATGGCCACGGGCGAACTGGTCTGGGAACATCTGATCATGGATTACCGGGCCGGCGCCCAGCACACCTCGGGCCCGATCATCGGCGACGGCAAGATCATTTCCGGACGGGGCTGCGAACCCGAGGGCGGGCCGGACGCCTGCGTCATCATGGCGCACGACGGCTCCAGCGGCGAGGAACTGTGGCGCACACGGACCATTCCGGCGCCGGATGAGCCCGGCGGCGACTCGTGGGGGGACGTTCCCTTCGAGGCGCGCTGGCACGTAGGAACATGGATGGTGCCGAGCTACGATCCGGTACTGCAGCGCGTGTTCATCGGCACATCGGTCACCTCGCCGGCGCCGAAGTTCATGCTCGCCGGCAACGATTACCAGTACCTCTATCACAATTCCACGCTGTCGCTGGACGCCATCACCGGCGAGATCGTCTGGTACTACCAGCACCTCGTGGATCACTGGGACCTGGACCATCCGTTCGAGCGGTTGCTGGTGGATACCGTGGTGGCGCCGGACCCCGACGCGGTATCCTGGATCAACCCGGACCTGCAGTCTGGAGAAGTCCGCCAGGTGGTCACCGGGATCCCCGGCAAGACCGGTATTGTTTACACGCTCGACCGGGATACGGGCGAGTTTCTCTGGGCAACCCCGACGGTGGCACAAACCGTAGTCGAGAGTATTGACGGCGCTACCGGCGCCGTCCACGTAGCGCAGGACATGCTCTTTACGGGTGCGGAGCAGACGCTTTTCGTCTGCCCGACGACCTACGGCGGGAAGAACTGGCCGGCCGGCGCCTACAGCCCGGCTACCAACACCATGTACATGCCGCTTCAGAATACGTGCATGAGCATTCGGTCCACGGCGGAAGAGCCCAGCCTGGACGAACTCTACGCCATCGACGCGGCTCGGGAAATCACGCCCGGAGAGGAAAACATCGGTACGGTTCACGCCATTTCCGCCGAAACCGGCGTGACTTCCTGGACCTACGAACAATCCGCCGGTGTCGCCTCGCTGATCGTTACGGACGGTGGATTGATTTTCGCCGGTGACGCCGCCGGCTGGTTTCGGGCGCTGGACCAGATGACGGGTGAGGTGTTGTGGGAGACTGACCTTGGTGCGCAGGTGACAGGCTATCCGGTGACCTATGCTGTGGACGGTAAGCAGTATGTTGCCGTCAGTACCGGCGGCTCCCTGACCCTGATGGGGCTGAATCGGATGGTTTCCGAGGACCTGCAGGCCGGCACCGACACCAATCTGTTCGTCTTCGCGCTATCGGATTGATCTCAGACTTGCGCACCTCAGCCAGTATCTTGCGGGAAACCGGCCGTGCTTGATTTCGTGTTCAGCATCTCGCCCATGCGCGTGCTGTTCGGCGCAGGGAGCCGGCATCGGCTGGACGAAGAACTTGCGAGTCTGGGAGCGCGTCGTGTACTGCTCATCGCAGATCCGGCGCATCGAAGACTGGCTCGGGAATTGGCCGGACAAGTGGGCACCCGCTGTTGCGGAATCTTTGACGGTGTCGTTCAGCATGTTCCGGTCGAGGTGGCGGAAGCGGGCAGGGCGAAGGTTCGGGAACTGCAGGCGGACTGCTGCGTGACAATAGGAGGTGGCTCGGCAACGGGTCTCGGCAAGGCGATTGCCATGGAGATTGCCTTGCCCCTCGTGTCAGTCCCCACGACCTACGCCGGTTCGGAGATGACGCCCATCTGGGGACTCACCGAAGGCGGTCTGAAGCGCACAGGAAGGGATTCCGCCGTGCAGCCAAGGGTCACGTTCTACGATCCGGAACTGACGGTTACGCTGCCTCCCGCCGTGGCCGGGCCCAGCGGTATGAATGCCATCGCGCACTCCGTCGAGGCGCTGTACGCAGAGAACGCCAATCCGATCATGTCGCTGCTGGCTGAGGAGGGCGTTCGAGTGCTGGCCGAGGCGCTGCCCCGGGTGATGGCTGCGCAGGACGATATCGAGGCCCACGGCAAGGCCCTGTACGGCGCCTGGCTGGCAGGTGTCGTGCTCGGAGCGGTGGGTATGGCGTTGCACCACAAGCTGTGCCACGTGCTCGGCGGAACCTTCAAAACGGCCCACGCGGACACCCACGCGCTCATTCTTCCCTATGCCTGCGCCTACAACCTGGAGGCCGCGCCGGATGCGAAACTTCGGTTGACGGCGGCGCTGGGCACGGCGCAGGTTGCTCGCGCCCTGCGCGAGCTTTCGTTGGCGGTCGGCGCGCCCGCCACACTGAAGGATCTGGGCCTGAGTACTGCCGACCTTGCGACTGCCGCCGAACTGGCGACCCAGGCACCCTACTACAATCCCCGGGAGGTGACGCGCGACGGCGTACATCAACTCCTTCTCGATGCCTACCACGGCGTGATGCCACGGGCGTAGCCGGTGCCAGAGCCGGCTGCGGCCTGACGGGCGACAAGCTCAGACCGGGCGACCGGCGCCCCTGCGTACGCGCTTTCCATCCCGCGCAGACCGTTCGGTTTCTTCCAGCACGGCCAGCAAGCGGCTGATCATCGTACCGCCCAGGTCCTCGGGGCGTTGCAGTTCGATGGCCCGGCTGTAGTAGCGGGTGACGTCGTGGCCGATCCCGATGGCCAGAAGCTGCACGGGAGACCGGGCCTCGATCCAGCCGATCACCGCGTGCAGGTGACGTTCCAGGTACTCGTTGCCGTTGGCCGCCATGGTGGCGTCGTCGACCGGCGCACCGTCCGAAACCACCATGAGGATGCGGCGTGGTTCGGGGCGCGCCAGGAGCCGTTGATGGGCCCATAGCAACGCCTCGCCGTCGATATTCTCCTTCAGCAGATCCTGGCCCAGCATCAGGCCCAGGTTCTGTCTGGCCCGGCGCCACGGGACCTCGGCACGCTTGTAGATGATGTGCCGGAGTTCATTGAGCCGCCCGGGCCGCTCCGGTCTTCCCGCCGCCAACCATTCGTTTCGGGCCCGGCCGCCGCGCCACTTGCGGGTCGTAAACCCGAGGATCTCGGACTTGACCCCGCAGCGTTCCAGCGTCTTGCCGAGGATTTCCGCGCAGACCGCCGCCATGGTGATGGGTTCGCCGCGCATGGACCCGGAGTTGTCGATCAACAGGGTGACCGCCGTGTCGATGAACCGGGTTTCGGTCTCCTGCTTGTACGCGAGCGACTCCAGCGGATTCACGATGACCCGGGTCAGACGGCTGGCATCCAGCAGGCCCTCCTCGAGGTCGAACTGCCATTCGCGCGTCTGGCGGGCCATCAGGTACCGCTGCAACCGATGCGCCTGGCGGGTGACCGCGTACAGTTCGCCCGGGATATTGGCGTCCAGTTGCTGCCGCAACTGCGCCAGGCGGCCCGGATCGCACAGTTCGCCGGCGTCGACGACTTCATCGAATTCGCTGGTATGGACCCGGTAGGGCGCGGAGCCGTCGGCATCGTCTTTCGGCAAAGCTGTCTCGCTCACCTGCCGTTTCCTTAGCGCGAGATCGCCTCTGGTGGGGTCCCACCGCGGCACGTCGTCCGCACGGATTCGGCTGGCGGAGCGGTCTTCGCGCGCCGGTTCTAGCCGGCTGGACTCTTCGCGCCTGAATTCCGGTTCGCCTGTGGAGAGTTCCAGCGCCTCAATGAGCCGGGTGGATCGAGCAGCAAAAGCCGCCTGGTCGTGGCGTACTGACGCGAGTGCCTCCAGATGCCCCACAATACGAGGCTCCATCCAGTCCGGATCACCCTGTTCCAGTGCCTCGGCCGCAGCGCGCGGCAAGGGAGCGCCGAGGCGGTGTCTGGCGACCAGTACGACGGCTTCGATGCGGTTGTCGGCCAGCGACTCCGGGAGCCGGTGAATGCCCGCGTCGCGCAACCGCCAGTCCTGCAGCTCGCGAATGTTCTCCGCAACGCCCGCCATGTGCCGGCTGCCCACGGCCTCCACGCGGCATTGCTCCAGCATGGAAAAGAGCTTGCCGGCCATTTTTCCGGCGGGTGTACCGGAGTCGTGAAGCCGGGCGTCGCTATGACCCGATCGAAGTGCCAACGCGTCCAGTCGGCCCCGGAACAGGCTGTAGGGTTCCCCGGGCGCTTCGTTTCCGGGCGCCGGCAGGCTGATCGTCGTGCCGCTGACCCGCAGGCGCTTGCCCCGCAGAATGACCTGCATCGCGTGATCCCGGCCCATCGCTCGCAACGCCGCCGCCGAAACTTGTTCGACGAGGCTGTTTGCAACCACGGATTGTTCAGTCACCGGAAGAGAGCAGGGCGACCGATGGGGCCAGTTCCACTCCGAAGCAGCGTTGGTAGTACTCCGCCACGGTGGGCTGTTCGGCCTCGTCGCACTTGTTCAGAAAGGTCAGGCAGAACGCGCGCTCGGTATCCCCGAAGATTTCGGCGTTTTCGGCCCAGTTGATCACGGTTCTCGGTGACATGACCGTGGACAGATCGCCCGCGATGAATCCCTGGCGCGTCAGGTTCGCCAGTGCCACCATCTGGCCCACGGTCAGTTGGCCATCGCTGCCGGCATACGACGGAACACGCGCCGTGACGATGGCCGCCTCGGCCCCGGCATCCAGGTAATTCAGGGTCACGACGATATTCCAGCGGTCCAGTTGCCCCTGATTGATCGGCTGAGTGCCCTGGTAGAGTCCGGTGGCATCCCCCAGTCCGATCGTGTTGGCGGTCGCGAACAGGCGGAACCAGGGATGCGGATGAATCACCCGGCTCTGATCCAGCAGGGTGAGCTTGCCTTCCACCTCAAGCACCCGGTGGATGACGAACATGACGTCGGGACGGCCCGCGTCGTATTCGTCGAAAATCAGCGCCACGGGCCGCTGCAGGGCCCAGGGAACAATGCCTTCGCGAAATTCCGTCACCTGCTTGCCGTCCCTGATGGCGATGGCGTCCTTGCCGATCAGGTCCAGGCGGCTGACGTGGCTGTCGAGATTGACCCGCACGCAGGGCCAGTTCAACCGTGCGGCCACCTGTTCCACGTGGGTGGATTTGCCGGTGCCGTGGTAGCCCTGAACCAGCACCCGCCGGTTGTGAACGAACCCGGCCAGCAGGGCCAGCGTCGTATCCCCGTCGAAGCAGTAGGCCGAATCCACATCCGGCACGTGCTCGTCGGCGCGGCTGAAGGCCGGGACCTCGAGGTCGCTGTCGATCCCGAAAGTCTCGCGGACCGATACCGTGGTGTCCGGACGATCCGGCAGCGGCACAACGGGGATTTTCGGCGCTTTCGAACTCATGATTCCATGCCCGGCGAACCGCCTATGATGACCAAATTGTCCACGACTTCAACCGGGACGGGGTCCAGATGGCCTCCCTTGACCGGTCCGTCGACGCAGAATCCATCCTCAAAGCGGTATGTCGCGCTGTGGTGAGAGCACATGACCCGGCCCGGGCCGCTGATCAGAAACTTGCCGGGCAGGACATTGAGCGGCAGCCAGAAATGCGGGCAGACGTTGACGTAACCCCAGGCGCTCGGGCCCGTCCGGAACACCACCATGCGGAACTGGTCGGCTCCCTCCCCGAATTTGAATTCGCGACCGGACCCGTCAGTAATCTGCTCCAGTCGGCACAGGCGCGTACCGGGGCCAGGGGCATTCGGCCGCCGGCGCCAGTCGTCGGGCTGCATCGCTCACCGCGGGTAGTACGGGGGAATCTGTGCGTCGACGTTGACCCAGACGGATTTTGCGTCCGTGTACTCGTGCATGGCCTCGAAACCCATCTCGCGGCCGTAGCCGGAACTGCCGACGCCGCCGAAGGGCGAGCCGGGATTCACCCGCTTGTAGCAGTTTACCCAGACCATGCCCGAGCGCATCGCCCCCGCCACCTTGTGGGCCCGTGACAGGTCCCGGCTCCACAACCCGCCGCCCAGGCCGTACTCCGTGGAGTTGGCCAGTTCGATGACTTCCTCATCGGACGAGAACGTGTTCACCGAAACGAACGGACCGAAGACCTCTTCCTGACAAACCCTGTCCTCGGGTTGCGCCCTGACCACCGTGGGTTCGACGTAATTGCCGTCGGCAAGCCCGGGATCGTCGGGACGCTTGCCGCCGATGAGAATTTCGCCGCCTTCCTGGTAGGTGATGTCGCAGTAGCTTAGGACGGCTTTCTGCTGAGACGTGGACGTCAGCGGTCCCATTTCCGTGTCCGGGTCCAGCGGATTGCCCAGCCGGATGGACCCGGCGAGGGATAGGAATCCGTCCAGGAATTCATCCGCGATTCGCTCGTGCAGCAGCAGACGCGAGCCGGCAATACAGGCTTGTCCCTGGTTGTGAAAGATTGCAAACGCGCTGCCGTTGATTGCCCCGGGCAGGAAGGCGTCGTCGAAGACGATGTTGGCGCCCTTGCCGCCCAGTTCCAGTTGCACGCGCTTGAGATTGCCGGCGGAGTAGTTGACGATCTTCCGTCCCACGCTGGTAGAGCCGGTAAACGCGATCTTCTGAACGTCCGGGTGCTCGGCCAGGTGCTGGCCCGCCGTGCGTCCCGACGCAGGGACGATATTCACGACGCCCGGCGGAAATCCCGCCTCAGCCATCAGTTCGCCGATCTTCAGCGCCGTCAGCGGCGTGACCTGCGCGGGCTTGATGACCACCGTGTTGCCCGCGGCAAGCGCCGGTCCCATCTTCCAGCTTGTGAACATGAGCGGAAAGTTCCAGGGAATGATCTGGCCCACCACGCCCACGGGTTCCCGGGTGACGTAGTTCAGGAAGCCGGGTTCCACCGGCACGACGCTGCCCTGGACCTTGTCCGCCATGCCGCCGAAATAACGGTAGGTGAACGCGGTTCGCGGTACGTCGAGACCCGTGGTGTCGCGGATCGGGTGGCCGGTATCGAGGGATTCGATCCGTGCCAGTTCCTCGGCGTTGTCCTCGACGAGATCGGCCAGCCTGAGCAGCAACCGGCCCCGTTCGGCGGCCTGCATGTCCCGCCAGGCGGGGAAGGCCCGTTTCGCCGCGGCGACGGCCCGGTCGATGTCCGCCACCTGGGCCTGGGCCACTTGCGTGATCTCGGAATTGTCGTGGGGGTTGAGAACCGTAATGGTGGACCCGTCTTCGGCCTCGACGAATTCACCGTCAATAAAGAGTTTCGTTTGCAGTGGCATTGACCTGAACTCGCAAAACGAAGTCCGGTATCAGAACTCGCCGGACAGGTTGACCGGCAATTCCCCCCGCTCGTACATGGCCGGCAGTTCCGGATTGCCGTTTTCCCAGACCAGCAGCATCGAACGCTTCTTGGAGAAGCCCTGGTGGCGAATGTCGGCCGGCATGATGGCGACGTCGCCGGCCTTCATGATGACCTTGGCCCGCGGCTTGCCGGTTTCCTTGTCCTCGATCTCCCAGTCGATCTGGTCGCTGAGCTGCACGAACCACTCCATCCGGTCGTTGCCGTGCTTGACCGGCAGGATGTACTCCTCGGTCGTCGGGCAGAACAGGCTCTGCTTCACCACGGAACTCACCGAAGGATTCCAGGTCACGTCGGAACGGGACAGGTAGCCGAACAGGTTGTGCGCATGCACTTCGTCCTCGAAACCCGGTTCGGCGTGGACCTCGGGCTGGCCCTGGGGCACGTCCAGGAAGGCCCGGTTGACGGGGCGGCCGTTCTCGTCGGTGCGCAGCGGGGCGTCGCCCGGCAGGCCCGGCATGCGGCGGCAAACCTCGCGTTCGCGGTCGACGGCCTCGTTGTTGTCGCCGTGTTTCTTGCCGATCCACTCGGTGCCCGTCTCGTCGGGGGAGGCGAAGGGGTCGTAGCCCTCGTTGGTCCAGTCCCTGAGCAGGCTCTTGAAGGTTTCCATCGCCAGCGGGGTGTCGAAAATCTCTTCGTAGTCGAGACCCTGGTCGCGATAGGAGGGGTTGTAGCGCCCCGCGAAGAACTTCACGCGGCCGTAGAGCTGCTGGGTCCCGAACACGGAATCGAAGTTCAGCCAGCCGTAGAAGAAGCCCCAGGCCACGGCGCGCATCAACGCGCGCAGGAACGCGTCAGCCGACATGGTGTGCGAGAGTTGCTGGTCCCCGGCAGTCCAGGAGATATAGGCGAAGTACTCGTCGCGGGCGAAAGAGAAGCCGCCCAGTTCGAAGCTTCTGTAGCCGGTTTCGTTGCTGACGGGAGAGGCGCTGATCTCGATCGGGTTAGCGGCCATTGTTCGGATCCTCCGGGAGTGCCTGGTTCAGGTGTAGCAAATTTCCGACCATTTCTCAACGGACTCATCGCCCAGAATGGTCTGCATCAGTATGACGCCGACGGCGTCGGAATCGGACGCCCGGAATCGGTAGGCGGCCCCGGCGGGGAGCAGCGCCTGGTGCCCGCGCCCCATCTTGATCAGGCCCATCTTCCTGCCCGCCGGATCGCCGTGCAGTTTAACGGCGCCAGCCTTGCCGGGCGGGGCGATGCCGTGCGGATCGTCCAGCTTGACCAGATCCAGCTCGACCTTGCCGTCCATGACCAGCGCGAACTCGTCGTGGGAAGCGGTGTACCAGTCCGACGTGCCCTCGGCGCGGACCGTCTCCAGGACGTATTCCAGGTTCTTGCCGACGACCACCCGTTCATAGGGCGCCGATTTCGAAGCGACTTCGAACATGTTCGAGAACGCGTAATTCCTGCGTTCGTCGTCGATGATCTCGATCTCGCCCTTGGTGAAGTCCTTGAGCGAACCGAATACCGTCCGGAACTCCGTCATGGCCATAAGCGTTTATCCTCCAGAGATGCATTCTGCGGGAAGCCCGGGCGACTGCCACGCGCCGTTCCGGGACTTCCGTCTCGCAGATGGTGCCGATCCGCGAGGTCAATCATCCAGGCCGACCCGCAAATCCTGTCCGCGCAGTCTATCCGCTTGCCGCATTGGGGGGCAATATGGGCGAATTGCACGAGAAGGCGGCAGGCGCAAACTCTTTGGCAGATCAGGCTGACTTGCAGATGGGGTTCACTCACACATGAAATTGTCCGCAACCCAGTTCGCCGGATCGCTCGGATCGCCTTCGCCCGCATAGCTCGCCCGTTGCGGATACGGGCAAACGATGCGCTCGTTATCCACGACGCCGTCGGTCAGACGCTGGACCGTCATCGAATCCGGCGCCGTGCCGTTTTCCACCCAATCCACCATGTGCGCCAGCCGGTCCCACCGGCTCGGGCCGGGTCCGCCCCCGCAGTGGGCCATTCCGGGAATCATGAACAGCCGCACGGCATCATCGGCAGTCGCGCGGTCGCCGCCGTAGGTGATGTCCAGCACTTCGTTGTAATAGTCCACGATCGGTTCGGCGGGGATGATCGTGTCGGCCCAGCCATGATAGATCAGCAGCTTGCCGCCCTCCTGAACCAGGAAACGCGTCAGGTTCGGATCGTCCGCATCGGTGATGTCGCGCATGGTGTCGCCGAGTCCGGCGGTGAAGTCGTCAAAGTCGAATTGCCACCAGGCAAACTCCGGCGGTTCGCGCGTGGGATCGGGCGCCAGCGAGAGGTCGGTCGGGCGCGTTGTGGGGACGCCGGGGTCCGTGTCGTAGAAGAGAAAATTCACGTAGTCGGAGGCGAGTCCCATCTGGCCCGGCCGATGGTTGTTGCCCTGGTGCGGGATCACGGCTCCTGGCCAGAGCACCTCGGATCCGAACGACTTGCCCTTGTAGATGGACTTGCCCCGGGAATCATGGGGACCGCTGTAGATGGCCTCGATGGCTGCAAGTTGCGTTGTGGTGATGCAGTCGTCCGCGTTCACGTCGTTTGGGCACATCGCGTCGGCAAGGTCCCGGGCCGGCGAGAAGTCGCAGGCCAGGGGATCGTCGACCACCCGGTCCACGATGCCGTCGTTGGCGTCGCACTGGGCGAGCACCGCTTCGGTCAGCATATTGGCCTTGGTAAGGCTGTCGAGTTGTCCGTCGCCGGTGGTGTCGAATGCAAGAGCGCCGGCGTAGTCGTCCCTGAGCATGATCTGCATGTCCCAGTTATGCGTGAGATTCAATCGCTGGAGGAAAGAAGCCGGAGCGCCGGCGACGATGCCGTCGAAGGCCGCAGGCAGCCGCTGTGCGGCCATCAGCCCCTGACGCCCGCCAGTGGAGCACCCTTCGTGGTAGGCGTATTCCGCCGGCCGGCCGTAGTAAGCCCTGATGGCCCTCCTGGCCGCCGTGGCCGTCACCTCCAGATGGCGATAGCCGTAGACAATCTCCGTCTGGCGGTTGTTGAATGCCCAGGTAGCCCCGGGCTGTGAACCGCTGTCGTGGCCCATGTTGCTGTTGGCGACCGCGTAGCCCGCGGCAACCCGGTGGGGCGCGTAGTCCAGGTCGCCGTCGTGACCGCCGTCGCCCCAGTGGAGGAACCGCCCGTTCCAGGCCTCGGGCGGCGGCAATTGCACGTAGTAGGTGATTCCGGGCGCAACCAGGCCCTGTACGTGGCAATGGGCGGGGAACCGTTCGTCTCCGGGGTTCCATTCCGCCCGGTAGAGGGTCAGGTTGCGGGTATCCATCATGCCTTCGCAATGTGCGGCATGGTCGTCCTGAGCGTGGCCGGCTGCGGCGCATGCCAGCCAGCCCACAAGGACCGTCTGAAGGGCTGCAATTGTTCTCATTTGTCGCCTCCCGTGACGTAACGCGATGATTCCGGGTGCGTTGAGAGATTACGCTGGCCCGGTTGCTTTGTCGATTATCCGCATCGATTGCGGAGAGTGCCGAAAGTGCCGTCGAGCCGCCATTTTCCCTATACTATGACCGCTGCCAAAATGGCCGGATGCCATCTGGACCGGCATACAGGAACAGCAATGGCAGTCTGGGGCGGAGGTTGGAACATATGAGGCGTTTCTTTTGCGGGTCGGCGCTGATCCTTGCGGGGTTCATCAGCCTTCCCGTGCTTGGTCAGTTCGATCTCTCCGGCGAGTGGTCGCCTCGCTACCACGAGGATCAGCCCGAGCGCATCCCGGGACCGGACATGGTGGAGTTCCAGGGAATCCCCATCAACGAAGCCGGCCGCCTGCGCGGTCTGAGCTGGAGTCCGTCCCTGCTGACGGTTCCCGAGCATCAGTGCAAGCCGCACCCTTCCGACTACGCCCACCGCGGTCCCGGCCGCATGCGTATCTGGAACGAATACGACTCCGCCAGCCAGCAGTTGATCGCGATTCACACGCGACTGAGGTGGCAGGCACCGGAGCGCACCATCTGGATGGACGGCCGGCCGCATCCGCCGGAGTACGCGGCCCATACCTGGCAGGGGTTCTCAACGGGACGGTGGGATGGAGAAATGCTGACAGTGACGACCACCCACCTGAAACAGGGATGGTACCGCCGCAACGGGCTGGCTCGAAGCGACCGGGCCCACGTCACCGAACACTTCATCCGCCACGACAACTACCTGACGCAGATCGTCCTCATCGACGATCCTGTGTATCTCACCGAGCCGTTCATCCGCACCAATAATTGGGTGCTGGATCCGCGCCAGCAGATTGCCCCCTATCTGTGCGACATCGTCGTCGAAGTGGAACGTCCGCAGGGCACCGTGCCCCACTATCTGCCCGGGCAGAACCCGTTTCTGGAAGAGCACGCGGATCGTTACCAACTGCCTCTGGAAGGCGTCCTGGGCGGCGCTGAGACGACCTATCCCGAATTCATCGAGCAATAATGTTTGCCATGGACCCGATACACGTCAGAAGTCGCAGCCGGTTTGGCGCGAGCATGCGAACGTCGATGTTGCTGGCGGCCTGTCTCTGGGGCTCTGGCGCCTTCGCCCAGGACGGTGGCGACGGGGGGCAGGGCGAGATCGGCGTGCTGCCCGTGCAGGGAAATATCTTCATGCTGGTCGGCGACGGCGGCAACGTGACCGTTCAGGTGGGTGACGAGGGCGTCCTCGTCGTCGATACCCTGCAGGAAGAATTCAGCGACCGGCTGCTGGCAACGATTCGGGAGTTGTCCGACGGGCCTATCCGGTACGTGGTCAGTACCCATGCGCACCCGGATAACGTGGGCGGCAACGCAACCATTGCCCAGGCTGGCAGCAATATTGCCGGCGGCAATGTCCTGGGCGCCATCGAGGACGCCGGGGAAACCGCAAAAATCATTGCGCACGAGAACGTGCTCATCACCATGAGCGGCGCCGAAACGCCGCTGCCGTTCGAGGCCTGGCCGACGGACACCTACTTCACCGACAGAAAGGAGGTGTTCTTTAACGGCGAGGCCGTGCAGGTGCTGCACCAGCCTGCCGCGCATACCAACGGCGACAGCATCGTGTTTTTCCGCCGCTCGGACGTCATCAGCACCGGAGACCTGTTTCTCACTACCCGGTATCCGTTCATCGACCGGGAAAACGGGGGAACCTTCCAGGGGATCATCGATGCGTTGAACCGCATCATCGACCTGACGGTGCCCGCCGACCGCCAGGAGGGCGGAACCATGGTGATCCCCGGGCGCGGTCGGCTGTGCGACGAAGCCGACGTGGTGGAATATCGCGATATGCTGACCATCATTCGCGACCGTATCCGGGTCATGGTGGAGCAGGGCGCCTCGCTCCGGGAAGTTCTGGATGCCCGGCCGACGCTGGATTACGATGGCCGTTATGGCGCAGATTCGGGGTTCTGGACCACGCAGCAGTTCATAACGGCGATCTACGAGGATATGAGTTAGAAGAGAGGAGTTGGAACCAATGACACTACGACTCGTCGCGGCGCTCGCGGGCGTCGTGTTCATGCTGGGATTGCCGGCTGAGGCACATCATTCCTTTTCCGCTACCTACCATATCGACGAGGAAATGACGATCGAAGGCCGGCTCGTGGCCTTTCTTTACCGCAATCCGCACGCCTTCCTGCATGTGAACGTGACCGACGAGGATGGAGAAACGGCGCGCTGGGCCATAGAGTGGGGCGGTGCGGCGGTATTGACGTCCCAGAGTGTTACGCGCGAAACGCTCAAGCCGGGAGATTTCGTTGTCGTCACCGGCAATCCGGGCCGCAACCCGGAGGACAACCGGATGCGCATGCAGCATATCGAGAGGCCTTCGGACGGCTGGGCCTGGGGCGGTGAGTTTGACTGAGCCGCACAGGTTACGGGCCTCGGCACTGCTGTTCGCCATCGCCATGCCGGCGATGGTTCAGGATGTCATGGCCCAGGAACGGGTGACTGCCCGGGAAGTCGCGCCCGTGGATCTGACCGGCTACTGGACCGCGGTGGTGACCGAAGACTGGCGCTGGCGGATGGTGACGCCGCCCATGGGGGATTACGCGAGCGTTCCGCTCAATGACGAGGGGCGCCGGGTCGCCGATGGCTGGGATCCGGCGGAAGGCGACACCTGCAAGGTTTACGGTGCCGCCGGCGTGATGCGCATGCCGCTGCGCGTCCATATCACCTGGGAAGACGGCAACACGCTCCGCATCGATACCGATCACGGCACGCAGACACGCCTGCTGCGCTTCGATGCCGGAGCGATGACCCCGGCCGAACACACGCTCCAGGGTTATTCCACGGCGCACTGGGGCCGCGAGGATATCGGTTTCGATCGGGAGAATTGGCGCGAGGCGGACGTCGGAACAACATTGAAGGTCACCACGACCCACATGAGTCCCGGTTACCTGCGCAGGAACGGGGTACCGTACGGCAGCGAGACCGTCATGATCGAATACTACGATCGCCACGCGTCCTACGGCGAGGAGTGGTTCACGGTCACGACCATCGTCAGCGACCCGCAGCACCTGACCCAGGAGTTCATAACCAGTTCGAGCTTCAAGCTGTTGCCTGACGGCTCGGCCTGGAATCCGGTCCCCTGCGGTTCCGGATGAGGCTTCGCCGCACGCTGGTGATAGCATTTGACCCACGCATCGACCAAACGGGCTTGCGCAGAATAGCTGCCGGCGGGAGCCGGAAATAACGGAGACCCAGATGACGATTCCAAAGGGTGTCAGCAGCACGGACTTTGCCGCCGCGCTGGATGCGTTCGAGCACACCGTGGGCCGGGAGTGGCTGTTTACCAGCGACGAGGATGTCGCCTTGTACCGCGATGCCTATTCGCCCTTCTACGGAGAGCCCGAAGAGCCTGTTGCGTCCGCGGCAGTCGCTCCGGACACGGTAGAGCAGGTTCAGGAAGTGGTCCGCATCGCCAACCGGAACCGTATTCCGCTCTATCCCATATCCACGGGCAAGAATCTGGGTTACGGCGGCGCGGCACCGGGCTATTCGGGGAGCGTGGTGGTCGACCTCAAGCGGATGAACCGGGTGCTGGCGGTAGACGATCGAAATCACAGTGCGCTGGTGGAACCGGGCGTCTCGTATTTCGATCTCTACAACTACATCAGGGAGCACGGGCATCGAGTGTGGATCGACTGTCCCGATCCGGGCTGGGGCAGCCTGATCGGTAACGCGCTCGAGCACGGCGTCGGCCATACGCGGCCGGAATTCCGCGACCACTTCGATGCTCACTGCGGGATGGAGGTGGTGTTGCCCAACGGCGATCTGATGCGGACCGGCATGGGGGCGGTCCCCAATGCGGGTTCCTGGCAGGACTACAAGTACGGCTTCGGACCTCAGTTCGACGGCCTGTTCTCACAGGGTAACTTCGGGGTCGTCACCAAGATGGGGTTCTGGCTGATGCCGGAGCCGGAGGCCTATTGTTCGGGAAGGGTTTCGGTATTCGGTTACCGGGACCTCATCGCGCTGGTCGACACCATGAAGCATGTGACCAATTCCGGACTGTCGAACGGCTTTCCGGGTCTGCAGAGCCCGTTGTTCAATGCGTTCGGCAATCCCGAGCGAACCGCGTTCCTGATGACACGCCCCTCGCCCGATGCGATCGAGCGTTATGCACGGGAGAACGACGTTCCGTTGTGGTCCTGCAAGCTGGGATTTTTCGGGCCGGAAAAGGTCATCTCGGCTCAGTGGGACGCGACCAGGCAGACGTTTGAGAAGGAACTGCCTGACGCCAGGTTCGCCGATGACGACGTCTTTCGATTTCCACTGTCGGCCGAGCAGGCAGCCAGGCTGCAGACGCCGGGCAACCCGGAAAAGGTGGAATTCGGTATCCCGAATCTTTCCAGGTTCGGCTTCGTCGCCCGCAGCGAGATGAATCCCAATCCCGCTGATGGGGAACTCTGGTTCTCGCCGGTCATTCCGAAGACGGGCGAAGCCATCTTCAAGGCTCACGAGGTATTTCGCACAGCACTCGATGAATGGGGCAGTCCGGAAGCCGCGCTGGGATTCTTCAGCCTGCCGTTGCACTATTTCTCCCGCTCTTTCCTGTTGCTGTTCGCTTTGCGCATTACGCGCAGTCCCGGGCAGAACCGGCAGTCGCGGGAGCTGTTTTCACGGTTGGTGGCGCTGGCAGCGGAAAACGGCTGGGCCGAGTACCGCGCACCGGCTGCCATGATGGACGAGGTGGCCGAAGTTTATTCGTTCAACAATCACGCCCTGCGCCGCTTCCAGGAGAAGCTGAAGGACGCGGCGGATCCCAACGGCATCCTGTCGCCGGGACGGGGCGGTGTCTGGCCAAAGCATCTCAGGGAGGAACGGGCATGAGCAGGTTGACGGGCATTCTGTTCCTGATGGCCGTGGCGCTGATTTTCGGCGCGGCGACGGCGCAGGATCAGCAGCAACGGGGCAAGGAGGTCTACGACTACTGGTGCATCAACTGCCATGGGAGCTTTCCCGGCACTCCCGGCACCCAGGCGCTGGAGGTGCTCTACAGAGGGCTGAAGCCCGCCGACCTGGAGGAGCGTACCGACCTGCCTGCGGAACTGGTGAGGCTCTACGTGCGTACCGGGGTTTCCATCATGCCGACTTTCCGCAAGACGGAAATCAGCGATGAGGACCTGGAGGCGCTCACGGCCTACCTGGCGTTCGACTACTAGCCCGGGAGATTGCCGTGGCAGTGTTACCGCCAGAAGTAAATCCCAGCGACTTCGAAGCTGCCCTGCAGGCGTTCGAGAACGTTGTGGGCGCCCGCTGGATGTTTACCAGCGACGAGGACATCGACCTGTACCGGGATGCGTACTCGCCGTTTCGCGGCGAGCCCGACCTGGAGAAACAGGCCTCGGCGGCAGTCGCACCCGACAGCGTCGAGCAGGTGCAGGAAATCATGCGCATAGCCAACCGCTACCGTATCCCCATCTATCCCATCGCCACGGGCAAGAATCTCGGCTACGGTGGCGCCGCGCCCGTGCATTCCGGCAGCGTGGTGCTCGATCTCAAGCGCATGAACCGCATCCTGCACCTGGACGAGAAAAACCACACCGTGCTGGTCGAGCCGGGCGTCTCCTTCTACGAACTGTACGAATACATCCAGGAACGGGGATTGCGGATCTGGATGGACCAGCCCGATCCGGGTTGGGGCAGCCTCATCGGAAATGCACTGGAGCATGGCGTCGGGCATAACTTCTCCGTGCTGCGCGACCGCTTCGATACCCACTGCGGAATGGAAGTGGTCCTGCCGGACGGCGACCTGCTGCGCACCGGAATGGGCGCGCTGCCCGGTGCAGAGACCTGGCAGGACTACAAGTACGGTTTCGGTCCATACGTGGACGGCATCTTCGCCCAGTCCAACTACGGGGTGGTCACGAAGATGGGCTTCTGGCTGATCCCGGAACCGGAAGCCTATCGGTCCGGGATGATCCACGTGAGCGGTTACGAAGACCTGATTCCCCTTGTGGACACGCTCAACCTGGTGACCAACTCGGGGCTCAGCAACGGCCTCAACGGGCTGAGCAGTCCCTTGCTCAACGCGCGCGATCCCGGCGGCGAACTTGGTCGCTTGCTGGACACGCCGGGAGGGCCGGATCCCGCCGCCATGGAACGGTACGCGCGAGGACACAACATTCCCTACTGGACCTGTTCGCTGGATTTCTACGGCCCCGAGGAAGTCATCGCTGCCCAGTGGGAGTATGCCCGGGAGAAATTTGCCGCGGAGGTGCCCGGGTCCTGGTCCGAAGCTCCGATGCCCGTCTACCGATTCCCGCTCAGCGACGCGCAGCGGCACACGCTGGATGCGGAAGGGATGGCGGAGAAGGTGTCGTTCGGCATCCCGAGCCTGATGCGATTCAGCAACATCGCGCGCAGCGCATGGAATCCCGATCCCGGGATCGGCCACGTGTTCTACTCGCCTGTCATACCCAAGCGAGGCGAGGAGATCTTCAAGGCGCAGCGGGTGTTCAATGACGCGTTCATTCGCATGGGCGTGCCGCGCCGCGGCTTCGCGAGCCTGCCGACGCTGTGGTACACGCGCGCGGCGATCCTGCTGTACGGGCTGCCGGTACGCGCGGACGCGGAAACCAACCGCAAGACCCGGGAAACTTTCCGCGAACTGGTCGACATCGGCCACGAGCACGGTTGGGCCGAGTATCGCGCGCCGGCCGCGTTCATGGACGAGGTCATGGGCGCGTACGACTTCAACGACAGCGTACTGCTGAGGTTCGCCGAGCGGCTCAAGGATGCAGTCGACCCGAACGGCATACTCGCCGCCGGCCGTGGTGGAATCTGGCCGCGGCATCTGAGAGACGCGTAGCATTGGATCGGAACGGGCCGGAGGCGCTGTGCAGGGTTGACTGACCTCGCTACTACGTTATGAAGAGAGTGCCGCTGATTTCGGCAGCAGAGGCTGCGCGCAAGGTCAAGACCGGAGACGTACTGGTTGTTGGCGGATTCGGCATGACCGGTACGCCGATTCACCTGCTGGATGCGATCGCCGAGACCGACGTCAGCGACCTGACGATGATCGCCAACAACATCGGCGAACCCGGCCTCGGGGGCGGCCGGATGCTGCGCAACGGGCAGATCGGCAAGGCGATCGGATCCTATTTCACCAGTAATCGCGAAGCCGTCGAGGCGTACCTAACAGGGAAGATCGACATAGAACTGCTGCCCCAGGGCAGCATGGCCGAGGCGATTCGCGCGGGAGGAGCCGGCCTGGGCGGATTCTATACGCCCACCGCTGCCGGTACGCCGTTGGCGGAGGGACGCGACACCCGCATCATCGACGGCATCGAATACGTATTCCAACCGGCGCTGAAGGCGGACGTGGCGTTGATACGTGCCTGGCAGGCCGATACCGCCGGCAATCTCGCCTACCGCAGGACCGAGAACAATTTCAACCAGGCCGCGGCGACAGCCGGGAAACTGGTCATCGCCGAGGCGGAGACGGTCGTTCCCGTAGGCGAGCTCGACCCCGATCACATTCATACGCCCGGCTGTTTCGTTGACTACCTGGTCGAGGCTCACACCACGCTTGAGGAATTGGGCAGTTCGGCCTCGGTCGCGGGGAGCCTCAAGAAAGTGAGCGATGCACGCATGACCATGGCGCGTGGGGCGCTGGAAGAACTGAATCCGGGTGACGTCGTCAATCTCGGCATCGGTATTCCTACCCTGGTGGCGGACCTGATCACACCTGAGCACGGCATCATCATGCATACCGAGAACGGTATGCTGGGCGTCGGTCCGGAACCGGAGTCCGGTGGGGCCATGGATTACCCCGTCAACGCGGGCAAGATCCCCGTGACCGCCTTGCCCGGCAGCAGCTATTTCGACAGCGCAAGTTCCTTCGGCATGATCCGGGGCGGGCATGTGGATGTGGCGATCATGGGCGGGCTGCAGGTGGACGAGAGTGCCAACCTCGCCAACTGGGCCGTTCCCGGAAAGCCGCTTCTCGGAGTAGGGGGCGCCATGGACCTTGCGTCAGGCGTGCGAAAGCTGATCGTCACGATGATGCACACCAGCCGCGACGGGGACGCCAAGATCGTTCCGGAATGCACTTTGCCGCTCACGGCCGTCGGTGCCGTGAACGTAATCGTGACGGAGTTGGCCAAGTTCCGTTTCGAAGATGGGCGACTGGCCCTGGTCGGCGTCATGCCCGGAGCATCCCTCAACGAAATTCGTGCAAAAACAACGGCGCGGTTCGACGTTCGGGTTTGAAATGGCCAGGGGGCTTGCCACTGCACGATCAGACAGTGAGTTCAACCCCGACCGGGTGAAGATTTCCAGGGGCGCCGGTCACCAGGCGCGAACGTCGTCGAGCAAAAGTGAGCGTACTCAATTTTGCTGAACTGTGCTATTATCAAACGGTTAAGCAAGACAGTATCCGGAGACTCTTTTTGGCCATGTCACTTGAGCGAGTTTCCACATGGCAGGCTGTCCTGACTTGCGTGTGCGGACTCTCGGCGCCGGCGATAGCCCAGGATGCGCCGGCTACAGGTGGCCTGACCTACGAATACCGCGCGCTGCTCGATCAATATTGTGTTCTGTGCCACAACTCCGGCGTGGAAATCGGCGAAGTCGCGCTCGATCACGTGGATCTGGCCGCCGTGGCGGATCATGCACACATCCTCGAAGAAGTCGTTACCAGGATTCGCGGTGGGTCGATGCCTCCTTCGGGCTTGCCTCGCCCCGACCCCGGCAGCTATTACGGCTTCGTGGAATGGCTCGAGGCTGAACTCGACCAGGCCGCTGCGGAGAATCCTGACCCGGGTCGTCCGGCGCTTTATCGGCTGAACCGCACCCAGTACGCTAGCGTCATCCGCGACCTGCTCGCGCTGGATATCGATGTCAGCGCGCTTCTGCCCCCCGATACCTCCAGTTTCGGCTTCGACAATATTGCCGATGTGCTCGGCGTTTCGCCGACGCTGCTGGAGAGTTACCTGGCCGCCGCGGACAGAGTCAGCGCGGTGGCGGTGGGCGATCCCGAATTTGCGCCTGAGGAGATCTACTACAACGCCGGGGCCCGTCTGTCCCAGGACAGGCATATCGACGGGCTGCCGCCGGGCACACGGGGCGGCATCCTCGTGGAACACTACTTCCCGCTGGACGGTATCTACGAGATTCATACGTCGTTCCGGGGTAACTCGCTGTCCGCTACCCGCGGGCTGCAGTTCCGGCACCAGTTCGAAATCTCGGTGGACGGCGAGCGGGTGCGCTTCGCGTCCATCGGAGGCCCTGCCGACTACAACCACATGATGGAGAACGCCGAAGCCAGCAGAATTTCCATCGAAAACAGGGTTCGGCTCCGGATTCCGCTGACCGCGGGCACGCACCGGATTGCCGCAACCTTTGTCGAGAAGACCGGAGCGCTGGAAGTCGATCAACTCGAACCCTTCGAATTGATCGACTTCGATCCGGTTTACGTCGGCGGGGTGCCTTCCGTTGAAGGCGTCATGATCCGCGGGCCGTTCAATGGGCAGGCTCCCAGCGTTGAAACGCCCAGCCGCCGGGCCATCTTCACCTGCCGGCCGGGCACAACCCGCGAAGAAGCGCGTTGTGCCGAACAGATCCTTTCCGGAATCGCCCGCAGGGCGTACCGCCAGCCGCTGCTCGATTCCGATGTGGACGCGCTGATGGAGTTCTTCCACCAGGGGCGCGAAGCCCGCGGGAATTTCGAGGGCGGCATCCAGTTGGCGCTGCGCCGGATTCTGACCAGCCCGAACTTCATATTCCGGATCGAACGCGACCCATTGGGAATCGATCCGGGTGAGCCGTACGAGATCAGCGACCTGGAACTGGCGTCCCGTCTTTCGTTTTTCCTCTGGAACAGCGTCCCGGATGAAGAGTTGATCGATCTCGGGGCGCGAGGCCGGCTCAGCAACCCGAGAGTGATGGAACAACAGGTCCACCGCATGCTGGCGGACCCGCGCGCCGATGAGTTTGTGGAGAATTTCGCCGGACAATGGCTCTACCTGCGCCGGCTGGCAAGCGTCGAACCCGACATCTACGTCTTTCCGAATTTCGACGACAATCTGCGGCAGGCGTTTCTTGAGGAAACGCAGCTGTTTTTCTCCAGCATCGTGCGCGAAGACCGCAGCGTGCTCGACCTGATGACGGCGAATTACACGTATCTGAATGACCGCCTTGCCCGTCACTACCGAGTCGACGGCGTCTACGGAAATGCCTTTCGGCGAGTGGAACTGCCCGAAGGTCCCCGAAACGGCCTCCTGGGCCATGGCAGCATCCTGACGGTGACGTCGTTCTCGCATCGCACGTCACCCGTGGTGCGAGGCGCCTGGATTCTTGAGAACCTGCTCGGGGCGCCGATCCCGATGCCTCCGGACGACGTTCCCGCGCTGGACGAAAACGAAGCCCTTTCCATGGATCCCGAGTCCATGCGCGTCAGGCTGCAGCGGCACCGGGACGATCCTGCCTGTTCGGGATGCCACAACATCATGGATCCCATTGGTTTCGCCATGGAGAATTTTGACGGTATCGGCGCCTGGCGCGACCGGGGCGACGACGGCGGCTTGATCGACGCGTCGGGCCGCCTGATCGACGGCACCGAAATCGACGGGGCGGTTGGCCTGCGCGACGCCATCGTTTCGAATCCGTCGCAGTTCGTCCGGACCCTGGCCGAGAAGCTGCTGATTTACGCGCTGGGCCGGGGATTGGAGTATTATGATATGCCGTCGGTGCGGCAGATCGCGGCGGATGCGGCCGAGAATGATTACCGTTTTTCGACTCTCATTCTCGGAATCGTCGAGAGTCAGCCGTTTCGCATGCGCAGGGCCGCGATTCCGCAGGAGTTGCTGACCAGCACCGACGGGTGATCGGGAGTGGAATTATTCTGAACTGAACCTGGTGGGGAGTACGATTCGATGATGATCTTCAAGAAATCGATGCCACGGCGAATGTTTTTGCGCGGTGCCGGCGCGTCTGTTGCGGTGCCGTTTCTCGGTGCCATGGTACCGGCGCTGACGGCATTGTCGAAGACTGCGGGAAACCGGCCAAAACGGGCAGGCTTCATCTACCATCCGCACGGCTTCGTCATGACGGAAGAGGTGAATTGGTGGACCCCGGATCAAACCGGTTCCGACTTCGAGTTCAAGCGCATCATGGAACCGCTGGAGCCGTTCAGGAATCAACTGACGGTGGTCAGCAATCTCATGGGAGCCGACGGCATCGGCCAGCATACCGGTGCGGCCACTGCCTGGCTGACGGATACCTACCCGAAGAAGACTCAGGGCGTGGACGTCAGGGCCGGCACATCCATCGACCAGGTTCTTGCCAGCAAGATCGGCCAGGAAACCGTGTTTCCCTCCATGCAACTGGCCATCGAGGACGCCAGCCAGATCGCCGGAACCTGCGATGCCGGCTATAGCTGCGCATACCTCGACACCATCTCCTATGCCTCACCCACCGATCTGCTGCCCATGCAGGTGAACCCGCGCGTCGTGTTCGAGCGGCTGTTCGGCGGTACCGGCACGGCGGACCAGCGCCTGGCCCGGATGCAGCAGAACCGCAGCATCCTCGACTCGGTGCTCGACGAGACGCGCAGCGTTTCCATCGGCCTGGGACCGCGGGACCGTTCCCGCCTTGAGGACTACCTTGAGAATATTCGCGAGGTCGAACGCCGCATACAGATGGCGGAAAACCGCGCGGGCGAGTTGTCGGCATCGGCGCCGCAGTCCCCGGTCGGTATCCCGGACGAGTTCGAGGATCATGTGGAGGTCATGTTCGACCTGCTGCACGTGGCCTTCCAGGCCGACATCACGCGTGTCTTCACCTTCATGATGGCCCGCGAATTGAGCAACCTGACTTATCCGCATATCGGCGTACCGGAACCGCATCATTCCATCTCTCACCATCAGAATTCCGAGGAGACGATGGAGGCGAAGGGGACCGTGGACCGCTACCACACGGAACTGTTTTCCCGCTTCGTCGCCCGCTTGGCTGCCACTCCCGATGGCGACGGTTCCCTGCTGGATAACAGTCTGCTGATGTACGGCAGCGGAATGAGTGACGGCAACCTGCATATCAAGCTCCGCGTACCCACGGCAATCATCAGCGGATTCGTCGACGGTAACCGGCATCTGCAGGTTCCCGACAAGACCGTGCCGATCGGCGACCTGCATATCGAGATCGCCAGGGCGATGGGCGTTGAACTGGCGAGCTTCGGCAGGAGCACGGGCTACACGATCGGTTTCGCCTAGAAGCACATGACGCGTGCGCCGCGCCGCGGCGCTCCGTCATTGGAGGAGTCAAGACCATGAAGCGAAACGTCTGGCTGTCAGGATTGGTGAGCGTGGTTCTGGGCTTTGCGAGCCTGGGCGCACACGCAGATACCCTGGTCGATGCGGTCAAGGCAGGCGACGAAGACGCAGTTCGGTCGTACCTCGCCCAGGGCGGCGACGCGAACGCCGCGAGTCCGGAGGGTACAACCGCATTGATGTGGGCCGTCGACGGCCGCAACCCCGCCATGGCCGAGTTGTTGCTCGAAGCCGGCGCTGACGTATTCCATGTGAACCGCTACGGCATGACGGCGCTGCATCTGGCGGCGCGGGCGGGAGACGCGGCCACGACACGCTTGATTCTGGTGGCCGGTGCGGATGCCAACGGTTCGCTTCCCGAAGGCGAGACCGTGCTCATGGCGGCGGCCAAGACCGGTAATCCGGACGTGGTCGGTTTGCTGCTGAGCGGCGGCGCGGATGTCGATGGAACCCTTCCCCAGGGCGAGGTTCGGGCCTACAACGCGGCCGATCCCAACGCCAAGGAAAGCTGGCATGGCCAGACCGCACTCATGTGGGCGGCGGCGGGCGGCCATACCGAAGCCATGCGCCGGCTGATCGCTGCGGGCGCCTATCTGAACGAGACTTCGTCGCTGATCGATGCGCCGGAGATTGAACAGGATCGCCGTCAGGGCGGTTTCGTCTATGCGAAGATTCCCAGGGGATCCATGACCGCGCTTCATCTGGCGGCGCGGGAAGGGCAGATTGAGAGCGTGCGCACGCTGATCGAGGCCGGCGCCGACCTCGATGCCCAGGATGCGGAAGATTCCACTGCGCTAATACTGGCGACCGTAAACGGCTACCTGGACATTGCCGAATTGCTGCTGGAATCCGGTGCCGATCCCAATGTGGCCGACCGCTTCGGCCGCACCGTCCTGTTCGTGGCCACGGACATGAACACGCTGGATGCGAATCCGCGGCCACCGCCCAGGATGAACAGCAGGATGACTCCGGTCGACCTGGTGAAGCTGTCGTTGGCCAGGGGTGCGGAGGTCGACGCACCGCTCAAGGCCCTGTTGCCCCAATGGTGCGCCCAGGGATGCATGCACAATCCGGTGCTTTATGAGGGGGCGACGGCGCTGCTCAGGGCGGCGATGTCGGGCGATCTGGAGATCATTCGGATTCTGCTCGAGGCCGGCGCGGACCCCGATGCGATCACCGTGGAGCAGGAACGCAACGAGAATGACATCGAGTACGACCTGATGCCTCCGGGCCAGACGACGCCGCTGATGGCGGCGGCCGGGGTCGGCTGGAGGGATACCATCAGTCGGGGCCGTGACGACGATGCCATCGAAGCGCTGAAGATCTTTCTCGAGTTGGGCGGCGACATCAACAAGGGCAACCAGGCCGGCGATACGCCGCTGCACGGTGCCGCGCTGCGAGGTTCCGTGGCGATCATCGAGTTTCTCGTTGCGAACGGCGCGGACGTGATGGCGAAGAACTGGAGAGGCTGGACGCCTCTGGACATCGCCCTGGGTCAGCCCGACCAGCGCATCCCCTATAACGAAGCGACGACCATTGCCTTGCGCGCCCACATGCCGGCAGAAGCGGAACTGTCGAGCGTGGCCGGCGAGAAGTCGGGTTCCGGAGGATAGACGCGCCGGCAGACCGGGTAATGGCCATTTTCTGAAGGGGCCGGATTCGAAGGAATCCGGCTCTTTTGCAACAACTCCCGGTCGATTATCTTCTATGCTTTCCCCAGGACTTTGCCTATGAATGCGGTGCTTCGTTCAGCTTGTTTGTCCTTGCTCATTCCTGGGGCTGCAACGATTGCATCAGGCCAGGATGCTGACCTCGCAATGGTTGAGGAGGCTGCCGGGCGGATCGTCGAGTCATTGGCGTGGGTCGATGTTCCCGGCGGGGTCTTCGTGATGGGCTGCGAAGACGGGGAAACCTGCGAATTCAACGAGGCGCCGGCTCGCGAGGTGACGGTACGGCCGTTCAGACTTGGCAAGTACGAAGTCACGTTTCAGCAATTCGATCTCTACTGCGAGGCCGCGCGGATACAGTGTCCGGAGGATGAGGGTTGGGGCCGCACTGACCGCCCGGTCATCAACGTGAGTTGGGCGGACGCACAAGCCTTTATTGCCTGGCTGAATGAGCATTCCGGGCAGAACTTCAGGCTGCCAAGCGAAGCGGAGTGGGAATACGCCGCAAGGGCAGGTTCGGCGACGGCCTATCCGTGGGGGGAAGACATGGAGGCAGGACGGGCCAATTGCGGTCAGGGATGCCGGGATGAATACACCAACACGGCGCCTGTCGGCCAGTTTCCGGCCAACGCGTTCGGACTCCACGACATGCACGGAAACGTCTTCGAGTGGGTCGAGGACTGCTGGAACGAAACCTATGATGGCGCGCCCGATGACGGGACGCCCTGGATTAGGGATGTCTGCCTTGAACGCGTGCACCGCGGTGGTTCGTGGATTCTGCATCCGCGGGGCTTGCGGTCTGCGAATCGGGACTTCGGCATGACCCGGTTTTCCCACATATATCGCATGCCCGCCGGCGGATTTCGGCTGGCGCAGAATTCACCATGACTAATCCTGTATGAAAAAATAGATGAGGATAATATTATATGTTATTGAATAAAAAAGATATAACATTCCAGATCCGTACAGGGTTTGCCATATCTCTGTTGCTGGTCGGCGGAATGGCCAGCGCCCAGTTGCCGCCCATGCCGCAGGATGCGCTGGAGCAGTATCCGATCTCCGAACATGACCGGCGTGTCAGCGCAATCGAGTCATTCGACCAGGTGCTGGAAGGTTGGGAGCGCCGCGCCGGGACCGGCAACATCATGAGTTCGTATGACGTGCAGGTGATCGGAACCTACGATCCGGGCGAGCGAAAGTTCGAGCCGCAGCCCGGCAAGACGTACTTCTACGAAAATCTGGGTACATCGACCGCCTTTTATTCCGCCGGCCGGCGGGAAGCAGCGGTGGAGGGGAACCAGGTCGTGGTCGGGGACGCCGAAACCAAGGAAGTTATCGCATCCTACATGTTGGCGCCCGAAATGCGCAGCAGCATGCACACCACGTTCATGTCTCCGGACGGACGGTACGTCTACATCATCGGCTCGCCATCGGGGGAACCCACCGGACTGGCGGGACTCGCTGTTTCGGCGTCCCTGATAAAGGTCGACGCCCTGACGCTCCAGCCGGTCAAGCAGATGAACGTGGGAGGACGATTGCACCACGGGCAGATTTTTCGGGACAGATACCTGCTGATAGATACGTTCGCCCGGGACGACGATGGGCTCGACCTGTTCCTGTTCGATCCGGAAACGGACCGCATCATCGGCGGTGTGCGCGACGAGGACCTGGGCGGCGCGACCTACACTGCGTACACGGACGACGAGTACATCTACGTGCTCATGGAACCGGTGGGCTACGGCCCCATGTCGCTGACCGGATACATCGGAGCAGTCAATCTCGGGTTGGGACAGGTCACGGCTCTGCGCCCATTCTGGGTCTCTCGAATCGATCCGGACACCTGGGAAGTGGTGGACGAATACCCCTATCCGGGATACCGCGGCGACTGGATCCTCATCGACGACGCCAGCGAGTACATTTACGTGCCCGGCGGCGGTTCCCACAGCCTGACCAAGATCGAGCTTGCGACCGGAGACATCGCATGGCACCGGTCGACGGGCATCGGCCCCTATGGCGCATCGTTCAATGCGGATCAGTCGGAGATCTGGGTGGCGGACAAGGGCGAGGCGAACGGCTTCTTCGGGCGCACGCTGACCGTCTTCGACACCGCGACCGGCAATCCATTGGAAACGCTTTTCTCCGGGTACGTGGTGGACCACGTGCTGCTGTCGCCCAACGGCAGGGAGATGTGGGCCACCGCCAATGGGGACGCGCAGATCTTCGTATACGACGCGGCTACGCGCGAACAGACCCACGTCATCGACATGCCCAACTGGGGTGAACCCCATGGTCTGGTCTGGGTGCACTACGATGCCGGCGGGAATCCCCGGGTCGTCAGGGACCAGGGAGGATTCCGCGGCGGTATCGACCCGGTTGCGGGCATCGTCCTCGACTACTGAGACAGGTTTGTTTCGGCGTGGACACCCATGGGGTTGATCGCCTGGCTTCTTGCGGTGCTAAACTCAGTCTTCGCAGGAGGGCAATCAGGATGAGAAACAACGCAAGATTTCGAAGCATATGGACGCCGCTGGCGGGGGCTGCATTGGCCGCATTTTCCGCAGTCGGCCAGGCGCAGGCGCCCGAGTTCGTATTCGATCCCAGCTGGCCCCAACCCTTGCCGAACAATTGGAAGATCGGCGGTATCACGGGCCTCGCGGTGGACGCCGACGACAACATCTGGGTCCTCAACCGGCCGAACGACCTGACGGCGCTGGAACTCAGGGCGGAACCCTCGCCGTCCATCGCGCTGTGCTGCACGCGGCCGCCTTCGATGATTCATTTCGATCGGCGCGGAAACGTCATCGGCTCGTTCGACGCGCCCCAGGGTCACGGCATGGACGTGGACGCCGAGGGGTTTGTCTACCTCGGTCAGGATACCGTTCGCAAGTACGATCCGGACACGGGCGAAGTGGTCGCGGAAATCGCACGCACGCCCGAACGGGAGAACGGCGCCCGGGTAGGTCTGCCGCCGCCCGTGGAGCGTGAACCCGGACAGGGCAGCCGAGGTCCGGTGATCAATTTCCTCGGCCCGCCCGGAGGCATGGCCGCCGACCCCGCTGTGCTGGAACAGCGGGCCGCAGCGCGCACGGCATTTCGCGAGCGCTACCCGCCATCGACACCCATGGTCGTTGGCGGTATCGAGGAGATCCGGATCGTCGAAGCCGACAACGAGGTGTACGTCGCCGACAACTACCTGGGCGGACGCGTACTGGTCTTCGATCTGGATTCGCTCGAGTTCAAGCGCGGCTGGGGCGCCTACGGCAAGCCGCTGGCGGAGATCAGCATCGACGAAGCCGATCACGATTACACGCCGAACGGCCCCATGCCGCCGGAATTCGTGGGGCACCTGACGATCAACGTCTCCAACGACGGCCTTGTGTACGCGGCCGACCGCAACGCCAACCGTATACACGTCACCACGAAGGAAGGCGAGTTCATTGACGAATTCATCCTCGCACCGGAAACGGGCGCGGGCGGTTCCACCGGCGGGGTGGCTTTCTCCCATGATCCGGAGCAGCGCTACCTGTACATCTCCGACCTGACCAACAACCGAATCTGGTTCCTGAATCGCGCCGACGGCGCCCTGGTCGGGCAGATGGGCACCATGGCCGACAATGGCGGGCAGTTCTTCGGCCTGCACATGATCGCCGTGGACAGCGGCGGCAACCTCTACACGGGCGAAGTCTTCACCGGCCAGCGCGTGCAACGATTCGTTCCCGCCGAAAGCGAAAAGGGGCAATTGCTACGGCAGATCGCCGAGATGGATTGATTTTGATCGCCCCGGCGTGTGACGCGCGTCAGTGCGAATGTATTGGAATACGCTTTAGTCTGGTGCCGAGGAGAGGACTTGAACCTCCACGGGGTTGCCCCCACTGGCACCTGAAGCCAGCGCGTCTACCAATTCCGCCACCTCGGCCGGGGTAGGAAGGCGCCAGAATTTACTGGCTGTACCGATGAGTGTCAATCGTGCGTAACAGCCGGTACCGGCATCCCATCCCTTCGCGCGGCGAGATCGTCAAGGCGATGGAGGCAGCGGGACGTCCGCTCACGCTTGTTTCACTTGCAGGGCATATGCGGCTCAAGGGCCCCAGGAATGAGGCCGCGCTCAGGCGCCGGCTCAAGGCCATGGTTCGTGACGGGCAACTCATCCGCAATCGCGCACGGGAATACTGCCTGGCTCACCATCTTGATCTGGTCATTGGTCAGGTACGAGCGCACAAGGACGGTTATGGCTTTCTGACACCGGACCGTGGCGGCGAGGACGTCTTCCTCTCGTCGAGAGAAATGGGCCGTCTTTGGGACGGTGATCGGGTGGCGGCGCGCATCAGCGTCACTCAGCGCGGCACCGAGGGCCGCGTGGTCGAGATTCTCAAGCGGGCTGTCAGCGAAGTCGCCGGGCGCCTGGTCCGGGAGCGGGGATTCGACTGGGTGGAAGTGGAGGGGCGTGAGCGGACAAGGGTACTCATTCCCAGAGGGCAAGGCCGGGGCGCCGGGGCAGACGACCTGGTTCGTGTCGAGATCACCGCACATCCCACCAGGCGAACCAATGCCGTCGGGCGAGTCATTCGTGTGCTGGGCCGTTTCGACGATTCGGGAGCGCAGACCCTGTCGGCCATCCTGTCGCATGGAATCCCGCACGAGTTTTCTCCCCGGGTCGAGGCGGAGACGGCGGAGATGCCCACGGGCGTCACGGCTGATGCGCGGCGTGGGCGCAAGGACCTGCGCGAACTGCCCTTGGTCACCATTGACGGCGCGGACGCGAAGGACTTCGACGACGCGGTCTACTGCGAACCGGCCGGTAATGGCTGGCGGCTGATCGTTGCGATTGCCGATGTCGGTCACTACGTTCGCGCCGGGACGGGGCTGGATGAAGAGGCCCGGGAACGGGGGACCTCGGTCTATTTTCCGGATCGGGTCGTTCCCATGCTGCCTGAAGCGCTGTCCAACGGGCTGTGCTCGTTGCAATCTGATGTTGAGCGTCTGTGCCTGTGCTGCGACATGACCGTTTCGGAGCAGGGCGAGGTGAACAAGTCCCGCTTCTACGAGGCGGTCATGCGCTCGGCCCGGCGATTCACCTACGGTGAAGCTGCCCGGCTGATTTCCGGAGAGTCCGGACGTATTGGAGAGCCCGGGGCGTCCGGGGAGCCTGGAGGGTCCAGAGCGGCTGGAGAGTCCGGGAGGAAGGGCGCACCTCCAACGGACTCGGCCACGTTTAGCAGCCTGAAGGCCCTTGCCGGTGTATACGCGGCGTTCCTGGAGCGTCGCCGCGAACGCGGCGGCCTCGAATTCGATCTGGGTGAAGTCGTCCTCGAACTGGATGACCAGGGACAGATTTCCAACGTTGCGCCACGTAAACGCCTCGTCACGCATCGCATCATCGAAGAGTGCATGATCGCCGCCAACGTGGAGGCCGCCAGGTGGCTCCGGAAAGCTCGAATCCCCAGCCTCTACAGGGTGCATGAAGGACCGGGTCCGGAGCGGGTCGACGAGTTGATCCTGTTTGTGCGCACGCTGGGCATCACGTCCATTTCTCCCGGTCGCCTGCAACCCGCCGACATGAACCGGATTCTGAAGGCAACCGAATCAGGCCCCGAGGCCGAGCTGGTGCAAACCATGTTGCTTCGCTGCATGGCACGCGCTGAATACAGGCCGAAGAACAGCGGCCACTTTGGCCTCGCGTTACCCGTTTATGCGCATTTCACCTCGCCCATTCGCCGTTATCCGGATCTCCTCGTGCACCGGGCCATCAAGCACCTGCTCCACAAGGGCGGCGTGAAGGGGTTCAGCTACGATTTGGCGGCGATGGAGCATCTCGGCCGTCATTGCTCCCGGGCCGAGCAACGCGCGGACGAAGCCGTCTGGGACGTGGAGGAGCGCCTCAAGTGCGCCTGGCTGAAGGATCGTGTCGGGGACCGTTTCGCGGTTTCCGTCTCCGGCATCGTGCCATTCGGACTGTTCGTGCGTGTCGCGGAACTCGGGATCGACGGGCTGGTACACGTCTCCTCCCTCCCTCGCGACTATTATCATGCCGACGCCGGAGGCAGCGCGTTGACGGGTGAGAATTCAGGCAGGAGTTACCGTCTGGCCGACCGGTTGCAGGTGCAGTTGACGTCGGTGAGCGTTCGCGAGCGCAAGATCGACTTTGTCCCGGTGGAGAGAACGAGGAAGGCGAGGCACTGAACCCATGGGCGGCGAAAATCAAAGGGTCTACGGCCTGCACTCCGTGCGTACCCTTGTGGAGAAGCGTCCGGAAACGATTCGCGATGCGGTCCTGTTGCGGGGTTCGCGGTCCGGCGCCCTGCCTGCACTTCGTCGTGCGCTTGAGGCGCTGGGCATCCCCGTGGAGGAAGCCGACCGGGAACGTCTGAACCGGATGAGCGGCGGCGGGCGTCATCAAGGCGTGCTGGTGCGGACGGCGGGAATCGGGGAAATGGGGATTACGGAATTCGAGGAGCGGGTCATCGAGCGCGGCCGGTCCTTCCTTTGCCTGGTGCTGGATGGCGTTCAGGATCCCCGCAATCTGGGGGCCTGCCTTCGCAATGCCGACGCCGCCGGAGTGGACGCGATCGTCGTACCCAGGCGGCGCGCGGCCGGCCTGACCGCGGCGGCGCTCAAGGCGGCAAGCGGGGCCGCCGCGACGGTCCCCCTCGTACGCGTCAACAATCTGGCCGGAACGCTTCGCTGGCTTCGTAACGCGGGCGTGTGGGTCGTCGGGGCGGATGGCGGAGCCTCCCGGACAATCTACCAGGCCGGGTTCCGGCCGCCCCTGGCGCTTGTAGTGGGGGGCGAGGGGAAGGGGTTGAGACGTCTCACGCGCGAATTGTGCGACGAAACGCTGTCGATCCCCATGCGGGGTGTGGTGGAAAGCCTGAACGTGTCGGTCGCCGCCGGCGTGCTGCTATTCGAGGTACAACGGCAGTTGCACGGCCAGGAAAGCAGCAACGCCACCCGGGGGACGACAGGCCAACAGGGTTGAGACTGTCCGTATCCTGAAGTAGCATCTAGCGCCCTCGACCTGCATCATCCGCCAATGTACGTGCAGCGCGACCGGAAGAGGCCGGGAGTCAACGCTTCGCAGCACTCGTGAATGGGCGCAGGTGGGGGCCGAAAAAATCGTTTCTCCTTGCCTCACCGGAAATCGGGAGGCTTTAACCGCAAGGAGCCTGCATTGAGACACTACGAAGTCGTGTTTCTGGTCCATCCTGACCAGAGCGAGAACGTCCCCGCCATGATGGAACGCTATCGATCCCTGATCGAGGGCGCTGACGGGAAACTGCACCGCGAGGAAGACTGGGGCCGGCGTCAGCTGGCTCACTCCATCAACAAGATCCACAAGGCGCATTACCTGCTGATGAACATCGAGTGCGGCCAGCACGCGCTGGACGAGCTGGTGGGCGCGTTTCGGTTCAGCGACGCCGTATTGCGTTACCTGGTGATCAAGCGCGACAAGCCGATCACGGACATGTCGCCCATGGCGAAGGCGCGCGAGGAGGAACGGGCTCGCGAGGAGGCGGCTTCCCAGGCCGAAGCGGCGCGGGCCCGGGCCGCCGCGCAGCGCAAGGCCGAACAGGCCAGGGAGAAGGCGGACGCCGACAAGGGCAAAGCAGAGCCAGGCGCCGCGGAATCTGCAGCGCCGTCAGGCGTAGCGGAACCCGCAGCGAAGGCAAGTTCCGCGGAAGCCTCGGCAGAAGAGAGTGCTGCGGAAGCCTCAGCGGAGGAGAGCGCTGCGGACGCCTCGGCGGAAGAGAGCGCCGGGGAGGCAAGTGCCGAGCCGGTCGACGAGTCCGCAGACTCCGGGGAAACTTCGAAGGACGACGCTGACGAGGCAGCCTCCACGGCGGCTGCCGAAGAGTAGGGAGGACGGACATGGCACGGTATTTCAGGCGCAAGAAGTATTGCCGCTTCACGGCCGATAACGTCGAGGAAATCGATTACAAGGATCTTGCAACGCTGAAGCAGTACGTCACTGAGACAGGCAAGATCGTTCCGAGCCGCATCACCGGCACTCGCGCGAACTATCAGCGGCAACTGGCCACCGCGATCAAGCGGGCGCGCTACCTGGCGTTATTGCCGTATACGGATCAGCACTGAGGCATACTGCCCGCGGCAGCGGAGCAGATTCATGGCGGGTTTGGTGCAGTGGCTACTCTCACGGCGATATCGGCTGATCATTCTGGCCGCCGTACTGGCGCCCATTCCGGTGGTCCTGTCCGTCTCTGCGGCGCTGATGACTCTGGAGACGCTGTACCGCGGTCCCCGAAATGGTGTTTTCAGCGCACTGGCTGCAACGGTTGCGGGGGCCCCGTTGGCGTGGATATGGGGCGTCAGTCCCACTGGAATGGTCCTGGAGGCCGGTGCCGTGCTCTTCGCCGGCGTTGCGCTGGGTGCATTGTTGCGGCGCACAGGCTCACTGGCGCTGACGTACCAGGGCGTGGCACTCGTTTGCGCCGCAGCGGCCTTGTCGGCGGCAATGCTCTGGCCGGAGCCGGGCGCCTGGGTGACGGCCATTCTCGATCGGCTCTCCGAAGTGGCCCGCTCCGGCGGCGCCACGGAAGAACAGGTGAGTTCGCTGGTGGAAAATCTGGGTCCGTACTTTACGGGCCTGATGGTGGCGGGCATTTACCTGCAACTCATGGCGGCGCTGTTGCTGGGAAGCTGGTGGGCTTCGAAAACCCAGGAGGAATCCCAGTTCGGCCGGCAGTTTCGCCAGCTTCGCCTGGGGCGGCTGGTGGGCATTCCCGCGACGTTGCTGATGGCTTCCAGTCTGCTGCTGGACGGAACGGTCATCCGGAATCTTTTCCCTCTGGCGCTGTTTGCCTTCTGGTTTCAGGGGATCGCCGTGGTGCACGCCTGGGCGTGGGCAAAGCGCTGGAGCGCCGGTTTCCTGGTACCGATGTACGTGCTCCTGATCATGCCGGTCACGGCTGCGGTCACGATTCTCCTGCTGGCGTCGGTGGGACTGGTGGATAACTGGATCGAGTTGCGCGGGCCGCTGGCCCGGCAATCCTGAAGGAGGGAACAAAGGATGGACATCATACTGTTGGAGAACATCGACCATGTCGGCAAGTTTGGCGAGCGTGTCACGGTGAAGCCGGGATACGCGCGCAACTATCTCCTGCCGCAGGGCAAGGCGACTGCCGCGACACCGGAAAATATTGCCAAGTTCGAGGCACGCCGGGCTGAGCTCGCAGCCAAGGCAGCGGATCTGGTCGAACAGGCACGCATCCTCGCCGAGCAGATTCAGGGCCAGACCGTCTCGATTCACGCCAACACAGGGCCCGAAGGGAAGCTGTTCGGATCGGTGGGCGCCGTGGATATTGCCGACGCCCTGCACGAGCGTGGCCAGGCGGTCGAACGCAGCGCCATTCGCTTGCCCGACGGGCCGATTCGGGTCGCAGGCGAGTACACGATCGAAGTGCATCTGCACGCGGACGTCGACGCGGAATTGACCGTGATTGTCGAAGGCTCGGGCGATCGGGATGACGCTCCCGGGGAGACGGCGGAACCGGAAGAATTCGACGACGAATAAGTAAAGTCAAAGGACAGCTCAGCACAGCCATGTTTCAGGACCGTGTGCTAAGCTGAATCGAAGAAGAACCGCCCCCGGACCATGGCCGAAGTCCTGTCCACATCCACGCTTGGCTCTCGAGTACCAGCGCCGCGCCAGCCGCCCCATTCCGAAGATGCGGAACAGTCGCTGCTGGGCGGCATCATGCTCGATGAGCGGGCCTGGGACCAGGTTGCGGATGTCGTCGGCAACAAGGATTTCTACCGTCCGGATCACCGACTGATTTTCGGCGCCATGGGGGACCTGATCGAGCGAAACCAGCCGCTCGATGCAATCACCGTGGGCGATCGCCTGCAGCGGCAGGACAAGCTGGACGATGCCGGCGGCCGCGCCTACCTGGCGCGCCTGGTAGGGAACACCCCCGGGGCCGCCAATATTCGCAGCTACGCTTCCATCGTGCGCGAGCATGCAATGCTTCGTCAGCTCATTGAGGTTGGCGGCGACATCGCTGCCAGCGCCTTCGAGTCCGAAGGGCGCCAGGTTGCGGAACTGGTCGATCAGGCTGAGCAACGCGTATTCGAAATCGCTGAACGCGGCCAGCGCGGCGGATCCGGATTCGTACCGTTAAGGGATATCGTACCCGACAACATTGACAGACTTGACGCATTGCGCGATAGCGCGGATGGCATCACCGGGTTAAAGACGGGATTTGATGATCTGGACAGCCGCACCTCCGGGCTTCAGGCAGGTGACCTGATCGTGATAGCCGGGCGGCCGTCCATGGGCAAGACTGCCCTGGCGTTGAACATTGCCACTTTTGCATCTGTCGACGAGAAGCAGCGAATTCCCACGGGCATCTTCAGCATGGAAATGCCGAAGGAACAGGTGACCATGAGGATGATCAGTGCAATCGGCCAGGTCGATCAATCGCATTTGCGCTCCGGCCGATTGACGGACGAGGACTGGCAGGGAATCAATCACGCTTCCACGATGATGTCGAATGCCCCGATCTATATCGACGATGCACCCGGGCTCTCGCCCACCGAGGTTCGAGCCCGGGCGCGCCGCCTGAAGCGGGAACACGGTTTGGGACTTGTTGTCGTGGACTATCTTCAATTGATGCAGATCAGCGGTTCCACGGAGAATCGTGCTACGGAGATTTCAGAGATTTCCCGCTCGTTGAAGGGTCTGGCAAGGGAGTTGAGCATTCCCGTGGTTGCGCTGTCGCAGCTCAACCGAAGCGTCGAGCAACGCAACGACAAACGACCGGTAATGTCCGACCTGAGAGAGTCCGGCGCTATCGAGCAGGACGCCGATGTCATCCTCTTCATCTATCGAGACGAATTGTATAACGACGAAACGCCCAAGAAGGGTGTGGCCGATATCATAATCGGCAAGCAACGGAACGGTCCGATCGGAGATTTCCCCCTGACGTTTCAGGGCGAATTTACCCGATTCGTCAACTACATCTCGGAGGCCTATGGAGAAGGCGTTTACAGCTGACGCGCGCGCCTGGCGTGTCTCTGTCAGGTGCACGATTTGACAGCAGCCGCCTCCAATCCAAGGTGATATTCTCCTCCGGTGGCCAAGCCCAAACGACTCTATGCGTGCTCATCGTGCGGCGCCCGTCAACTCAAGTGGCAGGGGCAATGCCCGGATTGCGGGGAGTGGAATACGCTGACCGAAGCCGCGCCCGCCAGGCCCGGTCATGCCATACGCGGCGTCGCTGCAGCAGGCGGGCCCGCGATGACGCGGCTGGACAGCCTGGAGGTGGCCCGGGTGAGTCGCCGCAGCAGCGGGTTCCGGGAACTGGATCGCGTCCTGGGCGGCGGCCTGGTGCCCGGCGCCGTGGTCCTCATCGGCGGTGATCCCGGGATCGGCAAGTCCACGCTGCTGCTCGGTGCCATTGCCAACGTCGGTCGCGATGGCGGAGGCTGTTACGTCACCGGAGAGGAATCGCTCGACCAGATCGGCCTTCGCGCGGACCGTCTGGGCGTCGGGCAGGCGCCGGTGCAACTGCTCTCGGAGACCTGCGTGGAGAGTATCGTCGGCGCGCTGGCGCCGGAGCCGCCGGAGGTGCTGGTCATTGATTCCATCCAGACGCTGTTCAGCGAGAACCTGGAATCCGCACCGGGCTCCGTCGCACAACTTCGCGAATGCGCTGCGCAACTGGTCCGGTTCGCCAAACAGCAGGGCGTGTCCACGGTTCTCGTCGGCCACGTAACCAAGGAGGGCACACTGGCCGGTCCCCGGGTACTCGAGCACATGGTGGATACCGTGCTGTACTTCGAAAGCGACCTGGGCAGCCGATTCCGCATCATCCGAACGGCGAAGAACCGATTCGGCGCCGCCAACGAGCTGGGTTTCTTCGTCATGGGCGAGCAGGGCTTCAGGGAGGTCAAGAATCCGTCGGCCATCTTTCTGGCCCGCCGTACCCAACCCGTGCCGGGGAGCACGACGCTTGTCACGCGCGAGAGTTCGCGCTCCCTGCTGGTGGAGGTCCAGGCGCTGGTCGATGCCAATGCCGGACAGCCGCCGCGCCGGCTTGCGCAGGGACTGGACTCGAGGCGACTCGGGCTGCTCCTGGCGGTGATGCATCGCCACACCGGCGTTTCGCTCGCCGCAAGCGACGTCTTCGCGAATGTGGTTGGCGGCTTGCGCGTCGGCGAGACTGCTGCCGATCTGGCGGTGTGCCTGGCCGTGATTTCAAGCTACAGGGAAAGCGCAATCTCCGGCGACCTGGTCGCTTTCGGGGAAATTGGCCTCACGGGTGAAGTCCGGCCCGTGCCATTCGGGGAGGAACGCCTGCAGGAGGCCGCCAAACACGGCTTCAGGCAAGCGGTGATTCCGGCGGCGAATCGGCCGCGCGGCAAATGTCCGCTGGAGGTGATTCCCGTGGAACGGCTCGAGCAGGCATTGGGTCGGGTGTTTCTTGACGGCCGTTAGCGGCGGCCCACGTTTTCCCGAGATCGCGGTCGGCATCCCGCCGGCGTCGGAGTACGGCATCCGGTTGGTTGCGGCTACACTTCACAACCGCCGGAAAAACAGTAGAATGCGCACTCCCGCGGGCCGTAGCGGCGGTTGCGCCCGTTGATTTTCAGCACAGGGACCGGATCGAACATGGTTAGCATTCGTCTGTCACGGGGTGGAGCAAAGAAACGCCCCTTCTACCACATCGTCGTCACGGACAGCCGCAACCGCCGGGACGGCCGTTACATTGAGCGGCTGGGTTTCTTCAACCCGATCGCCACCGGCGGAGAAACCGAGTTGAGCATCGATCTTGCCAGAGCCGACCACTGGATTTCCCAGGGGGCAGCACCATCCGACCGGGTCGCCAGCCTGATGAAGAAGTACCGGCGCAGCGAGGCGTCCTGAGCGCAACTGCCGAACAGTCGAAGCGGATCCTGCTCGGTCGAGTGACCGGGCTTTATGGCGTGAAGGGTTGGATCAAGGTTCACTCCTACACCCGCCCCCGGGAGAACATCGTCAACTTCGTTCGCTGGACCTTGCGCCAGGGGGACGGCCATGCACCGGTGGAGGTGGTTAACGGCAGACTGCAGGGGCGTACCGTTGTGGCAAAGCTCCTGGACATCGATGATCGGGATCAGGCAAGGTCATTGATCGGTGCGGAGATCGTGGTGGAAAGGGACGATCTGCCGCCGTGCGAGCCGAATGAGTATTACTGGACCGATCTGGAGGGGTTAGGCGTCATGACTGCAACAGGCGAGGATCTGGGGCATGTCGACTACCTGTTCTCCACGGGAGCCCACGATATCCTCGTCGTTGCAGGCGACCGGCAACGGCTGATCCCGTTCGCACAGCAAAGAGTGGTTCGGGAGATCGACCTGGAGCGCGGCCTCATCGTGGTCGATTGGGATCCCGATTACTAACTCGGGAAGCACGGACAGCCCCGCACGCCAGTTACAGAGGCCGCATCGCAAGGCAGGTATGGCATGTTCCGATTGGCGGTCGTCGCCTTGCTTCCTGAATTGGTCGAGCCGGTTTGCCGCGCCGGCGTCGTCGGGCGCGCCTGCGAGCGGGGGCTGTTGTCGGTGAACCTGGTTACCCCGCGGGACTTTACGTCCGACCGCCACCGTACGACCGACGATCGGCCCTATGGAGGCGGTCCCGGCATGGTGCTCAAGTACGAACCCGTCAGAGATGCGATTCGGGCGGCGCGACGGGAATTGCCGATGGACCGCGCTGAATTTGTCCTGAGCGCAAAGGGGAGGGGCTTCGACCAGGCCATGGCGCGCAAGCTGGCGGCGGGTTCCGGGCTGTTGCTCGTCGCCGGGCGATACGAAGGAATCGACGAGCGTATCGTGAAGGGCGAGGTCTCCGAAGAACTCTCGCTGGGCGACTTTGTACTCAGCGGGGGCGAACTCGCCGCCGCGGTGGTCATCGACGCGGTGGCCCGGTTACTCCCGGGCGTGCTCGGCCACAAGGAATCAGCATTACACGACTCGCATATGGAAGGACTCCTGGGACATCCTCAATACACGCGGCCGGAAGTGGTGGACGGCATGCGCGTGCCCGACGAACTGCTGGGCGGCCATCATGAAGCCATCCGGCGCTGGCGGCTCAAGCAGGCACTGGGCGCTACCTGGCTCCGACGCCCTGAACTGCTGGAGAGCCGGGTATTGGCCACCGAAGAGCACGAGCTGCTGCAGGAATTCATTCGGGAACAACAGTCGTGCGAGTCCTGAAGAAGATTTTTGTGGCAGGCGCGACGCGGGTAGGGTACCCTGCGCTCCGCAAGGGCGAACGCGCCTTTTTCGCTGGCGATTGTCGTGAACGAGTCCGGACACCGGGTGCCCTGTTGGCCGGCGGATGGACGGAGTTTCAGGAGGAATTCTGCGATGTCCAATCTCATCCAGGAAATCGAGCAGGAACAGCTCAAGGCGGATATTCCCGAGTTTGGCGCCGGTGATACCGTCGTCGTGCAGGTCAGGGTCAAGGAAGGCAATCGGGAGCGCCTGCAGGCTTATGAAGGCGTGGTCATCGCCAAGCGCAACCGTGGCCTCAACTCCTCCTTCACGGTTCGCAAGGTATCCCACGGAGAAGGGGTGGAACGGGTGTTTCAGACCCACAGCCCCCAGATTGCCAGCATCACACGGAAACGCCGGGGCGATGTACGCCGGGCTAAGCTCTACTATCTACGTCAACGCAGTGGAAAGTCTGCGCGGATCAAGGAGAAGATCTAGTCTCCTCCGGGGATCGATTGCGGCGGCGGCAGCCGCCCTGTTGCCATGCTTGCTCGGAGGCTGTGCGGCCTATGTGGGCGGTATCGCGGCCGACACCCTGTCGGCGGCGGTCCTCAATCAGGATGATCCGGATGTCGTGGCGTCGGGACTGCCTGCCTACCTGCTGCTTGTCGATGGCATGATCAGCGAGAACCCGCGGCAGGCGGGAATGCTGGCGGCGGGAGCGGAACTCTACGCACTCTACGGTTCCCGGTTCGTCGAGGGTGATGAACGGTCTGCGTTCATGACGGCGAAGGCCCGTGACTACGGACGTCGTGCAATCTGTGAGGCTTACAGTCGCGCCTGCGATTGGGACGGCCTGTCATACGATCAGTTCGTCTCCGAACTTCAGGGCGTGGGCCGGCGGCAGGTGAGTTACCTCTATGCGTACGCGGTGAGCTGGCTGAGCCATCTGGATGCCACCAGTTCCGACTGGAACGCGGTGGGGGAGGTGCCCTGGGTACAGGCCGCCATGGAACGTGTGGTCGAACTGGACGATACCTACGATAACGGTGGCATACACGTCTACCTCGGCATGCTCTATGCCCTGCGTCCCCCGGCGCTGGGAGGACAGCTCGATCTGGCCAGGGACCACTTCGACCGCTCCATTGCGATTTCCGGGGGAAGGGACCTGTCGGCGAAGGTGGAATACGCGCGCCGGTATGCGCGCATGACATTCGACCGGGAACTTCACGACCGTTTGTTGGCCGAAGTAATCGAGTCACCCGCGGAGGAACCGGGAAGGACACTTTTTAACGTGCTGGCAAAGCAGGATGCGATAGAATTGCTTGCGTCCTCCGGGGACTATTTCTGATGCAGCCCTCCAAACACGAAAGTCCGGCGATACGATGGGGCTCGTGCCGCGGGCTGCTGGGCGCGGGCCTGCGCCGACGTCTGACCTGGGTAGCGCTGCTCGCAACGGGCGCGTTCGCATTCGAAGCGTCGGCCGTGGAGTTCAAGCTCGCTACCGTTGCGCCGGACGGGACGGCATGGATGCGGGAAATGCGTGCCGGAGCGGAGCTGATCGAGCAGCGCACCGATGGCCGGGTCCAGTTCAAGTTCTATCCCGGAGGCGTCATGGGCAACGACGCCCAGGTGTTGCGCAGAATGCGCGTCGGGCAGATTCATGGCGGCGCATTCGCGGTGTCGGGCATGCTGGACCGTTACAGCGCGATCAGCCTGTACGGCGTGCCGTTGATGATTCGATCGCACGACGAAATCGACTATGTTCGCGAGCGCATGGACCCGGGCTTGCATGAAGGCCTGGAAGATTCCGGTTTCATTTCGTTCGGGTTCATAGAAGGCGGTTTCTCGTTCATGATGGCCAATGAGCCCATTCGCGGCGTGGAGGACATGCGCCGGCGGAAGGTCTGGATTCCCGAGGGCGATCAGGCCAGTCTCGTGGCGCTGGAGGCCCTGGGATTGTCGCCGGTGGTACTGCCGATCACCGACGTTCTCACCGGTTTGCAAACCGGCCTTCTGGATATCGTGGCAGCTCCGCCAACGGTCGCCCTGGTTTTACAGTGGCATACAAGGATCAAGTACGTCACCGATCTGCCGGTGGTGTATTCCATGGGCATTTTCGCACTGGATGCACGGACGTTCCGGCAATTGCCCGAAGGCGATCAACAGGTCGTTCGTGAAGTCATGACGGACGTCATCCAGGGTCTGGACCGTCAGGCACGGTCCGACAATGCACAGGCCCGGGAAGCGATGGAAAACATGGGGATCGAGTTCGTTCCGGTCGATCCGCGGGATGTTGCGGAATGGCGGGCAACCATCGCCGGCGCGATGCCCCGGTTGATCCGGCGCGACGGGATCGACGCCCGATTCTACGACCAGCTGCAGGGCATCCTGGACGAGTATCGGCGTGGCGATGGCGCCGGTACGGCACCGTAGCCATCCATTCAGCATGCTGACGAGCGCGGCGTGAATGCCCGGCACGCGCGCTGGCTGCAACAGGCGGACCGCTGGGGGCGATGGGCGGAAAACGCCGTCCTGTTCTTCCTGCTGGGCGGGCTGATCCTGCTGTCCGCCAGCCAGATCGCGCTTCGCAATATTTTCTCCACGGGCCTGCCCTGGGCAGACCCCGCCGTGCGCATGATGGTCCTGTGGCTCGCACTGGCCGGTGGGATCGCTGCGGGGCGGGACCGCAAGCAGATCGCCATTGACGTGGTGACCCGCCTGCTTCCGGAACGCGCCCGCCGGATCGCCGATACGGTCGCTTGCCTGTTCACGTCCGCGATCGCCACCGCGGTCGCATGGCATTCCCTGCGTTTCGTGCGCGATTCCCACGCCTTCGGCGACACGGTGTTCGGCGCCTGGCCGGCGTGGATCTTCCAGATCATCCTGCCCATCGGATTTGCGGCCATCGCGTACCGTTATTTTCTGCGCGCACTGATGCCGGAGCCGGACAGATGATCATTACCGGCTTGCTGCTGCTGGCGCTGGTGCTGCTCGGAGCGCCGCTGTTTGCCGTGATCGCAGCCAGCGCCATGCTGGGATTCTATCGGTCGGGCATCGACCTGTCGGTGGTGGCCATCGAATTCTTCGGAATTTCGGAGATGCCCATCCTGGTGGCCATTCCGCTGTTCACCTTTGCCGGGTTCGTGCTCAGCGAAAGCGGCAGCGCCAGGCGGCTGGTGCGCCTCTCCAACGCGCTGCTGGGATGGCTGCCGGGAGGGCTTGCCATCATCTCGCTGGCCGCCTGCGCGCTTTTTACCGCGTTCACCGGCGCTTCCGGCGTGACCATCGTTGCCCTTGGCGCGCTGCTCTACCCGGCGTTGACCCAGGCGGGATACGATGATCGCTTCAATCTCGGGCTCATCACCACCTCCGGCAGCCTGGGACTCCTGTTTGCGCCATCCTTGCCGCTGATTCTCTACGGGATCGTCGCCGGCGTATCCATCGATCAACTGTTTCTCGCGGGAATCCTGCCGGGGTTACTGATGCTGGTCGTGCTGTCCGGCTACAGTTTCTGGATGAACCGGCACCTGCGGCAGTCGTTGTCGAAGGCGTCATGGACGGAAGTCTCCGGCGCCCTGCGCGAGGCGATCTGGGAATTGCCCCTGCCGGTGATCGTGCTCGGGGGAATCTACAGCGGCTACTTCGCGGTGTCGGAGGCGGCCGCCGTCACGGCCCTGTACGTCATCCTTGTGGAGATGATCATCCTCAGGGAAATTCCCTGGCGGGAACTGCCCCGGATCATTCGCGAGTCGATGGTGCTGGTGGGCGCGATCCTGATGATTCTCGGGGTGTCGCTGGCCTCGACCAACTACATGATCGACGCCGGCGTGCCGCAGCGCCTGTTCGAGATCATCGACAACTACGTTGCCGGGCAGACGATGTTCCTGCTGGCGCTGCTGATTTTCCTGCTCATCCTCGGCGCGCTCCTGGACATCTTTTCCGCGATCGTGCTGGTGGTTCCGCTGATTCTTCCGGTCGCGTCGCTCTACGGCGTTCACCCGGTTCATCTGGGCATCGTCTTCCTGGCCGCCATGGAACTGGGGTACCTGACCCCTCCGGTGGGGCTGAACCTGTTTATCTCCAGTTTCCGGTTCGAGCGCAGCATCGTTGACGTCTTCCGGGCAACCTTCCCGTTCTTCGTTCTGCTGCTGATCACCGTGGTCATCATTGCCTACTGGCCAGGACTTTCCCTGGTGCTCTTGAACTTGCAGTGAACGGCGGGTCAAACTTCGGTAACGAAACTATCAATGGATGTGAGTAGTCGATGAACGTAAGCAGATTGACGAGGTCCGTGTTTGTGGGCATTTGGCGTGCTGTCGAAGGGGTCAGGAAGTTTCTGCATCTGATCTTCCTGCTCGCGGTGGTCGGCGTGCTGATTGCAGGTCTGGCCACCCAGGAACAGCCGCGCGTGCCGGCACAGGCTGCGCTGATGGTCGCCCCGGAAGGCGCCCTGGTCGAGCAGCTCTCGGGCAGTGTGCTGGAGCGCGCGATTGCCGAGGCGCAGGGCGTGAACATGGGCGAAACCCTGCTCAAGAACCTCGTCGACGCCATACGCGCCGCCGCGGACGATGACCGCATAGAAGCACTGGTGCTCGACCCGGGCGGCCTGACCGGCGGCGGTCTGAGCAAGCTCCAGGAACTGGCCGACGAGATCGTACGGTTCAAGGAAAGCGAGAAACCGGTCATCGCCATCGGCGACAACTTTACGCGGGACCAGTACTACCTCGCGGCCCACGCCGATCAGATCTACATGAATCCCATGGGCCTCGTCTGGATTTCCGGCTACAGCCGCTTCCCGACCTACTACAAGTCCGCCATCGACAACCTCTACATCGACTTCCACGTCTGGACCGTCGGTGAGTACAAGTCGTTCGTGGAACCGGTCACCCGTGACGACATGTCGCCGGAAGACCGCGAGGCTTCCGAGGCCTTTCTCGCCGCGCTCTGGGATGCCTACCAGGCGGATGTGACCGCGGCGCGTCAGCTACCGGGCGATGCGCTGCAGCGGTTTGCGGACGACTCGGTCGAACTTCTTGCGGCGGCCGACGGCGATTTCGCACGCATGGCGCTGGACTTCGGCCTTGTGGACGAGTTGCTGACCCGCGATCAGATCCGGGAGAGGCTGGACGAGTTGGTCGGGGACCCCGAAGACGATGACTACGAGACCGTTGGCACTTCGGAATACCTGGCTGCCGCGGGGGCTTCCGACGAAGATCCCGATACGGATGAAACCATCGCCGTGATCGTGGCCTCGGGCAGCATTCTCGACGGAACGCAGCCGCCGGGAACCATCGGCGGCGACTCCATGGCCGCGACCATTCGCCGCGCCACCGAGGACGACGACGTCAAGGCGCTGGTGCTCAGGGTCGACAGCGGCGGCGGAAGCGCTTTCGCCTCGGAGATCATCCAGCGCGAGTTGCAGGTATTCCGGGAGAGCGGCCGGCCCGTGGTGGCTTCCATGAGCAGCGTGGCGGCTTCGGGCGGGTACTGGATTTCCATGGGTGCGGACGAGATCTGGGCCAGTCCCGTCACCATTACCGGATCCATCGGCGTCGGCGCGACGATTCCGACCTTCAGCCGCAGTCTGGACAGGATCGGCATACACGTGGATGGAGTCGGTACCACCCGGTTGTCGGGTCAGGACAACCTGATGCGCGAACTGGGGGACGATTTTGCGGCGATGATTCAGCACAGCATAGAGCGTGTGTACGCGGATTTTATCGGCAATATCGCCGAATATCGAGACAAATCGGTGGAAGATGTCGACAGGGTTGCGCGTGGCCGCGTGTGGATCGCAAGCGACGCCCAGGCGTTCGGCCTGGTGGACGACCTGGGGAACCTGGAAGATGCGATCGCGTCGGCGGCCATGCTGGCGGAACTCCCGGAAGACGAATACCGTGTGCAGTACTACAGCAGGCAACTGACGATTGCCGAGCAGATTGCGCTCGAAGTGATCCGCATGGCGAGCCCGGTCACTCGCGCCATGAATGCAGCGCTCCTGGTGCCCGAATCGCTTCAGACGCTGCTGGATATTGCGGCGGAACCGTTCCGGATGGTCGACCACCTGAACGATCCGCAGGACATCTACGCTTACTGTTTCTGCGACGTTCGCTGAAGACTCTTCGGGTAGTCCCAGTGCAGCAATGTTGCCTGGACCTGCGCGATTTCGGACCAGTCATCCGCCGGAAAGTCCATGGCGACGTAGCCCGCCGTGACGAGGTTGTCCAGGCGTAATTGGGGCAGCAGCCGATTGGCCAGGTCCGTGAAGCCGGGGTTGTGCCCGACCACGATGATTTCGCGCCATTCGGCGGGTTGTTCCATGATGAACCGGAGAATCTGCCCGGTGCCGGCGAAGTAAAGGCGTCGGCTCGATCGAATTTCGTCAATGGGGTAGTCAAGCGCCTCCGCAACCCGCCTGGCGGTGGTCAGCGCGCGCCTGGCCGTACTGGAAAGAATGGCCGATGGCCGGGCGCCGCGGGCGGCCAGCCAGGCGCCCATCGCCGGGGCATCCCGCTTGCCGCGTTTCGAGAGAGGCCGGTCGTGGTCGGAGAGGCCCGGATTGCTCCAGCTCGACTTGGCGTGACGAAGCAGCGTCAGGCGCATACCGGCACCCGCTATAGCATTCCCGCTTCGAGGAGCGCCGCCTCTGACATCATGGACTGGTTCCACGGGGGATCGAAAACCAGGTCCACGTTTGCCGCCATGATCACGGGGATAATTTCCAGTTTGTCCCTGACGTCCTGGGCCAGGATGTCTCCCATTCCACAGCCCGGTGCGGTCAACGTCATCTCGACGTCCACGATGCGCTCGTCCGGCGATGCTCCCGGCAACAATTCGCAGCTGTAGATCAGGCCCAGATCGACGATATTGATCGGGATTTCAGGGTCGTAGCAGGTCCTTAGCTGGTTCCAGATCACCGTCTCCAGTTCTTCCTCCGTCGCGTTGGGAGGCACCGCTGGCGGCCGGATGGGCTCCTTGCCGATGGCATCGGCATCAATGCCCGCGATACGAAAGAGATTGCCTTCGATGTATACGGTGAAACTCCCGCCCAGGGACTGTGTCAGGAAGCCCGACACGCCTTCCGGCAGGGTCACCTCGTCTCCGGACGGGATGATGACGGCATCGCAATCCCTTGAGAACATGACCGGTTCGTTGTGGCCGTAGTACATCGCTCACTCCGTCGAGATTCGGTCCTGCGACCCGGAAATTGCGCCGATGAGCGCGTGCCAGGCCAGCGTGGCGCACTTCACCCGGGTGGGATAGGCGCGTACGCCGGACAACGCGGCGAGCTTGTCCATTTCGTCAATGTCCGGGGCGGCTCCGGTTCCGTCGCCGGTGAGCATCTCGTGGACGCGATCGAAGAGGCTTTTGAGTTCGCCGATGGAATTTCCCTTCGCCTTTTCGGTCATCAGCGACGAGGACGCCACCGATATCGCGCAGCCCGCTCCGGTAAAGCGAATATCGCTCACGCGTTCGCCGTCCAATTTCACATAGAGCTTCATGCTGTCTCCGCAGAGCGGATTGACGCCTTCCACGACCCGATCGGCATTCTCCAGTTCGCCGAAATTTCGCGGCCGGCGGTTGTGGTCGAGAATCACCTCCCGATACAGTTCCTGCAGTTCGTTCACAGGAACAGCTCCGCCGCCCGGTTCAGTCCGGCCACCAGTTGGTCCACGTCGCTGCGATCGCTGTACAGGGCGAAGGAGGCGCGTGCCGTGGCGGGGACTCCGAAATGTTCCATCACCGGCATGGCGCAGTGATGTCCGGTGCGAATCGCGACGCCTTCCATGTCGACGACGGTACCCAAATCATGGGCGTGAATGTCGCCGAGGGTAAAGGAGATGACGCTGGCCTTGGCGGCTGCGGTGCCGATCAGGCGAATTCCCGGCAATTCCAGCAACCGTTCCGTTGCGTAGTCGAGCAGGTCGGCCTCGTGCCGCGCCAATTCCGCGAAGTCGATGCCGGAGAGATAGTCCATGGCGGCTCCGAGCCCGACCGCCCCGGTTATGTTCTGTGTGCCCGCTTCGTACTTGCAGGGCAGGGTGTTGTAGGTGGTCTTTGCGAACGTGACGGTGCGAATCATCTCGCCGCCGCCCTGGAAGGGGGGCATGGCATCGAGCAACGCGCGCTTGCCGTACAGCACGCCGATCCCGGTGGGACCGAATGCCTTGTGGCCGGAAAACGCGTAGAAGTCGCAGTCCAGAGCCTGCACGTCGATGCGCATGTGGGGCGTGGCCTGGGCGCCGTCCAGCAGGACCGCGGCGCCCACCCCGTGAGCGGCCTCGATAATTTCCTGCACGGGATTGATTGTTCCCAGGGCATTGGAGACGTGAACCGCCGCGACGATCCTTGTTCGGTCACACAACAGGCGGTGAAAGGCCTCCATGTCCAGTTCGCCGGTATCGGTGATGGGCGCGGCCACCAGGCGCGCTCCCGTCTGCTCGCAGATCATCTGCCAGGGGACGATATTCGAGTGGTGCTCCATCCAGGTGACCAGTACTTCGTCGCCGGGTCCCAGCCGCATCCTCCCGAAACTGGACGCGACGAGATTGATAGATTCGGTGGTTCCCCGGGTAAAGATGATCTCGTCGGAGCCCGACGCGTTGATGTACCGGCTCACCTTCTCGCGGGCGCCTTCGTACGCATCGGTGGATCGCTGACTCAACTGGTGCACACCCCGGTGCACATTGGCATGGTTGCGCCGCTCGTGTGCGACCATGGCCTCGATAACGGCCTGAGGGCGCTGCGCCGAGGCGGCGCTGTCCAGATAGGCCAGCGGCTTGCCGTGAATCTGCTGGTGCAGCGCGGGAAAGTCCGCGCGGCGAGCGGCAATGCCCGCGGAACGGACTGAACCGGCGATGCTGCCGATCGCGCTCACAACAGTCCTCCCCAGTGCTCGTAGTCGGGCAAGTGACCGGCCACGGCGGTCACGACCCGCCTGCGCAGTTCCGGTAGCTCGATCCGGCGCAGCAGGTCGTTGGCAAACGCGAATATCAGCAGGCCCCTGGCCGTTTCTTCGTCCATACCGCGTGAGCGGAGATAAAAGAGTTGCTCGGCATCCAGTTCACCGACCGTGGCGCCATGTGCGCATTTCACGTCGTCGGTGTAGATCTCCAGTTCCGGCTTCGTATCCACCTCGCCGCGCGCGGACAGCAGAAGGTTATCGCTGGATTGCCGCGCGTCGGTCCCCGGGGCGCCTGCGTGTACCACCACCTTGCCGTTGAAGACGCCGCGACCCCGCTCCCCGACGATGCCCCGAAAGGCCTCGTCGCTGGTGGTGTGGGGCGCGATGTGGTCGATGCGCGTGTGATTGTCCACGTGCTGCCCCCCGGCGGCCAGAAAGACGCCGGAAATGTCGCAGGACGCGCCGGGTTCGGCCAGGTGGACCCGCAGGTCGTTTCGGACAAGGCGGCCGCCGAGATCGACGTAGCCCAGTCTGGCGGCGGCGTCGCGAGCCAGCCGGACGTCCAGCAACTCGGTATGGAAGTGCTCTTCCGCATGCTCCTGCAGCCGATAGAGCGTGAGTTCGGAGCCTGGTTCCTGACTCGCCTGTGTCACCGAGTTTGTCCAACCGCCGTTGCCAGCGGCAAAGTGCTGAACGACGCAGAGGCGGCTGTTCGCGCCGAGGTCGATCAGGAGCCGGGCCTGCGCGGCGCTGTTTGCCGCTCCGCCATCGAGGTAAACCAGGTGCAGCGGTTGAGGGACGTCCGCATCTGCGTCAACCCGAATCAGCGTACAGTCGGGTGAGAACGCGGTATTGATGGCGCTCAGCGGATACTCGCGGAACTGACCCTCGGTCTGAATTGAACGGATGCGTTGCCAGGCCGTGTGCCGATCGGGTACTTGCACGCCCGGGGGCAGGGCGGGCGAATCTCCGCCTGCCAGCCGCTGCCCGTGCAGGAACAGCAGTTGCGGCGCGTCCGCCGAGAGTTCGAGGCTCGACAGCCGATCCGATGCCAATTGGCGATGATTCCCGGTAGCAGCGCCGGGCAGGGGATCGAATCGCCCCGCCAGGATGGGCTTAAGGTCCGTGTACTTCCAGTCCTCGTCCCTGCGCGTCGGAAACCCATGCCGGGCAAACGCGGCCATGGCCTGACGGCGTGCCGGCCGCGAACCGTCAGACTCGGCCAGGCGATCCAGGCTGGCATCGAAAGCAGCCCTGATTTCCGCGGTATTCATGGACCGCCGGTACCATCCCGCAGCCAGTCGTACCCGCGCTCGTCCAGTGTGCGCGCCAGTTGCTGGTCGCCCGACTTGACGATGCGCCCCTCCGAGAGCACGTGCACGTAGTCCGGTACCACCAGCTCGAGAAGCCGTTCGTAGTGGGTGACCAGCACAGCCGCCCGATCCGGATGCCGAAGGCTGTTGATCCCCGTGGCCACAACCTTGAGTGCGTCCACGTCCAGGCCCGAATCGGTCTCGTCGAGCACCGCAAGCGTGGGTTCGAGCACCAGCATCTGCAGAATTTCATTGCGTTTCTTTTCTCCCCCGGAGAACCCTTCGTTGACGCTTCTGTTAAGGAAATCCTTTGAAATTCTCATGAGTTCCATCTTATCTTTAATAAGTTTCATGAACTCGAAAGCATCCACCTGTTCGCGTCCGTTGGAAGCGCGCTGGGCGTTGAGCGCCGCCTTGAGCAGATAGGCGTTATTGACCCCGGGAATCTCGACGGGATACTGGAATGCCAGAAAGAGGCCCTCCCGGGCCCGCTCCTCGGGCTCCATGTCCAGCAGGTCCATGCCGCGGTAGCGAACGGACCCGCCGGTCACCGCATAGGTATCGCGGCCGGCCAGAACCTGGGCCAGGGTGCTCTTGCCGGAGCCGTTGGGCCCCATGATGGCGTGTACCGTGCCGGGGCGCACATCGAGATTCACGCCTTTGAGGATGGCGCGGTCCTCAACCGCGGCGTGGAGGTTGTCGATCTGTAGAAGTGGTTTCTCGTCCATTTCAGCCAACCGCTCCTTCAAGACTCACGTTGAGAAGCGCCTGGGCTTCCACGGCGAACTCCATGGGGAGTTCCCTGAAAACTTCGCGGCAAAAGCCGTTCACGATCATGTTCACCGCGTCCTCCTCGGACAGACCGCGCTGGCGGCAGTAAAAGAGCTGGTCGTCACTGATTTTGGAGGTGGTGGCCTCGTGCTCGATATGGGCGCTGCGTTCGCGGGCCTCCACGTAGGGAAACGTGTGCGCGCCGCAGCGGTCCCCGATCAGCAGGGAATCGCACTGGGTGTAGTTGCGCGCGCTGCGGGCCGTCGGCAGGACCCGTACCAGGCCGCGGTAGGCGTTCTGGGCCTGGCCGGCGGAGATGCCCTTGGAAATGATCGTGCTGCGGGTATTGCGGCCGATGTGGATCATCTTCGTGCCGGTGTCTGCCTGCTGATGATTGTTGGTAACGGCCACGGAATAGAATTCGCCCACGGAATTCTCCCCGCGCAGCACGCAACTGGGGTACTTCCAGGTGATGGCCGAACCGGTTTCCACCTGGGTCCATGAGATCTTCGAGTTCGCACCCCGGCAGTCGCCTCGCTTGGTCACGAAGTTGTAGATGCCGCCCACCCCGTTTTCATCGCCCGGATACCAGTTCTGAACGGTGGAGTACTTGATTTCGGCGCCTTCGAGGGCCACAAGCTCCACGACCGCCGCATGAAGCTGATTCTCATCGCGCATGGGGGCCGTGCACCCTTCGAGGTAACTGACATGGCTGCCCTCGTCGGCGATGACCAGCGTGCGCTCGAATTGACCGGTATTGGCCGCATTGATGCGGAAATAGGTGGACAGTTCCATGGGGCAGCGCACCCCCTTTGGCACGTAAACGAAGGACCCGTCGCTGAAAACCGCGGAATTCAGGGCCGCGAAGAAGTTGTCCCGCTGGGGCACCACGCTACCCAGGTATTGCTCGACCAACTCCGGATGCTCCCGTACTGCCTCGGAAAAGGAGCAGAAGATGACCCCGGCTTCGGCGAGCCTCGTCTTGAACGTGGTGGCCACCGAGACGCTGTCGAATACGGCGTCAACCGCCACGCCCGCCAGCTTTGCGCGTTCGTGCAGCGGTATGCCCAGCTTGTCGTAGGTTTCCAGCAGCTTCGGATCGACTTCGTCCAGGCTCCTGGGCGCATCGTCCTGGTTCTTCGGCGCCGCGAAATAGGAAATGGCCTGATAGTCGATCGGGGGGTAGCGCACGTGGGACCAGGTGGGTTCGTCCATGGTGGTCCAGTGGCGATAGGCCTTCAGGCGCCAGTTCGTCAGGAACTCCGGCTCCCCCTTTTTTGCGGATATGAGCCTGACGACATCCTCGTCCAGACCCGGCGGTACCAGTTCCTGCTCGATGTCAGTGACGAAGCCGTGCTCGTAGCCGCTTCGCACCAAATCAGAAATTTCTTTAGGTTGTACTGACATATGTCTGAAATACCGTAAATTTAATGTTTGAGCGACAGTCGAATCGCGTGCTTCCAACGACCAGGGGGCATGTTGGGTCCGGAGGGCTGCTGCAGGTCCGCCAGGCTGACTTCGCCGAGCGCCTCGCGAATGCTCACGTTGATTCTCTGCCATGCGGCGCCGACCCGGCACGACGACTCCAGTTCGCAAAGTCCGGGAGCGGAGCTGCACTCGGTAATGGCCACCGGCCCTTCGAGGGCATTCAGAATGTCTGCGGCACTGATCTCTTCGGCAGGCCGCGAGAGCGCGTATCCACCGCGGGCGCCCCGCTGGGAAACCGCCAGACCGGCGCGGACCAGGGACTTCAGTAGTTTGCTGACCGTGGGCAGGGACAGGCGGGTGTCCAGGGATACCTGGTGCGCGCTGGCCAGCCGACCCTCACTGACAGCCAGTTGGGCGAGCACCAGCGTCCCGTAGTCGGTCAATTTGCTCATTCGCAGCATGGGAAGGCCTTCAGGCAGACATGTAGGACTATTTTAGTACTATTTCGCCGAAAATGCGCGCAAGGTTGAGCTGGGGTTGGGCCGAATCTATCTCAAGCGTTCCGACGGGCCGTCGTTCCGACCGGTCACACGCGTGCGAAACTGTTCGCCAACGTACGCTTCCAGTTCATCGTACTCGGTCTGAAACCGCTCCCGGTCCACGGAATTCACGCCGGGCGATTCCAGTGCCATGCGAATCTGGTTGTAGGCCAGGGCCACGTTGCCGATGCTCAGGTAGTAGTGGGACATGTAGTGATGGGCATTGCCGATGTCGCCCTCGGCGTTGGCGGCCCGGGCGATCAGCCGGAATTGCTCCGGCGTGGGGTCGGAGTTGTTCAGCAGGTCCAGCAGAAGGTCGTGCGCCGTTTCGGCGTAGCCGGTCCGGATAAGTGCGTCGGCGTAACTCAGCGTCAACGGCACGTTTCTGGGCGACAGTTCTATGGCTTCTTCGTACCGGGCGAGCGCCAGGTTGGTCTGATAGCCCTCCATCAATGCCTCGCCTTCGCCGATGCGGAACGCGATGACGCCCGGAAACTCCTCAACCAGGTCCGAGAACACGCGCTGCGCGAGATCATGGCGCCCTTCCCCGTGCAGGCTCAGCGCGTAACCGTAACGGTCCTCGACCCGGTCGCCGCCGGCATCCATTCGACTTGCGAAGATTTCCAGTGCCGCTTCCTCCGAGGGGGCTCCAAAGACCTCCAGACGAGCCTTCACCACGCCGTAGCTCACGCTGTCAGTGACATCCACGGCCGGCAGCAGCCGTGCCCGTTCCCGGGCCTCGCCGATTCGCTCCGACGTGACCGGGTGCGTCTGCAGAAAGGACGGAATCCGTTCCGAGGTGAATGCGTGGCGTCTGGACAGCTTCTCGAAGAAGGTGGCCATGGCCGCGGGATCGAACCCGGCGGACGCCAGCGTACCGATGCCGATCCGGTCGGCCTCGTGTTCGTTGGCGCGGGTATAGTTGATCTGGGCCTGAATCGCGGCTGCCTGGGAGGCGCTGATAATGCCCTGCATGGCCTGGCTGTTGGCATCCGCGGCCGCACCCAGCAGTACCGCGGCGATCATGGCCGCCATCGACAGGATGCTGTTGCGCTGGTTGCTGTAGATGGAGCGCGCGATGTGACGCTGAGTGACGTGCGCGACCTCGTGGGCGAGAACGCCTGCGACTTCGCTTTCCCGTTCGCTGGCCAGCAGCAGTCCGGCATTGACGCCGATAAATCCTCCGGGCAGAGCGAATGCATTGATGGCATCGTCGTCTACCATGAAGAATTCGAAGCTGTGGTCGCCATCGTTGGCGTGGCCGGCGAGGCGGGCGCCAAGGGTCTGGATGTACTCCGTCACGATGGGATCGTCCATGATCGCGCCCGCGCTGCGCAGCTGAGCCATCACGCCGCGGCCGAGTTGAGCTTCCTGGCTGCGGTTGAGTACGGAATCCGCCGGCGTACCGAAATCGGGCAGGTTGGGCGTTTGCGCCACGGCATTCACGCCGACGGCGAGCGACAGGACCGCCAGCCAGCCGGTACGGCGGTTTCCGGCGGCGGATGCCTGCGACTGCGCGGAACTACAGTTCATCGGGCGCCCTGAGTATCTCGTCCACATGTCCCCGCAGTCTCACCTTTCTCCCTTCGCAGAGTAACATGCCCAATGTCCAATTCTCGCATCAGGCGGTCTTGACGGGCTCCATGATGGCGTCCAGGTTGAGCCGGTCGCAGAATTCCATGAACTCTTCCCTGATGCCCGAAATCTGGATGCCCGCGGGAATGTTCACAAACATCTGAACCGAAAACATGGGCGTTCCCGTATGCACGGCCGGATAGCTGCGCGTTGTGACTTCGGCGATCCCGATCTTGCGTTCGGCGAAGAATCCGGACAGGTGATGGACGATGCCCGGCTGGTCAAGGCAAACCGCGTCGATTGCGTAGGGCAGCAATTCCTTGTTGTACTCCATGGTACTGGTACGCTGCACATGAATGGACAGGTCTTCGTTGCTGGCGTAGCGCCCGAGATCCTGCTCCAGCCTGCTGATCGAGTGCCAGTTGCCCGCGACCAGCAGAAGCATCGCAAACTCCGCACCCAGCGCGGTCATGCGGCTTTCCCTGATGTTGGCGCCGCACTCCAGGATGATCCGGGAGATGGTCTGCACCGCGCCCGTGTGGTCGTTCCCCACCGCGGTGACGACCAGAAGTTGTTCCCTTCGGGCTGATCCTGTTGGCTCCATCGGGTGAGTGTACTCCCTTCAAGCCGTGGCCTGTTAGCGTGACAGGGGACGGGATTGGCCGCGCCTGGCGCGAATTCGGGCTGTCCCGGGCCGAAATAGTTGCGTACCCGCAGGGGCAAACGTACCATCCCGGCCATTCGTATTCCGAGGCGAGTGGATGTCTGTTGGGAGTATCGTCGCGCTGGTGACCCCGATGAATGCCGCGGGGTATATCGACGAGCCGCAGTTGGCCCGCCTGGTCGAATTCCATCTGCAAGCCGGCACGGAAGGCTTCGTCATTGCCGGGACGACGGGCGAATCGGCCACGTTGACGCGCGACGAACATGTCGGGGTGATCGAGCGGGCCTGCGAAATAGTGGATGGCAGGGCGCCGGTGATTGCGGGTACGGGATCCAATTCCACGGCTCAGACGCTGGACTTGTCGCGCGCCGTAGACAGTCTGCCGGTGGCGGGTTTCCTGCTGGTGACCCCCTACTACAACAAGCCGACCCAGGAGGGCATGTACCGGCACTTCTGCGCCGTGGCGGATGCCGTGAACAGACCCGTGACGCTCTACAACGTACCGTCCAGGACGGGCGTGGACCTCACTACTGCAACGGTGGCCCGCCTGGCGCGCCACGGAAACATCAGCGGCATCAAGGAGGCCACCGGAGAACTGGGCCGGGTGACGCAATTGCGCCGGGCATGCGGCACGGACTTCGTGCTGCTCAGCGGCGACGACGTGACGGCATGCGAATTCATGCTCCGGGGCGGAGACGGCGTTATTTCGGTGACGGCCAACGTGGCGCCGGCGCAGATGAGAGCGATTTGCGATGCGGCCCGGTCCGGGGAACGGATCGAAGCCGAGCGAATCGACGGGGAACTGGGATCGCTGCATCGTGCCCTGTTCGTGGAAAGCAACCCGATTCCTGTGAAGTGGGCGGTGGAGCAGCTGGGATTTCCGGCGCCCGGGATCCGCCTGCCGCTGACAAGGCTGACACGGGAGCATCGGAAGAAGCTGCGACTGGCCATGTCCGAGGCAGGGGTCGAGGTCGCTGCTCCATGACGCGACGCGCCGTAGCGGCGGCAATTGCGCTTGTGTTCTGTGTTTGCGGTTGCTCCCGCAACGCCGGGTTGCGCTGCGAGAACCAGGCGCGCTACGACACCGCAGAGGAGGTTGCACCGCTCATGATCCCGGACGATCTGGATCCACCTGGCGAAGCCGAGGCCCTGCGAATACCGGTCACGGGCAGCGCCACGGTGGCCGGCGAATCGCAGGCGCCGGGAGAACCTCAGGAGCCCGCGGAGGACGGAGACGCCGAATCCTGCACGGAGGCACCACCGGATTTCTTCCAGGAAGGCTTGCCGGGATAAGGTCTCGGATGAACTTGTTGCCTTCGACGGTGTCTGTACCCAGGGGTTGCCATCGCTGACTTGCGGGCGACCTTGGTAACAGGGAGGTCTGCGCGTATAGTACACCCGCTCCTCGGGGGAACGGGCATTTGCAGCGCAAATGTTGCCGATTTCCCCTATCCGTTCAATGCGCGCTGTTTCGGAAGAACTCTGCAATGACGCTGACGAGACTTGCTCTTGGCAACCCCGTTGCCGCCGCCGTGGCGGTGCTGCTGGTGCTACTGTTCGGCTCCATCGCGCTGACGCAGATTCCGGTTCAGATGATCCCCACGGTGGTCATTCCGCGGATCACCATCACCACGAACTGGCGCGCCGCAGCGCCCGAAGAAGTGGAGTCGGAGATCATCGAGGTTCAGGAAGACGTCCTGCGGGGCGTGCCGGGTGTGGAGCAGATGGTTTCCACGGCCACCCAGGGCCAGGGCACCGTCGCGTTGACGTTCGACGTGGGCATGTCCGTGGAGCGCGCCCTCATCGAGGTGATGAACCGGCTCAACCAGGTGCCGAGATATCCCGCCGACGCCGATGAACCGGTGCTGGTGATGGGCTCGTCGATGGAGGAGAACACTGCCGCGTGGTTCACCATCCGCCCGGACGAGGGCAACCGGAACGACATCGACACGTATCTCGATTTCGTCGAGGAGGTGGTGCAAACGCGTTTGGAGCGCGTCAACGGCGTGGCGGTCGCGGGAATTTTCGGGGGGCGGGAAACCGAGATCCGAATCACCTTCGATCCGTACAAGGCGGCCGCGCTGGACGTGCAGTTGCCCTCGGTCGTGTCGCTGGCCGGAAATAACACGGACACGACGGGCGGCTTCACCGACGTGGGCCGGCGCCAGTACACGGTGCGCTACGCGGGCCAGTACGCCGTCTCCGAATTCGAGGGCATGGTGCTGGGCTGGCGCGGCGGCAATCCCGTGCGCCTGGGCGACGTCGCAGCGGTGGACCGCCGTCTCGTGGACCAGACGGTGGTGCTGACCGAGGCCGGCGGTCCCGCGATCGCCATGTTCATCACCCCCGAAGAGGGCATCAACATCATCGAGGTGATGGCGGACGTGAGGGCGGCGGTCGGCGAACTGCGGGAAGGCCCCCTGGCCCGGGAGGGCCTCCTCATGGAGCAGGTCTACGACGAGACCGAGTACATCGGGCTGTCCATCGCGGCGCTGCGCAACAACCTGCTGCTCGGGATCGCGTTGGCGGTGGGGATCCTGTGGTGGTTCCTGCGCCGCTTCCAGGCCACGCTGGTGATCGCCACGGCGATCCCGATATCGCTGTTCTTCTCCTTCCTCGCGCTCAACGTGGGGGGGCGCACGCTCAATGTGGTTTCCCTTGCCGCGCTGGCGTTCGCCATGGGCCTGGTGCTCGACGCCTCCATCGTCGTGCTGGAGAACATCGTCCGCCTGCGGGAAAGCGGCGAACGAAGTTCCGCCGCGTCGCTGACGGGTCCGCAGCAGGTCTGGGGTGCGCTGGTGGCCTCGACCGCCACCACGGTGGCGATCTTCGTGCCGATCCTGTTCCTGCGGGACTTCTCGGCGCAGCTTTTCGCGGACCTGGCGTTCGCCATCTCGGTGGCCGTCGTGGTGTCGCTGTTCATCGCCATCGGAGTGGTCCCCGCGGCGGCCCACAGTTGGCTCCGGCGCGTGAACCTGGACGATCCCCACCGCTCGTGGTGGGAGCGCGGCACGCGGTTGGTAATGCGCGCCACGGACACGCCCCGGCGGCGCTACGGCTGGATCGCCGGCCTCGTCCTCACGGCCGCCGGCGTCACCTGGCTGCTGCTTCCGCCCGCCGACTACCTGCCCGAAGGAAGGCAGAACTGGATGTTCGCCTTCGTGCTCCCGCCGCCAGGCCAGAGCATCGAGGCTGCGCAGACGGAGTTGGTGGACGTCATTGCGGAGCGGGCGGCGCCGTACCTGAGCGGGGAGAAGGAGCCGGCGATCGACTATTACTTCGCCGGAATCATGGGGACTTTCGGATTCGTCGGCGCGCGCGCGCGGGATTCCGGGGACATGGACGAAATCATGGACGTGTTCAATGGCGAGATCCTGGCGGGCTTCCCGGACACGATGGCGTTCGCGAACCGCGTCTCGGTCTTTACCCGGGTGGAAGGCGCCCGGAACATCGAAGTCAACATCCAGGGCCAGGACGTCGATGCGCTGCTGGCGGCGGCGCGGCTCGGAATCGGCGTGATTTCCCAAGCCATACCCGGAGCGCAGGTGCGCCCGGACCCCGGCGTGGAGTTGGCGCAGCCGGAACTGCGGCTGATCCCGGACGAGCGGCGCATCGCGGAGGTTGGCTGGAGCCGCAGCGTCATGGCCGACGTCGCCCGGGCGCTGGGCGACGGGCTGTTCGTGGGCGAATACTTCGACGGAATACGGAAGCGCAATATCGTGGTCCGCGGACTCGACTGGAGCGACCCCGAGGAACTGGCCGCGATACCGCTCGCCACGCCCCTGGCCGGCGTGGTTCCCGCCGGCGAACTGGTGCGCATCGAGCGCACGGTGGGTCCCGACCAGATTCGCCGGGTGGACCGGCGCCGCACCATCACCCTGATCGTGACGCCGCCCTCGGACATGTCGCTGGAGGAGGCCCTGACCGCGCTTCGGACCGACGTGGCGCCGGTTTTGCTGGCCCAGCTTCCCGCGGACGGGGAGCTGAGCTATTTCGGCAGCGCCGACAACCTGGAAATCGCGCTAGGCAACATGGGACGGAGCTTTCTGCTGGCGATCGTCATCCTGTACCTGCTGGTCAGCGCGCTGTTCCGCTCCTTCAGGGACAGCCTGCTGGTGTTGCTGGTGCTGCCGCTGGCGACCGTCGGCGGCGTCGTCGCGTTGCGGATCGCCGATCTGCTGGTATTCCAGCCCATGGACCTGCTGACCATGATCGGTTTCATCACGCTGCTTGGGCTGGTAGTCAACAACGCGATCCTGCTGGTGTACCAGACGCGCTCGTCCGAACGCGCCGGCGTGGCAAGGCGCGACGCGGTGGAGAAGGCCGTCCGCATTCGCCTGCGGCCCATCCTCATGAGCACGCTGACCAGCCTGTTCGGGATGCTGCCGTTGCTGGTGATGCCCGGTTCCGGCACCGAACTCTACCGCGGCATGGCGGCGGTCATCGTCGGTGGAATGAGTGTGAGCACGGCGTTTACACTGATCCTGCTGCCGAGCTTGCTGCGGCTCGGCGAGGAGCGCCGGGGCGCCGCTGACGGCGGGGCATTGGCAAGTGGCTGAGCGATCCGTCAGGAAATTGGCCGGCGGTCGAGCGGCTCGTGGGGACAAGGATTCATGATGCAACCTTATAAAGCGGTTCGGGCGTTGCTATGCGGGGCGGCGGCACTGGCGCCCTGGTGGGCAGGGGCGCAGCAGATGGCGTTGCCTCCCGCTCCGGTGGTCGTGGACGAGGTTCGGCGCACCGAAATTTCTCCCACGGTGAGCATTCCCGGAACGGTGGTGAGCCGGGCGGACTCGCGACTCGCTACCGAAGTGGAGGGTCGCGTCATCTGGTTTGCCGACGTGGGCACGGTAGTCGCAGAGGGCGATCCCGTGGTGCGCCTGGAGAGTACGACCCTGGAGATCCAGCGCGATGAATACCGCGGCCAGGTGGAACGCGAGCGTGGAAGGCTCACGTTCCTGGAGCCTGAAGTCGATCGGCTGGAGATTCTCGCGGCCGAGAGCATCGCGGCCGAGAGCCTGCTGGATCAGACGCGGTCGAACCTGGAGGTGGCGCGGGGGGACCTGGCCGTGGCCGAGGCCCGCCTCAGGCAGATCGAGGACCAGATCGCCAAGATGACGATCGTGGCACCATTCGATGGTGTCGTCAGCGAACGCTCGATCAACCCGGGTGAGTACATCAATCGCCTGGATCAGGTCATTCGCCTGGTGAGCCCGGAGAGCATCGAGGTGACCGCGCGTGCACCGCTGAACGCGGTGGCATTTCTCGACGTGGGTTCACAAGTTCCGATTTACAACGACTATCGACGGGGGCCGGGACTGGTGCGCACCATTGTGACGATCGGTGATCCCCAGTCGCACATGTTTGAACTTCGTATCGACGTGCCGGCCGAGCAGTGGATCGTCGGCGAGAGCGTACGTGTCGACGTGCCTACGGAGCCGCCCAAGCAGGCTCTCGTAGTTCCCCGCGACGCGTTGGTCCTGAGGCGCGAGGGCGCCTTTGTGTTTCGCGTCGGACCCGAACAACGCGCCCAGCGTGTGCCGGTGATGCCGGGGGTGGGTGACGGGGATCTCATCGAGGTCGACGGCGCACTCGCGGCGGGCGACGTCATCGTGATCCGCGGCGCCGAACGGCTGATGGAAGGTCAGCCGGTTCAGGTGGTCGGAACCTAGAAGCCCCCTGGCGGGACGTGGTGTCCGGCAACTTTGGCGAACGCGCCTGACAAACACCCTACCGGTCATTGTCGATACAGGCTTTCCCTGACTTCGTGGGAGGCTTCAAGCACCAGCGTAACGTCTGCCGTCGCCGGAAGCCTGGCGATGGCGACCCTGGAAAGCCTTTCGAAGTGCTGGACGAACTCCCTCAGTTGCGGCGCGTCCATGATCCCGGGCCGACCGGCGGATGTGTTTGCGATGAGCTTGCTTTCCTGCTCGCTCCGCCAACGCAGCACGGCGTCCATGTCCGGCGTGCGGAGAAAGATCAGCCGGTCCAACCGTGAGAAAACTTCCGCGTACTCGTCCCCGAGCCTGTTGTTGATGTAGGTTCGCCAGCGGGCGTCGCTGTCAAGACGGGCCTCCAGGTCGTTGACCGGTGTGACCAGTTCGCCGGCATCCTGTGGCGGTACGCCGAGACACCAGCCTTCCAGAATGACGGCATTCAATGGTCCGGACACGCGCGGCCAGGTTTCAGGAGGCGCCCTGTCGTCCCGGCTCTTGTCGAATCGGGGCAACGCCATCGACTCGGCGTCACCCAGGTACCGGAGGCGGTGCAGGCAGTCACCCATCATTTCGCAGTCGTGGGTTCCGGGCGGTCCCCGCGTGGCCAGCAGGGGATGAACCGTGCGGCTCAATTCAAGCCGCCCGGCCCGGGACAGATAGAAATCGTCCATCGAGAGAACGGCGACCGTCCAGGCGGCCACGTCGTTCAGTTCTGCGGCCAGAAACTCAGCCAGCGTGGATTTCCCCGTTCCCTGCGCACCGCAGATGCCGATGATCGGCGGTACCGGCCATGGCGTTTCAAGCAGCCAACGCGCCAGCGGGGCATAGTGCGCGGCCGCGACCCGCCGGAACGAGTCGGGCAGCCGGTGTGCCTTGCAGAAGGCAGCGAGTCGGGCGGCTTTCATCGGCGGGATTCTCTCACACCGGGGAAGGGACGTTGACGCGGGAGGATTTGGCCGTAGACCCGTTCTTCTTCGAGAGAGAATTTCGGGGCCGCGACCGTTTCCGGGTTGTTGTGCGGACCGTAGAAATGGGGTATACCAAGTCGCATGCGGATTATTCTGCCGAGGTTTCGCTCATGAGGACTTGGAAAGGGCTTGCGGTGATCGCAGGCGCCATGGCCGCACTGGCGGCGGCCCGGGGTCACCATTCGGTTTCAGGCGTTTTCGACTCCGAAAGGCCATTCGAGATCAACGGTGTCGTCGCGGAAGTGGAGTGGATCAATCCCCACATCTACCTGCATCTGGCAGTGACGGAAGAGGACGGCAGCGTCACCCGATGGCAACTGGAGACCGCCCCGACCGCCTTTATGCGCAAGGCAGGTATCAGCAAGGCGATGCTGGAGGGCGACGGTACTCCGGTCACGGTCACCGGGATCGAATCCCATACGCTACCCAATGTCGGCTGGATCCGCCGGATTACTTTCGAGGACGGCCGGTATTTTCAGATTTCGGCGAGTTGACAGGCGTCGTTCCAGCGCTGTCCCGGCGCTGCTTCGGCGTCGACCCACCGTCACCGATGAGGAGTGCACCATGACGATTCGAATACAGACCGCCTTGCTCGCCGCGGCGGTGTTGGTCCCGGGCTTGAGCCTGGCGCAGGATGGTGCGCCGGGGACGATTGCGACGCCGCGTACTGCGGAGGGGCACCCGGACCTGAACGGCACCTGGGACAATGGTTCGGGGATCGACTTCGTCAGACCGCAGAATATCGACGGAAGTATCTGCGTGACGGGCTGCCCGCAGCCGGAGTCTGCGCCCCCGTCGAACGCGGTTCGTCTGCCGCCGGAACGGCCCGCGTACCGGCTGGAATTCGTGGACAAGGTGAGGGATCTGGAAGCGCGCCAGGTTGAAGAGGACCCGGTGCTCCGGTGCCTCAACCCGGGTTTGCCGCGTATCGGCCCGCCGGACAAGATCGTGCAGATCCCCGGACAGATCGTGTTCCTCTACGACGACGTCAACGGCAACTACTTTCGCATTATTCCCACTGACGGCCGCGGTTACCGCCCGAACGTGGAGGAAACCTATCTGGGCGATTCCGTGGGCTATTGGGAGGGCGACACGCTGGTCGTGGAAACGGTAAACCTGATCGACGAGACGTGGCTCACCGACGACGGATCATTCCACACGGGGGACCTGCGCGTAGTGGAGCGCCTGACCCGGACCGGCGATACGCTGGAGTGGCAGGCAACTTCCCACGACCCGGCTGTTCTCGCGGAACCCTGGCAGCAACGGCCGCGTATCGCGCACCTGACCGACCAGGAACTGGTGGAGGCAGCACCCTGCATCGAGCGCGACCTGCCGCACATGCAGGATCTGTCGCACCACGACAACGTGCGGTAGGCCTGCCCGCCTATCTCCGCCGTCACTCGCGAAGGGGGGGGCGCGCAAATACGGGCCGTTGCCCGGACTCAGGTACAGGACGCGTCGAAAATCGTCTGGATCGAGGCATCCAGCATGGCGTTGAATGCGTCGTCCGTCTGCCGGGCGTTGAGTCCTTCGGTGAGGGCCCTGGAGAAACTCGCGACCATGCCGGGGTTTTCCGCCAACCGGCGATTGGCCTCTTCACGGCTGTAGCCGCCGGAAAGAGCAACCAGCTTCAGCAGATTCGGATGTTCCAGGCATCCCTGGTACAGACCCGGTTCCTCCGGCAACGTCAGCTTGAACATCACCAACTCGTCGGTCGAAAGATCATTCAGATGCGCCAGCAACTGGCCCTTCAGCACGTTTTCCGCCTCATGCTTGTCGGGCGCGTGGATATCGATTTCCGGTTCGATGATGGGCATCAATCCGGCCGCCACGATCTGCCGGCCGATCTCGAACTGCTGACCGACCACCCGTTCGATGCCGGCCGCATCGGCGGACTTGATCACCGAGCGCATCTTCGTGCCGAACACGTCTCTCGAGCTGGCCTTGTCCAGCAGCTCCGACAGGTTGGGAATCGGGTTCATCACCTGCACACCGTCCTCCACCGGCGCCAGGCCCTTGTCGACCTTGAGGAAGGGCGCGACGTTCTTTTCTTCCCAGAGATATCGGGCCGAGTTCATCCCGCCGATGTCCCTGTCAAGCGTGTTTTCGAACAGGATGGCGCCGAGGATCCGGTCGCCGTCGAACACCGGGCTGGTCACGATCCTGGTGCGCATAGCATGCACCACGTCGAACATCTCATCGTCTCCGGCGTAGGCATCCTCGCCCACACCGTAAAGCCTCAGTGCCTTGGGCGTGCTCCCGCCGCTCTGATCCAAAGCGGCGATGAACCCGCTCTGCGTGCGTACCTTGTCAAGTTGATCCTGTGCGATAGACATGGATATCCGATGCTCCCCGTGTAGCTGATCCGAAAAAATGGTTGGTTGCGATCCGGCGAATGATGCACCGCCTGAACAGTCGCGAAGTATACAGCAGGAACCGGTGCTCTATCGGACCGGCATTCGCGCATCGGCCGGATTGGGCACTAGCGCTCGACGATCCGATTGGTCAGCCATGGCGGCTTGTGGACAATGCCGTCCCCGGACTCCGGATTGTCCGGTGCATCCGCTTCAGGCCCGAACCCCCGAGAGGTCGCTGCGGATTCCGGGCACGTGCCTGTGTCGCGATACGACAGAGCGGCGGCCAGCCTCCCTTCGGCCGGATCGCCCAGAGCGCGAGTCAGGTCGTCCGCGACGCGGCATCCGGGTACCTGGGCTTCGTCCCCGGTAGCCCCCGGAGTGGGTACGAATCCGTCCCCGTAGTCACCGTACCCCTTGGCGTTGACGCCTCGGAACTGAATCGTGAAATAGCTCGTACCGCAGTTGTCGGCCGCGTAGAAGCCATAGGGTTTGCCGCAGGTTGGATCGCCGATCAGGATGACTTCAATGTCGATGCCGCGCAGGCTGTTGATTACCGTTTCGCTGGCGGAGCAGGTATTCGGGCCGGTGAGCATCAGGACGCGCCGCAGCGCCAGCTCCGGCAACCGCTCTACGTTCCCTGACGAAGTCTCCCGGGCATTGTAGAACGGAATGGGACTCAGAGGCCGCCCGGTTACCGGATTGGTTTCCGGGTGTTTGTCGTTGAATTCAAGCCGTTCGAAGGTTTGCCCCGCGGTTGCCGCCTGGCCTGCGATCATGAAGCCCAGTTCGCTGGCGATATAGAGGAATCCTCCGCGGTTGTAACGCATGTCGACAATCAGGTCCTGGATGCCGCCGTCTACCGAATTGAACGTACGGACAGCGTCGATGAGTGCGGCCTCGGCTGTCCGGATGTGGTCGTTGAACAGCAGGTAGCCGACGGTCACCCCCGCCGGTGACGTGTGTGTGCCGACTTGCTGGACCGGTGTGGAGGTGATGATTTGCGAGGTCAATGCCACGGTACGGGTGGTTTGCTCCCCGACGTCGCGGAATTCGAACGTATGGGTCTCGCCGGCCGTTTCCGGATACAGGGCGGCATTGATCGCGTCGACGTTTGCTTGGCCGTCCGCATTGACGAAGTCGATGCCGTCCACGGAAACGATCCTGGCTCCCCGCAGAAGGCCGGCCTCGGTTGCCGGCGTATCCGGGTCGGTGTAGGCAATGGCGGTCTCGCGCGGGGGCGAGCGGGAAATGACCGTCCAGGTTGCGCCGTATCCGGGAGATTCCCCCGACTCCGACAATGCGATCCAGACCTCGGTGTCGTAAGTGAAGTGAAATCGATCCTTGCGCGCGCCGGTGGCCGTCCGGGCGTTGGTCCGCATCAGGTCGAAGTAGTCCAGCGGGTCGTCGTATCGACCCGGATCGCGATCGACGATTTCGTCGTACCAGAGGTAGGTGTTGTTGCTCCAGGATCGCAGCCAGTTGTTCTCGTCCACCGTCCGGCCCCGGGCGTCGGGGTAGGGGCCACCCGTCCGGGGATTGACGCCGGTCCTGGGCGAGCGGCACTGGCCGGCAAAGGTCGACGCCGGCAGGAACTGTCCGGCGACCCAGCCGGATTCTGAAGGTTCATCGTTGTCGACTATGGTCAAGGTCGCCGGATTGACGGTCAGGCCGGGAGCCGTGCCGGTTATCCGCACCGTTTCGTCATCCTCATCCTCGTCATCGTCGGTCGCAACAACCAGAATACTTTCCGATGAGGAACGGGATCCGGCCGCAATCGTGATCTGGAACGACTCGACCTCTTCAAAATCGTTGGTGTCTGCCGAATCGCCGGCCAGCGACACGGTGACGGCCGTTTCGGTCGGGGCGGTACCGTCCTCGATAGCCGCCGTCACCGTCACGGTGACCGGTGTCTCGCTTTCCGTGACCGAACTCGGCTCGACGGAAAGGATTACGACTCCGGGAGTATCGCTGTCGTCTACTACACCCGTGTTATCGCCGCACGCGCTGAGCAAAACCGCCAATGCCGTGGCAATCATACCGGGCAGGAACGGTCGTCGGTGTTCTTGCCAATGGAGGTGTTCCGAAGAACGGCACCGTTCAGGAAGCATTGCGGACATCAGCGATCATAAAGAGTGTCTTCCAGAAGGTCGCGTTCGTACAAATCCCGATAGTGGCTGTTGGGGTCGCAGACCGGACTCTCGACGAGCCCGTCGGAAGCATCGGCGCGCTGCGAGCCGCGGGTCCGCACCAGCGGCTCGGTATACAGGTCGTCGTGGATGGTCATGATGCGGTCGATCGTCAGTCCGTCCCCGGCAACCGTCCAGCGCTCCACGATCCTCGTGCCGTCGCCGCCGGACATGGGATAGCCCGACCCGTCGAGCCAACCCGGCTCCAGGTGCGTGGTCTCGATGACCAGGGTGCGTTCCTCCCAGCGTCCCACGGAGTAGCCCATGGACGTGAGCGGATGGTTGTCCGGTGCCGAGCGCCCGTCCATCCATACCCAGCGGGGGCTGTTGTTCTGCAGAAAGAGCATGAAGTAGTGCGTGCCGCCGTCGAGCACTTCCATGGAGTAGGGCGATCCGAATATGCGAGGCAGCCCCGGCGCAAGGCAACGCAGGACATGGTCGTCGCCGAATTCCCGTGACTCGTAGATGGCCCGGCTCTCCGGAGTGAACGGCACCGGCTTGGGCTCGAGGTCGTCCACCGTCGCACGGAAGTTGTAGCGGTTCATCCAGTAGCCGCTGATGTCGACTTCGTAGTCGTTCGGCTGCACCGTATAGTCGACGTTCGGGTCGGCGATGATTTCCTGCACCGAGCCCGAAACCACGCAACGCCCGAGCCGGCGGCCGCTTTCGAGATAGATGCACGTGGCATACAGCCGCTTCATGCCGTCGCGGCCGAGATTGCCCGTCGCCCTGACCCGGTCGCCTACCTGGACCGTATCCTCATACCACTGCTCCCGTTGATACGTGGGCAGGTTGCCCGGCGGCTGCAGGAACCATACCTCGCTTGTTCCGTCATCCTGTTGCACGTCGACCCCGTAGCGGATATGCGGATTCGCCCAGATGACTTCGGTGACGGTCCCCTCGACCTCGCCCTCCTGATCGGGGAGAAACTCGGTGACGAAGGCATGATGCGCCAGCGAAGGACTACTCGATACCGCGATTACAGCCGCGGCAAGTGAATACAGGTGCATCCTGTTCATAGTCCGGTACCTGACTTCGTTTGCGTTGCTCACATTTTACTTGCTGAACCTGTTGAAGCGCACACTCCGATGCCATACCGTGTCCCAATGGAATACCGCAATCTCGGAAGGACCGGCGTCAAGGTCAGCGAACTCTGCCTTGGCACGATGATGTTCGGACGCAGCACGGATGAAGCGGCGTCCATTCCCATCATCCATCGGGCACTGGACGAGGGAGTCAATTTTCTCGACACGGCGGACATTTACGGGCTTGGCGAGAGCGAACGCATCGTCGGCAAGGCGCTGGCAGGCGCCGGCGCCCGGCAACGCGTGATCCTGGCCACCAAGGCGTGCATGCCCATGGACCCGGACGATCCGAATATGGCCGGATTGAGCCGCCGGTATCTCATCAGCGCCTGCGAAGCGTCCCTGCAGCGCCTGAACACGGACTGGATCGACGTGTTTTACCTGCATCGTTCCCTGCCCGATGTGCCCATCGACGAAACCCTGCGGGCGCTGGACGACCTGATTCGCCAGGGCAAGATCCGCTACATCGGCTGCAGCATGTTCCCGGCGTGGAAGATGGTGGAGTCGTTGTGGGTCGCCAGGGAACTGGGGCTGCACCGGTTTGTCTGCGACCAGTCGGCGTACAACATGCTGGATCGGGCCGCAGAGCGGGAGGCGATCCCTGCAGCGCGCAATTATGGGCTCGCGTTTCTCCCCTGGGGGCCGTTGTGCGGCGGATTGCTGACCGGCAAGTATCGACGCAACGACACCGGTGCCGAGGGTCGGTGGCAGGGCGGGCGCGACAATTTCAATCGCCCGGCAACCGCAGAGGCGTTCGACGTGATCGATCTGCTTGTGGAACTGGCCCGGGAAGCCGATTGCACTCCTTCGCAGTTCGCCCTGGCATGGATAGCAGCGCAACCCGGCGTGACGGCGCCGATCATCGGCCCCAGGATCATGGAGCAACTGGTGGACAATCTCGGCGCTGCCGACGTGACCCTGTCGGCGGAGCACCTGGCTCGCGTCAGCGAGGCGGTGCCGCCCATGGCCAGCGCCATGAGCTATTACGATCAGGCCAGTCGTTTTGACAGGGCGCCCAATGTCTACCGCTGACCGTGATTTCGGCGGCCATCGGTGATCGCGTTCTCAACGCATGTCGTTAGCCCCAATTGGGATGTCTACCGCTGATCGCGCGGTTGCGGCGTTTCTACGCCAACGTCCCGCGCGATCTGCCGCAGGACCTTCCAGGTCTTGCTGGGGAGCGGAATCCCGTCTCGCCGGCGTTTGGCCGCCGTTTCGCGTTCGATTTCTCCCGGCAGGTAAATTGCGTCGATGCCTTCCGCCCTTGGCAGACTCTTGATTGCCTCGCCGAGATCATCGATTCGCTGCCGAAACGCCTTTACGTCGCCAAACAACCCGATGTCGATGGCAGCGACCAGGCCGTTCTGGCTGTGAACAACCGGTTCGCCCCGTAGCGCTGGCGCGAGCAGCGGGTGGTCCACGAGCACGCCCTGAAAGCACTCCAGCAGCAGTGACAGGCCCGCACCCCTGGGGCCGGCCAGCGGCATCGGCACGGCCGCCTCGAGGGGATTGGTGGTGGGCTTTCCGTCTGCCGTCATCGCGGATCCGGGGGGTATCGGATCGCCCGTCGCCCGGGCCTTCAGGATCTTGCCGATGGCGATTTCCGCCGTGGCCATGTCCAGCATGACGAGATCCGATTCGTTGCACGGGGCGGCCATCGCGATGGGGCTGGTCGCGACGCCGGCCTTGCGGGCGCCGTGGTAGGCCATGAGGGGACGGCTTGACGACGCGACGATGGCGAGCATGCCCGCTTCGGCGATCTGTGCAGCGTAGTAGCCCATGGGGCCGGTGTGAGTCGTTTTGCGAACGATTCCCCAGGCCAGGCCGTTGCTGCGTGCCTTCGCAATGGCGTGCCGCGTGGCGGCCTGCATTGCGACCCCGCCGGCGGCGCGGTCGGCATCGACAACGAACGTCGCCGGGGAATTGTCGTCAATGCGAATCCGCGGCCGGGGATTCATCACGCCCGAGGAAAGCCACGCGACGTACCTGGGAACACGCAATGCGCCGTGGGAATCGACGCCATGGAGGTTGGCCCAGACCAGGACGTCCGCCTGGGTGCGGGCCGAATTCCTGTCCATGCCCGCGCGTTCGAATACATCAGCGCAAAACCGGGCCAGCGGTTCCGGATCGACCACGACGCCATTGCCGGGTGTCTCCGTCATAGGCTAGGGAAGGCCGATGGGGATGGCGGATGGGAAAGGCGGATGGGATTGAGCAACGGAGCCGTGCATGCGGCTTGATCGGCAGAAGCGCTCTATTCGTCCGGTGTCTGCAGGGCGTGATAGCCCATCTTCACCCGGGCTTCGTCGAGGCGATGGCCCTGTTTCAGGTAGCCCAGAATCCGTTCCTCCGCCTCGTTGATCTGCTCGGCAACGTCCAGGACTTCGTCCTCACGGGACCCTGGAATAACCACGACCCCGTCACTGTCACCCACCAGAATGTCACCTTGGCAGACCCGCGCCTGGCCGATGGTCACCGGCACGCGCTCGGCATCCACCTGCACGCGGTCCTTGCCGGTGCGCATGGAGTAGCTGCGGCTGAACACGGGATAGCCCAGTTTGAGACAGAGGTGAACATCGCGGCAGGCGCCGTCGATCACGGTGCCCGCAAGACCGTTCTTGTGAGCCAGCCAGGTCATGATGTCGCCCCACACCGTGGCGTTCTCGCGCCCGCCGTTGTCGAGGACCACCACGGTGTCTGGCGCAAGGTCGTCGATGAAATCGCCGACATTGCCCGGATCGGCGGTGTCCGTCGGGCCATAGAGGACCGTGTGAGCGCGGCCAGCCATGCGAAATGCGTGATCGCGGGGCTTGATTCCCAGGCACTGGCCGGGGATCCGCAGCTTGTCCAGCGCATCGCTGAGTGTTGCGGTTTCCAGGCGCGCCGCGCGTTGCAGATTCGGGTCCGGCATGGGATCAGTCCGTCAGGAAGTGGTACATGCCCAGCACGTTCATGTCGAGCCAGTTGTATCCGTTCCAGTGGCTGAATTCCGGGATCTCGATGGTCTGTTGCATCTCTTGGAGCGACTGGCCCTCCTCGATGGCCGCCGCCACCGCCGCCTCCAGCGCTTCGAAATAAAGCCTCCAGTCCGTTATGTCGTCCACGGTTCCCACCGGTCCATGGCCGGCAGCCACATGATCGAAGTCTCGCGCGATTTCCTCGGTTTCGCGGATCGCGGCCATCCACTCTTCGTACATGCCCAGTTCGAAATCCATCTCCATGAAGGGGAGGCGCTGGAAGGTGATGTAGTCGACCACGAACATGACGCTCGCGTCCGGAAACGTGATCCGGCTGGAGTCCAGCGAGTGATTCATTTCGCCGACCCAGTTCATGCGCACTCGCTTGCCGCCCAGAAGGATCTCGATCTGGTCCGTGTACGTGATGTTCGGCGGATGAACCAGACTCACCGGGCCGCGCATGAGTTCAGCGCCGCTGATGGCGCCGTCTTCGTTGGCGTCCAGTCCGGCGAACCGCGGCGCATCCATGTCGCTTGCCTCGGCACGGGAGATGACACCGTCAGCGTCCGTATCCAACGCCGCCAGGGGTGCGTACTGGCCCTCGACATCCGTCAATTGCGTCGAGTCCGGCGGCAGCGCCAGGTGGTGCAGCATGTTGGCGTGGCCGACGAACTGCGCCGTGTCGGCAAAGACGCCGCCGCCCGAAGCGTGATCCCAGTGATGATGGCTGTAGACGACGTAGCGGACCGGGACGCCGAATCGGCTGTCCAGTTCGCCCCGGAGCCAGGCACTGAAGTCGGGATTGATCGGATCGCCGAGCACGATGCCATCGTCGGTGACCATGAACACGGTGCCGTGATTGTTGTTGGTGGCCCGGTAGACGCCGTCGGCGATCTCGGTGATCGTTCGGTGGGGCTCGTCCTGCGCGAAGCCGGTTGCCGCCAGGGCCAGGGGTGCGATAAGGGCGGTGGCGACCGAGGTTCTTGTGATGTTTGGCATGGGGGGCTCCCTGGAAGATTCTCTGCGGTCAGGTTCGTCGATTCGCGCATCATATAGTGCCACAGGCCCGTCCGGCAGATGATCGCGAGTACATGAATTCGTCAGTAAACGAATTCGTCAGTGCGCGTCGTTTCGGCAGGAATGGCCCGGGTGGCGGCCGCGGGTCATCCCCGGCCTGATTTCCTGGCGCGGACGAGGTCGATAACGGCAAAAGGCACGTAAAGAAGCAAAAGCGCGCATGCCACCATCCCTACCAGGCCCGGCAGGTACGACGGCCAGGGCCCGAACCAGTCCAGCGGGGACGGTTGCGCGGGCTTTGCGAGCAGGAAGAGATAGTTCGACCCGAGCAGGAGGTTGACGGGAACCATCAGCAGGGCATAGGCGGCGGTGACCGGCATGACGACGAGCAGAGACCTCGGCCTGGGTCGGAAGCCCATGACCAGGGTGGCGAACATGATCGCCATGAACCCGAGGCCATGGCTCAGGAAGAACAGGAAAAAAACGGGGTGAGGAAACGCCTGCAAGACGTCGGGCGTCATCAGGGCGACGAGCGCGCCTCCCGTTCCCCAGTAATACAGAACCTCGTACAGGCGATAGCTGCGCGTCCAGAGCATGAACGCGCCCAGCGTCACCGTCATTCCACAAAGGTGCAGCGGCAGATGCTCCGCCAGCGGCATTCCGTATATGCCGGTCCGGACTGCCGGCCCCAGGAATATGTCGACGAACATGCAGACGGCAAGGACCTTTCGCGCCGTATCCTGGCCCTGTGGGCTCGCGCGCCAGCGCAACAGCAGCGGCAGGAGCACGGCGATGGCTATGGTGATGCCGGTGCCCGCCCAGTGTTGCACGCCGAATAAGGTAAACGTGGGTACGCTACTGTCCACGGTGCTTTCTGCCTGACCTGCTGTTCTCTATTCGCACGATTCCGCCCACCGGGTGTCTCGGTGGGCCAAGGCAAGAGATTACAACACGAACGGGCTTTCGACAGGCGTCGGCTATCCTGCCCGCGTGATATTCTTCGGCCCAGCCCGGATGAGACAGGACGGAGGCGCAGTCCGCGCCCACGGCCTCCTCGGGGACCAACCGGAAAGGCGGTGCCCCGGGCACTGGAGAGACTGGAGAGTCGACACGTGAAATTCATCAAACTGTTACTGGCATTCATTGGCGCGTTATTCACTTCGACGGTACCTGGACACCACAGCGACGCCGGTTACGACCGGGAAACGGTGGTGGCGTTCGAGGGTGTGGTGACGAGCTATTCGTTCCGCAATCCGCATATCGCGATTCTGGTGGAAACGGAGAACGAGCAGGGCGAGACGATCGAGTGGGACATCGAGACCGGCTCCACCCCGATCATGATTCGCAGCGGCTGGACTGCCGACCTGATCAGCGAGGGCGACACCGTCACCATTCGTGCCCATCCCGAAAGAAGCGGACGGATGCGGGCCATCCTGAACACGATGCAGACCACCGATGGCCAGCTCTGGTACCAGGTAGAGGAAGATCCCGAGGAAACTGTGGCAGCGACCAGCCTCGACGGTGTGTGGCGTGGCCTGAGCACCTTCAGCCTGCGCCGCGGCCTGAGCCAGGTACCGCTGACACCGGCAGCGGAGGCCGCGCGGGCTGAGTACGACTACTTTACCCAAAGCCCCGTCAGGGACTGTGTGACGCCGCCTCCACCGAGTTTGCTAGCGTCGACGACCTATCTGAACGGGATCGAGATTCTCGACGACCGAGTCATCCTGCGCAATGAGTACTTCGACCAGACCAGGATCGTGTACATGGACGGCCGGGGACATCCGGATTCCGACGAGCGCACGTCCTGGGAGGGCCACTCCATCGGTTGGTGGGAGGGTGAGACACTCGTGGTCGATACGACCCATTTCAGGGATCATCCGGAGGGCAACGGCAGTGGAGTGCCGTCGGGCGCCCGGAAACACCTGATCGAGCGGTACTCGCTGAGTGAAGACGGCCGGCGCGCCTTGATCGATGTTTTCCTCGAGGACCCGGAATACCTTGCCGAACCGTTCAACGGCCATACAGAGATGGTCTATTCGCCGGAACTGGAACTGTTGCGTTACGACTGCGATCCCGTGCTCTCGAAACAGGGCGGATTCGAATAGCGCGTAGCGCTTCGCTCATCAGGTGTGAACGGCGCGTGGCGGGAGTGAACCAGGCCGGGTCGCGGCCTGGACTAAAGGATCGGTTTAGAGACCGGAACTCGATCGCCGCTGGTTGCCGACTGCACGATCGCCTCCAGGACGGCCGTGCCATGGAGAATTTCGTCGGGAGTGATGGGGAAGGGCGCGCCGCCCTCACAATCCCGTGCGAACGCCTCCAGCGCTGCCGCGACCGACGGCAGGCAGGGATAACCGTGGTTTTCCCAGGTTCGCGTTTCCGACTGGTCGCGCGATTTTGTGATGGTGAGCCGATCATGATCGACGACCTCACCCCATCCACCCGAGCCGAATGCGCGCAGATGCCACAGCGGGGCGGTCGAAGCCACTGTGCCGAGATAGCCCAGTTGGCCACCCTCGAACTCCACGGTCACGATCGTTGCGTCGTCGATATCGAATGGCAGGGCAACCCTTCGGCTGACTGCCTGAACGCGCGAGATGCGCCCAAACAGGTGAATGAAGGCATCGACCACGTGAATGCCGAGTGATGTCATGCCGCCGGCAGGGCTTTCTTCCCGACTGTCTCGCCACGTGCCGGCGGCAGGGGCAAGATTGGTCGAAAAGTTGCCTTCGATCTGCACCATCCTGCCGAGTTCGCCTGTGTCGATCGCCTGCTTGAGCGCCACGGTGTTGGGGTAGAAGCGGCGGTCGTGACCCACTGCGGCCTTCAGGCCGTTTGCCGTCAGCGCCTGCAGTGCCTCGGCGGCATCGGCCGCGCCAAGGCAAAACGGCTTCTCACAATACACATGCTTGCCGGCGTTCGCTGCCGCGAGAATCTGACCCGGGTGTGTGGAGTGGGGCGTGGCCAGCACCACCGCATCGAGCTCGTCGTCCGCAAGCAGATCGTCGAGGGACTCATACAGGCGCAAACCGGCTTTCCCGGCGTAATCCACTGCCCTGGACGGCGTCCTCGTCATACCCGCAATGAAGCGAATCGCATCGCTTCCGCCCGAGACCGACTCCACCAGCGCCCGTCCCCAACCTCCCATGCCTACGATTCCAGCGTTGATCATTTTGTTTCCCAGTAATCTGGATACTGCCGCAAGATAACGGAGACGAGTCGCACGTCAAGTCCCGAAGAAATTTTCATATCCTCGCGAATCTACCAGTCCGGGGGCCTTTGTACATTTTCAGGTGTCGGGATTCTTCGCGCCGGGCAGTTGACTTGACCGTGGGGTTATCATGGGTCGCACGGGATCTATCCGGAGGAGGCTTCATGTTCAGGCGATTGCTCGCGGCCATTCTCTTTGGCTTGTTCGTGTCAGCGACGAATTACGCGGCGGCACATCACGCTTTCGCGGCCAATTACGAGATGGGCAACGTAGGGACCGTGGAGGGCATCGTTGAGGAGGTGTTCTGGGCCAACCCCCACGTCCATTACTACATCCAGGTTGCGAAGGAAGACGGAACCACCGAGCTCTGGGATGGAGAGGCTGCGAATCTGAGTCTGCTGGCCGCACGGGGCTGGGACCGAAACACGATTCGCGTCGGCGATGCGATCCGCGTCACTGGGGCGCTGGGCCGGGACGGCATTCGCAGGATCCAGATGCGGCAGGTGGTTCGGGCGGACGGCAGCCAGTTGGTTCAGCCACCCGCGGCCGAATAACGTGCATATGCACTGGAAATTTCAGGCAAGCGCCTTCCGCGGGTTCCTGAATAACGCTCTGCGATGCGCGCCCCTGCTGCTGTGTGCTCTCGCTTCTGCCCAGGACGCAGGCCTTGCCGGCAAGTGGGTGCTCGCGCTCGACACGGGGAGCGTCACCGACTACGGAATCCTGGAGATCGCCGAAACAGAAGGGGAATGGCGGGTCTTCATCGATGGCGGTTCCGTGAACCTGCTGAGTCTGGACGAGAATCGAATCGTCTTCGACTTCGACTGGACGGACGGATTTGACCTGCTGCACGTGACCGAGCTTTCCGGCGAGTTGCCTGGCGACCGAATGAGCGGCTCGATGAGCGAGGGCGGGGAGGAAACCGGAACCTGGACGGCGGAGCCGTGGTCCGGGCATCCGGACACCGGCGCCGATCCGGCGCCGATCGACATTTACGGCGTCTGGAGCAGCGTTTCGCGAGGCACCCACAAGGATGCCTTCGATCTGACACCCACAGGTGCGGCAATCAACGAGACCTACGACTCGACGCTGGACGATCCGCACCTGCGATGCGTGTCCGGGGGCGTAATCCGGATGGAGGACGCGCCCCTCGATAACGAGATCATCGATCGGGGCGACCATATCCTGGTTCATTACAGTTACTTCAATGAGTTTCGCCGCATCTGGATGGACGGCCGCGAATTCCCGGAGGGGATCGAGGAAGCGTGGCTCCCCATGGGCTACTCCATTGGCCATTGGGAGGGGTCGACGCTGGTGATAGAGACACGGGGCATGAAGCCGACGGTGTGGGATGCAGCCGGCATGCCGGTATCGGCTGCGGCGGTGCTCACGGAGCGAAAGTATCTGGACGAGGCTGGCAGGCTGCACACCGCATATGAGCTCAACGATCCCGCCCACTTCGAGCGGCCGGTGTACCGCCACGCGTACAGGGAACCAGGCGCGGACACGGGATTCGACGGGTACGTTTGCGATCCTCACGCGTTTTACCGCGGTCTCGAGCTCGAGGGCAGACTCGAGGAGTACTGGCAGTCGCGAACCCGTTTCTGAGGGTTGAGGCCGGTTCCGATTGCTACCCTGAATTGACGCTGTGTCCGCTCTCCTGTCGTTGCAATCGAGCATGGTTCGGGCATTCTTGGCGACCGCCCGGATAGGTGGCATGATGGGGTCGTCCGTAGTGACTCCCTTGATGACGAGAGAAAATTGATGAGATCAGCGCCTATCGGAATGGCGTTGTGCCTGTTGGCGGCAGGCTGTGCCGAGACTGGGGAAAACGGCTCTGCAACGGCGCCGGATTCACGCCCCAACATCCTGCTTGTCGTCGTCGACGACATGGGATTCAACGACCTGGGTCTGTTCGGCAGCGAAATAGAAACGCCGAACCTCGACGCCCTCGCCCGGGACGGACTGACCTTCACGAATTTTCATGCTGCGAATACCTGCTCGCCTACGCGCGCCATGCTGATGACCGGCACGGATGCGCACATTGTCGGACTGGGCGAGATGGCGGAGGCATTGCATATGCCTGAATTCTTTGGCCTGACGGACCGGGTCGGCGTGCCGGGATACGAGGGGTATCTGAATTTCAGGGCCGCGACACTTCCGGAACTCTTGCAGGACGCCGGATACAACACGTACATGACCGGGAAATGGCACCTCGGGCTGACCGAGGAGACCAGTCCATCGGCCCGCGGGTTCGACAGGACGTTCGTCACGTTGCGTGGTGGGGCAGGGGCATTTCAGAACCAACTCGCCGTACTCCCGGACCAGCCGACCATCTATCGGGAGAACGGCAAGCGGGTCGAGACCCTGCCGGAGGACTTCTATTCCACGCGGCATTACACCGAGAAAATGATCGAGTTCATCGACAGCGACCTGGCAGACGACAGGCCGTTCTTCGCTTACCTGGCACACACCTCGCCCCATTGGCCGCTGCAGGCGCCGCAGGAATCCATCGCAAAGTACATCGACAGATACGGCGAGGGCTATGACGTCTTGAAGGAACGGCGCCTGGCGGGACTGAAGGAGCTGGGATGGTTCGAGCCGGATACCGAGCCTTTTCCGCGCATGCCCGGCCAGCGCCCGTGGGATGAGCTCAGCGCGGAAGAAAAACGCTACGAATCCAGGAAGATGGCGATCTATGCCGCAATGGTGGATGACATCGATGTCCATGTCGGCAGACTCGTCGATCACCTCAAGGCGATCGGCGAGTACGACAACACCCTGATATTCTTCATGTCGGACAACGGACCCGAGGGCAACGACCGGGACCGGTACCCGGGGATGGCCGAATTTCTTGAAACGTGTTGCGACAACCGTTACGAGAACCTGGGCAATGCCGATTCCTACATCTTTCCCGGCCCGAACTGGGCTCAGGCAAGCAACACGCCGCTACGGACCTTCAAGGGTTTTCTATCACAGGGAGGCGTGCTGGTGCCGGCTTTCGTTCATTTTCCGGGCGCATACCCGGGAGCCAGGACGTCGGATGCCTTCCTGACCGTGAAGGACATCATGCCGACCTTTCTGGATCTGGCCGAATCCGCGCATCCGGGAGCGGCGACCTACAAGGGCCGCGAGGTCGTGGCCATGCAGGGCCGCTCGATGCGGCCGCTTTTTGCCGGAGAGCGGGAGAGCATTCGGGAGCCGCAAGACTACATGGGCTGGCACGCATCGGGTCGACGGGCCATTCGCCAGGGTGACTGGAAGATACTCTACCTGCCGGGAGATGGGCCGGGGAACAGCATGGCGCCACTCGCCAGCACGAATGTCTGGCAGTTATACAACCTCGCCGACGATCCCGCAGAGACCGACGACCTGGCGGACGAGCATCCGGAAAAACTTCAGGAGCTGATCCGCCTGTGGGACGATTACGTAGCGCGCAATGGCGTTCTCGCCGCCGACCGGTAGGTCAGCTTCGACACGTCCGGCCAATGTTGTTAACCTGCTTGTCCTGTTCCTGACGAAGTGCAAGCTTCAATCTCGCTCATTGGCTGAGGAATTTATGAAAATCAATTGCATAGCTGTTGTTATTACCACCGTTTCGATGTCTGCTGTTGCCCAGGACGGCTCAGGGGACGGAAGTGAATACGACCCGAGAACGAATCCGCAGCCGTGGGTGCGGCCACTGGACCGGATGGGCGTTCACCTGGGCTTCCCGCTGGCGACCGTCACGCGCATGTTGAGCGGTGAAGACACGGGCGGCTTGTTGGAAGGCAGTGTCGAGCATATCGAGACCGACTATTACGGTCCGGCGCATTACCATGAGGAGTCGGACGAGACCATCATCATGATCGATGGCAGCGCCCATCTCAGGCTCGACGGGCGCGACTTCACGCTCACGAAGGGCGAGTGGCTGCACATTCCCAGGGGCACGATTCACAGCTTCAAGTCCACGGGCAATCCCGCCAAGTGGATCATCCTGAAGTCGCCGCCGGCGCCGCCGCCGCGAGCGGTCACGACACCCGAATGCGATCGTTCCACGTTCACGCCGGAGATGAATGCGGACCCGGTGCGAATGAACCAGTGGTATAACAACTGTCTTGACGACTTCTACATGGCCGCGGATGCGGACATACCCGGTACACCCTACACGCCGAGCAGCTACAGCCCGGACTTCGAGGTGCGTTCCTGGGTGCGGCCGCTGGACCGGCCGCATTTTCATCTCGGGTTCCCCGCGGCAAGCGTCACACCGATGTTGAGCGGTGAGGATACGGGCGGTGCGTTCACGGCGAGCGTCGAGCACATCGAGGACGACTACTATGGCCCTCCGCACGTGCACTACACGAAAGCCGAGACGATCATCATGCTCGAAGGCAGTGCCCGACTTCGAGTCAGCGGCACCGACTTTACGCTGACCGAAGGTCAGTGGCTGCACATCCCGGCCGGCAACGTGCACGGCTTCGATTCGACCGGAAGTCCGGCCAAATTCATCATCATACAGGCACCCGGATCGGGCGAAACCGTCGAAGCGGAGCCGGCTGCCGACTGCGACCGCAGCGATTTCACGCCGGAAATGAATGCCGACCCGGAGATCATGATCCCGTGGTATAACGACTGCGCCTACGACTTTTACATGGTGCCGGAGGCGGGCTTGCCCGGCGATGTGTTGTACTGACAATGGCCGAGACGCAGTCCGGCAGAAAAACGATTTGACTTTCAGCATTCCGAATCAAGGAGCAACCTGATGGCAGTACCGACCGGAGTCTCTGAACAGGACTGGGCCGCCGCACTGGAGGGCTTTTCCGCTGTTGTCGGCAGCGAGTGGGTATTCACTGAAGAAGAGCACACCTCGCTCTACCACGACGTGTATTCGATCTACCAGGGCGAGCCGGAAGATCCTGTCGTGCCCGCCGCCGTCGCCCCCTATACGGCGGAAGAAGTGCAGCAGTGCGTCAGGATCGCGAATCAGTACAAGATCCCGATCTACCCGATTTCGACGGGCAAGAACCTGGGCTACGGCGGTTCCGCGCCGGTGTACTCCGGCAGCCTGGTACTCGACCTCAAGCGAATGGACCGCATTCTCAACGTGGATGTGGAGAAAGCGACCGTGCTGGTGGAGCCGGGCGTGACGTTCTACGACATCGTCGATCACTTCGAGCGCAACAATATCCCGCTGACCCTGGACATGCCCGATCCGGCCTGGGGCAGCCTCATCGGCAACGCGCTGGAACGAGGCATGGGGCACACCTACAGCCAGCACGGCCGCGACCGCTGGAGCGGGCACTGCGGCATGGAGGTGGTGCTGCCCACCGGGGACATGATCCGCACCGGGCCCGGCGCTTCAGGCAGCGATGTCCTGTGGCAGGACCAGAAGTACGGCATCGGCCCGGACGTGCACGGCATCTTCACGCAGTCCAACTACGGTGTGATCACCAAGATGGGGTTCTGGATTCGTCCCGCCCATGAGGGCTTTCGGCACGCCCGCGTCCACGTGCCCCGCTTCGACGACATCCACAAGCTGGTCGCACTGGACACGCGCTTGCACAACATGGAGATCTGCAACGGCATGTCGGTGATGGCCAGCCCGCTCTATGGCAGCTTCGGCCCCATGCTGTTCATGCCTCCGGTCACCGATCCGGAGCACCTGGCGCTGCTGGAGGTCCGCAACGGCGAGCGGCCCGACCCCGGTCCACTGGCTGCGTACGGGGAGCGCAACAGGCTGGCCTTCTGGTGGCTGGAGCTGAAGTTCCACGGACCCAACTCGGTCACCCAGGCCCAGTGGGACTATGCCAAGGACCTGTTCAGCCGGGAGATTCCGGGTTGCTGGTTCGAGGAATACGAACCGCTGGAATTTCCGTTGAGCGAGGAGGTCAAGGCCAATCTGAATACTTACGGCCACGTGGAAATGGTCAACATCGGCATACCCAGCCTGCATCGTTTCGCCATGAGCATGCGCAATCAGTTCAACCCCGAACCCGGGGTCGGCCATTTCTGGTTTGCGCCGATGATTCCGAAGACCGGCGAACAGATCCTGCTCGCCCAGGAAGTCCTGCAGAAGAACTGCGAGCGCCTGGGCATTCCGCTGCTGGCCCCTTACTACTCCATGATGCCGCTCATGTGGTATCCGCGGGCCGGGATTTTCCTGGCGGGCTGGAATGTGCACGCGGACCCGGAACGGAACAGGCGTACGCGGGAGCAGTACGTGGAACTGAGCCAGATCTGTGCGGACCACGGCTGGACCGAATACCGTGCGCCGGCGCCGCTGCATGACCAGATCATGCGCATGTCCAACGGCTTCAACGACCACGCGCTGCTCAGGTTCCACGAGACGCTCAAGGACGCGATCGACCCCAATGGCATCCTTTCCGCCGGCCGCTACGGCATCTGGCCGCAGCACCTGCGCGAGGAGGGTCAGGGATGAGGACGGTGAGATTCATTACGTGGCTGTCCGTCCTGCTGGCGCTGGCCCTTACGGCATCGGCCCAGGACACTGCAGAAGAAACGGCGCTGGAGCGCGGCAAGGCCGTATACGACGAGTGGTGCATCATCTGTCACGGCGAGAATGATCCGGCTTCCGGCGGCGGAACGGCCGCGCTGGAGTTTCTCTACCAGGGCGCCCTCCCGGCAAAACTCGAGGACAGGTCGGACATGACGCCCGAACTCATCACGGAACTGGTGCGGCGCGGCCGATTCGGCATGCCGAACTTCCGGCTGACGGAAATCAGCGAGCAGCAGTTGGACGACATGATCGCTTACCTGCGGCGCGATTCCGGCGATGTGGGAGACGCCAACGACTCGGGCGATTGAAAACCTGCGTGCGTCAGCGCGGAAATCATTCGCATGACCTGGAAGACTGTGCTTGAACACAGCATGAAATGGGGAACATGACACGATGAAGCACGAATTTCTCCTGTCTCTTGCAGCGGGAATTGCGGTTGGCGCCGCGGTGAACTCCGTTCAGGCACAACAGCCGGGGTATTTCGGGGAAATTTCGGGACCTGCAGAAGGCAGCCAGTTCCTCAACCAGCCCTTCATGTTCGCCATCGACACGGACGGAGACGGCGAAATCTCCGCGGAGGAGATCGATAACTCGATCGAATCCCTGTCCACGCTCGACAGGAACGGCAATGGCGATCTCGACTACCACGAACTCAGCGGCGGCATCGAAAAAGGCCCATTTGCCGGCTGGCTGCGCATGCTGACCGCCATCCGGGTCATCGACCGCAGCGGCGACAGCGTAATCTCCGCCGAGGAATTGCAGAACGCGCCGGGCCACCTCAAACGACTCGACCGGGACGTCAACTGGAAGCTCACCGCGGATGAACTGGATGACAGCGGCCGAATCACCATATTGGGTGGTGTCCCGAACGGGCAGGGCGAGTTCGTCGGCGGTGTCGTGAACAACCAGGGCGAAGTCACCAACCCGATCTGGCCAGGCGAGGACGACCGCCAGTTCGAGGGTTACATGCTCTTCAAGGTCACCAGCATTGCGGCGGACGTGCAGGCGGACAACACGGCCTATCTGCTGGACCCCAACGGCAAGATAGTTCACAGGTGGGAAGGGTACGAAGGGCACGTTCCGGAAACCGCCTCCGTCCATTTGCTGGAGAACGGCCTGCTGCTGCGCCAGCAGGCGCCCGGCGACTGGCTCGAATTGCTCGGCACCCAGGTGGGCAGCTACGGCATCCTGCAATTGGTGGACTGGGACGGTAACGTGGTGTGGGAATACGAGCGGTGCATCGTCGGCCAGCATTGTCTGCACCATGACATCGAGCCCATGCCCAACGGCAACATCCTGGCGATGGCCCATGTCGCCTTTTCCAGGGACGAGGTCATGCACTGGGGCGCCACCGCCAGCGGTCCCACCGTACAGTTCGAGCAACTCCTGGAGCTGAAGCCGAACCTGGAAGACGGCTCAACGGAAATTGTCTGGATGTGGAACTCCCGGGATCACCTCGTTCAGGACGTCGACCCGGACAAGCCCAACTACGGAAACATTCAGGAAGAGATCGGCAAGCACGACATCAACCAGAGAAGGATCATGCGCGAACACCTGCACATGAACTCGGTGGACTACAACCCGGAGCGTGACCTGGTCATGGTGAGCGTGCCCCGGCCCAGCGAGATCTGGGTCATCGACCACAGCACCACCACGGCGGAGGCCGCCACTTCCAGCGGCGGCCGGCATGGCATGGGCGGGGACTTCATCTACCGTTGGGGTAACCCCTGGGCCTACAAGATGGGCTCCGCGGATGACCGCATTCTCGGCGGGCAACATGACGCCCGCTGGCTCCTGGATCGCCCCGGTTCAGGCGGCCACATCACCATCCACAACAACACCGCGGGCGAAATCCCGGGTGCGCCGGAGCCGATCTCCTGGAATCTCGGTACGCGATATTCGAGCGCTCTGGAAATTCGAATCCCGTTCAACGAGGATGGCACCATCGCCAGGGAGCCCGGCAAACCCTATGAAGGGGAGATCACCTGGAAATACCAGGCGTATCCGGAGTCCACCTGGTTCGCTCCCTTCATGAGCGCGGCCGAGCGGCTGCCCAACGGCAACACGCTGATCACCAATTCCCACAACATGCGCATATTCGAGGTGACGCCGGACAACGAAGTGGTGATGGATTTCGTCCTCGAGCACTTGCTTGCCGAAGAACTGGGCCACGTCGGCGGGAGGATCTGGCGGACGGTCAAGTTGCCGCCGGATTATCCGGGCCTGGCGGGACGATTGTGACGTTCCTGGAGCTTCGTGCGGCCTCGCCTACGTCCAGTTGACCGTTGCGATTTTCCGGTTAACCCGTTCCTGAGCTTCATGTAGCCGTGCCTTGAGAGACGCCCAGTCCACGCCGATCATTTGTCCGTGACGCTTGCGGGCCTGCCCGGCAATCCAGACGCTGTCGACATCCGATGAGTTTGCGAACGTGACTACGCGGTCCGCCAGACTGCCCATCGTGCCGAAGCCGATTCGATCCGTATTCAGCAGGACCAGGTCGGCGCGTTTGCCGACTGTGACCGAACCCGTCTCATCGCCAAGGCGAATAGCCCTGGCGCCCAGTGCTGTAGCAAAGTCCAACGTATCCTGCGAACGATAGTCCTGCACGATCTGCCGGCTATCTTCGGCGAGGTAGTGGCTCCACAGTGACGCTCTCACGTGCTCGAAGAAATCGTCAGGGAGCGCCAGCGGTACGTCGGTACCGATTCCCACAGCCACACCGGCGGCCCGAGCACGGCCGTGAACCGACGGGCCGCGATGCGCTTGCGTCATGTACGGAAACTCTCCCATGGTGGTTGCGGCAATCATGCCGCCCGTATCCCGCAGCATCGCCAGCTCTTCGGACGTCAATCGATTGGCGTGCGCCACGTGGTAGTCGGGGCCGAGCAATCCGGCGTCGTGAAGATCCGGTATTCCCGAATCCCTGTGCCCCATAACGCCCGCGGGAAACGGACGAGCAGGCTTGTGCAGGTGTGCGACCACCATTTCGATACCTGTCGAACGGGCGCGCGCGAACTCATCCCTGAATTCGGTCATCGGGTTGCCGGCCCACATGGCGGGTCCGAGCGCGAGCTGCAGTGGTGCGGAACTGTCATGGAACAGCTCCTGCTGCAGCAGCGCGGCCGTATTCCACTCGGGCTCACTCGAACGGATGCCAAACATTGCCATGATCGCGTCCGATCCCGATACAGTGTCGCCGAGCTGGAACGCGTACGAAATGCCCAGCTGGTAGGCGAACCAGCCGGCAATTCCTGAGTCCTTGAGTCCCCGGGCTGCTGCCATGGCATTGGCTTCGGAATTCTGTCCATGGGCGTAGTCCAGAATCGAGGTGACGCCGGAATCGATCGCCTGCAGCCCGCCGACCAGTTCGGCAATGTAGTGATCCTCCGGCTCCATGGCGACGACCGCCGCCATCTTCCAGAGCATGTAGTTTGCCGAGTAGTCGCCCGGATTGAACTTGGTGAGGCGCCCCAGGCCGATGGACTGCCACACGTGTCGATGCCCGTCGATCATGCCGGGCATCAGGATCATTCCCCGTGCATCGACAACATCGGAGCCATCGGCAGGCAGCCCTGTACCGATCGCTTCAATTCTGCCGTTGTCCACCAGCACATCCGTCGCCAGCCGTTCACCCAGCGCCGGGTCCATCGTCAGAACGTCGGCGCCCCGGATCAACGTTCTCGATGGATTGCCGTCAACGGCGGGAGCAGCGTCCGGAGCTGCATCCTGGGCGGACATCCTGCCTGCGTAGCCCGCCAGTGCGGTGGATGTGGTCGCAGCCGCGGCCAGCCGCAGAAATTCCTTCCGCGTGATGTTTTCCGTCATGAATCCTTCTCCATGGTCTTGCCGTTTATTGTCAGCCTGTTCAATTGGTTCAGTCCGGCCCAGTAGGTCAGCTCCCGCGGATGATTGATGTCCCATTCGGCGATGTCGGCACGTTTTCCTTCTTCAAGCGTACCGCGATCATCCGCCAGCCCCAATGCCCGGGATGCGTTTCGTGTAACGCCGGCCAGACATTCTTCGGGTGTAAGTTGAAAGAGGCTGGTTGCCAGCTTCATGGCCAGCCGCAACGAGCAAATCGGCGATGTGCCGGGATTGCAGTCTGTCGCGATAGCCATCGGTACACCGTGTTCACGCAGCATTTCCATGGGTGGTGCGCGTTCTTCGCCCAGCGTCAGGAACGGGCCGGGTAACAGGACGGCGACCGATCCGGCGTCGGCAAGCGCCCTTACGCCGGCTGGAGAAGCGTACTCGAGATGATCAGCCGAGAGTGCGTTGAAAGAGGCCGCAAGTTCTGCGCCACCGCAGTCGCTCAGCTGATCGGCATGAAGCTTGACGGGAATGCCAAGCGCCGCCGCGCTCTCGAAGAGCCTTGCGACCTGTTCCGCTGAAAATGCAATGCTCTCGCAATAGGCGTCGACGGCATCTGCCAGTCTGCGCTCGTGGACAACGGGCAGTACGTCCGAAATCAGGTAGTCGATATAGGCGTCTGTGCGGCCGTCGAACTCTGCCGGGACGGAATGGGCTCCGAGAAAGGTCGTGACGACTGCCGCGTCGTATTGCTCGCCAAGCGTTCGTGCAGCGTCGAGCATGGCGAGTTCGGTATCGAGATCGAGACCATAGCCGGACTTGATTTCGATGGTTGCCACCCCTTCCCGTACCAGCGCTTCGATTCGCGGGCGGGCGCTTTCGATCAGCAGCGACTGGTCGGCCTGGCGCGTCGCACTGACGGTCGAGCGAATTCCGCCGCCGGCGCGAGCAATCTCCTCGTAGGTGGCGCCGTTCAGTCGTTGCTCGAATTCCGCCGCGCGATCGCCGGCAAATACAAGGTGCGTATGGCAATCGATCAATGCAGGAGACAGCCATCGGCCGTGGGCGCTTCGGGTCTCGTCAGCACTGCCGGCGGGAAGTTCGGACATGGGGCCGACCCAGGCTATGCGACCCGCGGCAACTGCGAGCGCGGCATTTTCGATCGTCCCATAAGCTCCCGCGCCCGAGCGCATCGTCGCGATATTCGCATCCGTGATGAGCAGGTCCCAGTCAGGCAAGCGGTTTGGCCTCCCGTGTATTGCAAAGTACGTTAGCATGGACTAACTTGTATATACAACCACGAACAAGTGGTCTGATGACGACGATCCTGGCGAAAAAGGCATTCCTTCGAACAGGCTGGGCCAATGATGTCCGGTTGCGCATGTCAGACGGGCTGATCGAGTCGGTCGAAACCGGCTGCAATGTCGGATCGGACGACGATTTTGTGGCGAGCGTCGTCATTCCGGGTATCGCGAACGCTCACAGCCATGCGTTCCAGCGTGCGCTGGCCGGTCATGCCGAGCAGAGAGGTCCGGCCGGCCGGGACACGTTCTGGAGTTGGCGCGAGCAGATGTACCGGCTCGCCGGATCGATAGACGCGCACGGACTGGCCGCAATAGCCCGGCAGGCATTCTCGGAGATGTTGTCCGTTGGCTATACATCTGTCGCGGAATTTCACTATCTGCATGGAAAGCCGAACGGTGGCCGGGGAAGGTGCGCAATGTTTCAAGCCATTGCGCAGGCTGCAGCGGATACCGGCATCCGGCTGACTTACGTGCCGGTACTGTACGAGCGTGCTGGTTTCGACCGGCCCGGACCGGCAGCGCAACAGCTCCGATTCTCGATGTCGCCGAACGAATTCGTCGATCACTATGAATGCGCACGCGAAACCGCGGACAAGAACATCACTGTGGGGATCGGCGCCCACAGCCTGCGCGCCGTTTCCGAGTCGTCCCTCAGGCGCCTGGCAGATGTCAGCCGGCGCGATGAATGCCCGATGCACATGCACATTGCTGAACAACCCGCCGAAGTCGAACAGTGTCTCGCCAGGTACAACGCACGACCGGTGGAATGGTTGTTGGGGGAGCTTTCTCCCACCGACCATTGGTGCCTCGTCCACGCAACCCATATCACCGTCGAAGAGCTCGCGTCATTGAGCCAATGCGGTGCGGTGGTCTGCCTGTGCCCGAGTACGGAGGCCAATCTTGGCGACGGATTGTTTCCGTTGCGGCCGTGGCTCGATCAGGGCGGGCGGATCGCGATCGGCTCCGACAGCCAGATCACGATCAACCCGTACGAGGAACTCCGCTGGCTGGAGTACGGGCAGCGGCTTTCCGGCCGCTCGAGAAACGTTGTGGCGGGTCCGGACGAGCACAGCGGTCAGGTCCTGTTCGAACAGGCCGTGAAGGGAGGTGGCCTCGCCTGCGGCCACGGCGCGGGACAACTGCGCGCCGGCATGCCTGCCGATCTGGTCACGCTGGACGGCGAGAGCGCGATGTTCGCCGGTCATGACGCGGAAACGATGCTGGACGCACTCGTTTTTGTTGGCGCCAGGCTGCCGATCGACCGTGTCATGGTCGGTGGCGAATGGCGAGTTATCGACGGAGTGCATGTGGCGAATTCAGAAACGAGCCGCGGCTTCGCCGAGGTCGTTCGTACCCTCTGGCCGGCATCGGCGGCTTGAACATGACAAGGCGGCCGACAATACGCCCTCCACGGGAATTCGAATCTCACACGACTGGCTGAACCAGGGAATCTCCATCGATGCACTCTTCAGGAAAGCGGGCCATCAAGGCGCCTACAGGCACGAAGCTACGGGCCAGGAGCTGGCTCACGGAAGCGCCGTTGCGCTTGATCATGAACAATCTCGATCCCCGGGTGGGCGAACGTCCGGATGATCTGGTCGTATACGGCGGGATCGGAAAAGCGGCGCGAAACTGGGAGAGTTTCGACGCCATAGTCGAGACGCTCACGACCCTCGGGGACAACGAGACCCTCCTGGTGCAGTCCGGCAAGCCGGTCGGTGTCCTTGAAACGCACAAGGACGCGCCCCGGGTCCTGATCGCGAATTCGAACCTGGTACCGGCATGGGCGAACTGGGAGCATTTTCGCGAGCTTGACCGGGCGGGTCTGATGATGTTCGGGCAAATGACGGCCGGGTCGTGGATCTACATCGGCAGCCAGGGAATAGTGCAGGGCACCTACGAAACATTCGTGGAAATGGGGCGCCAGCATCACTCCGGCGACCTGATCGGCAAGTGGATATTGACAGCCGGGCTGGGCGGCATGGGGGGGGCGCAGCCGCTGGCGGCGACCATGGCGGGCGCCTCGCTTCTGGCCATCGAGTGCCAGTCCGACCGAATCGACAAACGCCTTGAGACGGGGTACCTGGACCGGCGGGCCGAAACGCTCGATGACGCGATGGCCATTATCGAAGATGCGGTCGAGAACCGAACGGCGGTTTCCGTGGGACTGATGGGCAATGCAGGGGAGTTGCTACCGGAGATGCTCGCGCGGGGCATTCGGCCGGATGCCTTGACGGACCAGACCTCCGCGCACGATCCGGCGAATGGTTACCTTCCGATCGGGTGGAGCGTTGAGAAGTGGCTTGAGATGCGGAAGTCCGACCCGGATGCCGTCGCATCTGCAGCGACGGAATCCATCGCAGCGCACGTGGGCGCAATGCTCGAGTTCCACTACGCCGGTGTGCCTGTGTTCGACTACGGAAACAACATTCGCCAGGTTGCCCGGGACCACGGCGTCAGCAATGCATTCGACTTCCCGGGTTTCGTTCCGGCCTATGTGCGGCCGCTGTTCTGCCGGGGCGTCGGTCCGTTTCGCTGGGTGGCGCTGTCCGGCGATCCGGAGGATATCTACAAGACCGATCGCAAGGTCAAGGAACTGATTCCGGACGATGTGCACCTGCACGCGTGGCTGGATGCCGCTCGGAAGAAGATCAGGTTTCAGGGTCTGCCGGCGCGTATCTGCTGGGTGGGGCTAGGTCAGCGCGACAAGCTGGGTCTCGCCTTCAACGAAATGGTCAGAAGCGGCGAATTGAGCGCGCCGGTGGCAATCGGCAGGGACCATCTCGATAGCGGCTCGGTGGCCAGCCCGAATCGTGAGACCGAAGCAATGCTCGACGGTTCGGATGCGGTGTCCGACTGGCCGCTGTTGAACGCGCTGGTGAATACCGCCAGTGGGGCAACCTGGGTTTCGATTCATCACGGCGGGGGCGTCGGCATGGGCTACTCGCAACATGCCGGGCTGGTCATTGTCTGCGATGGCACGAAAGACGCTGATCGCCGTATCGCCAGGGCACTGTGGAACGATCCCGCAACCGGCGTCATGCGCCATGCGGATGCCGGATATGAAGCCGCCATCGACTGTGCCAGGGACAACGATCTTGACGTGCCGATGATCGGGTAGAGATACACGTGACCAGCGAACCCATGGATGTTGAAATCGATGCGCATTCTCTGTCGCTGACCGAGCTGCGGCGAGTCTGGGAGGCACCGTTGCAGATTCGACTGGGCGAGGCGGCTCGCACCGGGGTCGTCAAGTCACAGGAATATGTAAACCGGTTTCTGGAGCAGGGCGACACCGCTTATGGAGTCAATACCGGATTTGGGCAACTGGCGAGGATCGGTATCGACAAGTCGGAGCTGGAGCCTCTGCAGAAAAACCTGATCCGCTCCCACGCGGCGGGTGTGGGCGAACCGCTTTCGCAAGCCGTTGTGCGGCTTGCCATGGTCATGAAAGTGGCAGCGCTTGCCAGGGGGTACTCGGGCGTTCGTCCTCGATTGATTGACGCTCTTTGCAATCTGATCAGCCGTGGAATCTGTCCGATCGTGCCGTCCAAGGGCTCGGTCGGCGCATCAGGCGATCTTGCTCCCCTCGCTCATATTTCGGGAACTCTAATCGGCGAGGGCGATGCTTCTATTGACGGTGAGGTCGTCCCGGCATCCGAAGCCCTGCGGCGAGCCCGGCTTGAACCGTTGGTGCTTGCCCCTAAGGAAGGTCTGGCCCTTCTGAACGGCACACAGGTCTCTACGGCGTTGGCATTGGCCGCACTGTTTCGGGCGGAACATGTTCTGGCTGCTTCGATGATCTCAGGTGCGATGTCGGTTGATGCCGTAAAGGGCAGCGACACGCCGTTCGATGAACGCGTTCACCGCGCCCGGGGACATCCCGGGCAATCGGACGTCGGCGCACTGTTGCGCAAACTGATGTCGGGAAGCGAAATACGCGCTTCGCACTTGTCCTGCAGTCGCGTGCAGGACCCTTATTCCATTCGCTGTCAACCGCAGGTCGTCGGCGCCTGTCTGGGCGTGCTGCGGCATGCTGCTGATGTCCTTCAGATCGAAGCAAACGGAGTGACGGACAATCCCCTTGTGTTCGTCGACACCGACGCGATTCTTTCGGGCGGCAATTTTCACGCTGAGCCGGTGGCGCTCGTTGCCGACTACATCGCGCTGTCCATTGCTGAAATCGGGTCGTTGTCCGAACGGCGCATCGCGCTTCTGATCGATTCGAGTTTGAGTAATCTCCCGGCGTTTCTGGTCGAAGATGGCGGGCTCTGCTCCGGATTCATGGGCGCGCAAGTGACGGCCGCCGCTCTCGCGTCGGAGAACAAGTCACTCGCGCACCCGGCCAGCGTCGACAGCATTCCGACTTCGGCGAACCAGGAGGATCATGTCAGCATGGCGACATTCGCGGCGCGTCGGCTGCACGACATGCTTGACAACGTCGCGCACATCGTTGCGATCGAACTGCTGGCTGCCGCACAGGGCATTGAGTTTCACCGTCCGCTCAAGTCGTCGGATCCGCTCGAGAGGGCCTTGAAGCAGGTGAGGGCGATATCGGCACACTATTCCCGTGACCGGTCACTGTCCGTCGAAATCGACATGCTGGCGGAGAAGGTCAATAAGGGTCTGTTCTGCGACGATGCCAGGTCGATATTGCCCAGCATGAACTCGTGACGGAAACGTTTTGTTTCGAGCAAGCGGACTCGCCGCTGGTGATCAGTATTCCGCATGACGGCCGTGAGCTGGCGCCGGGCATGGCAGGGCGGATGTCGGACGTGGCCCGGTCGCTGCCGGATACGGACTGGCATGTGCGGCGGCTCTACGAGTTCGCCGGCCAGATTGAGGCGAGCGTTCTGGCGGCGCGTTTCTCCCGGTATGTGGTTGATCTGAACCGGCCGTCGTCGGACGAGGTTCTCTACGATGGGCAGTTATCGACTGGACTGTGCCCGTCAGCCACATTCGACGGCGCGAACATCTACGCCAGGGGTAATTCGTGCACGAGCCGCGAACGGCAACGGAGAATCCGAACCTACTGGCAGCCATATCACGATATGCTGGATGCCGTACTGACAAGAGCGCGTCGGCGGTTCGGCTATGCGTTGCTCTGGGACGCACATTCCATTCGCTCGGAGGTCCCTGCGCTGTTCCGTGGCGTGTTGCCGGACCTGAGCATCGGAACCAACGACGGAGCAAGCTGCGACCCGCGCTTGCAGCGGTCCGTGTACCGGGCGGCAAGAGCGACCGACTATTCGGTGGTCCTCAATGGCCGGTTCAAGGGCGGGTACATCACGCGTCATTACGGCAACCCCGGCGACGAAGTACATGCCGTTCAGCTTGAATTGGCGCAGCACACATACATGGATGAGCAGACGTTGCGATACGACGAGGATGCGGCCGCCCGGCTGAGGGTTGTCCTTCGGGCCATGTTAGGCGAATTTGTTGTCAACGCTCGACGTGCCTGAGTCCCATCCGGCTTCGGGAGCTGTGCAGATTGCCCGCTAACCGGTGTTATGCAGCGTTGCCGGACTCCCGGCCAATCATTTGTTCGAGCTTGCGCCGAAAATGCAGCGCCGCCGTATCCAGCCCCAAATTGATAGGCCGGGTGGTGGCATTGGCCATCCCGGTGTGTACGGCCTCCAGTACATCACGGTCCTCGATGAACGCCGACTTGACGGAGGATGCAATCATCGACGTCACTTCCTCGTTGTCCGGATCGGTATTTCGATGCAGAAGCCAATGATAGCGAGTCCGGTCGGGGTCGATTGGTGTCATGAAATGGTAGGAAAACATGACGTAGGCATGTTCATCGATCCGGACGTCCGGGCCACCCTTTCCCGCGGGAACAAAAATCGACTTGTTGATGGCGGTGCACGGGAACTGCGCCTCGTAATGCTGCAAGCGGTCGCAGTTTCCCTCGAACCGGACCAACCGTGCGTAGAAGGACGGTGGTTTCCGGTCGCGAATCCATCGATGAACGATTACTCCGTTGTCCGTCTCGGTGATTTCCACGGCTGTGTTTTCCGTACCGGGAGCCGCAAACGACGTGGGGTGTACCCAGGCGACATGTGACGGATCCAGCAGATTGTCCGTGAGGTATTGATAGTTACAATCGCAAGTCAGGGCATCGCCCGTGGTGATTCTCCAATCCGGGTTATCGAAGTTCGCGATGTCGATTATCAGGCTGTCATCCGAGAGTTCCGCACCGCCCATCCAGATCCAGAGCAATCCCCATCGGTCGACCACCGGATAACTTCGGACTCTTGCCGTGGGCGGAATCCGGTGCTGCGTCGGCGCTGCGACGCATTGGCCGGAGCGATCGAATTGCAGTCCGTGGTAGCCGCATTCGATGGAATCATGCAATAACCGGCCTTTGGACAACGGCAACCGCCGGTGCGGGCAGGAATCCTCCAGGGCAACCGGTTCGCCGCTCTCGGTGCGGTACAGGACGATGTTCTCGCCCAGTATGCGGACCGGCCGAAGTTGCGCCTCTATCTCGGAGGAGATTGCAGCGACGTACCAGCTATTCCTGAGAAACATTTGCACTCCGGGCAAGTCCGACAGACTCCGGTCGACTACTCGCGGTCGGGCGACGGTGAACGTGAAAAGACTCGCCGTACCATCGGCTCGAAGAACCCGATCGGCAAGTTTTCGATGTCCGGATCGATAGCCACGATATCGTATCGTTCCACAAATTCAACGGTCCAATCGTAGAACGGATGCCCTAGCCATTGTTCGCGGGCATAGATGAACTCGGCATCCTGCCTTTCGTAGAAGCCGTGCAGATGGACTCGCTGAAATATTTCGTGGTGTTCCAGCATCCAGACATTCTTTTCGGAAACGAAGGGACGAAGCAGGTCCGCGGCGAATCGTTCGTGGTTCTCGGGGCAGACGATGAATCCGATGTCGTGAAACAGGCCTGTAACGATCGTTTCCTCGTCGTGACCGTCACGGTGCAGCAGGGTGGCGGTCTGAAGGCAATGCTCGTAGTTGTTGATCAGGTAACCGAATGTGGGGGCGTTGCGGGAGGCCGAAAGGAGTTCCAGCGCCTGCGTGGCGCGCTCCTCGGCGAGGTATTCGGCGCGCTGCCGATTCACGATCAACCAGTCCTCCTGACCGTAGTCATCCATGTTGCAATGTTCAATGTATTGCCACTCGGGGCGCAGCAGAGGATCGCGCTCGCCGGCCCTTCGCCGAACCCTCTCGGTAGCCTTCGTTCTCGCAGCCATCACTTGCTCCCTCTGCACGGCGACGAATCGATAGCGTGTATCGCGCTAACTGTCATCGGCAACCTGCCTGAATATTCCAAAACCCAAATACGCCAGAACAATCGAAAGGATTGGGTTGATGTAGTTGAACAACGCCCACGGTGCGTACGCCAGCGTCGAAAGGCCGAGAACTCCCATACAGAACGCCCCGGAAGTTGTCCATGGGATCAACGGCGTAGTCAGTGTCGCACCCTCTTCAAGGCAGCGTGACATCAAACGGTTCTCGAGTTTCTGTTCCTTGTAGGATGCCTTGAACAACTGTCCGCCGAAGATAATCGACAGATAGGCTTCGCCCATGCTCATGTTGGCTACCAGGCCGGCGCCGATCGTGGTGGTCATCAGGCTGGCGGCGCGCCGCAAGCGGGCCAGGATGCCGTTCATCAGCACGCGCACGAACCCGGCCCGGTCCAGCAATCCGCCCAGTGCCAGGGCAATCAACGCCAGCGAGAGCGTCCACATCATGCTCTGGATGCCGCCGCGGCTTAGAAGCGAATCGAGCTGCTCGTGGCCGGTGTTGGCGACATAGCCGCCCTGGAGACTGTTCAGCACTTCCACCACCGACCGGTCCTCGACTGCTACGGCAAGCACCACAGCCGTTGCGACACTGGCGAGCATGCTGGGTTCCGCCGGAACGCGCCTCATGCTCAGGGTCAGCAATACCAGCAGCGGCAGCAGCGCCAGCGGACCGATGGAGAACTCGCCCGAGAGACCCGCCTGCAGTTCGAGCAGTTGCTCCGGGGAGAGCGTTTGCCCGGCAAATTGCAGGCCCAGCAACGAAAACGCGACCAGGCAGATGAGATAGGTCGGACCACTGGTGTAAAACATCGAACGGATGTGAGCGTAGATGTCCGTTTCCGCGGTCATCGCGGCCAGGACCGTCGTATCGGAGACCGGGGACATCTTGTCGCCGAAGCTGGCCCCGGAAATCACCATGCCGGCGACGACCGGCAGCGGCATGCCCAGCGCTTCGCCCAGTCCGACCAGTACCACACCGGCCGTCGCGATCGTGCCCCAGGACGTACCGGTCGCAAGTGACATCAGCGTGCAAAGCAACAGGCCGGCCGGCAGGAAGATGGCCGGATGCAGCAGGTCGATTCCGTAGTAGATAAGGCTTCCGATGGTCCCGCCCTCGAGCAGGGAGGCGACCAGTACGCCTATAAGGATGAATATGTAAATTGCGCCGAGACCCTTGGCGATCCCGGACGTCATCGCGGACTTTATCGAAGCGTAATTGTGGCCGATGGCGGCCGCATTGCCCGCGGTCCAGACCAGAGCGACGATCAGGAGGCTGTGCAGGCTGATCCGAAACCACAGCAGGCCGACGATCACGATGGCGACAACGCCACCGAAGCTGAGCACGGAATGCAGGAAACCAGGCTCTCGTGGGTTGTTCATTCGTATGTTTCTGAGGGAGGAGGGGGTGAGCGCACGCCGGCGCACTGGCAGTCATTACCCGAAGGACTGCGCCCGTTGGCATTTTGTCAGACCCACTTCACCGTTGCGATCTTTTGCTCGACCCGTTCCTGCGCTTCAAGCAAGCGCGCCTTCAGGGATGCCCAGTCGACTCCGATCATTTCTCCGCGGCGCTTGCGGGCTCGCCCCGCAACCCAGACACTGTCGATGTCTGTTGTACGAGCGAAAGTCACGACTCGGTCCGCCAGGCTGCCCATCGTGCCGAAGCCGATTCGATCGGTATCCAGAAGGACCAGGTCGGCACGCTTTCCGACCGTGATCGACCCGGTTTCATCACCCAGGCGAAGGGCCTTCGCACCCAATGCGGTGGCGAAATCCAGAATATCCTCCGAATGGTAATCCTGCACGATCTGCCGGCTTTCTTCCTCGAGGTAGTGGCTCCACAGTGACGAGCGCACGTGCTCGAAATAGTCGCCCGTGAGTCCCATCGGTACGTCCGCACCGATTCCCACCGGCACACCGGCGGCCCTGGCGCGACCGTGAACGGGCGCGCCGCGATGGGGATTCATCATGAACGAATATTCGCTCATGGTGGTTGCGGCAATCATGCCGCCGGTATCGCGCATCATGGCCAGCTCTTCCGGCGTCAATCGATTGGCGTGCGCTACGTGGAAGTCGGGGCCAAGCAACCCGGCCTCGTGAAGGTCCGGGATTCCCGAGTCCCTGTGCCCCATGAATCCCGCAGGGTGCGGCGTCGCGGATTTGTGCAGGTGCGCGATGATCAAATCGACGCCAACGGATCGTGCGCGTGTCATGTAGTCCCTGACGTCGTCCATGGCGTATCCGGGCCACATGGGCGGACCGAGAGCGAGCTGCAGCAGAGCGGAACGATCAGCGAACAGGTCGTTGCGGAGCAGGGAGGCCGTATTCCATTCCTGTTCCGTAGGCCGGGCTGCGAAAAGCGCCGCGAGCATCTCGGCCGGCGAGACCGTATCCCCAACGTCGAACGGGTATGAAATCGCCAGCTGATAACCGAACCAACCGGCGATTCCGGAGTCCCTGAGGCCCCGGGCCGCCGCCACCGTATTGGCCTCGGTGTCCTGTCCGTGCGCATAATCCAGGATCGAGGTGACGCCGGAGTCGATCGCCTGCAGGCCGCCCACGAGCTCGGCAATGTAGTGATCCTCGGGCTCCATGGCGACAACCGCCGCCATCTTCCAGTAAATGTAATCCCTGGCGAATTCTCCGGGATTGGACTCGACCATGCGACCCAGGGCGATGGTCTGCCAGACGTGTCGATGCCCGTCGATCATGCCGGGCATCAGGATCATTCCCTCGGCATTGATCACCTCGGCGCCATCGGCAGGAAGCCCGGTTCCGATCGCCTCGATCCTTCCGTCGGAGATCAGGACATCGGTAGCCGGCTGTTCACCCAGTTCCGGGTCCATCGTCAAGAGGTCGGCGCCTCGTATCAGCGTGCTCGATGGGGTTTCGGGAACGTCGGGCGCAGCTGATGAATCGGCGTTCTGGGCGACTCCCCGTCCGGCGTAAACTGCCAGCGCGGTGGACGTAGTGGCTGCCGCGGCCAGCCGCAGGAAATCCTTCCGCGTGATTTCTTGGGTCATGCTCCCTTTCTCATCGCCGGTGCCAATTCATGTACCGCTGTCCCGATCGATCATTGAGTGCTACTGACCGAACGCATATTTCAGGCTGGCGCCATAAAATCTCGGCGGGCTGCCCGTCAGGGTTCGATGTCCCTGGCCGTTTGTGCCTGCACCGGACCATACAATTTCATCTGAAACGTTATTTGCGTAGAGTCGTATCCTCAATCGATCATCCGACGATGCGAAATCGATACTTGCATCCGTGATCGTTCGTGACGGCATGAGAGAACCCGGCTCATCGAACGGCAGCAACTTCATGTCCGATCGAAATGCGGTCCGAATCCTCGGTACGACCTGCCATCCGTTCGCAAGATCGAAAACGTAATCCAGACTTGCATTCACTGACCACTCCGGCGACTTCACCAGGTCCGTGCCAGCCAGGTCGATCTCCTGGCCCGTCCACGGGCTGACCTGTGTGAAGTGCCCGAACGTTGCGTCCAGGTAGCCAACACCCAACGTAGCGCGCATAGCGTCGGCGGGGAGTGCGACGAGTTCCGTATCGAATCCGATAATGTCGGCTGCCGCGGCGTTGCGCGTCACGGTCTGGTCGTCATCGCGCTGGGTGACCTGAAGATCGGTGTAGTCGTAAATGAAGAACTCCGAGTTGATCTGCAGCCGGTTGTCCATGAGATTGCTCTTGTGGCCGACCTGGTAGGCCAGGATTTCCTCCGGCCGGAACGTCGATTCGGCGACATTGAAGGTCGGGTTTGCAACGTTGAACGCACCTGCCTTGAACCCGGTTCCGATCTTGGCGTAGACCATCGTGTCTTCGCCCTGATCCCAGTCGACCCCCAGCGTCCAGTCGGTGGAGTTCCAGCTGCCGTCGTTGCTCACGGTGATCATTGACGTGCCGAACCGGCTTGTGCGGTTGTAGACGGTATCTTCTTGTGCCTTCTTGTCGGAGGAGTAGCGAAGCCCCGCCGTAATCCGGAAAGTATCGGAAACGCTGTACGTACCCTGACCGAAGACGGCACTGGAATTCACCGTGTAATTGGGGATATCGGTTGCCGATGTCACGCCAAATCGTGCAATTTGCAATTGCACGAAACGCGAAGCGTCCTCATCGAGTTTGTACACCCCACCCAGCCACTGCAGTGGGCCGTCGCCGTTGGATGCCAGTCTGATCTCGTGAGATAACTGCTCGCTGCCGTTCTGGATGTCCAGCGGATCCCTCGCGACATTGGTCCGGTCGAAGTCGAGGCCGAAGTTCACGTCGCTTTGGTAGTGAGCACCGAGATAGGTGAGATCCATATTGTCGAAACTGCGGTTAACTTCAACCTTCAGGGTCCTGAATTGATCGTCGCGAAAACCCTCGCGATTCAGAAGGACCGTGTGCGGGTTGGGAAGATCGGTCGCCAGGACGTCGTCCGCTCCCCGCAGGACGTTTGTTCCCTGGCCGGTACCATCGCGGCCCTGATAGTCGGCAGTAAGCAACACGGACAGCCGGTCGCTGGGCGTAATCAGGGCGTGCAGTCGGTACGCGCTCTCGACAGAGTCTCCGTAGGGTCTTTCAACTTCCGGTCCATTGTCGAAATACCCGTCTCTGTTTTCGTCCACAAACGCAAATCGAACGGCGAGTATGTCCTCGTTCAATGACGCATTGACAACACCACGAACGCCCAATCGGTTGTAGTTGCCGGCAAGGACTTCGAAGCTTCCTTCGGTGTTGTGAACGGGCTTGTTGGTTATGACGTTGATACTGCCGGCGGTGGCATTTCGCCCGTACAACGTCCCTTGAGGCCCCTTCAGCGTTTCAACCCGCTGGATGTCGTGGAATAGCGCCAGTCCGCCCGACTGGCGTCCGCGAAACACGCCGTCCATGTGAAAGGCAACCGTGGGGTCGGAGGTCACGTCCGTGTTTTCGCTGTTGACGCCGCGAATCGCCAGGGCAAGGTTTCCCGCGGTCAGCGTCCCCTCCAGGCCAACCACGGAACTGATCATGTCGTGGCTGCTCTGGATATTGAAGGAGTCGAGCATGTCGCCGGTCAAGGCGGTAATGGCAATGGGCGTATCCTGAAGATTGGTTTCCCGCTTGGCAGCAGTGACGATGATTTCCTCGAGAACGGCAGTCTCCTGCGCCCTTGCGTCGTCAGGGCCTCCTGCGAGTCCCGCCACCAGAAGCACCAGGGCCGAGAATGAAAGAACGCGTATGAACCTCATTTGATTCTCCTCCACTATTGTTCTTGCTTGTGATCGGACGCGGAAAATCGAACCGTGCCGCAAGGCGTCAAGCGCAACAAACTTGTATATACAACCATGGCTATGCTAGCCTAATTCGGTGCCCGGTTACAATAGCCTGAACCTGTGCCGGTGGGGTTAGCGCAACAAGGAATACCCGTGGACTGCCCCGTAAAACTTGGAGACTTTTTGGCCGGTGCCCTGCTGGCGTTATCTGTCGTCCAGGTGGGCAAGAGTCACGCGCATCATTCCCTGAATACGTTCGAACAGTCTCCGATCGTCCTGGAAGGCGAACTCCTGGGGGTCAACTGGCGGAATCCTCATGTCACGTTTCAGTTGCGGGTGGTCGATGAGGACGGCGAAGAGGCCGAATGGCGAATGGAGGCGCACTCGGTATTCAATCTCCAGCGAGGGGGCGTTACGCGCGATCTGATCCCGCTTGGCGAAACGGTCCGGGTCGTCGGCCGCAAGTCGAACCTCACCGATCATCGGATGATCGTGGACAGAATGCAGTTGCCGGACGGGCGCGAGTTGACGCTTTGGGCCGGTTTGTTCTCAACATTTGAAGACGCTCCGAGAATTCAGGACGCTGCGTCGGAGAACCTGGGTTTCTTCAGGGTATGGACGGTGGCGCAGGAGGATGTCGCACGCGCGATCACCCAGACCAACAACCTGCCGCTTACCGAGCAGGCCATCACAGCCCGGGCTTCATGGGATGACCTGGACAATTACGCGGTACGTTGCGAGGCTCCGGGCATGCCCGCCATGATGCTCACACAGAATCCCCTGGAATTTGTGGATGAGGGTCCGATAATCCGGGTGCGAACGGAGTATTACGACCTCGTCCGCACTGTCCACATGGATCGGGATGAAGTACCCGCCGATGCGGAATATTCTCACCTGGGCTATTCCATCGGCCGCTGGGAGGGCGATAACCTTGTCGTCGAAACCACGCGGATCAACTGGCCCTGGCTAGACAACCGGGGGACTCCGCTGAGCGATGAGTTGAAGGTCATCGAGCGGTTCTCGCTCAGCGACGATCAGAGCGGCCTGGCGTTCCGGATCGAAATGATCGACCCCGAAACGTTCACCGAGCCCGCAATACTTTCGGGTAACTGGCTCGCGCTCGGCGATACGATAGGGCGCTATGATCTTGACTGCTGACCCGGACAGCGTCAGTGAGACGGGAGCACTGTGCCGCGCTCGCGTTCGAGGGGGGAAGTTGGCAGTCTGAAGTTTTGCCGGACGCGGTAGCGTCTAAATCGGGAGGGGTTTATACCAATTGACTATGCATACCAGATTATTGTTTCTTGCGGTCGTTTCGATGCTGATGCTCGCCATGCCGTCATGGGCGCACCACAGCCACGCCATGTACGCACCCGACGAGGTCACCATTGTGGGCACGGTGGAGGCGCTGCAATGGACCAACCCGCACATCTTCATTTACATGACCGTGGAGGATGAGGACGGTGAGACAAGCAACTGGGTATTCGAAGGAGGCGCTCCGTTCCTCCTTCTTCAGCAGGGTTGGCCGGAGGGCAGCCCAAATCCCGGCGATGTCATCTCGGTGACAGGGAGGCCTCTCAAGGTCGGTAGAGGCGGCGTTCTACGAACAGTGACGTTTGCGGACCAATCGGAATTTCACTACGACTGACCGCCGGAGAAGGAGAGTTCCCGGCCGCAGTCCGGTCCCTGCGCCGCGCTCACGCGCTCAGTTTCCCAGGCGGCGCCCCCCGCCTATCGGGGCTCCCGTTGCATCGGTAATCCACATCGATTGCTGGAATTGAATCGGAGGAAACGCCTCGGCGCCGACGCTGCCTTCGGCAATGTACAAGTGTTGGTCGTGATAGACCAATGACACGTAAATCTGGCGCCCGTCGGGACCGATCACGTTGATTTCGTGGGCACTGATGTCCTCATACTCGCCGGCCTGGTCAAACACCACTTCGCCTCTTTGGCGAAACGGCTCCGCCGCATGATCGAACTCGCCTGCGATATCGGCGATATCGGTTGGAAACCGCACGGCGACGACGCGATAGCTGCCCGCATCCTGTTCGGTGGAAAACGCGCGTCCGGCCAGGCTTGAGCCGTCAGCGCTCACGTAGACCGCGTCTTCAACGGTGGGTTCGCCCGGGAAATTCACCCGGAAACGGTATTCGGGATTGATGTAGTCAAACCATTGCTGCCCCAGGGCGGGCAATGACACAAGCAGTACGGAAACGGCGGTAATGCCAATGGTCATTCGCATATCATTACGCTAGCAGTTTTCCTGAAGGCAGGCCAGCACAAGACCGGTTGCGGACTGCGAATTGAAAAGCACGCCGGCATGGAATAACCTGTATAGACAACCTCTTGCGGCCAGCCGGATGACGGCGGCCAACGCCCAAGGGTGCGGCTATTCCCACATGACTTCGACTCCAAAGCCACGCTACCAGCAACTCAAGGAGCAGATCATTTCCCGAATCTCAAGCGGAGATCTGCGGCCGCTGGACCGCGTGCCGTCGGAACACGAACTGGTCGGCTCCACCGGCGTGTCGCGCATGACGGCAAATCGGGCATTGCGGGAACTGACCGACGAGGGCTACGTCGAGCGCGTGGCCGGTGTAGGTACATTCGTGGCGGATCTGAAGGCAGCGTCGCATCTGCTCGAAGTGCGCAACATCGCCGACGAAATCCAGATGCGGGGACACGAACACCGTGCTTCCGTGATCGACCTGGAGTCGCGCCCCGTAGCGCCGGACATTGCGGACCTGCTTCATGTTTCTGCCGGGTCGAGAGTCAACCATGTATTTCTGGTGCATTTTGAGAACGATATTCCGATTCAAGTTGAAGATCGGTATGTAACTATCGATTTTGCAAACGATTTTCTCGATCAGAATTTTCAGAATGTCACGCCGAGCGCTTACCTGAGCCTGATCGCTCCGCTGCAGGAAGCCGAACATGTGGTGCGGGCAAAAATGCCCGGCGCCCGCATCAGGCGACTCCTGAAGATGAGGGCGAAGGAACCCTGCCTGGTGGTCACGCGGCGAACCTGGGTGAGCGCCAGACCGGTCAGCTTCGCGCGCCTTTTTCACCCCGGAAGCCGGTTCGAACTGGCCGGGCGCTACAGGCCACCCGGCATCGCCAATAGCCATCCACAAGACTCAAACATCGTTGAACTCAGGAATTTTGATCGATGAATGCTCTCACACTCCGGGCTAACGCCTCGGCGGCAGGTGCAATGCTGGTTTTTCTTGCCGTTGGCTCATCCGGCCTTGCGCACCACAGCTACATTCGGATCGACCGCAACGTGGTGGTCGCATTCGAAGCCACAGTGGTGGACTTCGACTGGCGTAATCCGCATGTCTACTTCCGGGTTGCCACCGGGAACGAAAACGGAGAACGTGCCGAATGGGAAATCGAGTCCGGCAGCACCCCGATTCTTGCCCACAGCGGCTGGTCGGCAGACTCGCTCAGGCCGGGCGATGTCATCCAGCTCAGAATGCATCCGGAGCAGAACAGCGACCGGCGCTACGCGCTGCTGGAGTCCCTGACGACGGCGGATGGGACGGTGCTCAGGCAAGGCATCCTTCCGTCCAGCGCGACAGAGACCACATCCGACATCAGCGGCACCTGGAAGTCGCGTCTGGAGCCCGACGCGCCGATCGAAGTCCTGAGCGGGTTGTTTGCCGAGTTCATGACGGTTCCGGTGACCGAGGCAGGTCAGGCATCGATCGATACCTACGATCATGATCGGGATAACCCGAATGCGGTCTGCTACGGCTATGGCCTGGTCGCGGGACTGACGTCACCGCATTATCTCAACCAGATCGAGATATTCGACGACCGCGTCATCATTCGTGATGAGTGGTTCGACGCAGAGCGCATCGTATATACCGACGGGCGGGAGCATCCGGTTGACGGCGAGCGCACGCGCCTCGGTCACTCCATCGGCCACTGGGAGGGCGAGACGCTGGTCGTCGACACTCGGCTCTTCGCCGAGCACAGATCGCCTTATGGCATCGGAATCGCGTCCGGTACGCAGAAGCATGTGGTCGAACGCTATACGCTGAACGACGACGGCCGCAGTTTGACGCTCGACGTGTTTCTTGAAGATCCGGAATTTCTGGCGGAGAGCTTCAGCGGCACCCTGAACTGGGACTACACGCCTGACTTCGAGTTCTACCGCTACGATTGCGACCCCGAGGTCGCCACACGGTTCAGCCTGCCGTAGCCTGTACCTGCGCATTCCAATCCGGCGAAGATGACTCACCTGGTTTGGTAGAGTGACCAGGCAAACCCGGCGGCATTGGAGAAAAGGGGGGAACACGATGGCGGTGCTGTCATCGGACAAGAACAGCGTCGCGCTGCCCCCGCTGGTCTATGTCCTTGCGCTGACCCAGTTCGCGCTGCCGTTCATGTACTCCGGTGTCGGCGTGACGCTGCCGTCGCTCGGTCTGGAGCTTGGGACGAGCGGCGTCGGACTGGGGCTGATCGAAACGGTCTACCTGGCAGCGGGCGCCGCGTTCCTGCTGCCGCTGGGGTGCGTGGCCCAGCATGCGGACAAGCGCACGCTCTTCAGCGCCGGATTGCTGGTGTACGCCTGTGCGACCCTGGCCATCGGCTGGCTACCGTCCACGGGCTCCATCGTCGCCGTCCGGGTCGTTCAGGGGATCGCTTCCGCGTTCATGGGCGCGACCGTGATGGCCATTCTCTTCGAGGCGACACCCGCGGGCGTGAGGGGCAGGGCCGTCGGAATCTGCATGGGCGCCGTCTACTGCGGGCTGGCGGCGGGGCCGCTGGTTGCCGGGTTCATTACGACCCAATTGGGGTGGCGCTGGGTATTTTTCATTACTTCCATTCCGCTGTTTGCCGCCTTTCTGGTTGTAGAGTCGGCGCGCGAAGGGCGCTGGGCGTTTTCCAGGCCGATACTCAACTGGCCATCCACCGTCCTGATCATCGTCGCCGTGCTGCTGCTGGTCTCGGGCAGCTCGATATTGGGAGAACAGCAACTTGGGTATTGGTTGCTGGGCGCCGGCCTGGTTGCGTGTGTCGCGTTCTTCGCCCTGGAGGAACGCAGCGAGGAGCCCATGATGAAGCTGAGCGCGATCCGCGCCAACCGGGATTATTCCCGAGGGTTGACGTCCCAGTTCCTCGTCTATGCCGCGGGATTCGCCATGACGTTCCTGTTCAGCATCTTTCTGCAGCTTGTCAGCGGGTACACCGCGCAGGAAGCGGGGTTGCTGCTGGTGATCTCGCCGCTTTGCATGGCGCTGATGGCGCCATTTTCGGGCCATCTGGCGGACCGCTACCGGGCGAAAAGCGTGGCCGGACTCGGCGCCTTTCTGGTCATGGTGAGCTTGTTGCTGGCTACGCGGATTTCGGCGGGAACGCCAGTGGAGTACCTGATCCTGGTCCTGACCGCGCAGGGCGTGGGGCTGGGTATGTTCTCGGCGCCCAACGTGAGCCGGATCATGCACAGCGTCAAGGGTCGGCAGCTCAGTATTGCCTCGGCGCTGTCCGCGAAGGCCCGCTCGCTCGGTATGTTGGCAAGCATGACCGTGGTGATGATCCAGCTCTCGATTCACATGGGACCCGGGCCGATCTCCGAGCCGGGCAGTGACTTCGTGCACGACATGATGTTCGGCTACCTCAACGTGGTGGAATCGTCCTTTACGGTGCAGGCAGCGCTGGCATTCATCGCGACATTGCTGGTTGTCGGGGCGGGCTGGGCGCGGAGATTGCGGGATGCGCGCGGGGGTGAGGACGCATCCTGAGACGACTGCCGGGGCGGCCCCTGGGCGTTTCACCTGAAGCAGGGCAAGTCCGGAGTCGGTCGGGAACCAATGGGCCGCGGATCGGTCGGGCGCCAGTGGGTCGCGGATCGGTCGGGAGCCAATGGGTCGCGGATCGGTCGGGAGCCAATGGGTAGCCGATAGGGCGGGAGTCAGGGGCCTACGATAATCCAGGCGCCGATCAACAGCAGGGATGCACCCAGAAGGCCGCCTCCCAGCCTTGCCGGGCCGCTGACCCGACTCCATAGCATTGTGCCGGTCAAGCTGAGAAACAGCAGCATCACGGCGTAAGCGCTTATCACGAAGTGCCAGGCGCCGCCTTCCAGGCCGCGGCCGCTGTGGAGCCGATTGACGATGCGGTTGAATCCGCGGTCACTCTGGGTAACAGCGATCTCGCTGGAACCCACGACCCATTCGCCGCTGAAATCGCCCCCGGGCGCTTGCCAGCTTGCGGAGAAACTCGGACCCTGGGCGGCGGCGCCACCGCCTCCGCGGCGGCCGCCCCCCATTGCCGGTGACGTGCCGACCGGTAGCTGGTTCATACCCATGCCCCGACCGGCAGGTTGGGGTATTGCCTCGCTACGCTCGAGCGTCGGGGTCGTGCGCAGCCCGTATTCGGCAACGAGGTAGTCGGCCAATTCCTGCGGAGACCCGAAGCCGGCGCGCGGCGCCGGAATGGCGAACTCGTCGGTCAGCGCCGGTGCACCCAGCGTAAAGTGGGTGCGGTGATTGAGCATGAAGCCGGACCAGGCGAATATCAGTGCCAGAATGGCAGTGGAGATTCCCGTCCACGCATGGGTTTTCTTCACCCATCGCACGCCGATGGGGGTCGCGATGGGGGAGGGCATCAGCGGGTGCGATGCCATGCCGCGTTTTTTCTTTCCCGCTCTCATCATGGCGTCAGCGTCATGAAGTACATGGCAAATGCAAACATGCCCGTGAACAGGCCAATGCCCAGCAAACGGTGCCCGTGCAGGCGGCTCCACATCAGTACGCCGGTGAGGGCCAGCACGACCAGGGCGCCGGTATAGGCGTCGCTCAGAATGCGCCAGCCGAGGGGGCCGCCCTCGGCGCGATGGAGCCGGTTGAGTGTGTCGATGAACGAGCGGTTCGTCCGAGTGGCCTGGGCCACGTCATCGCCCTCCTGGAATCGGACATCGATCGCATCGCCGGGGGAATTGAAGCGGACCTGGTAATTGATGGGATCGTCACTGGGCGTGAAGTTTCTGGGAGACGCGCCCGAACGGCGTGCACCGACCTGCTCGCGGGCGTAGGCGCGAAAGTCATCCCAGGAGACCAGTGCCGATTCGGGCACCGCGAACTCCATCACCTCGTTGGGGACCGCTTCGTCGTTCAATCCGAAGTCGTCATACTCCATGAACAAGGTGGTGATCGAGAACAGCACGCCGGCAACGGCGCCGGCGAGGCCCAGCCAGGCGTGCGTGCGCCTCAACCATTTCAGGAAAGTGGGCGTTTGCCAGGAACCCGGCATGAAGGGATGTGCCTTGACCATCGATCAACCCAACATTTCATCCGCGATACTTGTGCGCTAATGTTACCGGCCAGAGAGGATCGCAATGCAAAGAATATCTAAGCTCGGTGCACTGATTTCGATTCCGGTCGGCAGCCTGAAGAAATCGCTGGCCTTCTATGGGGGCAAGCTCGGCTTCAGCCTGCGCCTGAAAGACGAGCGTCTGGGCTGGGCGGAACTGGAGAGCGACTCCGGGAACGTGCGAATCGGGCTCGCCGAAGTGCAGGAAGTGAAGCGGGGAGGGCCTGTTCTGGTGATCGAGGTCGAGGATATCGACGTGGCTGTCGAGGCGCTGAGTGAACTCAGGATAGAGGTAAGTGAGATTACGGATGTCAAGCAAATTGCCCGCGTTGCAACGCTTGAGGATCCCGACCGCCACTTGCTGATGCTGCGGCAAAGCTACCGGCGACGCAATTGAACCTCAGACGTTACCTCGATCGAATCGGATACCGCGGCGATGCCCGGCCGACGGTGTCGACGCTGGCCTCGTTGCTCCCGGTGCACGCCTGTTCGGTCCCCTTCGAAAACATTGATGTCCAACTGGGACGAACGCTCACGATCGACGTGGAGGACGCATTCGAAAAGATTGTCGAGCGTGGCCGCGGCGGCTGGTGTTACGAGCAGAATGGACTGTTTGGGTGGGCGTTGGCCGAAATGGGATTCGAAGTCATGCGAGTCGCAGGGGCCGTGCGCCGCGACGAGCGCGGAGACGCGGCGCTCAACAACCACCTGAGTCTCCTGGTTCGCGAACCGGGCGCCCGGCAACCCGTCTACCTGGCAGATGCTGGCTTTGGTGGCAGCATGATCGCGCCTATCGCTTTGGCCGAGGGCGAGTACAGGCAGGCTCCGTACCGTATCCGGCTCCGATTTTTCGAAGAGGGGTACTGGCGCCTGTTTGAGGAATCGGCCGACGGCACTTCGAATTACGAATTTGCCGCCAAACCCGCTGACGAGGCTGCGCTGTCGGCAAAGAGCAACCAACTACAGACCGATCCCCAGTCAGGGTTCGTCCGGAACCTGATCGTTCAGAAACGAATGCCGGACGCGCACGTGTGCCTGCGGGGGCGAGTCCTGGCGACGACGACCGCTACTGGCAAGCGGTCCACGTTGTTGGAGTCAGCGGAGGAACTGGCGGCTACGGTTTCGGAACTGTGCGGCCGGGAAATCCCCGGCGTCGCGGAGCTTTGGGCCGGAGTTGTGGCTCGCCATGAGGAGTGGTCGAGGAGTTGATATTGCCCATCGAATGTGTGATGCCGGGTCGAGCGTCCATTGTTCTGGCTTCCGGCACTATCGATTACTCTGCAGTTGTGGAATCATCATCGACACTCAAAACAGGGAGCCAACCATGCGCGGATTTACTTTCTTCTCCAGCGGCGCACTTGTCGCGATCCTGATTCAGGCGGCCATTGCCCAGATGAACCCGGGCGTCATTCAGCTCAATCACGTGGGTATCGCGGTTGCGGACATGGATGAATCCATCGCCTTCTATACCGAAACGATGGGCTACGAGGAAGCGTTCCGGGTCACGAACGACGCCGATGAGCCCTTCCTGGTCTATCTGCGCGTAAGCGAGACCACGTTCGTTGAGCTGACGCGGGCGAATGAGAACAGCGCGCCGGGACTCAACCACTTCGGCGTTCAGGTCGCTGACATGGAATCGGTCCGTGCGATGTACGAGGGCCGCGGCGCCGAGCCCAGCGAGACTCGCCGGGGCAGCACCCAGGCGATCCTGTCGAACATCTTCGATCCGCAGGGCGTGCGGATAGAGCTATCGGAGTATCCGCCGGACTCCCTGCAGGGGCAGGCGCTGGCAGGCGAACTCTAGCTCGATCCCGGCTTGCCTGGGTCAGTCCTGAGTGCCCGACTCAGGGTGGGCAATCGAATCAGACGATTCCGTATCCGGCCCGGCTGACAGTCGGCCTTCGGGTCATCGCATCCGGTCGGCCGATCAATACAGGCCGGGAACCAACCGGTGGGGCACTCGTTCCCGGTACTGCCTCCACAGGTCACCGTACTTGGCGGCGCATCGGCGCTCGTCGATGCGTTCGCGCGAGACGAAGAACACCGTCAGGTAGATGAAGTAGATCCAGGCCCAGAAATTGGTGAAGTGCCCGAGGGCCAGCGCCATTCCCAGCGCCTCCAGGATCTCGCCGAAGTAGTTCATGTGGCGTGAAGCGCCCCAGAAGCCGCTGCACAGGAGCGTGCGCTTGCCGTCGGTTACGGTCGCGGGCTGGATCAGACCCAGAAACGCGCGGTCCGGCGCGCGCTTGAACATGTATTTCTGGAAGTTCGCGCCGCGGGAAATCATCCAGCCGATCAGGAAGATCGCCGCCGAGCCGCCCAGCCAGACAACATTCAGCGAGGGGTCGATGTCGGGCGCGGGTAGGCCTGCCGTTCCCCACAGTGCCACCGGATACAGCAGGGGATAGACGACGATACACCCGGCGATCAACTTGAAGCCCAGCCGCTCCTCGAAAATATCGAAGGTGAACAACTGCACGCGCTCGAACAGGAAATAGTCCGTGATGAACCACACCCACATCGCCGAGTGCAGGAACAGACCAACGTTTGAGGCTGCGCCGTACTGGCCGAAGTGGTAGGCAGCGCTCGAAACGGCGTTGAGCGCAAGATACGCGCCGCCGAAGATGTACAGGAACATCTTCGTGTCGGCGTGCCCAACAAGGCGCACGTTGTATGCACGGCCCTCGAGCCACTGCACAAGCTGGCTCCGGTCGTCACTCTGTTCATGCAGCACGATCCAGACCGTCACCACGACACTCAATGCCACCGCGCCGGCAATCGCGTGCCACTTGACCACCCAGAGCCAGTCCAGGGGTGCGGTGGTCAGGCCCAGCGACCAGATCAGCAGGGCGCACAGAAAAACGGCGAGCCCGTTCAGCCGATATTGCGCTGGCGCCGCTCCCAGGTTCCTGTGCGCGTAGCCTTCCACGCGGTATGCGGGCAGCACCACGTGCAGCGCCAGCAAGATGACGAAGATGGCGGTGGGCGTGAGGAACCCTGCGATGGCCTGCGTGGTTGTCAACCCTGACATGAGACTGCCTTGCATGCGTTCATCGACATTCCTCCGTCCCTGGGTGCCATAGCTTACACAGAATCTGGAGGCATTACGCTTGCAAGACCAGAGCTTCACCATGGAATTGCTTCGGCGCCGTGCAAGGCTTAACCTTCGGAGGCAACCGCGCAGAATAAATCTCCGGAACGAAATGAAACCAGTCCACTTTCTGGCCATTTTGAGCATTTTCTGCTGGTGCGGTGCGGGCTGGGCCCAGACTTCGGTCACCGCCCTGGTGACGGATGTCTACGACGGCGACACCTTTACCGTGGATGCCGAAGTCTGGCCGGACATTGGCTGGAGCGGCAGCGTGCGGGTCAGAAACGTGGACACGCCGGAGATCAGGGGCGCCTGCGAGCAGGAGAAACGCCTGGCGGTTGCGGCCCGGGATTATGTCCGGGAGTTGCTGCTCGATGAGTCGGTCACGCTTGCCGAGGTCGATAACGATTTGTACGGAGGGCGGGTGCTGGCACATGTCTATCTGCATGGCGGCGAAAGCCTTTCCGACCTGTTGATTGCCAATGGTTATGGCCGCCCCTACGACGGTGGTACCAGGCAGGGCTGGTGCGACGAAACCATCGAGATTCCGGTGAGCCGAACCTCAGAAGGCCTGAGGGCATCCTCATCGGCTACTGCGGCAGCCTCGCGCGACACTGCCGACGCGCCGGCAAATTCAACCGATGACCCGCTGGCGCTCTACGACGACAACGGCAATGGACGCATCACCTGCGCCGAAGCCGGCGCGCACGGGATCGCTCCTGTCCGACGCAATCATCCGGCCTATCCCCACATGACCGACGGGGACGGAGACGGTGTGGTTTGCGAGTGAGTGACGGAGAGACTTCGACTCTTCTGTTCCCGGGCTTCAGGAATGAGGGCAAAGGCCAATAGCCCATGATGGCTCCCCGTTGGCGGACATGGCTGGATCAGCCGCAGAACGTTCCCTTTCGCCGCGCCCTCTACCTGATTCACCTTTGGGTGGGGATCGCGACTGGCCTCTACATTCTCGTGATCAGCCTGTCCGGGAGCGCCGTCGTGTTTCGGCGTGAACTTACCCGCTGGCTGTTGCCGCCTGACGGTAGTTTCGACGCCGGATACCCACTGACGCTGCGCATCGTGGAGTGGCTGGTCGATCTGCACAACAACCTTCTGGCCGGGTCCGTTGGCCGCGACATCAACGGCGTCTTTGCCATTCTGCTCATGGTCATGGTGCTGACCGGCGCCGTGATCTGGTGGCCCGGCCGGCGGCGCTGGTCCCGTAGCGTCATCGTCGTACGGCCATCCCGGACGCGGCGGTTCTTCTGGCATCTCCACAGCGCGGCCGGACTCTGGGGCTTCGTCCTGCTCTTCGGCTGGGCGATCACCGGCATCTATTTTGCCTTTCCCGAGCCCTTCGAGTGGTTCTTCAATACCTTCGATGACGATCCAACGGGTTTCCAGCGGCCGGGCGAGGGCATCCTGTTGCTTCTTATCGACTGGCACTTCGGCCGATTCGGCGGACTCGGCATTCGCGTTCTCTGGGTGATCCTCGGCCTCCTGCCCGCCATTCTCTTTTGCACGGGATTCGCGGTGTGGTGGAAGCGGATACAGACGACAGGGAAGTTCGCCGGCAACCGGGAACGCCAGCGCGGTTAGCCGGGCTTCCGCACCCCCTGCTTCGTGCGTTCCACGAGGCGCACGGCCCCGACCCGCATCCCCATGTCGAACGCGCGAAGCGGCTCGAGCGTTTCCTCCAGTTCGCGCAAGCTGGGCCCGAAGCGCAGGAAGCGATCCAGGGATGCCCGTTTGTACGCAAAGATGGGCAACAGCCGAAGACAGGGGAGGGCGCCAAGCGCACGTGGGTCGTAGCTGAACTCGGTGGGTCGGCCTACCTGACACCCGACGAGATGATGAACATGTCTGCGTTCGGCCCACTCGACGGCGACCCCGATTGTCTCGTCGTCCCGCGATGGATCGTCCCAATTCTCCACGACCACGGCGATGTCGATCGTGTAGTCGGCGAGTGGCCACATCAACGCGCGAATCACATCTTCGGAGTAGACTTCGAGATGACCGTAGACGTTGATCACGACATCGTGGTTGTAGAAACGGTCGAACTTGTTCACGTGACGGGCCAAACGCTCGGCGCCCGAAAGTGTCATGTAGTTGTGGCGGATCTCGTCGCGGTCGCTCACCGGGCGCAGAAAATAGGCGTCGGAACCGCCGAATTGTTTCCTCAGTTTCTCGTCGTTCGTGTCGACGACGATAGACCCGACCCGCGATTCGATAGCATTGCGCCACGTCGATACGACCCTGTCCCGGGTCGCGGGCTCAACCGTACCCACGCCGTCATTGACGACAGAGAGAACCACCAGAGGGTTGCGCTCCACGCGCGAACACCTTTTCGCGCGGCTAGTCGTTCGGTTCCTTGTGCGAAGGGTAGCCGAGCAGACTGGGATGATGGAAATCACCTGGCCGGTAGTTGCCGACTGCTTCCTCCATGTGTTCCATCTTCGTGAATATCACCGGCCCGTTTTCCGTGACGAGCACGTTCTCTTCCAGGCGGCAAGTCTGGGGCAGGCCGGGATGGCCGGCAAACGTCTCGATGGCGAAATACATGTTCTCCTTGATCTCCGCCGGATACTTCAACGAGTACGCGCGGCTCATCCACATCCCCTCGTACAGTGTGATTCCGATGGAGTGCGCAAACTGCTGAAGAGTGACGGTGCCGTACTTGTCATCGTCATACTCCGGAAACTGGGCAACCACATCCGCCGTGGTCATTCCGGGCCGGAGATTCTCCATGCCGGCATACAATGAATCGTAGGTCTCCCGATACAAGTCGATCTCCTGTTGCGTCATCCGTGCCGCACATTTGAGGGTACGCACGAAATCCACGTAGTAGCCGCCAGGACCGACGGCGTTGATATCCACGATCAACAGATCGCCCTGCTGGATCAACTTGTCGGTCGCCCATCGGCGATACGGACTGGTGTTCCCTCCCGATGCCACGATGATGTCGTAAATGATTTCACAGCCGCGATCGAGCATGAACTTGTGCACCTGCGATTCGATCTGCCGCTCCGTGACACCCGGTACCAGCCACTCGTTCTTGATGTGCCACATGGCTGCATCCCCGATTGCGGCCGACATCTTGATTTGTTCGATCTCATCGGGGGTCTTGACGACGCGTGCCCGGGACATGGCAGGCCAACCGTTCACGATATGCAAGCCGGCTTTCTCGAACGCATGCAGGGCCGGGAAGTCCAGATTGTCTACGCCAATCTTCTCCTTGGTGAGTCCGTGTTCCCTCAGGACTTCCATGACCGATGCCACCATCTTGTCGGCCATTTCGCCGACCGCGCCTTCTGCCCACTGCCAGGTCATCGCCGGGCGTATGCGACCCTCCAGCCAGGGAAGATCGATCATTGCATTTCGCATGTCCGAGCCGGCCGTCTCGAACAGATAGGGCTCCCCATTGCGCGGAAGCACCACATACCGAATGTTGATGTTGTACTTCCAGTTGCCCTGGTACGATCCCGTCAAATAGCGCACGTTTGCGCCGGCAAAGACCACCAGCGCACCGAGATCGTCGATTTCCATCTCTGCGCGCGCTCGGGCAAGGCGCTCCCGCCTGAGCCGTTCATGGTCGACACGATACTGCCAGTCGGCATTCACGTGGCTGAAGAGACGGCGCGGGTTCGTGTGATGCAGTTCCTGAATAAAATCGGTCGGGATTCCGTATCCCTCATAGCTGTCGCTGAGTGTCATCTAAAGTCCTTTTCTATGAAAGCCTGTTGGAGGTAAGGTCGCCAAGCGTACGGACGCCGGGAGAATGAGGTTCTGACGTGACGAGGCAAGCTCGTAGCTGGCTGTCAAGGTGCGACTCGTCGACGGGATCGCCGTAAGCCACGAGATTCTGAAACCGATCGCCATACCGCCGGTCCCACGCAAGTTCATCCGCCGACGTACCCGCATCCGGCCGAGCCGACCCACCGTCGGAGCAGGCCGCCCGCCACACCCCGACCGGCCGGTACCGGCTGGAGCCGGCGAAAATGGCCAGTTCGAAGCGGTAATCCGGCGCGTTGTCAAGCCAGAAAGTTCCGTGCCAGCGAACCGCGCCTGGCCATCGCTGGCACATGAAACACAGGAAATGCAACGGATGGAAAGGGGCGCGCGCCCTGAATTCGAAGCGCGCCGGCGAATCGCTGCAGGCTTGACGCCATTCGGTATCCGGCGCAGCCAAAGCCGCAGCGTCTGCCATTCCGCTCTCGCTCCGGTACGGCACGCGCGGAAAATCGAGACTCGCCATGTAGCCGTACTTCTGCACTATAACGGGATAATTTAATTGAATTGAGTAATGATATAACGTCACTCGAATCATGCCGAAATGCAGACTACGCTGCAACTTCGAGGCGTGGATAAAATTCACGTCAGAAAATGGTCTTTTCGTTGTCAGTCGACTATCAGAGACGGACTGCGCTCGGCCTCCCCTGCCAATGCCGACGGCGTCGGACCGGACCTCATGCGCATGGTCGGCGCCGCGCTCGACGTGTAAGCTGGCAGAATCGTTCTTGATAGTCGCCAGGGTGCATAGATCACATGCTCTGTGAGGCGGGAGTCCGGCGATCGAGACGGCGACGCGGTGTGTTCGAGATGGTGTATGGCGCTCGGTTGAGCAAGGTGCTGGCCGGCTGGACTGCGGCACTGATGTTCGTGTCGCAATGCGGCGCGCAGATGCCCGAGCTGCGGCGCGCGGATCCCGATCACGTGCCGGTCTTCAGCATCAGCCACATCAACGGCGATGTCTGGCAAGCGAAAGTGGACAATCACGGCACCGCGTTTCTGGCCACGTCCGAAGGTATCGTTCTTGCCGACCCCATCGGTCCCGGGATGGCGGAGTGGTTGAAGGAGGAGTTCGACAGGCGCTTCGGCGTTCCCGTCCGATACGTCGTTTACAGTCACTATCACTGGGATCACGCCTCGGGCGGCGATGTATTCGCCGACACGGCGCACTTCGTCGGCCATGCCAACATGCTGATGCACCTGGCAATGCCGCCTGAATCAACCACGCTTGCCGATGTCGTCGGCCAATACGCGCCTTTCGCCGCACTGGACGCGAACGGCAACGGTCTCGTCGAGCAAAGCGAGGTGCCGGAAGATATCCAGCGATTCTACGGCTCCAGCCAGACCCAGTTCCCGGGTTTCGACGCAAACGGCGACGGCGTGCTCAACGGCGCGGAGCTGGTACGCGGACCGGTCAGCTTCGTGCGGCCACCGGACATTACCTACACCGACGAGATCGTGATCCGCCTCGGCGGAAAACGTGTCAAGCTGACCTGGCTCGGCGACATGAACCACTCGAAGGACATGAGCCTCATCGAGTTTCCCGACGATAACGTGTTGCTGGTGGTTGACTACATATCGTTTGGACGCCTTCCCAACAGAGAGATGGACTTCGAGAACGGGATGTTCGAGGAGTGGTTGACGGCCATCAGAGAAACCGAAGCGGTTGCGCGAGGCTATGAGTTCGTCGCGCCCGGCCACGGGCCGGTGGGCACCTGGGAGGATGTTCGGGACTGGCGGGAGTATTTTGAGAAGCTCAGGGATCAGGTAGCAGCCGGAATTGCGGCCGGTCAGACACTCGAGCAGATGCAGCAGAGCATCACCATGGACGAGTACAGCGACTGGCAGGGCTTCGACTGGGTCGACGAGAACGTCCTTGGCATGTTTCACTTCCTGACCGATTGAAGGACGTGTCGAAGGCGCAGGCGGGCGCCTGCGTCACGGGTGGCCGCGCGGCGCGGTAGTGGAATCGAGTAATCACGGAAGAAGAGGCGAATGAAAATGGAACAGACTGGCGAGTCACACGAATCTGTCGGCGGCGAACCGACGCTGCGGCGCAGCATCAGCCTGTGGCAGATGACGCTCTACGGCGCCGGGGGCATGCTGGGGGCCGGCATTTACGGCCTGATCGGGCAAGTCGCCGCCGAGATGGGGTCGGCGATCTGGATGGCCTTTGCGTTTTCACTGGTCGCAGCAGGACTGACGGGACTGTCGTATGCCTCGCTTGGCTCCCGTTATCCGCGAGCGGGCGGCGCGGCCTACATCACGCAGCGCGCCTATCGCCGCAGTCTGCTGACCCACATCGTCGGACTGACCGTGGCGTGCTCGGGCCTGACCTCGATCGCCGCCGGCGCCCGCGTGGTGGGGGAGAACCTGCAGGCCCTGGCCGTTTTCGAAGGCCTGCCCACCGGGACGTTGGCGTTCATCTACGTAGCCATCGTGGGCGGGATCGCCTATCGTGGAATCCGCGAATCGATGTGGGCCAATGTCGCCCTTACACTGATGGAAGCGGGAGGGTTGCTGCTGGTCATCGCCGTGAGCCTGCGTTTCTGGGGCTCGGCGAACCTGCTGGAGTTCCCGGTTGGTCCTGAAACCGAAGCAGGGCTACCGCTCGTGTTCCTGGCGCAGGGAATCGTGCTCACCTTCTACGCCTTCATCGGGTTCGAGGACTCGCTCAACGTCGCCGAGGAGTTGAAGAACCCGCGCCGCAATCTGCCGCTCGGCCTGATTATGGCGCTCCTGCTGACCGTCGTCATTTACATGAGCGTGGCGATCAGCGCCGTCTCGGTCGTGCCCTGGCAGGAGTTGGCCGAGGCCAACGCGCCGCTGGCCGAAGTCGTGGCGCGCGCCGCACCCTGGTTCCCGGCGTGGGTGTTCATCGTGATTACCGTGTTCGCGGTCGCCAACACCGGTCTGATCAACTACGTCACGGCGTCGCGTCTGCTCTACGGCATGGCGCGCGACGGGCACCTGCCGCCCGTACTCTCGAAAGTTCATCCGGTGCGGCGCACGCCGCACATCGCTATCGCGCTGATCTTCGCGCTGATCGTTATTCTCATCCTGTCGGGCGACATCTCGGAACTGGCCTCCGCGACCGTATTGCTGCTGCTGTTGGTGTTCCTGGTGGTGAACAGCGCACTGGTCGTCCTGAAGCTGCGGCCCGACGAACCCCCGGGCGGTTTCGAACTGCCGATCGCGGTGCCGGCGCTCGGCGCGGCCGTCTGCGTCGTGATGTTCGCAACCCGCGTCGGCGCCGGGGACTGGCGCGCCCCGGTGATTGCCGGCGTACTGTTGCTCGGGGTGGCCGCGCTTTACTTCGTGCTGCGGCTTCGACGTGGTGCGGATGAGGGGTAGCTTGCCGCGATAATCCGATGTCCGGCAAGACGCTCAGGAGCAGCCGGACCTGATCGACATAGCGATCATCCACCGGTAGCCGCCTTTTCATCAGGCCCCGGCACGAAATGACTCGGTACGTATATCCGGTAAGTCGGGTGGATTTTGCCTCTGCGCACCAGCGCGCGGGGTCCCGAGCCGAAGTGGATCACCGACGCATCCAGGTGCTTGCGCCATGGATGCCCGTGCCTGTCCGCAAATACGAAGAACAACCGCCGTACTTTGACGCTGCGGCATGTCGTGAGTAACTCCATCAGTTGCTTCGGGCGCAACATTGTCAGCGATCCGAAGACCTTGTCCAGATTGTCGAAGCCCGCGCCACCTCGCAGCTCGTCAAGCGCCTCCAGGATGGCGCGTTCGGGTGACGAGGCCCTGATTGGCCAGCGCCACACATTGACCGCCCCCCGGGATTCCTGCGCATCCTGGTCCGAATCGCCGATACCGGTCGGTTTATCGCCGAACAGCGCGCGCCGATGTACCACGATCCGGGCCTGTGTCGGCAGCCGTTTCAGCCAGGCGGGTACGTCCCCATAGAAGTGAACGCGCTGCGCACCGCCGAATTTGAGGTAGTGGTAATAGCCCGCCAGTTCGAGCGCAGTCTCGCCGCCGAGATGCACGTCATGCGCCAGAATTCGTTGCAGCGACAGCAGCACGCTTTCCCACGATACCTCGGAAGCAGGCTCAACGCCCTCCGGCAGGGGACGCCGGTAAACCCCTCGAATCAGTCGCTCCAGCCACCCGCGCGAAACGTATCGGTGAATGGATTTGGATTCGATGCCATGAGCCTTCAACCACCTGCTGTCGACAAGGAATCCCGGTGGAACCTTGTCCAGAAATGGCTTTAGCCGTTGCGTTCGTGGATGGCCCATAGCCATTTAAATCATCCAAGTTCAAAACCATAGGGACCATTATTTTAACAACTCCGATAATATATGGCTAATAGACATTGTAAATGTGATAATGTGAAAAAGAGTGCGGTTTACGCGCGGTACCGACTCCTCGAGCGTATCTGCCCTCCAGTGGTGATTGGTTCGAGACTATGCGGAGATCGCCATCGTTGTCGCGGCAAGAAAACGAGCGGTTTGGGGAGAAACTCGCACAGGGCAACCAAAAACTGCGACACACTCGCTGCACGTCGCTCCCAGCCATCCGGCTGCTGCACGCCGACCTCGCACACGGTCCCACCGTTGCGCCCAGTCGAACAACCGTCCGCTAGGTGGCGTCGCAACCTGAGGGAACAAGTTAATCCCAACAAGCGTTCGCCACGGTAGTACAGGGAAAGTGGACAAGGGAGCTGTGATCGTGGTCGTGCTTCGGCCAACGCCTCTCCTGAAGGAAGCGACGTTACATGGTCGCGTACTCTCCAGTACGGAGGTGTTGACCGCAATCACGCGCAACGCCGCCAAGTACTTGGGCCTCAGTCACGAGATCGGCCCGCTCGAACCTGGGAAGCTCGCAGACATCGTCATTCTGGATGGTGACCTGATCGCGGACATTTCCAATCTGGGCAACGTACAACTCGTCGTGAGAGCCGGCAGAATCGTTGTTGATGATCGGTAGGGTGCGGATGAGGGATAGCATCCGGCCTGGGCCGGATTCAATTCGGGCAATTGTTGCTGAGGCGTGCGGGCTGTGTCTCGGATCAGCGCCCGCGTGATCGCCCGACGGTCCGCGCCACCGCAGACGGCTCCGGGCACGAAATCTCATAGCGGGTGCTACGGCCTTGCCCGTGGGAAAGCAGAGCGCCCATGTTCAGGAGATCAGCCAGATCCCGAGCGGCGGTCGCCGGTGAGCACCTGGCGATGGTGGCATAGTTCTTCCTGGACAGCCCACCGGCAAATCCTGCGCGTCCTTCCCTGAAGATGCGGGCCGTCACTTTGCGCTGCCGTTCGTTCAAATGCTCGCCATGGCGCTCGTAGAACCGGGTCTTGCCCAGAACGAAGGCGACCTCGGCAACGGCAATCTCCTGCGCCCGGGTGACAGCCCGAGTGAAGTAATCCACAAACCCGCTCAAGTCAATCTCGCCCCTGCCGACGGTTTCCAGTTCCGCATAGTATCTGGCGCGATCCTCGTTGATGGCGGTGGCCAGGCACGCGAGTGTCGGGCGGCCGAGGGCCTGCGAGAGTGCGTGATCCGAAATCGCGCGACCCACACGACCGTTGCCGTCATCGAACGGATGGACCTTTTCGAACCAGACATGCGCGACGGCCGCGCGAACAGGGCCGGGGAGATCCGAGGTGCTGCCGTTGTACCAGTCCACGAACCGTTCCATTTCGGCCGGCACGTCAGCGGACGGCGGCGCCTCATAGTGAATTCGGCCTGATCGGCCGGCACGGACCCCGCTGACAATTCGCATCGGTTCCGGATGGTTGCGATAGGCGCCGCGCATCATGAGGCTGGTAATCTGATCCACGACGACCAGCGACTGCCATCGCCCGAGCATCTCGTGAGTGAGCGGCTGATGCCAGTTCTGCCGCACGTCGACGATCAGGTCGGCAGCGGCAGCCGCCTTGTCGTTGGCACGCCATTCATCGCTGACTACCCGACCGAAATGGGCCAATAGAGATGACCTCACGGAATCGCGGTCCAACGTCTCGCCTTCAATGGCGTAGGAGGCAAGCACCTCGGACAGCATGAGATCGACCGACGCATCGGTCTGGTTGGTGTCCGACAACGCCTCCACCTGCCCGGCGAGACGTTCGGCCTTGCGATGGAAGGTCTCGACACGCTCCGAAAACTCAGAGGCGTCCACGACGAAATTCGGCCACTCAGGGCGTTGCCAGATCCACATATGAGACGATTCTACAGGCTAATCGTCTCACAATCTGCTTGTTTTTGAGACGATTAGCGTCACGAACCGGCTCATGGAGGGTCCTGCCAATGGTTGAAACGCGCGAATTGATCGACCCGACCGGTGCCTGTCGGGCTGCCGCGCGCTAAAAAAACGCGTTAAGGCTCTTCCTCATCAATTGACAATACGTCAATCGCGCGTTGAAGCTGTTCCTCCAATCGCCCCCCGAGCGCTAGGCTGCTAGCCGCCGCCGGTATTCGATCTGTTCGTAGTAGGGCTCGTTTACGGGCGTCTGCGAATAGCGATACTCGATTCCCCTATGCACGCCACCACGGCAAGCCAGCACATTGACCAGGAACTGATTGAGACTGATGCCCTCACCTTCGGCAATTGTGGACAAGAGCCGATGCAGCGACTTCGGCAGAAGTAGCGTGATCTGCCCGCTGAATTCATCTTGCGGAACCATGGGATCGGGTAGCGCCCGGTTGAGCCCTTCGAAGACCTCCGCTGTAGCCTGAATCGTGTCAACGACCAACTCATACGCTTTCGTCAAGTCCCCAGCGTACTCACGGACATCAGGAAACTCCTTGACGCGTGCCTCGAACAGAGGCTAGAGGTGGACCCCAATCCTTGGACAGGTTGGCAGCCAAATTAAGGTGGAATCAGTGGCTCTGAAGCGGCACGGCAATTGGAACGATTGTGAGAAAAAACCTCATGCAAGCAAGCGGTTGGCTCGCGCTTCAATCACTGCGCATAGCTTCATCAGCGCATCGAACGACCCGTCATCGCCGAGCAACATGCCGTCGGCCAGCATTCTCTCGTAGTCGTCCGCGAGCGCCGCGAGCGCGGTGTCGGAGGGAACGAGTTGCAAGCCGCCGGACACCGCGGCATGGTAATCGATTCGCTCGCCATGGACATCGTTTTCCCTGAAGAAGATCGCCTTGTGACGCGCCACCGATAGCGCAAGTTCGCGGTCGGCAACCGCGCTTGCCGCGATGCCGGCTTCGTCAAGTAGCACGAGATCGTGCCAGTGTCTCGACAGGCGCTCTCCACGGCGCCGCTGCTGGCGGCAGTAGACGTGGATGGCAGTCGCCTTCTCCCAGAAGGTGCGCTCGGCAATCATTACGGTGGGGCGGGCCTCCGGAAAGGCCAATTCGGGCAGGTGGGCCGCCGCGTCGCACACGACCGGGTAGATAGCGTGCGGCTCGCCCGTGGAACGAGCGCCGAACTCGATTTTGACTTCGGGGCGCACGAATCCTGTCTCCTGGAACAGCGGCTCGTATTGTATGTGGAGACAGTCCGCGTCAGCACGAACCTCCGCCGCAAAGCCGGCTTGCGCAAGTTCTTCCTCGACGATTGGTAGGGCCAGATCCCGAACCCACCCGGTCAGCCGGGTGCGGATGGCCCGCGTCCAGCGCTTTTCCTGGCTGCTCGTGGGGGGAAGCGCCTCATCGCCGGCATTTGCCACCAGGTCCGGTGCGAAGGCGCGAATGTCGTAGGTGACATCGACATCTTCGGAGAAACGGGAAATCGCGCGCCACACTTTCGAGAGCGATGTGCCGCCCTTGAAGGTCAGGTGTTCGGCGAATGGCGCTTCGAACAGCACGTCCAGCGCTGCGACAACCCAGATGTCCTTTTCCAGCAGGTGTGCCTTGTGGCTACTCGTACGATCGGCTACTTCCAATGCGTCCCGGCGGTCGGCGACGGACAAATCCTGAAATCGCACCTCAGCCATACGAGAGCCGCGCGCTAACCGGTTCGGCAATCCAGTTGGGCATCACCGCCCGTGCGGCAGCCAGTTCGTCCAGCTCAACCGCAGAAAGTTCGGGCACAACTGCATCCAGGCCGTACTCGACCTCGTCGGGCCCGAGCCATGCCAGTGCACGGATGATGTCACCCGCCTTTCGATGAGGCGCCGCGAGCTGCCAGCGCGGGGCGTGGCGCAATTCGACGGCATGTCCCCCAAAATGCAGCCAGCGGCTGGGACCCGACGTGAGATAGACCATCCGCACCGGATTTTGGTTGGTCAGCCCGAGGCGATTCGCTGCCGAACCGCCGCACGGCACAATGGTCTCGCCCCACAACGCCGCTAGCGCGGTAATCGCTTTGCCGACGTTGGGCGCTCGAATGCCAAAACGAGTCTCGATCGGGCGCATGTAGACGCCTTGGCAAATGCGCATCAACTTGTCCGACCGTGCAAGCCGCGACAACGCTTGATCGATTGCCGCACGATTCCCGAGGTGTAGCAAAGCGCCCGGACACAGCGGCGTGGCCTCCGGAAGGGCTCCGGCATGCTCCATGATGCGCTTGGGAAGGCCCCACATGGGTTGGTACTCCAGTATATTTGTCAGAAACGTATAAGTAAAACTAGCATTTTACATTGCAGGAGAGGCTATGGATACTCGACAAGCGGGACGCAGTTCGTGCACTGGAAGATGTTTGCGCACTGGACGGGTCCGTGGGTCGTGACGTCAACGGCGTCTTTGCCATTTTGCTGATGGTCACACGAGAATGCCCGAAAAATGGGTATCGACCCGGCGCACACCGTCGTCGTTGGCGGTCTGGCCAGCGCTTAAATCATCAATTTGGGTTGAGGGGCGAGCACGGGCGTTTGTCACTCGTCTGCCGCGCCATTCTTTTGAGTGTATAACGCGCTCAATGCCTGAGCTGAACGATCCGAAATTCTAGTACTATGGCCACATGGATCAGCGTAGCAAGTCTATCGGCAGCGTTCTGCTCATTGCTGAGATAGCGTGGGCTGTTTTTGAGTTCGTCCGTGCGCTAATGATGACGGACGGCCAGACTGTAATTGGTGCACTCTCTAGTCCCGGAGTGTTCTTCGGATTGGCCGTTGGTGGTCTGGCAGGGTTAGTGATGCTGAATTGGTCTCTAATGAAAAGGCTCTCGCCACGCGTAAGGTTAGGGGAGCTTGCGGTAGACGCAGAGAATATTCTCACGATGTTGGAAGGAGATAACACTTTTACGGGTTCCGGACAGACCCCGAAAATGAAGCGCCCAACAGAAGCAAGACTCATTGCGCTGATCTATAAACTGAAAAAACTGCAGGTCCCTTGTCCGGCCACGAGCGATGTGGATGGCTGGTGCCGTTTTCTTCCTACGCTTACAGCGTACCTAAATGTAAAGAACCTCACCGGGGTGCGCGAATCATGGAATGAAGTAAAGGCCCAAAGGGACGCGGAAATCGAGCTCCGAAAAGAAATCGTGGGTCAAGTCTTTGGATCGGGACGGCTTAGTACTCGAACTAAGTTCGGCGCTTCAAGTAAATCATGAATTCACGGAAAGGGCCGCATTATGCGACCCTTCCCCATACCTTGCCTTGCATTGGCGTGCCTTGCCTACCTCAGCTCACCATGCGCTGCCACGCCTTGCGGCGACCAGCATATACGATTTTCCTATGTCACAAGTTCGGGTGTGTCTGGTCTGTGGACTCTGCCCGCGTTAACTCGTTCGCTCGCTAGATTCGCTGTGGAGCTGCCGAGTCGTTGCTGCTAGTGTAACGCGCCTGTCGGCGCGTCGAGGAGCAATTTGTGCGGTTGATATTCGGAAACCGTCCGCCGAAGAAACCGCAGGGTTGGATCGTGCGGGACGGGGACAACCAACTTGGCATCGTGGACTTGGGCAGCGACGCCAGTCTCGAAGTGCGTCATCTGATCGACCGCAACCTGCACAATCACGGTAAACCGTTCGAAACCGGCGGCGCGTTGAGCACCTCCTGCCTGCCCCTGCTGGGCGCCGGATCGGTCGCCGCTTCGTCGCTGGCCGCCGGCAACGTTTTCCTGGCGACGGCGAATCCCGCCACGTTGATGAGTATCGGCGGTGGTGTCGGTTCGGCGGTCATGGGAACCGGCGGCATTGTGGCGCAGGCGCCGTTCATTGCGGCCAGCTCAGCGATTCTGCCGGTGGTGGCGCCCTTGGCGATTCTCATGTCGGTGTCCTCGACGATGTTATCTGCAAGGTTCGACCGTCTGCAGGCGTCGCTGGACAGCCTGACTGAAGCGATTCACTACCTGATGAAGAGGGACATAAACGACGACTGCGCCCGGGCGCTAAGCGCCCTCGCACGGCTACAGGACATTGCCGGGGAATGGGACTTGAGCCACCGATTCACGGACGACATGAAAGTCCGACTGGCGCTGGTGGAGAGAGATCTGAGCGTGGCGCGATTCAAGCATGGCCTGTCGATCAATGAGCCCGCGCCCGGAAAGGACACCGGAACAGCTGTCGCGTCGGCGGAGTTGAAAATGCGCACGATGCCCGTCGAGTGGCATCTGTATGCGCTGTCAAGTGTGGCCGGAATCCATGCCGAGGGTTTGCGGCTCAGACTGGCGGTGCAGGAGAATTCCGCCGATCTGGAGCGAAGGGTCGACGCGCTTGATGCGAGCATCCAGGCGTTTCGTCGCGGCGCCGGCGAACTCCTTGAGGACAACTGGCTTGAGCAGTACCTGGAGGCGCTGGAAAAATCGCTCAAGGAAACGGGCTGGTGGAAGCGTGAGGTTATTCTGCGGTGGCGCAGCAAGGTGATGAAGAAAACCGCCGAACACGCGAAGGCGATCCGCGACAACGAATTGGCCCAGGTGCAAGACTCCATCAGGTCCTGGTTGCAGGCCATGGAGAAGCGGGACGAGACAGCCCGCCGACAAACTATCGTCTACTACAGGGACGACAACGGGGAAGGCGAACCCAAGTCGTATTACACGGCCGACCTACGCTTGGAGCCTCAGAACGATGGATCCGGAAATTCGGCTGCCTGATCGGGTTTTCCACGACCGCCGCGACCCGCCTTTCGAACAGTCACTGATCGACTTCGCCTAGCGCCCTCGTCCAATCGGACTCAGACTGGCGCTCTTTGACGAGTAGGTATAAAAAGGCATATTCTGACGAATCTAGGTATTAAAGGGAATACTACCGTGGAGCATCACGGACAACTTCCCCAAAAACTGCGCATCGCAATTCGACAGGCCCGAAAAGCACAGGGTCGGAGCCAGTCCGACATCGCCCGCGATGCGGGGTTGACGCAGAAGCACGTTTCCAACATCGAGACGGGTAAAATCGTCCCGCGATTCGACACCCTTCTTGAAATTGTGTGGGCGCTCAACTACGACCTGATACTCGTCCCTCGTCACGCGACGGGCCTGGTCAATTCGCTCGTTCGTGGTCAGTCCGATCCCGACGCACAGAGCGGCCCGGAAGCACCGTGGTTTGAGGACTTGATCGATGACGAGGGCGAGCAGTAGGCCGATGGGATCGATGCTCGACGATTGGTTGGGCAGCGTTCATGTCGGAATGCGCGCCGTGGCCATCGAAACCCCCGCCGAATGCACCCAGCCTAGCCCCCGCCCGTCATGACCGGGGCAAACTTCTGAATCCGTTTGGCGGTGTCGACTTCGCCGACGAAGATATTGCCGTGCGTATCGATGCCGATTGCGTTGGCGAAGTGAAACTGACCAGCGAGGCGTCCGTTCCTGCCGAAGTAGCCCAGCGTCTCGCCGCTCTCACGGTCAACGATCCAGACGACGTCGTTATGCGCGTCTGCAACGAACAAATACTGCTGCTCCGGATCCCTGGAAATCACCATCTTGTACATGCTGCCGCAGATCGAGGCGTAGAAGGTTCCGACGGGCATGGGATTCGGGGAGGCTTCGCGCATACCAGCGCATCCGCCTCGTTGCGCAGGCGTATTCGGCGAGACGTATATGTCCTGCAACCACTCCCCTTGCGTAGTAAATACCTGGATCCGGTTTTGACCACGCTCGCCGACGTAGACGCGCCGGTCATCCGAGATCTCGATAAAATGCAGCGTCGGCGCGAACTGCTCTTCCTCGGGCGGTGGTTCACCGGTCCACTCATAGCCGGGAATCGGCTCGTTGGAGATCTCGCTCAACGGCATCCCGTGCCCGCCCCAGCCACGTTTGAACTCGCCGGATGATGCGTCGTATACGGTGACGCGCTTCTGATCGATGATGTAGATCTCGTTGTCGACCTCGTCGAGCTGAAAACGTCCGACGTTCACGATTTCGTCGACGTCCTGGTTGTTCTGCGGCGTTTGGTTGGTTCGGAGGTCGGCCTCGGTACCGAGTCTCGGCGGCCTGCGACCAAAGTCCCAGACAAACTCGCCGTCGCGCGTGAACTTCAGGATACTGTCCTGCGCCGCCTCGCCCCCGATCCAGACGAACCCGTTACTGTCGGCAATGACGGTCTGGGGGTACGTCGGCCACAGCGGATGATATCCAGGGCCTCCCCAGGCACTGAGGACGTTGCCCTCCTGATCAAGCTCGATTATTTCCGGCCCGCGCACGCAGCACAGCGCCGCTCCCGGCCCGAGTTCCCCCGCCAGTTCGATCGGCAGGGCGGCTCTTCCCCGGTTGATGAACCAGATATGGTCCATGTGGTCGACGTGAATGCCCGTGACCTGCTGCATGCTCCACTGGTTCGGCAGCGGCTTCGGCCAGAACGGATCGACGATGTACTGAGGTGCGCCATTCGCATCGACAGCCTGACCCTCCACGACCTGCGCCTCTCCGGCGGACCCGGTGAAATACACCAAGGTGCCGAACAGGCCCGCGACGATGGATAACGCTCCGTTCCTGATCATCGTGACCTCCTTTTTTTATTGATATTTATCAATATGTTACAAAAAGTAATTGGCGGAGAGGGTGGGATTCGAACCCACGAGACGGTATAACCGCCTACTTGAACTCCAATCAAGCGCCTTCGTCCACTCGGCCACCTCTCCGCGTGAGGAATCGGGGGCAAGAATGCATCGCCCCGCCGAGGCAGGCTGATTATAATCCCTTGATCGAAGGGGCGCCCCCGCAATAGCGATGCTTTGCGATTCTGTTTCGGGCTGTGCGTTGGTCCTGGAATTGCGATTGGAGGCTGCTCGCTACTCATGAGCTATACGGTTCTTGCGCGGAAATGGCGGCCGCGGCGCTTCGGGGAGATGGTTGGCCAACAGCACGTGGTCAAGGCGCTGGTGAACTCGCTGGCCGCGGAGCGTCTCCACCACGCCTACCTGTTCGCGGGCACCCGCGGCGTCGGCAAGACCACGCTGGCCCGCATTCTCGCCAAGGCCCTGAATTGCGAGGAGGGCATCGTCGCGGAGCCTTGCGGGGACTGTGAAGCGTGCACCGCGATCGACGATGGGCGCTTCGTGGATCTCATCGAAGTGGATGCCGCGTCGCGTACCCGGGTGGACGATACCCGGGAGTTGATGGAGAACACCCAGTACACGCCGGCCCAGGGGCGATTCAAGGTGTACCTCATCGACGAGGTGCACATGCTGTCGAATCACTCCTTCAATGCGCTGCTCAAGACGCTGGAGGAGCCGCCCCCGCACATCAAGTTCCTGCTGGCGACCACGGATCCCCAGAAGTTGCCGGTGACGGTACTGTCCCGCTGCCTGCAGTTCAATCTCAAGCGGCTGACGGTGGCGGAGATCGGCCAGCAACTGGAGAAAATCCGCGAGGCGGAAGAGTTCGAAGCGGAGGCGGATGCCCTGAAAGCGCTGGCCCGGGCCGCGGACGGCAGCATGCGGGACGGGCTGAGCCTGCTGGATCAGGCGATCGCCTTCAGCGCCGGCGACGTGACCGCAGAAGCGGTTAGTTCCATGCTCGGCAGCATCGACCGGCAGCATGTGATCCGGTTCGTCCAGGCGCTCGCGGCTCAGGATGGGTCGGCCCTGATGAACGAAGTGGCCGAGCTGGATGAAATGGCGCCGGACTATGGCGCAGTGTTGGATGAACTGAGGGGCGTCCTGCAACGGATCGCGGTTTTGCAACTGGTAGGCGCCGATACCGACGATGAGGAAGCCCGGGAATTGCCGGAACTGGCTTCTGCGCTGTCGCCGGAAGACGTGCAGCTCTATTACGAGATCGCGGGGCAGGGACGCCGGGACCTGTATGTCTCGCGGGACTATCGCGCCTCCTTCGAAATGACGCTGCTGCGGATGCTGGCGTTCCGGCCGGTCACCGAACAGGAGCCGCAGTCGCAGGCAACGCCTCGATCAGCCCGCGAGGGCGGTAGCAAGGGAGCGGCAGCAGTCAGCCGGGCCAGTGCGCAGCCACGCCGGCCTGCCGCCACCCCTGCAGGCTCGTCGAGCACTGCCGCCGCTCGTGGCGGGGCGTCGGGCACGCGCACTGCTGCGCCCAAGCCGTCTGGTACTCCATCCGTCGGTCCAAAGCCATCTGCTGCTCGCGGCAAATCTCCGGGGCCTGCTGAAGGTCAACAAGCTGCCCAGCAGCCTAAGGCCGAAGCAAAAGTCCCCGGCCCCGACACCTGGCACGAATTCATCAGCGTGTCCGGCATCACCGGGGCGCCCCGCCAGTTGGCCGAGCACTGCGCGGTCAAGGATAGTTCGGCCGATGGCCTTAAACTGGTGCTGGCCTCCGACAATGCGCACCTGAACACCGAGCGTGTCAGGACTCGACTGCTGGAACAGCTTCGAAAGCAGTTTTCGGGCCGGGTCGCAGTGGCGATCGAAGTCGGAGAACCTCCGGGCGCGACGCCTGCCCAGATCCGTGCCAAGGGCGAATCCGAGCGTATGCGCAAGGCGCGTGCCTCCATCGAAGGCGATCCCGTTGTGAAGTCGCTTCAAGCCAGTTTCGATGCGGTGCTTGAAGTCGACAGCATTCAACCGCTTGAGACCGAGCAGGCTTGACGAGGATTCGAACCACAGGTGCGGCATCGGCAGCACGGAACACGTGAAACAACCCGGCTGGAGAACAGCAGCATGAAAGACATGTTTGACCTCGTAAAGCAGGCCAATCAGATGCGCGGCGAGATGCGCAAGGTCCAGAAGCAACTCGCATCCCTGGAAGTGCAGGGCGAAGCGGGCGGAGGCATGGTCAGGATCGTCATGACCTGCAACCACCGCGTACGCCGGCTGGAAATCGAGGACAGCCTGGTCGGTGAGCGGAAATCGATGCTGGAGGACCTGATCAAGGCGGCCTTCAATGACGCGCTCAAGAAGGTCGAGCGCACGGTGAAAGACCAGATGTCGAACGTCACCGGCGGCATGATGCCACCTGGAATGAAACTCCCGTTCTGATGTCTCTGGCGTACTCTCCGCTGCTGGCGCAACTCATCGACGCCCTCAAGTGCCTGCCGGGCGTGGGCGCGAAGAGCGCCCAGCGGATGGCGTTCTATCTTCTTGACAAAAACCGGACCGGCGCCGTCAACCTCGCCCGCTCGCTGGAGGATGCAGCCAGGCGAATCAAGCATTGCCGGCGCTGCCGCATGTTCACCGAGGAGGACGAGTGCTCGTTCTGTACCAGCGCACGCCGGGACGTCAGCCAGCTCTGCGTGGTGGAAACGCCGGCCGACGTAATGGCCATCGAGCAGTCCGCCGCCTATTCCGGCCGCTACTTCGTCCTGATGGGCCACCTGTCCCCGCTGGACGGGATCGGTCCCACGGAACTCGGGCTCGATCTCCTGGAAGAGCGCTTTGCCGACGATGGCGTGACTGAAGTAATCCTGGCCACCAGCGTCACCGTGGAAGGAGACGCCACCGCGCACCTGGTGGCTACCATGGCGCGCAAACGCGGCATCGGAGCCAGCCGGATTGCCTACGGCGTCCCGGTGGGCGGCGAACTGGAATTTATCGACAGCGGCACCTTGTCTCGAGCGTTATCCGGCCGGCGGACGATCGGGCTGGAGGAGTAGGGTGGCCTGAAGTGCACGACCACCAACACTCAAGGCAATCCGGAGACTCGAATTGAGCGTTGATCCCGATTGCCTGTTCTGCAAGATCGTGGCCGGAGAGATTCCCTGCGAGCGCCTCTACGAGGACGACGAGATACTGGCGTTTCGCGATATCAACCCCCAGGCGCCGTTCCACGCACTCCTCATACCGAAGATCCACCTCGCGACGCTGAACGACCTTGAGCCCGAGCATGCCGGGATGGTCGGCCGGCTGTTCCTGGTGGCCAGGTTGTTGGCGAAGGAGCACGATCTGCCGGGCTATCGGGTGGTCATCAACACCAACCCTGAAGGCGGGCAGGTCATCTACCACGTTCACATGCACTTGCTGGGCGGGCGGCAGATGAAGGCAGGGCTTGGGTAGGTCGCCTCAATACTCGCGCGCAGAAGCCGTTAGCTCGTAAAGTTTCCCGTAGTTCTCGTAGCGCCCGCGGTCGATCGCGCCGTCTTCCAGCGCCGCCTTGACGGCGCAATCCGGTTCGGCGCGGTGCGTACAGTCGTCAAACCGGCAACCTTCGCGGCGGCTGATGAATTCGCGGAAACCGAACTGCACGTCCCCGGGGCGTTCGATGAAGGGCGCAAAGTTGCGCACACCCGGTGAGTCGATGATCTCGCCGCCGCCCGGATGGCGGTGTAACACGGAGGTTGTCGTGGTGTGGCGTCCCTGGAGGAGCTTTCCGGAGAGCCGGCCCACCCGTTGTACCTCCCCCCCGAGAAGTGCATTGAAGAGCGAGGACTTGCCGACGCCCGACTGTCCGATGAGGGCACTCCGTTCTCCGTCCAGAAGCTGCTCCAGCCCGTCGAGCCCGGTCCTGTCCACCGCGCTGGTCTGCACGACGCTGTAACCGACTGCGCCATACACTTCCAGCGAGTTCGGCTCGCTGTTCACCAGGTCCATCTTGTTGTAGGCGACGGCCGCCTTGAGTCCCGTCAGTTCAGCCGCGCAGAGGTACCTGTCCAGCAGGAACCAGTCGGGCTCGGGGTGCGGCGCCAGCACCACGATGAGTTGGGAAAGGTTGGCCGCGACGGCCTCCGGGCGCCCGCGGGAGTCGGTTCGCCGAAGCGTGGATTCCCGCGACTTAACGGCCCGGACGACACAGGTTCCGTCGCGCTCGCGGCGCCATTCCACGTTGTCGCCGACCACCGGGCGCAGACGGCGGCCCAGAATCCGGCAGTCGTACACGTCGCCGGCCCGGCTCTCCACCAGCGCATGGCGTCTGAAGCGGGCGACGACGAGGCCGGTATCAGCCATTGTTGCCGGCGCCGGAACCAGCAGAATGCGCTGAGCGGTTCGGTTCGGGGCAGTTCTCTGCCGGGGCGCGTTGCTCCGCAGCCTTCCGCGCCGCGCCTGCTACAATGCCAAGGTACCGGCGAACGCCGGATCGGGGGACAGGGAGACGGTTGCCGTGAAGTCCAGGGATCACTTGATCTGGATCGATCTTGAAATGACGGGACTGGACCCGGACACGGACTTCATTATCGAGATCGCCACCGTCGTGACCGACCGCCATCTGCTGGTTCTGGAGGAAGGTCCGGTCGCCGCGATCCATCAGTCCGACTCGGTGCTGGATGCCATGGACGAGTGGTGCACGCGGCAGCACGGCAGTTCGGGGCTGACGGAGCGCGTCAGAGCCAGCAGAACCAACGAGGCAGAGGCCGAACAGATGACGCTGGCGTTCCTGCGCCAATACCTGGACCCGGGAAATTCACCCATGTGCGGAAACAGCGTTTGCCAGGACCGGCGATTCCTGATCCGCCACATGCCCGAACTGGCCGCGTTCTTTCACTATCGCAATCTCGATGTTTCTTCCCTGAAGATACTCGCACGGCTATGGGCGCCGGCGCATTTCGAGCCGTTCGAGAAACTCTCCACGCACCTGGCCATGGCGGACATTCACGACTCGATTCGGGAACTGAAGCACTACCGCGAGCACATGATCGGCTTCTAGTCGGCTACGTGCGCGTGCCCGGCCAGGTAGAGCCAGGTATCGAGTACCGAATCGGGGTTCAGGGACAGGCTGGTGATGCCCCGGTCCAGCAGCCATTGTGCGAGGTCCGGATGATCCGACGGGCCCTGGCCGCAGATGCCCACGTACTTGCCCTGAGCCCGGCAGGCGCTGATGGCCATGTCCAGCAGGCGCTTGACGGCCTCGTCCCGCTCATCGAACAGCGCGGCGATCTTTCCGGAATCCCTATCCAGCCCCAGGGCGAGTTGCGTCATGTCGTTCGAACCGATCGACATGCCGTCGAAGAACTCCAGGTACTGCTCGGCGAGCAGGGCATTGCTGGGCAACTCGCACATCATGATGAGTTTCAGTCCGTCCTCGCCGCGGGCGAGGCCGTTTTCGGCCAGCAGGTCGACGACCTGGCGCGCCTCGGCCAGCGTCCGCACGAAGGGAACCATGACCTGCACGTTCGTAAGCCCCATACGGTTGCGTACACGGCGCAGGGCGCGGCACTCGAGTTCGAAACAGGGCTTGAACTCCTCGTCGATGTATCTCGACGCGCCCCGGAACCCCAGCATGGGGTTTTCCTCCAGCTGTTCGTACCGGTCGCCGCCGATCAGGTTGGCGTACTCGTTTGACTTGAAGTCCGACAGCCGGACGATGACGGGTTCAGGCGCGAAGGCCGCGGCGATGGAGCCGATCCCTTCGCTGAGTTTCTCAATGTAGAACGAAACCGGATCGCCGTAGCCGGCCATGTATTCCTCGATGAGTTCCTGGACGCCGGCGTCCTGCCGATCGAACTCGATCAGCGCCTTGGGATGCACGCCGATCATGCGATTGATGATGAATTCCAGCCGCGCGAGGCCGACGCCGTGATTGGGGATGGATGCGAACATGAAGGCCCGGTCGGGATTGCCGACGTTCATGGCCAGCTTGACCGGAATTTCAGGCAGTTTCTCGAGCCGGATTTCGCGTTCCTCGTATCGCAGCTTGCCCTTGTAGACGAAGCCCTCGTCTCCCTCGGCACAGGAGACGGTGACTTCCGTTCCGTCCGGAATTTCCCGGGTAGCGTGACCGCAGCCCACGACGGCGGGAATACCCAGTTCCCGGGCGATGATGGCCGCGTGGCAGGTGCGCCCGCCGCGATTGGTGACGATGGCTGACGCCCGCTTCATCACCGGTTCCCAGTCCGGGTCCGTCATGTCGGTCACCAGCACGTCGCCGGGCTGAATCAGGTTCATTTCCTCGACGCTTGCGACGACACGGGCAATGCCGGCGCCGACCCGTTGCCCGATACTGCGGCCGGTGCTCAGCACCTCGGAATGTTCCTTGAGGGAGAATCGAACCAGGGTCTCGCCGGATCGGCTCTTTACGGTTTCCGGCCGCGCCTGCAGGATGAACAATTCGCCTGTCTTGCCGTCCTTGCCCCATTCGATATCCATGGGCTGGCCATAGTGCTTCTCAATGGCCACGGCCTGCCGGGCGAGCGAGTGGATCTCCTCGTCCGTCAGCGAAAACCGGCTGCGGTCCCCGTCGGCCACGGGCACCGTCACCACGCGTTCCTCGCCCCGGTCGGCGTGAACCATCTTCACGGACTTGCTTCCCAGGTTGCGCCGCACGATGGCGTGATGCCCTTCGGCCAGGGCGGGCTTGTACACATAGAACTCGTCCGGGTTCACGGCGCCCTGGACGATCGTCTCCCCGAGACCGTAGCTCGAGGTGATCAGGACCAGGTCCCGGAAACCGGACTCGGTATCGAGCGTGAACATGACCCCGGAACTGGCAAGATCCGCCCGGACCATGCGCTGCACACCCACCGACAGCGAGACCTGGCGGTGATCGAACTGCTGGTGAACCCGGTAGGCGATGGCCCGGTCATTGAAAAGCGACGCGTAGATGCGGTGAATGGCGTCGAGAACGTTGTCCAGTCCCGAAACGTTGAGCAGCGTGTCCTGCTGACCTGCGAACGAGGCCTCCGGCAGGTCTTCCGCGGTGGCGGAGGAGCGGACCGCGACGCTGATGTCCTCGCCGTTGGCCAGTTGCTTCCAGGCGGTGCCGACGGCATCCCTGATCTCAGAGGGAAGCGATGCCGAGAGAATCATCTGCCTGATCTGCGAACCGGTGCGCGTAAGTGCGGCCGTATCGTCCACGTCCAGGTCGTCCAGGAGCCGGTGGATGGATGCACCCAGGCCATCCTGGGCGAGGAATTCGGAGAACGCGTGGGACGTGGTCGCAAAGCCGTCCGGCACCCGGATACCGAGCTTGTCCAGATGGCCGATCATCTCGCCCAGCGACGCGTTCTTGCCGCCCACACGGCTGACGTCTTCGCGGCCGCTGGCCGCCAGGCTGAGGACAAGTTTTTCCACGCTATACTCCCGTGCCACCGAGCCACGGTGGACAGCAATGGCAGAGCGAACCGTATATTTTGTGTCGGATCAGACCGGTGTGACTGCCGAGACGCTGGGGCACAGTCTGCTCACACAGTTCGATGGGGTCGAATTCCGAACCGTGACTGTGCCATTTGTCAATGACCTTGACAAGGCGTTGGAGTTGACCCGCCGGATCGACCGCAATGCCAGTCGCACCGGCTGGCGGCCGATCGTATTCACGAGTTTCGTGCAGGAGGAACTGAGGTCACCGCTGCTTGCGTGCAACGGGCTGGTCCTGGACCTGTTCGCCGCCTTTATCGGGCCTCTGGAAGACGAACTTCAGATGAGTTCATCCCACACGCTGGGCCGCGCGCACGGCATGACCGACGTGACCCGGTATGACATGCGCATCAGCGCGATGAACTTCGCGATGGACGCCGATGACGGTCACGGCACCCGGCAGTACGATCGCGCCGACGTGATCCTCACCGGTGTGTCCAGGTCCGGAAAGACGCCGACCTGCCTCTACCTTGCGCTTCAGTACGGCATCTTCGCGGCCAACTACCCATTGGCGGAGGAAGACCTGGAGTCGGGGGAATTGCCGGTGATCCTGCGCAGGTTTCGCGGCAAGCTGTACGGATTGACCATCGAGACGTCACGGCTGCGCCAGATCCGGCTGGAGCGGCGCCCGGAAGGACGCTATGCATCCGCGCAGCAGGTCAGCTACGAGTTGCGCAGCGCGGAGCGTCTTTTCAAGCGGCTCGGCATCCCGTTCATCGATACCACGCACTGCTCGATCGAGGAAATCGCCAGTACGATTCTGAGCGAGACAGGTATAGAACGCCGCGCCAACCCCTGAACCGGGCCCCACTGCCTGCACATGTGGCGTATCGCACCTGCCGCCCCAAATCGGCGTAGCGTCCCGGCAGTGGGTACTGGCTGCCGGCACTAGTCCCTCCATCGGCGTTGTGGCATGCTCACACCTGCATGAACGGCCACAACCTCGGAACTCAGTTGATGATTGCGGACAGCATGATCGTACCCGAGTGCGTCTACCGGCCCGGCAGCTTTACCGGGCTGATGACCCTGTACGAGAGCAATTACATCAAGCTGTCCCAGCTCATCTCCGAGTTCGATTCCTTTCCCGATGCCCACGAGAGACTGGCGGTTTCCTGTTCGGAAGAGGACTGCGATCTGCATCTGGCGGTGAAACGGCGACGGCCCTATACGACGACGCTGAAACTGACCTACCTGTTCGCGCTGGACGAGCCCGATGCCTGCCAGGGTCAGTCGATACCGGACCCCGATCTATGGGTCCATATCTATCACGACGCCCGGCTGGTGGAGGCGCGGCGGCCCAGGGTACAGCTCACCTCGCCCATGTTTGCCGCGACGACGCCGGCGTGGTCCAGGGAACTGGAGTGGCGCTGGCAGGACAACATGATGCTGAACAAGTGGCTGGACTACCTGGTTTTGCGGGGACACCGGTTCGCCGCGCAGCGTTCCTGACGGCCACTGTCCGGGGCCGAAAAATCCGATCCGGAACGTAGTCGACGGAACTGCTAGTTCGCGCGCACCGTTTCCGCACCCGTGAAGGTTGCCCGGGGCGGAGGTTCGTCCAGCGATGCCATGTCGGCGACGATGCGGGTGGCCTGGTCCAGCAGGATATCCGGAAGCTCTTCTTCGGCAAGCTCCTCCAGGTCGGCTATCGGGTCCAGTCCCAGGCCGGCCCGGCGCTCGTTCTCCCGCTGAATTCTCTCCTGGTTCCGGTCTTCGAGTTCGGCCTTGCGCTGCTCCAGGTTCAGGGAAACGATCTTTCGATCGCTCAACGACCGCTGGGCTTCGATGCTGCTCACCATGTAGTTGAAGTCCGGATCGCCCAGCGACCGTTGGTTCTGCAGTGTGCGGAGCACTTCGATCTGAGCCGGCCCCTCGCGGTACGCGGAGAACGGCGTTTGCTGAATTCGATCCCAGGGCAGGGCGGTGTCACGCGTGCTCTCGCCCACGCTGTCCACATCCCACGGCGACGGCAGTTCGATGTCGGGTATCACGCCCCGATGCTGGGTGCTCTCACCCGTGACCCGGTAGTACTTGCCGATGGTCAGGGTGAGTTGGCCGTAATCCTCGGACCCGCGAATGAAGCGGTCCAGGTCGAACAGGTTCTGAACGGACCCCTTGCCGAATGTCTGCTGGCCGATGACCAGTCCGCGCTGATAGTCCTGGATGGCCGCGGCAAAGATCTCCGAGGCGCTGGCGCTGTGGCGGTCGACCAGCACGGCCAGGGGACCGTCGTAGATCGCGCCGGGGATCGGGTCGTTCAGGACTTCCACGTTGCCCTGGGTTTCCCGGAGCTGGACCAGCGGCCCACGCTCGATGAACAGGCCGCTCAACTCGGCGGCTTCGCTCAGGTGCCCGCCGCCGTTCTGCCGCAGGTCGATGATCAGGCCGTCGATGTCATCGGCCATCAATTCCTCGACCAGCCGCTCCACGTCGCGGGTGGTGCTGGTGTAGTCCTCTTCGCCCCGGTTGCGGGCCGCCGAATCCAGGTAGAAGCTGGGAATCTCGATGACGCCGATTTGCTTGATCGTGATCTCGTCGGGTACTTCAATGATGCGGCTCTTCGCGGCGCCTTCGTCCATCTTTACCTTGTCGCGGACGATGTCCACCATGGTTTCGGGTGAACCCGGCACGGCGCCGGCGGGGAGAATCTGCAGGCGGACAACGGTTCCACCCGGACCGCGAATGAGCTGTACGACATCGTCCAGCCGCCAGCCGATGACGCCGACCATTTCGCCGGATGCGCCCTGACCGACGGCGGTGATGCGGTCGTTGGGTTTCAGGCGCCCGTCGATCTCCGCGGGTCCGCCCGCGATCAGGTTCTTCACGTTGACGTAGTCGAACTCGTCCAGTTCGAGGGTAGCGCCGATACCGTCGTACAGCAGGCTCATGTGGATGCGCTGCTCCTCGGTATTGCGTGGCGTGAGATAGCTTGAATGCGGATCGATGGTATGAGTCATCGCGTTGAGGAATCCCTCGAACACGTCGTCCGCGTTCATCTGCGCGGTCCGTCTCAGGCGCCGTTCGTAGTTCCTGCGCAGCTCGTCGGCGGCCTCTTCCCAGGTGAGTTCCCGGCCCAGCATCAGAGCCAGCCCGTCGTGCTTGACCTGCTTGCGCCAGATGTCCCTGACTTCGGCGTCGGTCTGCGCCCAGCCGAGATCGGTTCGGTCGAAGCGGTACCACTCGTCGACGGTAAAGTCGGGTTCCTCATCCAGGAGTTCGATGGCGTGGTTGAGCCGCTCCTGGTTGCGAAGCCGCCAGAGATTGAAAATCTCGAAAATCGGCTGGAGTTCGCCGCTCCGCACGCGGTCGTCCAGTTCGTATCGATAGCTACCCAGGCTGGTGTAGTCGCTGTGCAGAAAGTACAGGCGGTTGCCGTCGAGAATGTCCAGGTACCGGTCGAAAATCGCCGACGACAGCGAATTGTCGATCCGCGGACGGGAATAGTGAACGTCTTCCACGAATCGGCTGACCCTCTGGCTGATGGCCTTGTGGTGATCGCTCATCATCAGTTCGGCGATGGGCTCGTCGGCACCCGGGGAGGTCGTGCTGACAAGCACAAGCCATAACGCGCCGAGCGGCCAGGTCCGTGTCATTTCCCTCACTTTCCCTCCTCGTTCAAATTGGTACGCAAATGCGCCGATTCGCCTATTCTTATCCTAACGAATCGGCGGCGGTCTGACGATAGCCCTGGCGCGCCACAGGTGGCGCGAGAACCGCAATAGCTGAACAACGCCATAAGGGCTGAGAACCAGTACCAGGGCCAGCGGGTTCCCGCGTGCCATGTCCGCCCAGATGTTCAGGACCAATGACAGGACCCCGCCATCGGCCGGATATTCGCCCACAACGGTTTGGCCAACCAGGTAAACAGCGCCCGGCAATACGAAAAAGCCGAAACCGAGCAAGGACCCGGCCAGGACAAGTTCTCGCTTGGTCGTCGCCCGCATGTTCAATCCACCTAGTGCAGCGGACTGTGCCGCATCACTGCAATTCGGGTCCGGGTAGGTAACTGGTTGGCGCAGTGAGGAATTGCCGCAGTTGTTCGGTCATTCCCCGGCATGCGGCTGCTCGGGGGCGGGCGATGAGCGGTATGGGGATGACGATTGCCGGAAGGGTGGAGCGGCCCCTGACATCGGCGTAAATGGTTCCGGTGGAATCCAGTTCCTGGATGTCCCAGACCGTGGCGTCGTAACGGGCGTCGTCTTCCCACCAGGCCAGTCCCATGCATCCCGCGCCGCCCACGCCGGCCGCGCAGGTGATGCCTCCGCCGCTGGCGACGCGGTCGGTGGACCCGTCGAGCCAGACGAGGAAGCGCACGCCGGTGCCCTGGACCCGGTCGAAGACATCGGGCTTGTCCAGCAACTCCGAGAGTTCGTCGGTGCTGAGAGGAGCCCGCGACGGCTCGAACCACGGATAGAGCTGGTCTTCGAACGCAACGGTATCGTGCACCTCCAGCCCGTCGCTGCCCGATGCGAGTGCACCGGCCACACAATCGACAAAGGCAGCTTCGGTTTCGTGCGTGGAGTGGTGCTTTCTGGCCAGTACGACGACTTGCTCGCCTTCGTTGATGACTGCGTCGGTGCGCTTGTACGGCTCCATGCGCGAGGTCACGCTGCAGCCTGCCAGGATGCTCAGCGCAATCGCCGCTGCAAGGGCCTGTGCGCGGGTATTAGTTGTTGCGGCCAGCCTCTGAAGACAATGCCGACTCATTTTGCTTCTCCTCCAGCCAGTATTCGACCGCTGGCTGCGCCGAAAATTCCGTGGAAATTTCGGCTCCGACTTCTCGCATCGCGACGACTGCCGCCCGATTCAGGGCCGCGCCGCGGTTGCCGTGCTCCGCCTTGCCGTAACCGGTCACCGGCCATTCCGCTATCAATTGGCCGTCCGTTTCGTACAGCCGCATCTGGTACTGCATCCAGACTTCGACAAAGTTGTCCGTACGCTGGATCGGTACGTCGAACTCGAACCGTTCCAGTTCGGGCCTGATGACGGCATCGAGCCGCCCCTGATCGGCTGTCTCCAGAGGCAATCCGACGACCGGTTCCGTGGACACGAACATCGAGTTGAAGAGTTGGCTCAGCATGGAAACGTTCGCGTCGCCAAGCTGGATCGAATAGCTTGCCTGCTGGGGGATTTTTTCCTCGTGTGCGTATGTGGACAGGGCCTCGTCGAAAAGGATGCCGACGCGCACGGGCAGGGGATCCACCAGCGGTTGCGGAAAGATGGCGTTGACTACCAATGAAGTGGAGCATCCGGATATCGCCGCGCACGCCAATGCCACCCAGCATCGCCGCAACAGACGAAGGTGATTCCCGGTCTCCATTGATTCCATTGTAAGGCCTGTATCAGCCAAACACTAACGGCAATCGTCAGCAAATGCGCAACCTACACATATCTTCAGATTGCGATGACAAAAAGTTAATTCCCACTGTATCGTGTTCTGGCGGATTTGATAAGGGTACGTGTATCATGACTGCCCGAATTTCAGGGTTGTCGAGTGCCCTGCCGCGTCCAGGCCAAAACGAAGAAGTGCGGGTTCCGGCAACCGTCAAGTAGTACGGAGGCATCATGATCAAATTGTGCAGTCGAATGATCTTTCCGCTGGCGGTGCTGTTGCCCGCGCTGGCACAGGGACAGGACGGTCTGCCCGAGGGCGACGGCATGGAACTGGTCCAGGGCGCCTGCGTGGCCTGCCACGAGGTCAACCTGATCAGCAATTCCCCCGGATTCACGCACGAGCGCTGGGAATATGTCATCCGTACCATGATCGAACTGCCGGATCCCCTGAATGCCGATATCACCCAGTACCTGGCGTCGAATTTTCCCGAGACCTACGACAGGCGCCCAACCCTGGTGGACGGCGATTTCGAAATCACCTTTCAGGAATGGCTGGTGCCGACACTCGGGCAACGTCCCAGGGATCCCCTGCAGACGCCGGACGGCATGATCTGGTGGGCGGGAATGTACGGCAGCATCGTGGGCCGGATCGATCCCCGCACGGGAGAAATGACGGAGTTCATGCTGGACCCGACCGCTCGGCCGCACAGCATCATCAACGATGTCGAGGGCAATATCTGGTATACCGGCAATAGCAACGCGACGATCGGAAAGCTGGATCCGGAAACAGGGGAAATCACCGAATTCCCGATGCCGGACCCTGCTGCGCGCGATCCTCACACGCCCATCTTCACGCGCAGCGGAGACCTGTGGTTCACTCTGCAGAACAGCAACATGATCGGCCGCCTGGTGGTGGATACGGGCGACATCCGGCTGGCAACGATGCCCACCGAGAACGCCAGGCCCTACGGGATCAAGGAAGACTCCCGCGGCATGATCTGGATTGCGAACCGCGGCGCCAACAAGATCACCAGTGTCGATCCCGATTCCTGGGAGTTTCAGGAATACGAGACCCCCGGTCCTCCGCCGGGTGTGCAGTACGGGGCCTATATCCGGCGCCTGGCGATTACCAGCGACGACATGATCTGGTACGCGGATTCCGGGCGCGGATACCTGGGGCGCCTCGATCCGAACACCGGTGAAGTCAGGGAATGGCCGTCGCCCAGCGGCCCGCAATCACATCCCTACGCCATTGAAGTCGTCAACGACAAGATCTGGTACAACGAGTCCTTCCAGCGTCCGGACGCGCTGGTGCGGTTCGATCCCGAGACCGAGGAGTTCCAGAGCTGGGCTGTGCCGTCCGGCATCGGCATCATCCGCCACATGCGGGCGTCGCCGGACGGGAACCTGGTGATTCACCAGAGCAGCACGAATACCGTGGGGCTGGTCTACATCCCGGATTCAACCTGAGGGCCGGGCAGGCGCGTCGCAGAAATTGACGCAGGCGATCAGGACTCAGGGTCGACTCGCTCCGCCTCCACCGTGAGCAGCAGGTTGACGTACATGAAAAAACCGTTTTCCTTGCCGTAGCTCACATCGAAATCATCGCGATTGAATGTGGCCGTGGCGTCGGCGCCGCATATCTCCACGCCCGTTCGATGGTGCGGCTGGCACTGGAAGTGGTTGATCTGCAGCCGCAGCGGCCGGGTGATTCCATGCAGCGTCAGTTCACCCTCCACGGCGGTCGGCACGCCCGTACGCCCGAATTCGGTCAGGGCGCCCGTGTAGGTCGCAGTGGGGAACCGCGCCACGTCCAGAATGTCCTCGGCCTTGGCGTGGTCCGTCATTTCGTCCAGCCCGAAGTTGATCGAGTCCATGTCCATGATCATCTCTACGGTGCCGGTGCGCGCTTCCCTGTCGAGAACGATCGTGCCGCTCGAGCGTTCGATCTTTCCCCGCCAGACCGAGAGCCCGCCCTGGTGATCGGCTTCGAACGCGGGAAACGTGTGCCGGGGGTCGACCCTGTACGTGACCGGTTCAGCGGTGGCCTGCGCGGCAGCCAGCGTGAAAGCGATACCCAGGAATTGAAGTGCTCGTGTCGCGTTCATGTTCGACGTCTCTCCTAATCGAATGGAAATTGTTTCGCAATATCGGTACCGGTCGTTGGTAACGGTCAATCCGATATCCCGGCCGCTATTCCGAAACCAGCCTGAACCTTTGTACCCTGCGGCCGAAGTTGGTCTCCGCCACGTAAATGTTGCCCTGTGAATCCGTGGCGATCGTATGTCCGTGAGTGAAGTTCCCGGGCATGTGACCCGGACGGCCAAAGGTTGACAGCGTCTCGCCGCTCTCGTGGTCCATGACGTGGACCTCCTCCTGACCGCCATTCATCACGTACAGATACTGTTGTTCCTCATCGGGCGAGAAAGCGAGCCACCAGGCGGTCCCCCGTGAATTGTAGTTCCCGGTGTTCACCCGGATGTCGCGGACGTGATTGCCCATCCGGTCAAACACCTGTACACGATTGCCCTGCCGGTCGCAGACGTAAATGAGACCCGCGTTGCTCATCTCGATGCAGTGGACAACGGCGGTGAAGGTGCCCGGTGTGCCGGCTTCGCGTTCGTCTTCCGTGGCCAGGCTACCCCACTGACGAAGGTAGTTTCCCTCGGCATCGAACACGACCACGCGCTTGTTGCCATAGCCGTCGGCGATGAAGATGTCACCGGTTTCCGGGTCCGCGACGGCGCCGGCCGGCCGATGCAGCAATTCCTGACTGGAGTTAGTGAACTCCGTCTCACGCGTGCCGTCTTCCGTATCGAACTGGAGCTTGGCGCCGATCTGCATCAGCAACTCGCCGTCGTGGCTGTACTTCTGGACAATGGCGTCCTGGTTTCCTGCGACCCAGACGTTGTCCTCGCTGTCGAAGCTGCACCCGTGGACGGCTTGGGGTACCACGTCGGGGTCTCCCCACGACTTGATGACGTTGCCCTCCATGTCGAACATGACGAAGGTGGGTACGGGGACGTTCGTTTCCATTTCCTCTTCGGTAATGTTGCGGCGGTCCACTATCAGGATGTTGTCCCGGGAATCGACGCAAACACCGCCGACCTGGCCGTTGATCCAGCCTTCGGGTAAAGGCTTTGGCCACCAGGGATCGATCTCGAATGTCTGATCGGCGTGGCTCGTGATGGCCCAGGCGCCAAGCAGCAATATGGAAATTGTCGGGACACGCATCGTTTATGGTCCTTCAGGCAATTTCAGCCTGTTGTCTGCGCCATTGCCGTTCGCCAACCCAGTGGCGAACTTGCTATTGTACAAAAGAATGTTTGCGAGTCGGTTCGCCAACCGGCAGTCATTACCAACAGTTAAGGAATGAGCCTGGAAATGAATAGTTCGATCGGAGTTGCAAGCTTGCGCCGGACCTTCGTCGGTCTGGGCATGATCGGCCTGGCCCAGACGCTCGCCCTGGCAGTAGCCGCTCAGACAGCGGTGGTGACGGGGAAGGGCGGCCAGGATCCGTTCGGACCCTACGAGCCCGTGCCCGGCTGGCCGAAGGACTTTTCGACACTGCCCGGCTACGAGAACTGGACCTGGGGCGCGGCTCAAAGCATCTTCGCCGAAAGCGCGGATCGGATCTTCGTGCTGCAGCGGGGCGTCCTCAAGAAGATCGTCCGGCCGGAAAACCGGCTGATCCACGAGCAGGGAACGCAGCTGCGTTTCCCGGTAGGGCGGCAATACGCGTGGCGCGACGGAACATTGCCCTGGCGAGACGGAACAGTGGCGAGCCCCGATCACAACAACGAGGACGGCTGGACGACCTGGGAAGGGGCTGGTTACCGCCGGGGCGTCGATGCCCTCTGGGAGCATTGTCTGGTCGTCGTCGACCGCGAGGGCAACATCGTCGAAACCTGGAGCCAGTGGGATTCCATGTTCATGAAACCGCACGCCGTGCACGTGAATCCCTACGATCCGGAGAAGCACATCTGGGTCGTGGACGACTTCGCCCACGCGATCTACAAGTTCAGCAACGACGGCAGGGAACTGGTACAGACCCTGGGCACTTACGGTGAACCCGGCGACGACGAAAGTCACTTCGGACGGCCGACCTTCATGGCATTTCTGCCCGATGCCATTCTCGTTGCGGACGGTTACGTGAATTCCCGCGTGGTCAAGTTCGACAATGACGGGAACTACCTGATGGAGTGGGGTCAGGAAGGAATCCTGCCCACCGAAATGCGGCCGGGGTACTTCAACAGCTTGCATGGAATCGATGTGGATCCGGAGTCGCGTCGAATCTACATAAATGATCGCCAGAACAACCGAATGCAAGTGTTTGATGAAAATGGCAATTTCATTGACCAATGGAGTTTTGGCGACCCGCCTACGGATGCCCAGTACCTCATCGTTGCCAATGGTGCGGTCTGGGTGGCCGATGCCGGGACGACCAAGTTCATAAAGTACGATCTGGACGGGATGTTCCAGTATTCCTGGGGCACGTGGGGTACATTCCCCGGAGGTGTGTGGGGCGTACACGGCATGAGCGCCGATGAAGAAGGCAATTTCTACATTGCCGAAGTGAACAATGGGCGCGTGCAGAAATTCCGCCCACGGTCGGGCGTGGATCCGGACTTGTTGATCGGACGCGTCGTCGCCGAGTAGGCCACGCAACGAAATCCGGTCAGGAATAGAAAATAATCGGGAGAAAAACCTGATCTGCAGTAAATGGGGAGAAAACGAAAATGAAAATGAACACAGGGGGAATCCTGATTGCGTGCTGCTTTGGAATGCTCGCCGGGGTCATTGCGTCCGCCTATGAGGCTTCCAGAGGACCGACCGAACTGATTCATTGGGATCCGCAGAAAGCGTATCCGGGCTATGCCTTCATCAGGACCCGGGTTTCCGGTGTCACCGGCGTCTATCTGATCGACATGGCGGGGCAGGTGGTCAGTTATTGGCCCGAATTCACGGATGCCTATCTGCTCGAAGACGGCACCGTGTTCGGCGCCAAGGGACCTTCCACCTTTTCGCAGGTTGACTGGGAAGGCAAGGTCCTGTGGGAGCACACGGAGGCCCGTGAGACCTATCACCCTCACCACGACTTTCTCAGGATATACAACGCGGAACTCGGCGACTACACGGTTCTTTACATAGCCAACGTCGACCTGACCCACGACGAAGTGATTGCCCTGGGGGCCGATCCCGATGCCGTCGATCGATACGTGGGCACCCAGATGGACGCCATCGTGGAAGTGGATCGCAACGGCGACGTGGTATGGGAATACCGTTTTGCCGACCACCTGGTACAGGACCGCAACCCCGAGGGCGCCAACTACGTCGGAGAAGGGCTGAGCCTTGCCGATCATCCCGGACGGCTGGACGTCAACTTCGGCGTGTTTTCCCGCGACTACCTGCATCTCAACGCCATCGACTACAATCCGGAGAGCGGTCATCTGGCGATCAGTTCCAACCGGACTCACGAAATCTACATCGTCGATCACGACGGCACTTTCGTGCCCGGCGACCCCGGGGAAAGCCTGCGCCTTGCCGCCGGCGAGGCGGGCGACTTCCTGTACCGTTTCGGGAATCCGGCCATCTACGGGCAGGGCGAGTACCCCCACTACGCGAAGAAGAACTGGTCGCTGGAGGAGTTCTCCGGCCACAAGCAGATGGGAGGCACGCACGACATCCAGTGGATCGAGGACGGGCTCCCGGGGGTGGGAGACCTGCTGTTGTTCAACAACGGATTGGCGGTGCCACGCGCGGACGGCGATTCCGACCCGCAGTCCGAGATTCTTCAGATCAATCCATACGTTGGCGCCGACGGCGTGGAGAAGGACCGCTACGTGAACCCGCCGCAGGCCGGCTATACCGCGGTGATGCCGGGCAGCGAGGAATCGCAGAATCTGGTAACCCGGCTGTTCTCAAGGCAAATCGTGTGGATGTATCACACCTCCGATGGCTTCAACAGCCACCACGGCTCGGCCACTCAGCGATTGCCCAACGGCAATACCATGGCCCAGCTGGCTCGAGTGGGCCGGCTGCTCGAGATTGCGCCGGACGGCGAAGTGGTCTGGGAGTATGTCAATCCGGTCACCAACGCCGGAATCGTAGAGACGCTGATTACGTCCGAGCACGAAAACACATTCGGCGGCTGGTCGCCGCTGCGCTACGGTGTGGATTTCCCCGGGCTTGCAGGCAAGGATCTTTCTCCGAAGGGTCCCATCACCGCATTTCACGCCGGGGGAATGCCGGGCGCAGGGGGCGAGCCGGTGCTGGCGGAGGAAGAAGAAACCTACTGATGCGGATTTCTGTCGCTCGGCTGGAAGGCAGTTTGATGCCTTCGATATGGACCGGGAGGGTTGATGAATCTGAACTCCGCGACCGATCCCTCGATCATCCACTCCTGATCGGGATCGAAGTGGTTCGTGTATAGCTTACATCCAGTCGCTCCGGGGGCACTTCGGCGCTACGCAGGGTCGGAAAGCCGCCCCTTGAGCGCGGCCACTTCGAGTTCCAGCACGGCGACCCGCCGTTCGAGTTCGGAGAGCCGCGTGCCCCGAGGTTCTGCCCTGGCCGGCACGTCGTCCGCCGGCACGGATTCGATCATACCGGACAGCAGGTGCGCGTACTGGTGGTCACGGCGTCCGGCAACGCGCGCGAGCCTCGCGACCACAGCGCCCCGCTCACCGCCGTCATCGATCAGTCGCTGCAGCGTTTCGGCGACCGCCTCGTTGTCCGCGAAGACGTGCAGGCGTTTGCTGCGTGCCCGAAGTTCGCCCGGGGTCTGCGGGCCGCGCAGCAGCAGCAGGCAGATCACCGCGTACTCGTCCTCCGCGAACTTCAGTTCGCTGAGCATCGTGTTGCACAGGCGCTGCTGGTACTTCACGACGCCGCTTCTGAAATTCTCGTCGCGCTTGACGAGCGATTTTTCGCTCAGGTCCCGCGCGGCGCGTTCGACGGCAGCGCGTTCCAGCGTCATCACGGGATCCCGGCTCGACTTCTGGTTGCAGGCTGTCGTCAGCGCATTCAGCGTCAACGGGCACTGATCGGGCGTCACAACCGCCTTTTCCATGAGGCAGCCGATAATGCGCGCCTCGACGGGGCTCAAGTGGATGCGGGACATGGCACGTACCGGGCGGGATGGGCGGCAAACGGTAGTCGCCGCTCGGGCGACGGTCAACGCCCGGTCCCATCAACTTGCATTGATTTTCCCTTGCGATAGAGTGTCGCTCGGACTATCGACAGAGGCAGGCCATGGCCGAGCGCGACGCATCGCAGAAACAGCAGAGTCTTGACTTGCAGGAGGCTGCGGAGGAGGCGTTTTCCTCCGAAAAGCGCGAGGATATCTGGGCGCTTCTGATCGCCGCGGCCATCCTCCTGCTCAGCGTGGCGTTCCCCGAGCAGGTCCGTCATTTCTTCAGTTCCACGCTGTATCTGTTCTGACCACATGCACGCTGCCTGACTCCATCGTGTCAGCGATCGTCAAATAGAGGATGTTGTGAAGAGACTCAAGTACCTTATCGTTCCGGACTGGCGCAGGTATGTTCCGGGATTCCTGTTTTGCCTGGTCTTCGCCTTCATTGGCAGGAACCTGGATCGCCTGATTCGCAATTACCATGAGGCCGGCATGGCGTGGGCCACCTTTCTCTGGGAGAGCGCGCAGCTCAACTATGTGGTCATTCTCCTGCTGGGAGGCATTCTGATACGCAACACATTGCCGATTCCGAAGACGTTGCTTCCCGGGATCGGCCTTGCCCGACCCATCATCAAGCCCGGCATCATCATCCTGGGCGTGCACTACGTCTGGGCCGATGTCGTCAGGGTAGGAGGCGTGGGGCTGGCGCTGACGGTGGTATTCATCTTCGGCACCGCCATTGTCGTGATGTGGTGGTGCAAGCGGCGGGGCGTCTCGGACGGGCTGGGCGGCATCATGGGCGCCGGTACCGGCATTTGCGGCGTCTCCGCCATCATCGCCACCTCGCCCGTGGTGAAGGCGAAGCCGCTGGAAATGGCCTATGCCATCGGTACGGTGCTGCTGTTCGGAACCCTGATGCTGTTCACGATGCCCTACATCGGAACCGCCATCGGCCTGTCGGAGTCGCAATTCGGCGCCTGGTCCGCGGTGGCGATCCTGAACACGGCGCAACTGGTGGCGGCGGCGGAATGGTACGGCCCCGAGTCCCTGAATACCGCGGTGCTGATCAACGTGGCCCGCATCATGTTCCTGCCGCTGGTGGTGTTGTTCGCCCTCTGGTTCTACATCCTGCGCACCGGGAAGCAGGAACCCGATCAGAAAATCAACAAGTGGCAGTTGGTGAAGGACAAGTTTCCCATTTTCATCCTCGGATTCTTTGTGCTGGTGCTTCTGAACAGCCTGAGTATCGGAGCCCTTGGAGGCCCCGGCATCGCCGGTTCACCGTTCTGGGCCATGGACTCGGCCTATACGTGGTGCTTCGCCGTCGGGTTTGCCGGCATCGGTCTTTCCATCTCCATCGAGGACATGAAGAAGGCGGGCGGTGCGGCCTTCAGGATAGGCATTTCGGCGTCCATGGTGAAAATGATATTGGGCCTGGGTGCGGTGTTCGCGATCGGTAGCCAATTGTTGCGGGTGTCCGGCAGCTAACGGACCCTTGCCGTGAAGATTCTTGTCTGCATAGATGGCGAACCCCATACCAGAGGCGCCATTGAACGGGCAATTTCACTGGGCCTTTCCCGGTCGGCGGACGTTACCGCCCTGCATGTCGTCGACCCCTGGCTGAAACAGTTTTACAACGAGATTTATGCCCAGGGGCGGCGGCAGTATCTGGAATATGTCGATGCCTGCCTGCTGGAACAGGCAGGCCAGGCGCACAGGGAATTTGACGGAATCTGCCGTACGGAAGGATTGCGGGCCGGGTTCAAGGTCAGACACGGAGAGCCGTTTGCGGAGATTCTGAAGGAAGTGCGCCGCGAGCGTCCGGACCTGCTGGTTACCGGACGCAGGCGATTGAGTGCCTGGGGCAGGTTCCGGTCAGGTAATCTGCCGGCCAGGCTGAGAAAAAGAATTGGGAGCCAAACGGCGATGCTTTCGGTAGATGCACTGCGATCCTGAATTACGAAACCAACTCCAGTCGCCAGCGATGCAGCTGTTCTTCATTCATGGCACATCTGATGTTTGATGCGTGATGAAGTGTCGGTTACTATTGCTGGCGTTCAAGGGAGGGATCGAACATGCGAACCACACTCGACATTGATGACGATGTTCTGGCCGCAGTGAAGGAATTCGCGAAGCGGGAGCAACAGACTGCCGGAAAATTCGCGTCCGGGTTGATTCGCGAAGCGCTGCATGTCCGGTTGAGCAAGGCGGCGGTGAAGCAATCCCATGGCCAGTACGGCTTTGCGCCAATCCCCGCGGGAGGCCGGGTGGTAACCAACGAGCTTGTCGACGAGCTTCGCGAAGAATTGGCCATCTGATTCGTGCGGGGACTATTGGACATCAATATCCTTATCGCGTTGCTGGACGAAAACCATACGCATCACGGAGCCGCGTCGGACTGGCTTGCCGGCAACATTCAGCATGGCTGGGCCTCCTGCCCGCTCACTCAGAACGGCTGCGTGCGAATCATGTCGCAGCCGCGTTATCCAAACGCTTTGGGCGTTTCCGAAATAGTGCTCAGATTGCAATCGGCCGTATCCACGCGCCATCACGAGTTTATTGCCGACGACATCAGTTTGCTGGATGATTCCGCCGTGGATCGCGAGCGCTTGTTGAGCCCCCGGCACTTGACGGATGTCTATCTCCTGGCACTTGCAGTCGCACACGGGGCGCGGTTGGTCACGCTCGACAAGTCCATTCCCCTTGCGGCAGTACGGCGCGCGAATGCCGAATCCCTGATGGTGATCTGAACGGTGGGAGGAAGGAACTCCAGCGTATTGGCCACGGAGACCAATCCATGATTCATCCGGGCATTCTTGCCGTGATCTTCCTCTTTGCGGGCGCTGCCTCGGCGCATCATGCATTCAGCGCCTTCTACGACACGGAAAACGTCGGAGAGATAACGGGCGAGATACTGGAAACGTTCTGGATCAACCCGCACGCGGGCTTCAGGATTCGGACGGACGATGGGGAAGTCTGGAACATCGAGACGGCGCCGGTGAATCGCCTGCAGCGTCTCGGGCTCGCCGAGTCGGTCAGCGTTGGGGAGCGTGTGGGGTTTGTCGGCGCGTTTTCGCGGCTCGGAAGAAACGAGGTGCTCGCGACCAACATGATCCTGCCCGGCGGGGATGAGGTTCTCATCGATCCGGGCTTTGCGGGGCGACTGGGTCTTGAGGACAGGGTTTCCCCAACCGGCGGCGGGTCCGCCGTTGCCGCGGATATCGAGTTGGTCGAACCCGATGGAATCTACCGCGTCTGGTCCCGTGTACCCGGTCCGAACGACCGCGGTCCCGAGCGTACGCTGACCGCGGCGGCGCTGGCTTCCGTGGAGGCGTGGGATCCGGTCACCGACGACCCGGCGCTACGCTGCATCGCACCGGGTATGCCCGTCGCTATGGATACCCCGTTTCCCATTGCATTCGAAGAAGGTGATGGGCAAATCCTCTTGCGCATCGAGCAATGGGACGGCCTGCGAACGATTCACATGGAGTCCGGGACGGCGGGCGAAGACCCGGACGATTCGCTCATGGGCCATTCGCTCGGACGCTGGGAAGGCCAGACCCTGGTGGTCGAAACGACGAACATGAGCTGGCCGTACGTGGACGAATTCGGAACGCCGAAGAGCGACGCGTATTCGTTGGTTGAGCGCTTTTCCTTCAGCGGGGACAGCACCGCGATGACGTGGGAGGCGACCGCGACGGATCCGGCAACCTATATCGGACCGGCCTTTCTGGGCAGCGTCAGTTACGCCTGGGTGCCGGGAGAAGAGATCAAACCGTACAACTGCACCATCGCCGGGGAAACGCCGTAGGCGCGACGCCGATTGCAAGGGAATTCAGTGATGGTTGACAAGAATACGCCCCTGGAAGAGATCCTTCGCACCCGGCAGCCGGGGATCAGGCTCTACGGCGTTTTCATGAAGCCCACCGGCAGGATGCTGGAGATGCGCGGAACGCCGGAACTGGACGAGATGCGCCGGCAGGCGTTCGTCTACCTGTGGCAGTTGGAGGAACGGAACAAGCTGTTGCTCGCCGGGCCGTTTGAAGAGGGAACACCCCGTCAGGAGGGCATGATGCTGCTGAATGTGGACAGCATTGAAGAGGCGCAGGCCATCGCCGCCGACGAACCCATGCAAAGGGCCGGCTGGCGCACCAATACCGTCCGGTCTTTCGCGCTCAACGAGGGTGTTCTGGTCGACTCCGTGCGGGCGTTGACCGGGACCCGGGATTCGTAACGCATGGCAACTTCTGCAGAAACCGTCCGCGCCGCCACCGGAGCCGACACCGAGACGTTTCGGCTGCGGCGCTTCATTGCCGAGCTTCAGCAGGCCGGAGAACTGGAAGTCGTTTCCGAGGCGATCCAGCCGGCGGCCATCGCGGAACGCATGGAAGGCAACGCCAGGGCGGTTTCGTTTACCCGTGTCGGCGCGGAACAGGCCGAAGTCGTCGGCAATGTCATGGGGTCCAGGTCCCGCATCGCCATTGCTTTCGGCGTGGGTCTTGAAGATCTGCTGGACGAGATTCGGTCGCGGCTGCGGGTCGATCAGACTCTCGTCGAGGTTGACGCCGCCCATGCACCGGTTCAGGAAGAGGTCCGGACCGGCGAGGCGGCCGATCTGACGCAACTGCCGGTACCCTTCCAGCACGGGGGTGACGGAGCACCTTACCTGTCGTCGCCGATCGACGTCGTCGTCGATCCGGCCACCGGGCTGTACAACGTCGGCTGCCGGCGGCTGATGCTGCGCGGTCGGCGCACTTGCGGAGTCGACCTGAACGCCCCCAGCGATCTCAAGGCCATCTACGAGGATGCCGTGCAGGCAGGCCGCCCGCTGCCCGTGTGCTTTGTACTGGGCGCTCACCCCATCGACCACTTCACCGGCGCGATGCGCGCGCCCGGCGACGAACTTGAGTTGATGGCGAAACTGCGGGGTGCGCCCATGCCGGTGGTCAAGTGCGTCACCAACGACCTGCTGGTACCCGCCGATGCCGAATGCGTCCTGGAAGGCTACCTGAGTCCGGAAGGGCACGTGGAGGATGAGGGCCCGTACGGCGAGTTCCTCGGCTACTACGGCGGTGTCAAGCGAAACCCGGTCTTCCACCTGACGGCGATTACCCGGCGCAGGGACGCACTGTTCCAGACCACGTCCATCGCCGGCCGCCACATGAGTTGTACCGATACGGCGCAACTGGTGTCACTGAAGGCCGAGTTGGGGCTATGGAACGCACTGGCCACGGCCGTTCGCGATCCCGTGGCCGTGTATGCAACCACATCCAGCGGCGGCTGCTTCAATGCGCGGGTCGCCCTGCGGCAGCGTTCGCCCGGCGATGCGCGCAATGCGATCGCAGCGGTGCTGGGCAGCTTCATGAACGTCAAGCACGTCTTCGTCGTCGACGAGGACATCGATATCTTCGACGATGCGCAGATGGACTGGGCGCTGGCATCCCGCTTCCAGGCAGACCGCGATCTCGTGGTACTCAAGGGCATGCGTCTTCCGCCCGTGGATCCGTCCATGGGGAACGAAAGGGTCAGTGCGAAGGCCGGATTCGATCTGACCATCCCCTTTTCCGGGCGCGGTTCAAGCGAATGGGCGGTGCCGGAGCCTCCGGACCTGACACCCGCCGAGACGCGCTTCGACTCGGTGGAAGCGGCCCTGCAGGAAGGGCCCAGGCTGTTCGAGGAACTGATGCAGAGCCTGGGATCCGAGGACGGGCGTGAAATCGTTGTTGAACTGGAAGCACTGCGCGAGAGTGGCCGTTTGGCGGACCGCAGGCCGGGCGGCAGATATTATCTAAAGTAACGTCGTAGTTAGTACTTTTAACTAACTGATAAACAAGAACTAATGTGCGAAGATTCTAGCTCGAGGATGATCGGGCGACGGCTCCCCCGGCTGGAAGACGAGCGCCTGCTGACCGGCAAGGGGCGCTTCAGCGACGATTTCAATCGGCCAGGGCAGTGCTTCGCGCAGTTTGTCCGCTCGCCGTACGCCCACGCAGCAATACGCGGGATCGACACGACCGACGCGCTTCAACTGCCGGGTGTGGTCGCGATTCTTACCGGAAAGGAGTGGTTGGCGGACGGCCACGGAAACATCTTTCATGTCGCCGATCCGGCCGACGGCTGTGATCCCGAAACCAAGACATTTGCCGACCGCGGCGGCTTCGTTTTCGACGACGGGCAGCCGGTGATTGCGACGGGCAAGGTGAGGCACGTGGGCGAACCGGTCGCGATTGTCGTGGCGGAGACAGTTGAGGCGGCAAGGGACGCCGTCGAGCAGGTATGGATCGACTACGACGAATTGCCGGCAGCCTCGACCATCGATTCTGCGCTCGCACAAGGGGCATGCGGAATCTGGGAGGGGGCACCCGGGAACGTGTGCCTCGACACGCTCATGTGGGACGAGGAGTCCGACGTTGAAGCCGCGTTCGCGAAGGCGGCGCACGTCATTGAGCGATCGTTCACGAACAACCGCGTCGCGGGTTGCCAGATGGAACCCAGGGGCGGTGTCGGCGACTACGACGCGGAAACCGGCCGATATTTCCTCTATGCCGGCAGCCAGGGGTCCATACGGCTCAAGAACGGCCTGATGAGGGTGTTCGGCGTACCCGCCGACAAGGTCAGGGTCGTCTCCGAGGACGTTGGCGGCGGGTTTGGCCCACGCAATTTCCTCTACCCGGACTTCGCCCTGCTGACCTGGGCGGCCCGCCACACGGGACGTCCGGTCAAATGGACCTCGACCCGCGGCGAAGCATTCCTGAGCGACACTCAAGGCCGCGACAATATCCTCATGCTCGCGCTCGCCTTTGACGACCGGCACCGATTGGCTGGGGTCAAGATGGACTTTCTGGCCAATATCGGCGCTGCGCCGGTTTCCTATGCGCCCGTGCAGAACGTCGCGCGGCTATGCACAACCGTGTACCGCACGCCGGTGGCCCGTGCCCGCGTTCGCGGTGTGCTGACCAACACGGTCCCAACCGGACCCTATCGGGGCGCGGGCCGACCCGAAATGATTTGCGCGTTCGAACGTCTGCTGGATATCTATGCACGGGAGCAGGGAGTCGACCGAATCGAACTGCGGCGGCGCAATCTGATTCCGGTTGACGCATTGCCCTACGACGGTCGGACCGGGCTCAGCATCGACTCCGGCGAGTTCGAAACGAACATGGACATGGTCATGGAAATGTCCGACTGGAAGGGATTCGATCAACGCCGCGCGCGGTCGGAGTCCGCCGGGCGCCTGCGCGGCATCGGGCTCGCCAATTTCATGGAGATACCGGTCGGATTCCCCCACGAAACCGCGTCCTTGACGGTGACCGGCGACGGTCGAGTGGAACTGACCGTGGGCACGCAGTCGATGGGCATGGGCCACGAGACGGTCTTCGCACAGGTTCTGGCGGACCGGTTGGGGGTCCCGCTGAGCTGCGTCTGTCTCCTGACGGGGGACACCGACCTGACCGGGTTGGGCGGCGGAGCCCACTCGGACCGCTCCATGCGGCTGGTGGGGACGCTCATGGTCGAAGCCGCGGCATCGCTCGCAGCCCGGGCCACGGCGTTCGCTTCCCGGGTTCTTGAAGTCCCGCAAGAGGACGTGTCTTTCGTGGACGGGAACTTTGTCGGGGGGCAATCAGGGAGCGTGAGCCTGTTCGAACTCGCGACGCTGCTTGAGGCGGGAGAAGTGCCCGGACATGAGTCCGCAAAGCTGACCGTCAGGGAGGTCATTCACGATCGCTTGCCTGCGTTCCCGAACGGTTGCGCCTGCTCGGAAGTTGAGGTGGACCCGGAAACCGGCGAGGTCGACCTGGTGCGCCACTCGCTCATCCATGACGCGGGCCTGGAAATCAACCCGATGATCGTGGAAGGGCAGGGCCACGGCGGTATCGCACAGGGCATCGGCCAGGCAATTTGCGAGGACTTTGTCTACGAGGAGTCCGGCGCCCAGATTCTCTCGGGTAGCTTTATGGACTACTGCCTGCCCCGGGCAGACGATCTGCCCAGTTTCGATCTCGGATCCAACCCCACGGCGGCCGCGAGCAATCCGCTCGGCGTGAAGGGCGGAGGCGAGGGCGGCACCACCCCGGCGCTGGGCGCCTTTTTCAATGCCCTGCACGATGCGCTGGCGCCCCTGGGAATCGAGGAAGTGCCCATGCCTGCAACGTCAGCCAGGGTATGGGAATTGATCTCGCGAGCCCGCGCCGGGAATTGAGTTACCTTACGAGACGCCTTCCTTCGTAACGCCGGGCAACACGATCAGCAGCATCAACAACAGTCCGATCACCTGCGGCGCCGCGTATATCCAGTAGACCCCACTGGTCGCCCAACCCGCCGCAAACAGAAATCCCGCGAACGCAGGGCTGACCGTCGATCCGATGCGGCCGATGCCGATGGCCCAGCCCACGCCGGTAGTGCGGACATGGGCCGGGTAGATGCGCGCGGCGGTGGCGAAGAGTCCCGCGATGCAGCCGTAGACGAAGAAGCCGATCGCCGTGGCCAGCACGATGATCAGGCTGAGCTGGGTTCCGGCGAACGACAGCAGGACGATGGCCAGCATGCAGCCGAAGAAATACCACTTGATCACCCTCAGCAGGCCAAGCTGAGTGGAGAAATAACCCAGCAGAAGCATTCCCACGCCCCCGCCGACGCCGAACAGGACATTCACGGAGAAGCCTTCGGCAAGTGCCAGTCCCGCGCCGGTGATGATTGTGGGCAGCCAGCTCTGGAAGAAGAACAGGGTTCCGAACGCGCAGAAGAAGCCGCCCCAGATCGCGAACGTCGAGATTCGGGTCTCGGCTGCGAATACCTGGGTGAACCGGACCTTCTCTTCGGCCTCGGGTCTTTCCGGCAGAGCCGTGAGCGCGGGGCGGCCGATCCGGGTCAGTATCCGGTTGGCCCGTTCCAATGCGTTTCGCGGCTGCTTGCTGAGGAGAAAGTCCACCGATTCCGGGAGACCCACCTAGACGATGGGAATCATGATCGCCGACGCCGTTCCCGCAACCACGAAGATGGAACGCCAGCCGTACGCGCCGATGACGCCGACGGCAACAAGGCCTGCAATGATGATGCCGGCCGGGAATCCGAAATGCATGAAGCTCAAGGCGAAGTTGCGCCGCTCCTCGGACGAATACTCGGCGACCATGGTATTCAGGCTCGCGAGGATCGCCCCGATTCCCAGGCCCGTGACGAATCGGGCGGCGATCACCGTGTTCAGCGACGGCGCCACCGCCGTCAGGAAAAGGCCGGCAGTAATCAGCGCGAGAAAGGCCAGTACCGTGTTGCGCCGTCCGAAAACATCCGCCAGCGGCGCCAACAGGAACGAGGCCACGGTCATGCCTGCGACACCCGAACTGAAAAGCAGTCCCAGTTGCTCCGGCGACACGCCCCACTCGTTGCGTATCACCGGGGCGGCGAAGGCGATGACGAACAGGTCGAATCCGTCCAGCGTATTCAGTATCCAGCAGATGATGACGACGCGGATCTGCAGCGGCGCCATCTTCTGTTGACCCAGGGCATAGCTCACCCCGGCACTCGTCGTACTCATTCAATTGATTCCGTCTGAAGGGAGGAAACCGATTCCGCGTCCAGGGCGTTTACGACCGGATACAATAGCCGACGATGAGACCGATTGACCAGAATCATCCGGGGAAATAGTTCATGGATGTATCCGGCGAATACCGTTTGTCAGTGAGCCGGCAGGCTGTGTGGAACGCGCTGCTGGACCCGGAAATCCTGCAGCAGTGCATTCCCGGCTGCGAGTCGTTCGAAAAGCTGGAAGACGACCGGTACAAGGCGACGGTGAAGACCGCGGTCGGTCCCGTGAAGGCGACGTTTTCCAGTGAACTCCGCATCGTCGACCCGGTTCCGCCGGAGAGTTATCGCCTTGAAGGCGAGGGCAAGGCCGGCGCCGTCGGGTTCGGCCGGGGCGCTGCCGACGTGACGCTGAGAGAAGAGGGCGGCGAAACCATCCTGAGCTATTCCGCCGACTTTCAGGTCGGCGGGCGGCTGGCGCAGATCGGATCCAGGCTCGTGGTCGGGGCCACCCACAAGATCGCCGATCAGTTCTTCGGCCGCCTGACCGGCGTCATCGACGAACACGCCGAAAGGCTGGAGCCGCCGCGCAAGGCAATCGGCAAGGAACTGGTCTGGATCGCGGTGACGGTTGCCGTTGTCGCCGCGCTCGTCTGGTGGCTGACCGCGCAATAGCCTCACATGGTTTCCGGCCGGAGCCACCGGAGAACCGACCAGCGCGCCGGCCAGGGCTGGCCTTTAGGCGCTACTGTGCCGCTGCCAGCCTCTCCTGCGTATCGGCGATCATTTCATCCAGCCAGTCATGGAAGTCTTCCGGGGCGACCCACGGATGCGGCTCGCCCGGCTGCCGGTTGGCCAGACGTTCGGCGCGTTCGAACAGGTTGTCGGCGCTGGACGCGTGGATGTCGAAGTGATTGATGATCTGCACTTCGATATCGGGGATCTGCTTGATCCGTTCCAGGTCCGCCAGGAATTCCGCGATGACCGCCGGATCGTCGGTGCGCAGGGCAGGACCGCCGTGGAAATAGGCTTCGTGGCGCGTTCCGCCGTCGAAGACCGCCATGCGAATCGACGTGGTGCCGGGGGTATGCCCCGGGGTAATCTCGAAATGCAGCGTCGTGTCGCCCAGGGTTAACGAGTCACCCTCCTCGATCACGAAATCGAGGCGCGGCGCCTGCTCGCCAAGGTCGGCTTCGATCATTTGCCAATCTTCCTCCGCGGCTCCGAACTGCGCGTCGGGGATGTATTCGTCCTGAAGCTCCCGTGCGCCCATGTAATGGTCCCAGTGGCCCTGCAGGATCAGAACGTACCGAACGTCCGCAATGTCGAGGCCCAGTTGCCGCATGTTCTCAACCAGATACGGCGTATAGGGACCGCCATACAGCGTGTCGATTAGAATAAGGCCGTCGCTTGTCGAGATCACGTAGCTCGCCACTTCCCCCGTGCCAGCGAAATACAGGTTGTCGAAGACCTGGAACGGCTCCCGGGCCATCTCGCTCATGGGCGGCGGCGTGCGTTGCGCCTGGGCGGCAACGGACCAACATACGAGGCCAATGGCCAGGGTGGAAACCAGGGATTTCATGGCGCGCTCCGCGAATTGGCAGGTAACCGATTCTACAGGTTCGCAATCCGCCGCATGCATTACGGGCGGTACTCGGTGTTGCACTCGAACGGCCGCACCTGGGCATCCGGGCGCCAGGTCCAGTACTTTTCGAGGGTGACCGGTTCGGTGAAGGTGGCGGGATCGGTGACCGTCAAGGTGTACTCCAGGCGCGTGCCGTCCGCGCTCGGCGTAAAGCGTTCCAGCAAATCGGCTTCCGGGCTCTGGGGAATGCCGGACTGGTCGAAGTACGGCCAGCCCAGCCGATTCGTGCGCACGACCAGCGTGCCGCCATCCCAGGCGCCCCGGGAATAGCCCTGCGGAGTGAGGGGTGATGCGACAGCGGATTCCTCGCCCCCCATGTGAATCGTCCGCACGACATCGTACAACTCGATGTGCAGCAGGATTCGATCGCCCTCGTCGATGAATTCCATGGGGTAGGGCTGGCCCATGATTCGCGGCATGCCCACGGGGTCGCAGGTCAGGTACGGGTTGTCCGCCGCCGGGTCCCACGTGGCCCGGACAGCTCGGGCGGCTTCCGTCAGCGGGTATTCCGGAGCAGCGCCTGCTACATCCGGGAACAGAGGAAAGCTGGCCGGATTGGCCATATTGGAACTCCACACGCGGAAAATGTCGTTGCCGATGCCGAGAGACGCAGGGGAACTCTCCCCGTCCATGGCCATGGCGCCGGCGGCACCCAGCAGGTCGTCGGACCAGCGCGCGGCCGTGCCCGGCCAGAGTATCAGCTCGACTCCGTCCGGCAGCAGCATGTTCAGCGCGAACAGGCGGTTTGCCCGTTGCCGCCCCGGCCAACCGGCGGTCCGTATGCGGTCGCCGGCATTCACCAGCCTCGCGGTCAGGCCCATCCGCCGCAGGATGCTCACGGAATTGCTCTCCACGTTCCAGAAATCTCCGTCCGCCGTCCGAACCGTGAAGTACACGTGGGGGTTGCGCCAGACGACATCGGTGACCTCGCCCGACAATTCGACCACCGCATCCACGTCGAAGTAGACGCCCGCCGAATGATGGCCGAGCGTTCCGGATGAACACGCCGCGGCGGCCAGACAAACCAGTAATCGCTTCATCGATCGGGCAGTATGGAACCAGACTCGCGCCCATGGCGCCGGAGCCAATGATGGCAGAGATTCGGCTCGATTGTCAGCAACATCGGCGGACTGCCGTCCGCGCGCAGCGTAGCGGCAACATCGACGGCCGAGTCGCGGAAGCCCGGGCGCCGGTACCCCCGGATGTCAGGCGGACTTCAACAAGGCAGCCGCACCGCCCTTGGGCTGTTCGGCCGGCACTTCCCAGTCCGATGGCATGCGCCTGAAGTCGAAGAACGGTTCGGTGTCGCCCCGGTCGATGGCATCCTGAACCTGGCGATAGAACTCGCCCCCGGCACGGTTCGAAAACGTTATCTCAACGCGCCGGGCCTCGCTCGCATTCTTCGGCCGCTGGCAATACTCGGGAAACGTGGCCTGCCCGGCGTGTCCCGAGGCGTACCCCTTGGCGAACATCTGCTTGAGGATGCCGAAGCCGTCATCCTGTACCAGGACTTCGCCGCGGGGGTGCCCGCCCATGGATTTCATATGGTCGATAAACGCGTCCAGGTCGTGGCAGTCGTAGGCGACATGCTGGCAGGCATGGTCGCCATGTTGCTCGACAAAGGACGTCACCTGGGACTTTTCCGCCCGGTCGATGCCTTCGATCAGCGCAATGCCGAAGTCGCCGTAGTCGATGCACCAGATCTTCATGCTGCTGCCGGGATCGCCGGGCCGGGCGTCGTCGATCCGCTTGATCAGCGTGCCGCCCTCGACTTCGATATGAAACCAGGCCCAGCGCTCGATCGCGCCGGATTCCACCGCATAGGTGACGTGGTCGATCTTTCTCAAATGGGACATCGTGAGGTCTCCTGCCGGATTAGCTTGGGGTTGCCTACAGCTTAATCAATCAGGTTTGCAGGGTGGACGCATAATTCAGCACAGTTTGCTGTTATTGCGCATGAAAATAACTAATATAGTTATCTTTGCGCAGGAAACATACGATATGGACAATTTGGACGCCCGCATCCTCTCCGAGCTCCAGTCGGACGGCCGTCTGAGGTGGTCGAGACTCTCGGAACGCGTGCACCTGTCCGCGAGCGCCTGTCAGCGCCGGGTCGAGTCGCTGCTGGAGCGCGGCGTGATCCGGAATTTCACGCTGAATCTCAACGAGGCCGCGCTCGGACACCATGTGACGGCTTTCGTGGCCGTGAGCGTCGACCGTCAGAACACGGCTTCCGCAGAGGAGTTCAGGCGATGGGTGCGCACCCAGCCGCGTGTCCAGGCGTGCCACATGCTCACCGGCAGTGTCGACTTCATGCTCCAGGTGGTTGCCGCGGACCTTGAATCGCTCGGAACCTTCCTGGAAGGCGAACTGCTGAAGCTGCCGGCGGTCAAGGACGCTTCCACGTCCATCGTCCTGAAGGAAGTCAAGCCAAAACGAACCATGGTGGCCGGCTGCTGCTAAAATCCGCGAATTCTGCCCGCCGGTATCGCAGGCGAATGCAACAGGAGAATGACGGCAACGACGGGCCCTTGAACCGTTCCCCGGAAAGACGATGAGTGGCGACACCGAAAAAACCATATCCATCATGGATACCACGCTGCGCGACGGCGAACAGACGCCTGGAATCGCCTATACGCCGTCGGAGAAACAACATGTGGCCCGCATGTTGCTCCGCGACGTGGGCGTGGACCGCATCGAGATCGTGTCCGCCCGCGCGTCGTCGGGCGAACTGGAGGGGGCGCTGCGCGTCACCCGCTGGGCGCGGAAGTCGGGACTCATCGACCGCGTGGAAATGCTCGGATTCTGCGACGTGCATCGCTCCGTGGACTGGATACGAGACGCCGGCGGACGCGTAATCAACCTTCTGACCAAGGGCTCCGAGCGCCACTGCCGCGAGCAATTGGGGATGACGCCCGGTGAACACATTCAGCGAGTTATCGGCACCGCCCGCTATGCGCGCCGGCAGGGAGTACGCGTCAACGTCTACCTCGAGGACTGGTCAAACGGTTTTCGCAACGGCTTCGGCTACGTCAGGGACCTTGTTGACGCGCTTCAAGACCTGGAGGTGGAGCGGGTTCTGCTGGCGGACACCCTGGGCATTCTCGCACCGGACGACGTGCGGCACTTCGTCAGCGTGATGGCCGTCACCTGGCCGGATACGGTGTTCGACTTCCACGGTCACAATGACTACGGCCTGGCGACCGCCAATGCCATCGCGGCGATTCAGTCCGGGGCCGCCGGCGTGCATACCAGCGTCAACGGTCTGGGCGAGCGGGCCGGAAATACTTCGCTTGCGGAGATCGTCGCCGCCATTGCCGATCACACGGAATTCAGAACGAACGTCAACGAGTCGCGGCTTGCAGCCGTATCCGAATTGGTGGAAACCTTCAGCGGCAAGAATATTTCGGCGAATACCCCGATTCTCGGCGCCGATGTGTTCACCCAGACGGCCGGCATACACGCCGATGGCGATGCCAAGGGCGATCTCTACGCCACCCGGCTGGCGCCCCAGCGATTCGGCCGCGAGCGCCGCTACGCGCTGGGCAAACTCTCCGGCAAGGCCTCCCTTGACCACAACCTGTCGCAGCTTGGCATCAAGCTCTCCGATGCGAACCGGAAGAAGGTGCTCGGCAGAATCATCGAACTGGGCGACAAGAAGCACACCGTGGTCCCTGAGGACCTGCTGATGATCATCGCGGACGTGCTCAAGACGCCGAAGGAACACCTGGTCAGGATCGACCGCTACAACATCGACGTTGCATCCGACAGTCCGCCCAGTGCGTCGGTCAGTGTCTCGTTCAAGGGACACACCAGCAAGGCTTCGGGTACGGGGGACGGCGGCTACGACGCGTTCATGAAGGCGCTCACACAAGCCGTGTCCCCGCACGGCATCGACGTGCCGAAACTGGCCGACTACCGTGTGCGCATCCCCCCCGGCGGCCGTACCGAGGCGCTGGTGGAAACCCTGATCGAATGGAGCGACAGGTCGAACGGCCGACGATTCTCGACCGTCGGTGTGGATACCGACCAGACCGCCGCCGCCGTCATCGCCACGGAGAAGATGCTGAACATCGTGGCTCACGCACGCGCCAGAGTGGGCTGAACGCGCCAGAGGGGGCTGAACGCACCTTCCGCCACGCGAAATTTGACTGGACGGGCGCTGTCCGGTGCACCGTGGACTCCTGACCCAAGTACTCGTCGGGAACCCCTAAAGGAATTGCGAAGCCTTCCCAATTGGACTAGATTGGTTGCACGGAGCCTCATACCGATGAACCTGCTCGCAGCCATTCGCCGCCGAAAGAAAGTCTGGATACGCAGGCTTGGAACGCCGATCGCCGCCGTGTGGCTGACCATGGCCTGGCAGCCGTGCGTCATGGCGATGGACGCGGAAATGGGGCATGAGCACCATTGCGAGCACTGTCCGCCACCGGAGATCGATCACTGCGACGACGTTGTCCGCCACGAATGCAGCGACGAAGACCGCTTCAACGCCGACCTGCGGGCGGCCAAGGCGAAGTCTGCCGACGATTCAAAGCATGTACAGGTCTCCCTGATTGCTTCGACGCAGCCGCATCGATTACAGGGCTTCAAGGCTGAGGCCTGTCTCACGAATCCCGCGACCGCCCCTCCGGGGCGGCCGTTACCCGTTCTGTTCTGCTCCTTTCTGAACTAGCAATCCCTCGCTGACCGTTTCGTTCCGGCTTCAGCAGAGGAGATTGCCATGTGGTTTACGCGCGGGCTTGCGCCCCGCTTCTTGATTCAGTTCAGTTGCGCCGGCTGGCGGAGCCGAAACCTTGCGCGGCCGTTTGCGGCTTGCACCTTGTTCGCCCTTGCCTCACCGGCGCCGGGGCTTGCCCAGGATGACGAGGCCGGCCCGTTGACCCTCGGCCAGGCGGTGGAGATCGCGCTGGCGGCGAATCCGCACCTGGCAGCGGCCGCGGCCCGGGCCGCGGCGCTGCAGACGGTTCCGTCCCAGGCCCGAACGCTTCCCGATCCCGTGCTCGGGCTCAACGCGATGAATCTGCCTGTGGACAGTTTCAATCTGCACCAGGAGCCGATGACGCAGGTCCAGCTCACGTTCAGCCAGCAAATCCCGTATCCGGGCAAACGTCAGCTACTCGCCGACGCGGCAGGCTACGAGGCCGAGGCGGGTGTGGCCCACGCCGAAGACGCGCGGCTGGCGCTGGCGGGCCAGGTCCGCGCGGCCTGGTGGCGGTTGTTCCAGCACGACCGGGCATTGGAAATCGTCAGCCAGAACACGCGGCTGATGCGGGACTTCATCCAGATCGCCCAGGCCAGGTACCGGGTGGGCGACGGGCTTCAGCAGGATGTGCTGCTCGCCCAGCTCGAACTGTCCAGACTGCTGGAACGCGAGCTGCGGCTGAACGGCATGCGCGCCAGGGCGGAATCGGCGCTGGGTGCGCTGCTGTACACGCCGGCCGGCCGATCCGTCGCCTTGCCGCCCGAACCCGACAACATGGTGTTGCCGGACATCCCCGCGGATGGCGAACTGGTCCGGGCGGCGGTGGCCGCCCGCCCCGCGCTGGGCGCGCAGCAGGCCCTGGTGGGCGCTGCCCGCGCGCGAAGGAGCCTGGCCGAACTGAATCTGCGGCCCAATCTCATGGTCGGAGCGGGCTATGGACTTCGGCAGGGCAATGACCCGTTTCGGGGCGTCGGCCGGCCCGACTTTTTCAGCGTGATGTTCGGTGTCACGGTGCCGCTGTACGCGGAGTCGAAACAGCGCAGGGCAATCGAGCAACAGACCCACGAAGTCACGCGGCAGGAATTCGCTTACGACGACGCGCTTCGCTCCATACAGGCGGCCATATCGGGCCATAGCGCGGACTACGAGGCTGCCAGGGAGCAGGTCACGCTGCTGGAAACTGCCATCATTCCCCAGGCGCAACAGACGTCCGCCTCGATGCTGGCCGGATACCGCGTGAACGAGGTGGACTTTCTCAACGTCGTGAACAGCCAGATCACGCTTTACAACTCCCAGATCAACTACTGGGAAGCGCTCAGTACGGCAAAGGCGGCGCTGGCAATGCTTGCCGCGTCCGCCGGTATGGAGGTGCTCTATGAATAGACAATCCCTGATTGCGCCCTTCGTCGGCGCGGTAGCCCTTGCCATCGGCGCCGGCGGCGGATACTGGTTCGCCGCCCAGCGCATGGAAATGGCGCATGCGGGGATGATGTCCGCGGTTCCGGCGCCAGACGCGCCCGAGCCCATCTTCTACCGGCACCCGATGACGCCGGAAATCACCTCGCCGGTTCCCGCCCAGGACGATATGGGCATGGACTACATTCCCGTCTATGCGGATGCCGCCGCTGGTCCGCCGGGCACCGTGCAAATCGATCCGGTGACGGTCCAGAGCATCGGCGTGCGCACGGCCGGTGCGGAACGGCGCACGTTGACCCGCACGATTCACACCCTCGGCCGCGTCGAGTACGACGAACAGCTCATCACCCGTCTCCATCCAAAGGTCGAAGGCTGGATCGACGAGCTGTACGTGGAAACCACGGGCGAACAGATCGCCGAAGACCACATCCTGATGAACATCTATTCGCCCCAGTTGGTGGTGACGCAGCAGGAGTACCTGCTGGCCCTGAGCAATCGGGAGACACTGAGCGAAAGCCCTTTCCCGGACATTCGCCGCGGGGCGGAAGAACTGGTGGAATCGACGCTGACGCGGCTGCGGTTGCTCGACGTACCGGAACACCAGATCTTCGAGCTGACGCAGACCGGCCAGGTACAGGAGCAGCTTCACATCCACTCGCCCGCGGACGGCATTGTGGTCAACGTCGGAATCCGGGAAGGGCAGTACGTCACGCCGCAGACGGAACTCTATACCGTGGCGGACCTGTCCCATGTCTGGGTACTGGTGGATGTCTTCGAGGATGAATTGCCCTGGGTACGGGTCGGCGACGAGGTGCGAATGACCGTCGCGGCGGCGCCGGGAAGGGTCTTCGAAGGCCAGCTCACCTACATCTACCCCTACGCGGAAAGCCAGACACGGACCGTCAAGGCGCGGCTGGAGTTCGACAACGCCGAACTGCTGCTCAAACCGGAGATGTTCGCCGACGTCACGATCCTGGCCAGTCCCGAAGTCGACGCCGTCGCAGTGCCTTCGGAGGCCGTCGTTCGCTCGGGTGTCCGCGAGCAGGTCTTCATCGTGCGCGAGCCCGGCAAGTTCGAACCCCGGGACGTACGGCTGGGCGTGAGCAGCGACGGCTGGACGCAAGTCCTGGAGGGAGTCGAAGCCGGGGAGGAGGTGGTCGTATCCGCGCAGTTCCTGATCGACTCGGAATCCAAGCTCAGGGAGGCCGCCGCGAAGATGCTGGAGATGCGGAATGATTGAACGGCTCATCGCCGCCTCGGCCGGGAACCGGCTGCTGGTCGCGGTTCTCACGGTGGTGCTCGTCGTCGCGGGCGTGCTGGCGCTGCGCGACACGCCGCTGGATGCGATTCCCGATCTCTCGGACGTCCAGGTGATCGTGTTCACCGAGTACCCGGGGCAGGCCCCCCAGGTGGTGGAAGACCAGGTCACCTATCCGCTGACCACCGCCATGCTGGCGGTGCCGTACGCAAACGTCGTGCGCGGTTTCTCGTTCTTCGGGTTTTCCTTCGTCTACATCATCTTCGACGACGGCACCGACATGTACTGGGCCCGGTCGCGCGTACTGGAGTACCTCAACTACGTCAGCGGCCGCTTGCCGGAGGGGGTCACGCCGACCCTGGGCCCCGACGCGACCGGCGTGGGTTGGATCTACGAGTACGCGCTGGTGGACCGTAGCGGCCAACTCGATCTCTCGGAGTTGCGCAGCATCCAGGACTGGTACCTGCGTTACCCGTTGCAGACCGTGCCGGGCGTCGCCGAGGTGGCGTCCATCGGCGGTTACGTGAAGCAGTACCAGGTGGTGGTGGATCCCAACGCACTGCTTGCCTACAACATTCCCATCTCCACGGTCCGGCAGGCCATCATGCGATCCAACGGCGACGTGGGCGGCCGTCTCGTGGAAATGTCCGAGACCGAGTACATGGTGCGGGGACTGGGGTACATCCAGTCCATCGAGGATATCGAACAGGTCGCCGTCAGTGTGGACGAGCAGGGCACCCCGATCCGGGTCCGCGACATCGCGCAGGTGCAGACCGGACCGGAATTGCGCAGGGGCGTGGCCGAACTCAACGGCGAAGGCGAGGTGGCGGGCGGCGTGGTCGTGATGCGTTACGGGGAAAATGCGCTCGAAACCATCGAACGGGTCCGGGCACGGCTCGAGGAGCTGAAGCCCGGATTGCCGGCAGGGGTGGAGGTCGTGCCCGTCTACGACCGCGGGGCGCTGATCGAGAACGCTGTCGACAATCTCTCCAACACGCTGCTGATCGAGATTGCGCTGGTGACGCTGGTCTGCGCGGTGTTTCTCCTGCACCTGCGGTCGGCGCTTGTGGTGGTACTCACATTGCCGATCGGCATTCTGCTGGCCTTCATCCTGATGCGAATCCAGGGCATCAACGCGAACATCATGTCCCTGGGAGGCATTGCCATCGCCATCGGCGCCATGGTGGACGGTCCCATCGTGCTCATCGAGAACGCGCACAAGCGGCTGGCGCGCGCCGCCGCCGAAAAATCCGCACCGCTGACTTCAGGAGAGCGCTGGCGAACCGTCGTCGAGTCGGCCAGGGAGGTGGGCCCGGCGCTGTTCTTCTCCCTGCTGGTCATCGTCGTTTCCTACTTCGCAATCTTCACACTCGAAGCGCAGGAGGGCCGGCTCTTCAAGCCCCTGGCGTTCACGAGCAGTTATTCCATGGTGGGCGCGGCGCTGCTGGCGGTGACCGTCGTGCCGCTGCTGATCGGGTTGCTCGTGCGCGGCCGTATCCTTCCGGAGTCGGCCAATCCGATCACCCGTTTGCTGCGCGCGGTTCACGCCCCGGTCCTGCGCGGCTTTCTCCGCTGGCGTGTTGTAACCCTGGTCGTTGCAGCGGGGGTACTGGCAACCGTCTGGTTTCCGCTTTCCCGGCTCGGGACCGAGTTCATGCCGCCGCTGGACGAAGGCGACATTCTCTACATGCCGACGACGTTCCCGGGCGTTTCCATCACCAAGGCGGAGGAATTGCTGCAGCAGACGGACAGGATTCTGACCACGTTCCCGGAAGTGGAATCGGTGTTCGGCAAGATCGGCCGCGCCGAAACGGCGACGGATCCGGCGCCCCTGTCGATGATCGAGACGGTGGTGCAGCTGAAACCGAAGGGAGAATGGCCGGATCCGCGCAAATCCACATCGGACCTCATGCGGGAGATGGACGCCGCCATCCGCTTCCCGGGCCTTGCGAATACCTGGACGATGCCCATCAGGACCCGGATCGACATGCTTTCCACGGGCATCAGGACCCCGGTGGGGATCAAGATCAGCGGGCCGGACCTGGAAGAGCTTCAGCGCCTGGCTCTGGATGCCGAGCAGATCATGACTTCCCTCCCCGATACCCTGTCGGCGTTCGGCGACCGGGCGGCGGGCGGTTACTTTCTGGACTTCGATATCCGGCGGCCGGAAGCCGCCCGCTACGGCCTGACGGTTCGAGACATCCAGGACGTCATCATGTCCGCCATCGGCGGCGTCCAGGTGACCGAAACCGTGGAGGGCCTGGAGCGTTACCCGGTCAACATTCGCTATCCGCGGGAGTTGCGGGACGACCCGCTGCAATTGCAGCGCGTGCTGATTCCCACGCCGTCCGGCGCGCAGATCCCGCTCGGCCAGCTCGCGAACATCGAATTGAATCGCGGGCCGCCGGTGATCAAGAGCGAAGGCGCCCGTCCGAATGCATGGGTGTCCGTGGACATTTCCACCTCGGATGTGGGCGGCTACGTGACCCGGGCACGGGCGTTGCTGGCAGAGCAGCTCACGATTCCACCCGGCTATGCCCTCACGTGGTCGGGCCAGTACGAATACCTGGAGCGGGCGGCCGCCAGGCTTCGCGTCGTCATACCGCTGACCCTGTTCCTGATGTTCCTGCTGCTGTATCTCAACTTCCGCAACGTCGCCGCACCGTTGACCGTGATGCTCTCGGTACCGTTCGCGCTGGTAGGCGGCTTCTGGGCCGTGCACTGGCTGGGATTCAATATCTCCGTGGCTGTAGCCGTCGGGTTCATCGCCCTTGCCGGTGTTGCCGTGGAAACGGGCGTGCTCGTGCTGACCTTTATCGAAAAGGCGGTCGCGGAACGGCGCCGGCAAAAGCACGAGGCACTTTCGCCCGAGGGGGGGCACGACGTCGTTTCGCATGGCGATGCGCCGGTGCCCTGGTCGCACGCCGGAGCGAGCGTCGTCTCCCTGACGGCCGGGGAAATAAGCGAAGCGGTCCATCTGGGCACCTCACGCCGGGTGCGGGCGGTGTCCATGACGGCGGTGTCGACCATCGTGGGACTGCTGCCCATCATGCTGGCCAGCGGTGCGGGATCGGACGTCATGCAGCGAATCGCCGCGCCGATGATCGGCGGCATGGTCACTACGCTGCTGCTATGCCTTCTGGTCTTGCCGGTCGTCTACGGTATTGTGCTGCAAGTCAGGGAGCGTTCTCGCGCAGAAGCCTGATCCGAGGGGTCAGTTGGCCGGTGGATTCACGGCACGTTCAAAGGCCTGGCATGAACCGTTCCCGTGGCTTGACGGTCAAAGACACCCGGCGGCAATATTGTCCTGTGGGCAATAGCCGCTTCAACAGGGTCATTTTGAAATGGCTGAGCAACCCAGCATGAGTCCCGATTCGGCGGTGCCGGACGTGCCTGTCCTGCCGTCATTCGCCAACTCGCTTCCGTATTTTCTTTCGCTGGGCGTGTTCCCGTTCATGGCCATCGCCGCGGTGCAGGGAAGCTGGTGGATCGCCGCCCCCTACCTCTATTTCATGATTCCGGACGTTTTCGATGCCATGTCCGGCGCCGACGAGGGAAACATGGACCCGCGGCGCACGATCGACCGGCAGTTGTCCTGGTACAAGCTGTCATGCTGGGCGTGGGGCATCCTCTGGCCGGTCACGTTTGTGTTCTGCCTCTGGCAGATGTTTCTTTCGGATCACCTGGCGCTGTTCGAAATCATCCTGATGGCGTTCGTGCTGACCACTGTGGGCCAGGTCTCGTTCATTGTCGGCCATGAACTGATTCATCGGCGCGCGGTGTGGGAACGCCGGCTTGGCGAGGTCATCCTGGCTTCGGTCTCGTATCCGACCTATGCGTCGGAACATATCTTTGTCCACCATTCCCTTGTAGGTACCCCGGGAGATCCCGGTTCTGCACCCAAGGGGGTGAGTTTCTGGCGTTACCTCCCCCGGGAAATCAAGAGCAACCTCACCGGCGCCTGGGTGTTCGAACGGCAGCGGCTGACTCGCCGCCGCCTGCCGGTCTGGCATTACACGAATCCGTTCTGGCGATACGTGGGCGTAACCGCCGCCTGGTATGTGCTGATGTACTGGATGGGCGGCCCATGGGCCGTGCTGGGCTACGTCATTCTGTGCACCTGCATCATCATGTCGATGAAGCTCATCAACTACGTCCAGCACTACGGGCTGCGGCGCATCCGGCTGCCGAACGGCCGGTACGAGCGAGTCCAGCCCTGGCATTCCTGGAGCGCGGCGTACAAGTTGAGCAACTGGTTCTTCTTCAACATGCAGCGCCACCCGGACCACCACATCGCGCCGGGGCGGCGCTATCCGCTGTTGCAGCACTGCGGCCCCGATGCCGCGCCGCAACTGCCGGGGACCTATGTCGAGATGGCCGGCCTGGCGGTAAGGCCGCGCCGCTGGTTCGAGAAGATGGACCCGCGCGTGGACCGCTGGCGCAAGCATTTCTATCCCGATATCGACGACTGGAGCGCCTACGACAGTCCGGCCACCGCAGAGCGCCCCGACGCGTTCGAGGAGATTGAAGAGATCTTCGCGTCGGCTCCGCGGCTGGCCGCCTGGATCGACCGGTCTCCGGAACTGCTGGACAACCTCAGGAACAGGGAATTCACCGACCTCGACCTGCCCAAGGGTTTCGGCCCGACCGCGGAAGTCGAGTCCATCGCGCGCCGCGGACTCACCCGGATTTACTGGACTCGGGAACTGGACGTCGCCGAAATGCGGGCGCGTATCGACGATTACCCGGTCCAGGACGTGCGCGAAACCGTGGATGCCGCCAGGAACTGGACCAACGACAAGGCGTTCCAGATCGGGATGCATACCCTGCGCGGAAACCTGACGCCCATCGAGGCCGGGACGGCGCTGTCCAACATCGCCGAAGCGTCCGTGGGCGCCGTGCTCGGGTCGATCGAAGAGGACTTTGGCAGCCTCGGCGCCACGGGCGGCCTTGCCGCGGTCGTGCTGGGCGATGCGGCAAGCGGCGAGGCCGCACCCGGCCTCGAACTGCGGATGCTGCTGGTCCACGAGGGCGGCCCGGCGGCGCACTACGAGGCACTGTGCCGGCGCATTCGCGATGCGCTGCACGCGCTCACGCAGGACAATCTGCTGTTTGCTCCGACGTCGCGCGGGGAGAGTACGGTCACTGCCGTTTCGCTCGCCGAGTTCGGGGCCGGGTTCGGCGGCCCTGGCGTGCCGAGCGAACCCGGGGACCTGACCCGGGCCAGGTGCATCTTCTCGTTCGGCGACGCCATGATCGAAACGCAATTCGAAACGGCCCGGCGCGAAGCGCTGGCCGGGGAGGGCAGTGGCGCGGGTTCCATCGGCGAGCCAGACAACAGCTACAGCGAGCCCGTCGCCGGCGGCAGCGAGCCTGACGGCAGCCCAGGCGGGCCCGAAGGAAGCGTGATCGAGCCCACCGAGAGGGCCAACTCGCCGCTCGAACCCGAACGCGGCGGTTTCGGGGCGGTCGAACGTGCCGCCCGCCAGTTACGCCTGCGCCTTGCCGACGGCGATGACGGCCTGGAGACGCTCGATGCCGGAACCACGTTCCGCACCGCCGGTGAGGGCGGCCTGATGGACGGCGAAACCGCCGAGCGCCTGGCCCAGGCAGCAGCCTTGTGGCGCAATCTGCAAGGGATTCGCTGCCTTGTGGCCGACGGGTCTCTGGACGTCGAGGCGGCCAAGCCCGGTGTAAGGGCGGCAATTGCCAGGTCGTGCGGCTTCGCCGATTTCGAATCCCTGACAACGGCCGTGCACGAGACCGCCGGTCAAGCTGCTACTGATATCGACTCGCTCTAAAGGCCAGGCGCTAAATTCCCAGCCCCTGGGACATCTGCGCGTAGCTGGTGAGCGGGACTGCGCACATCCGGTCCCAGTCCTCCTTGTCGATGACCGGCTGGTTCAGCAGGTCGATCATTTCATCGAACTTGCTCAGCGCGGTGCAATCCACCGCCTCGGGGGCGGCGGCGGTACGGTGCCTCGGCCAGACGTCATGCCGGGCGAAACGCCAGAACTCCGTGTCGTAGTTGGAGCCGCGGGAGTAGTGCCAGCCGACGAACAGGCCGTAGCAGAGCATGTTGCTGATCAGGAACCGATTGACCACCGGTGCGTCGCGCTCGAGGTGCTCGATCGCACGGTTCAGGCGCATCTGGAGCACCATCCCGATCTGTATCTGGGCCGATACGATGGCCGTGGCTTCCAGGGGCTCCATGAAGGCGGCCGCGTTGCCGATGCGGGCCACCACGCCATCGTAAATTTTGCGGTGGACGAAGTTGGGGAAGGGAATGACGGCGCGCTGCTCGAATTCCGGCACGCCGTCGGCCTCGAGGAACTCGTCGAAGTCCGACTCGACTTCGGCGAGGTTTGAAACATCGCGGTTGAAAATGTACCCGTAGGAGGTGTGCACGGTCAGCGGGATGACAAATATCCAGCCGTGAGGGCGCGCAACCGCACGTGTGTAGGTGTGTTTCACCACCGGCCCGTCCTGCTCGTGCCGAACGATGGCCGGGCAGCGGCGGATAACGGCCGTATTGGTGGGGATGAAGGAAATCTCGATGTGCCGGTCGGGGTTCAGTTTCCTGGGAAACCCGCGGGCATCGAAGACCAGGTCGTACCGTTGCGGCGCCCGGCCGTCGAATTCCACCTGTGCGCCGCCCTTCACCCGGGTGATATTGGTCACGTTCGCGTCGATGTGGCGCGCGCGCGTGCTCTCGTGCAGAAGGTCCGCCATCACGTCGGCGGAGAGGTGGTAGGCGTAGGAGACCTGCTGCGGGGTGAAGTAGTGGGTAAAGTTTCGCTTGCGCCGGCCCCATCCCTCGAAGGCAACGCCGTACTTGCGGGTTCCGTTCAGTCGCTGCTGAACGGTTTCCTGGGACAAGTTCGTCAGTTTCTGCAATTCCTGGACCAGGCTCGGCCAACTGCCTTCGCCCACGCCGATGACGGGGATGCGCGAGTCGTAGATGTGGTGCAGTTCGTGGCCGCTGTCCGGATGCATGCGCGTCACGCTGGCGGCGGCCAGGGAGCCTGCCGTTCCCCGGCCGATTACCGCGATCCTCCGCAACGATTTAGCGCCTGGCTGTATCACGCTACTTGAATTCCTCCGGCGAAATTCACTGGCGAATTCCTCTGGCGGCGTCCGGTTTCCGTTTTCCGGAGTACTCGTTCCAGGCCAATGCCGTCATCAGTAGCTGAACGTGAAGTCCACGCCCAGGAAGCTGTCGCGCCGTACGTCGTAGGTCAGGTCCGCAGGATCCGCGCTGACGACCACGATCGACTCCAGGCGCATGGACCAACTGGCCGACAGGCGGCGTTTCAGGTCGAAGTTCACCGCCCGGTAATCGTGGCCCAGGTCAGCCAGGATGCCCGCGATGAGCTCGGTGCCCGCCACATCGTTGAACGCAAGGAAGCCGGCGATAAAGACGTCGTTGTCCCAGGCGGTCGGCGCACGGTGGCCCCGCCCGTCGTGGTGCCACTCGGCGAGCAGGGTCAGGTCCCTTGTGGACCCGAACAGGCCGTAGACCGTGCGTTCCAGGCCCAGGATCGAGGCGCGGTAATCCTCCTTCTGCCCCAGCAGATTGCGTACCCCGCTGCGGTGAATGGCTTCCATCTTGTAAAGCCAGGTCCCGGTTGTGAGTTGCGCGTCGATCCCGAACTGCCGGATCTGCTCGTAGTACGGGATCAGGCGCGGGACGGTCGCCGGCTGCAGCTCCGATGGAGGTCCCAGGAGAAATGAGGGTTCGCGGCTGGTACCGGCAAATGTGCTCAGGCCGAAATCGAGCACGCCCACGTAGTGGCTGTAGCGGGCCGCAAAATCCACGTGGCGCTCTTCGTCGCTGCTCTCGTACAGGGCATTCTCGTCGATCAACAGGCCCGACCTCAAACGTCCGGCGGGGCCCGGAAACGTACGCTTGCGGTGATACGGCAGCAGGAAGGCTTCGGTGATGCCCCAGTCGCCGGATATCGTCAGGCGCGCCATGGGCTGACCCAGCTTGGGCCGGTCGCGGGGATGCTCCACGAGGTCGAGCTGGTTGACGATATCCACCAGGTTGTTCAGTTCGGCCACGCCCCAGAAGGCGCGGTCCAGTCCCAGCCGGAGCTCCCAGAAATTCTCGCCCCAGTCTCCATACGTCAACAGGTACGCCTCGCGTACGTCCCCGTGGGTGCGTTGCGCATCGGCGCTGTCGTACCGGTAAAACGGGGTCAGGGTCAGGCTGGTGTTCTGCGCGGTTTCCCAGTAGAGCGTCGGCTCCGCGACCAGCCCACCGGTGCTCGAACGCTGTTCGGGAAAGGCCGGCGATTGGGGATACCACCGCGCAGGCAGGCTCAGGTCGCCCGAAAGGTCGAGAGTTTGCGCTTCGGCGCCCGCGCCGGTCATGAACACGAGGGCGAGGGCCGCGACTGTGCGGCCAGGTTGCATCAGCGCACGCGCCGCAGTGCCGTCTGGGTGAACTCGCCGTCTTCGAGTCCTGTACCGAACGCAAAGTCGGTCCAGTGAAGCACCGTGCTCGCGCCGGTCAGGTGGTTCACCATGGTCTGTTCGCCTGCCCGCCAGAACCGGTCGAGATAGAGTCCGTAATCGGCAAAAGTCAGCGTCTTCAGGTGCGAGTCACGCCGGTCGTACATCTCCATCTTCCACGTTCGCAGATCGCCGGTATCCTGCCAGATGACCTTGCGGCTGTATCCGGTTTTCTCATCCAGAGGAAACTGCTCGGTCACCGTACAGGTGAGTTCGCCGCAGGGTTCGTCGCGAAGGTATCTGTACGTGTATTCCTCCACCTCGGGGGCGCTCATGTCTTCATAGGAAAACTCGCTGCCCATGAACGATCCCGACCGCGTCGAAGCACTGATGCGCTTGACCCTTTCCAGGGCCGGCAGATACAGCCACTGGTCGTCCTGGGTGTTGGCGTGAGCGTGGGTCAGGAGAGCGGTTCCCTGCACGTCCCGCGGTTGATCGAATACGAACAGGCTCTTGTCCCCGTCCCCCGGCACCTCAAGCACCTTGAAGCGCATCTGGCGGACGCTCTCGCGTCCCTGCCGGTCGCGTAGCACCATCGTCAACCCGGCGGTGAAATCCCCGAAGCCCTCGTTGCTGGCGCTGGCCTCAAGGGCCAGCCTCAGGCCTTTTTCTTCCGGCGTTTCGTTTTGGGCAAGGGCCGGTCCGCCTACAAGACAGAAGCTTGCAAGCGCCATTACGAGGGTACCCGGCGAACCACCATTCCGGGGGACGCAAGAATGTCTTGGCGAACCCTGGCCAACAGGCAACTCTTTCGCAATTTCTCGGTCAGGAAACATCCGGCTGGGTCCCGCGATGGATTTTTTTCATAGTACCGTGATTCCCTGAAACCGTAAATCTCACCACAAGTCGCTGGAAGGACGTTCGGCAGGCGAATGTTGCCAGCAGAAACAAGTGATTTGGGGTTGTGTCTTGCGAACTGTTGCTATTGGAAAAATTAACCGGCGATATAAGAAAATACGCTTGTGAAGTTACCGCAGTTGCGGGATATTACTCGCATCCCGGACGTGATCCGTTGTATTGGTTTGATTTAGGAGCAAGCGATGCGAAGTGGCGACGAAATGTTACAGCAGATCGTTGAGAAGTCGGCCCTGGATGAAGATTTCCGTCAGGCGCTACTTTCCGATCCGAAGGCGACCATCAGCGAGGAATTGGGCATCACGATTCCCGAGTCGATGACGGTCAAGGTGCACGAGAGTGACATGCAGACGGTCCATCTTGCGCTGCCGCCGGATCCCAACATCACCGAGGAGCAGCTCGAAGCGATCTCCGCCGGACTCTGCTGTTGCTGGTAAAACCGGCAGCCGGCGACAGCCGGCCAGAATGCAGAACTGCCTGCATTCGAACATAGCCTTAACCCATGCCCCCATCGGCCCCTTGCGGGGCGGGTGGGGTTTGTTGTGGGCGTTTCAGACCGATGTCAGGAGGAGACCGCGCCGGAGAGCACGAGGAACACGTAAGCCTTGGCCTTGCTGAGCCGGTTGCCTGAAATGACCAGTTTGATGTGGTGGATGCCGCGCAGCAGTACGAAGCGCCCGGTCTTCGCAAACAGGGCGGTCGGATTCGAAACCCAGCCGGCGACCGCCTCAAGCTTCTCCGGAACGACCAGGTCTTCGTGGCCCAACGCGTCCAGGAACGGATCCCAGTCGGTCAGGCCGTCGAGCCAGTAGCGCGAGTCCTTCGTATACCGCTGCTTGACGATCAGTGTCAGGCCGAGCGTCGGTCCGAGACCCTCTTTGCGCACATCGATATTGACTCCGGTCCTGACGATATTCGCGCGTTCCCTGAAGCGTGAAATCACCGCGTCGACCGCCGAAATCCGGCCTGGCCAGCCCGTGTTTTCGAGATAGACGCACGCTTCCTGCTGCGTCCGGAAGCCCATGACCGCCAGGCGGATCGACCGCGAGCGCGACGGGAAGACGCCGAACGAATCCAGGCGCGTATCGCCCGGCTGGGCCAGGTAGGCCCGTTCGACGTTCTTCCGCTCGGCGTCGTTGCGCTCCCAGCCTGCGCAGTCAACCAGCGCATCGACTACCGTGCGGACATCGCCCAACTGGCCGCCGCCGCCGATGATCGGGCGTTCGCCGGGCCGCAGGAACAGCGCCGGGTCGGAGCGCCCACCGTCCTGCGCCGAGCCGATGTCATATTCAAGCATCAGCTTGCGGCCGACGATCTCGCGCAGGGGCGAGTGTTCGGCTTCCATTTCCCTGAACAGACGGGTAATCGATCTGGCCGTCTCATCGGCCTCGCCGGTGCGCGCGCGCGCTTCGAAAAATGCCGCCGTTCGTGTTCCGCTGGCCAGCGACGCTCCGAAATCCGCCACCGGCCGGGGCTCGTGCAGCGGCAGTTCAAAGCCGAAGGGAAGGGCGGCCATGGTGCCCGGAAGTCTGCCCGCGCACTGGAGTATGCGTTCCCATTCCGAGTTGCCGACGAGAATCGGAGAAATCCTGTTTCGAAAGTGCCCAAGCAGGTCACCCATGGTGCCGCCTTCCTCTGCGAGACGGTCCTCGGTCAGCGTCACTGCCCGGTCAATGTCCATGTCGCTTCCTCATGCGATGACGGGAGTCGGATTCAATTCGGCTTCGGCGAGGGGGCATTCGCGACGGCCCAGGCTCACCGGCACGTCGTAGAGGCGCCCGGGCGCGAACCGCGCCCAGAAGTGGCGCATGCCCGGCACGATGACCCGCACCACGGGCATGCCGATGTCGGGCCGGGTCTGATCCAGTACCAGGAACTCCATGCCCCTGGCTTCTACAAGGGCGCGGCAATGCTCCACGTCGTCACGCGCGTCCGTCGAGTCTGTTACCGGATAAATCGAGGGATCGCGCAAGGGCGCATCCGCCGGAGGTGCCAGCCAGCGGCAGTCGGCGAGTCGGGCGGTTTTCCACCACTGGAGCGCCAGGGGGTCGTCGATCATCGGCCGGCCGTCCCGGCCGCCGGGCCGCGGCAGCCAGGTCAGGCACTGGTTCAGTTCGCAGATCGCACGCAGTGCCGCGATACGCGGGTCGGCGTGGGCGCCGGCGCCGTAAATGATGTCCTCGGTTTCACCGTCCGGCCTGCGTGACAACGCCACGAACGTCGGGATGCCGATATCGGCGGTCACGTCGAGCATCCATACGTCCCGCTCGCAGCGGGCGTAGTAGTCGGCGGCCGATGCCAGGTACTCGTCGTCGAAGCCGGCCAGATCGACCGCGGGCATCCGCAGCCGGTTGTACCACCAGATACCGAACGCATCGCGCTCCACCAGTTCGTAAAAGCCCTGCAGGATGGCCTCTTCCAGCGTATTGCCCGCGGCGCAGCCGTTGGAATCGGCGATCAGGTCGGCGGTGCCGCGCTGTTCGGGCGCCATGCTGTAGAGCATCGACGTGGGCAGGTAGCGATGCCGCTCCCGGGTCAGCGACCACACCGGTGTCCAGTCGATCTCGGCATCGAGGTCAAGACGCGGGGGGACGACATTGTAAGGGTGGCCTTTCGCATTGATGCCTGCTGCGTTATCGAGCTGATGGTCGCTGAAAAGCTGCACCTCGTTGGGGTGTATCGCTTCGTCCCCGCCGGCGAATTCGCTGAATCGCCTGCGCAGACGGATCTCCTCGCCATGCAGGGCGCCCGAATAGCGCTCCACCGCCTCGCAGAGCGCGCTGACCTCGGACTGCTCCCGGGTGCTGCCCTTGCCGGCGCTCTTGCTGCGCAGGCTGCGCCTCAGCGAACCCAGGGTCCGGCTTCTCATGCCGAGATTGCTTCCGGCCCAATAGACGTGCAGCCAGGAATCGGTCTCGTCGGTCGTGCGCCTGAGCCAGGTCACGACTCCGCTGACCGGACTCACCAGGTGACGGTACCTTGCCAGGGTGACTTCCGGCGCCACCGTGCGTGCGCCGCCGCTGTTCAGGTGGGCCTTGGGGCTCGCCCTGAGGTTCAGCGGGACCGGCGGCCGGTCCGGCCGATGCAACGCTTCGTCGCCGCAGGCCGGACACTGCGGCCGGCGCATCACCGGGTGCCGGGAACTTGCGAACGTGCCGACATTCATGGTGATCGCCTGTGCGTGAATCGGGGCCGTCTCGTCCAGCACCAGCCACTTGGCGATCTCCGCCGCGGTCAGCCCGTAGACTGCTTCGAGCACAGTCGGATTCGCCGCAAACGGCCTGAAGGCAGCCTCCTCGCCGCCAAGGTTGCGCAGGAAATTGTGTACTTCCCGGTGGCTGCGCAGGCGGTAGGCCAGGCACGCCCAACAGGGCCCTTGTTCGTGCGGGCGGAAGACCGGGCCGAACAGCGGTTCGATTCCGCGGGGCCGCACCAGCATCCACGGTGCGCCCAGCTCCATCTGCCGCCGATTGACATCGACGAACTCTTCTTCGAGATAGTCCTCGCAGACGATGACGGTGAGCGCGGGATCGTCGGTTCCCACCCGGGCGCCGGACGCTTCAAGGTGCCCGGCCAGCCGTCCGCCGTCCCCTTCAACCGCCACACGCGATTCCACGAGCCGCTGTTCGACCCAGCGCGGCGACGCACCCAGTGACGACCAGTAGGCCGCCCGGGCCGCCTCCATGCCATGTTCGGCAGAGACGACGTAGCCCTTGGCCGTCAGCGAAACGATGGCTGCAAGCACATCGGCAGCGGCATGGGTGTCCGCAAGCCTGGCGGCAATCTTCTCCTGCGCGAGGCGGCCGTCCAGCAGCGGCAGCAGATCGGGGTACAGCCTGCCGTGCAGCAGCGTATTGAAGGACTCCGATACCAGCAGCGTCCGCTCTTCGCCAATGGTGCGAAACTGCAGGTGCGGAGCAAGCGCAGGCAGCCTGACGAGGCCCTGGTCCCCGGGAGTCGTCCTGAGCAGGATCCCCTGCCGGATGTTCGTGTCCGTGGGGAACTTCACCCGGGACTTCCGAGCCGGATCAGCCTGCATCTTCCAGGGTTTCGACGAGACGCTCCAGGGCTTCGATACAAAACGCAGTCGTCACGGCCTCGGAGCCATGTCCGATCTGCCCCACTGTGCCCCAATTCAGCGATTGGTCGCCGAACGCGAGCAACTCCGGCCAGCTGCCGTCGTCACGTTGCGAACCGATGAACCTCTCCACTCCGTGTCTCGCGTCGATGCGTCCAAGGCTGCCGATATTGTAGAGCGCCGACATCGCCTGAGCAGTCTGAAGGATGTCGCCGAATTCTCCCCTCGGGTCACGCAGGCCGAGAATGCGATCCGCGAGTATCGGTCGAAGTGCTTCCAGGGCGGGCCGCGCGCGGATCATGGCCCGGGTGGTTGCGTAGTAGATCGCGGCCTTGTCCGGATACCACTTGGAGGCGCCCTCTAGCCGGTCTTCGACAATCATGGCTTCCAGCCATCGCTGGGCATCCCGGGTATCGGGCCCGTCGCCCAGGTACGCGATGACGTTCGCATTGACTACCGGGTCGGCTTCAATGCGGAAGGTCGCCACGACATTGGGTTCGTGTTCCGCCAGCACCCATGTCATGAAGCAACCCTTCTCGTCGCGATTCGCCAGCATCCGGGGAACGTTCCTTTCCAGCAGAATCCAGGGGTGATTCCCGATGACCAGCGAACAGAGCGCCGTACTGTCGAGATCCTGGGGGAGATGGCGGTAGTAGCGCCAGAATCCCGGGTATTCCATGGTGTCGGCAAGGTACCCCCGCGTGGCGGCGCAGATGGCCCTGGCGCGCGGCTCGTTGCTGCTTTCCAGGGCCAGAACGCAGAATGCCGAAACGAACGGTGGCCGCTCGAAATGCCGCGGTATGTCCGGGTCGGCGATGTTGAACCGGATGCAGTGCCAGGCCCCGTTCTCGTCGATTGTGGATCCCAGGAACGCGAGTCCGCGGCGGATGCTCTCCCTGCCGGCCTTCCCCAACGCCTCGTTGTCAAGGGAACCCACCCCCGCAGCCGAGGCTCTGCCGGCCACCGCCGCTTCCCCCTCAGTCACCGCTTCCCTGTCACCCGCTGCTTTTCCGGCAGCCGTCGCTTCCCCGGCAGGTGGGCGCATTGGAGGGGCCGGGTCGTACATCGTCTTCTTCAGGAACTCGAGCGAGGACGCGCCTGTCCTCGCTGCCTCGCGTTCTTCCTCGCTGAACCGGCTCTTCGGCGGCAGCACCAGGTGCGTCGCACCATCGGTTTCTTCGTGCACGTGAATTTCATGGCCTTCGGCCAGCGCCACGCCGAATTCCTGTTCTATCGCATCCCTTGGATGCGCGAGCAGGCGCGCGCGGTACTCGCTGTCATTCGCAGCCTTGAGGAGAAGACGTTCCGTTGCGTTGGCTGGTTCCTTCATTCGCGCAAAACCGGCGGTCGATCGGCCCGGCTCAGGCGATCTGCCTCTTGACCAACCTTCTGAATACCCCGTCAACCTCCATCAGATCCTCGAATGAGCCCTTTTGCACGACCCTCCCGGCCTGCAGCACGTAGATGCGGTCAGCCTGCTCCAGCGTGGACAGGCGGTGGGCGATCACGATTCGGGTGGAGGTGAGCAGCGCCAGGTTCTGCATGACCTCGGCCTGGTTTTCGTTGTCGAGCCAGTTGGTTGCCTCGTCCAGCAGCATGACGCGCGGGCTGCCGAGCAGCGAACGGGCGATGGTGACGCGCTGACTCTCGCCCCCCGAGAGGACCGCCCCGCTGGCCCCGACCATGGTCATCATCCCCATGGGCATCGCCTTGATTTCCTTTTCGATTCCGGCGGCGCGGGCCGTCTGCCACACTTCTTCGGTGGTCGGCCCTTCGTGGTGCGCGACGATGTTGTCCCAGATATCCTGGGGATGCAGCCGCACCGACTGCGGAACCGCACCGATCTTGCGGCGCAACTGCTTCAGGTTCAGGTGCCTCAGGTCGCGGCCGTCGTAATACACTGCGCCGGCCGCTGGCGTGTCGATGCCAAGCGCAAGGCGGAACAGCGTGCTCTTGCCGGCGCCGGACTCCCCGGCAATGGCGATGAACTCGCCGGGACGGGCGCGAATCGTGACATCGTCCAGTATCAGCGGGCCGTCGGGATCGTAGCGGAAGGAAATGCGGTCGAACAGCACGTCGCCGCCCAGACGGCCTACCGGCTCTCCCCCGGCCGCTGACTCGGGAATCGTGGCCAGCAGCGGGCGCATCTGGTCAAACGCCGGCAGCATGGAGGCAGTGGTGCCGAAGGACTCGCCTAGCCGGGCAATGGCGTACTGAAAGGCGATGAAGACGGTGTAAATGACCAGAAAGTCGCCCACTGGGACATTCCGGTCGCTCACCGTTGCCACTGCGAGCAGCAGCACGCCGCCGGCAACCAGGGGCAGCGCGGCGCCAAAGGCCCTCGCATGCCCCTCGAGCACGCCCAGTTGGAGCTCTGCGCGTTTCTGCTCCCTGTAATCCTCGGCCCACATGGCGAACGCCGACCCTTCCGCGTTTTCCACGCGCAGCTTGGCGATACCGCCCACAATCTGGAACAGGCGGCCCGCTACGCGGCGAATCGCGCCGATCATCCGCCCATGGGGTGCAATCTGGCGCAACCCGATAGCGACGGTGACCAGCAGCGAAATCAGGCTGAAGACCAGGGTGACGGTCCCGAGAGCGGCATCGTAGAAAAAGATGACGGCAAAGACTGGCAGCAGAAAAACGAGCGAAAGCACACTGTCGGCGATGACGCCCTGCAGGCCATCGCGCAGATTTTGAAACGTCATTCCCGACATGGCCAGGTCGCCGGCCGGATGGCGGTGCAGAATGCTTGACGGAAGTCGCATGAGGCGGTCCCAGAAGGCCGCTTCAACCCTTGAGGCCGAGCGCCCCTCCAGCCGCATCATCGCCGAACTCTGCGCCAGGTGCAGCAGCGCGCCGAGCAGGCCGAACGCCGCCAGCGTCACGGCCACTGCATAGAGCGCTCCGGCGCTTCCGCCGGCCGCGATGTGATTGGCAACGAACCCGAGCGCGAGCGCCGGCAGCAGTTTGATGAGGCCGCCCGGCAGCCCGGCGATCACCAGCCGCACCAGGTCCGCGCCCGCTCCATGCAGGGCGATTCGCAGCAGGTCCGCCGGTTTCACATTCTCCGGCGGCAATGGCCGATAGAACATCCAGGCTTCCTGCTGCAGCGCTTCGGCCCGAGCCGCCGTCAGCCGGACGCTGCGCTTGCTGACGGGATCGACTTCGCGGTAGCGCCCGAACATGCCCGGCAACAGCGCGACGGGCTGCCCGTCTCCGGAGCGAAATGCCAGCAGTGCGTTGCTGTCGCCGCGCCACCAGCTCCCCTCGGCCCTGAATCGCACGCGCCGGGCACGGACGCCTGAAGAATCTAGAACGTCCGTGAGGCCGATCACCGAATCGGAAGATCGGGAGCGCACCGGAATCCTGAATTCGATGCCTTCATGCCGGCCGATGACCTGCAGGGCGTCTTCCAGTGCGGTGTCTTCGACCCCGGCATCGCGGCCGGTGGGCAGGTCATAGATGTTGAAGAGCCGCTGCCGGGCCGCTTTTTCCGCCGTGCGGCGGCTGGTTGTCCGCTCGCGTTCGAGGTTGGCATCGTCGACCACGGCCAGACGGCGGTTCAGGCGTTCCAGGTTGAAGGCCACCGCGTGAAAGGATGCGAGCGCCGGCAGCAGCAGCCCTTGTTGCGCCAGTGTTTCGGTTGAACTGCCCGACACTTTCGCCTCGTCGAACAGGGTGAGCCAGCTCGACCGCGTCAGCGGGATCAGGGCTTCGCGGGGACTGCTCGCCTCGGCAAATTGCGCCTGGTCGACCATGTCCATGAACAGGCTGGCGCCGACGGACCGCTCGGTGACCCAGACCACACCGCGCCGTACGGACAGCGTACTGGCGGCCGGGGCGTGGATCTGTCCGGGTTCGGCCAGCGCAGTCGGACGCGGGAGGTGGCTCACGAAGCGCGACAGCGTGTCGGTCATGGCGGTCAGCCAGGTATCGGTCTGTTCCGCCAGTTCCGAAGGACGAACTTCGGACAGCAGGGACGCCGGCAGGCGCTTGAGAAGGGTGCCCGGCAATCCCTTGGCAATCAGGCGGAGCGTGGTGTCCTTGCCGTCGCCATTCTCCTCGTCCGGCGCGACGCCGGGCAGCAACCGGCCCGAAGTGCAGCGCAACAGGTGGTGCGGCGCCGCTTGCTCCACCCCGTCCCTGAACTCGACCAGGAACAGATCCACGGCGCCCTGATCGATAAACCAGACGCAGTCCGGGTCGTCGAGTTGTACCGGCAGGTTGCCGGCGCAGGGCACCGGCGTACCGGAGCGGGCGGCAAGCTGGCCCAGGGACGCAAATTCCGGGAAAGCGTCCTGCATCAGCCTGACTTCACCAGCTTGTAATACGTGCCGTCCCGGTCCGCAATCAGGTCGTCGTGGGTTCCGCGCTGCACTTCGGCGCCCTTTTCGAGCACGATGATTTCGTCGCTATCCCGCACGGTGCTCAGCCGGTGCGCCACGATCAGGCAGGTGACGCCGCGCCGCCGCAGGGCATCGTCGACGTATTCTTCCGTCGCGGCGTCGAGTGCGCTGGTCGCCTCGTCCAGAATCAGCACGGTGGGATTGCCCACCAGCGCACGGGCGATTTCCAGGCGCTGCCGCTGCCCGCCGCTGAAATTCACCCCGCCTTCCTCGACGCGAGCCGCATAGCCCTCCCGCCTGAGCAGGATTTCTTCATGAATGCAGGCGTCGCGCGTTGCGGCGATGATGAGTTCGTCCGGAACGGCCGGGTTCCACAGGGTGATGTTGTCGCGCAGGGACGCGGAAAATAGCACGGCATCCTGATCCACCATGGAGATGGACCGCCGCAGCACTTCCTCGGGGATCTCATCCCGCGGATGGCCATCGAACAGGATTTCGCCCGACCAGGGCTGACAGATACCCGAAACCAGGCGCGCCACGGTCGACTTGCCGGATCCGCTGGGACCCACCACGGCCACCCGCTGACCCGGCTTCATCTCGAGGTTGAAGTTCTCGATCAGGGGCGGTCGGCTCCTGTTGTAGCCGAATGTGACGTCGCGCAGTTCGAGCCGGCCCGCAAGCTGGAGCCGGCCCCTGAACGTGGGGATCGACCGCGACTCCGGCGACCGGCGGCTGAACACGGGATCTTCGGCGGTTCGCGAGATGTCTTCCAGACGTTGCAGATCGGTTTCAAGCGCCTGGCGTTTGTCGGCGAAATCCAGGAATCGCCCGACAGGCGCCAGGAACATCTCCGCCAGGATATAGAACCCGACCAGTGATCCCAGGGTCATTGCTCCTGCCATGACCAGGCTTCCCCCGATACCCAGGACTGCCGCGGTGCGCAACAGGGCGATCAGCCCCGGAAGCGCGGTATTGGCGGCGCCCAGTTGGGAATAGCGCTGGCGTGCATGCAGTTCGCGCGCCTGTTGACCGCTCCAGCGCGAGAAGAAACGGTCGTCCGACCCCGTCATGCGCAGGTTGTCCGCATGACTCAACATCTGCATGCCGACGCCGATCAGCAATCCCTGCTCGCGCCTCATCGACTGGCTGCGAACTTCCCGGAACCCGTTGAGGAATTGGGCGAGCGCCCCGTGCAGAAGGGCCAGCAGCACCACGGCCAGGGTAAGCCGTACATCGTAGGCCAGCATGGCGACGAGCAACACCGCGCTCATCGCCATGTCGACAAGGAGCACGAGGAACTGCTCCGTGAGGTTCTTCGCGAGTCTGTCAATGGACGAGACCCGATCGGTCAGATCGCCGACCAGCCTGTGTTCGAAGAACTCCACTGGCAACCGAAGCAGCCTTGTCAGGCCCCGGTTATAGCCGATCACCGAAACCCGGACTGCCAGGCGCTTCAGGAACTGGTGCTTGAGCAAGGTAAGGACGTAGACCAGGATGCCGCCGCCCAGCAGAGCGGCCACCAATCCGCCCCAGGCCCCCTGGGATTCCAGCACATCGTCCACGAACGCGCCGAGAGTGACCGGAACGACAAGGGCCAGCAACGTCAGCATGAGCCCGCAGGCGACGACGCCGGTCAGCACATTCCAGGATCCCGCAAGCAGGGTGCGCAATTGCCCGAACAGGCTGGGCCGTTCGCCGCCGGGCTCGAAGTCGTCGCCGCGCTTGAATTCCAGCGCAATGCTGCTGTAACCCTTGTTGAACTCTTCGGCGGAAAGCCTGCGCTTACCCGTGGACGGATCATTGAGATAGAAGTATCGGTCGTCGTAGCCTTCAAGTACGACGAAATGGCTGAATTGCCAGAACAGGATCAAGGGTAGCGGCAGTTTCTTCAGCAGATGGGCGCGTACGCTGAGCCCCCTGCATTCGAGACCGTAATCTCTGGCAGCACGCACGATGCTGGCTGCGCTGCTGCCGTCCCGGCTGACCTCGCATTTCTCGCGCAATTCGGTCAGCGGCACCCAGCGCCCGAAATGGCCCAATACGCTGCCGAGGCAGGCGGCGCCGCATTCCGTTGCGTGCATCTGCAACAGGACGGGCGTGGTGACCCTTTGTTTCGACGTGTCCGAAGCAGCCTTGGCGCCTGCCCCGGGAGAGGCGCGCGGGGGCATCCTATGTTCGCCTCATTCCGAAAAGCGCGGCGGGAGGCTGTCGGCCGAGATCGATGACAATGCGGACTTCCCTGCCTGGGAGCGAAGCCGGATCGAGTTCTTCATCGAGCGTGATTTCAACGTGGTGGAAGATGGTCACCGGCGACATGGAGTCCATCTCCATCGCCTCCAGAAACTCGGGCGAGGATACCGACGGAGCGACCGCGACCTCTCCTCCAAGCATCTCCAGTTCTCCATCTGTCGTGGCCAGTTCGATCACCGCCGGCATGCCGGCCTCGACCTCAAGCGCCAGCTCGCTGTCGACCAGGACAAGGGCCTGCACGGACAGGGCTGCTTCGCCCGAGTTTTCGGCTGACTCGACCAGCACGCCGTCAACCGTAAGGCTTCGGGCTACGCTGCCGAAGAAGAGCCATGCCGCCAGGACAATCAACAACACGGCAATGCCGGCGAGCAGCAGGCGCTCCCGCGGCGTGGAGACCGTCAGCAGCCGGTCGAGCTGTTCACGCTCTTCCTTGGCTTCGGCAACCGTATTGTGAAACGAGTCAAATGGATTACTGAACACGACCGTGCGTAGCTGCCTTGTGGCGATCCGGCAAGGATCGGGAAATTCTCATTCGGCCTGAGTGAATCTTCAGGGGATTATATGCAAACTCGCCCGGGAAAGGCTCGGATGGCCCGTGGTTTCCGCGACCGGATTCAACCGGACGGCGGCTCAGGCCGGGGTCGGGGCCTGCTTCGCAGCACCCCGGTCGACCGCCAGCAGCAGCGCCGGCAGGAGCGTCAGGTCGGCAATCAGCGCAAAGCCGATGATCATCGCGGTCAGGATTCCCACCTGTGCGGTGGGAATCAGCGGAGAAAACGCGAATATCAGGAAACCGGCGACGAGCACGATGGTCGTCGTAACCAGGGCGCGACCGGCCGTGTCGAAGGCATAGTGCACCGCGTCTTCGGGGTCATGGCCGTATTCGCGCCGCGCACGCAGGTACTTGCTCAGAAAGTGCACGGTGTCGTCCACGACGATGCCCACGGTCATGGCCACGACGACCGACAGCGAGAGGCTCACCTGCCCGACCGTCAGGCCCCAGACGCCGAAGCCGAGCACCGCGGGCACCAGGTTGGGCACGATGCTGATCAGGCCCACCCGCAGCGACCGCAGCGTGACGAGCAGGATGATGGAAATGGCGACGAGCACAACCACCGTCCCGAGCAGCATGGCGCGGATGTTGCGCTGACCGATGTAGGCGAACAGCGTTGCCGGGCCGGTGGCGTTGACGTCGTCCACTCGCGGCGCATTTTCCGCCAGCCAGGCCTCGGCGCGGGCATTCAGATCGAGCACATCGGCGGAACCCAGCGTCTCCGCCGACACCGACACGCGCGTGGACGTTCTGGACCGGTCCATCTGGTTGTTCACGTCCAGGCCCTGGGGAAGCGAGAGTTCGTAGAGCAACAGGTACTGCGCCGCCAGCGGCTGGCTTGCAGGGATCCGGTACTCGGCCGGGTCGTCGCCGTGCATGCTCCGGTTGAGTTGCCGGAAGGTGTCGGTAATGACCGCCACATGGCGTACCGCCGGCTGCCCGCGGTACCACTCGGCGAAGTTCGAGACCTCGGTGAGGAATTCGGGATCGGTGACGCCGCCCTCGGCATCGGCGTGCAGCGAGTACTCCAGCAGGGTATTGCCGCTCAGGTGTTCGTCCATGAAGTCCGTGTCCTGCCGGAACTCGACGCTGTCATCGAAGAAGTGAACCAGCACGTCGTTGAGTTCGTTGCGCGTAATGGCCAGCATCATGGCGGGCACGACCACCAGCCAGAAGGCAAACAGCACCTTTCTGTGCCGCAATGCCGCGTCCGAGATCTGCCTTACGGAGATTCCGTGGAATTGCCGTTCCCTTGCGGCGCGAACCGGGAGCAGTGAGAGCAGGGCCGGCAGGAAGGTGACCGAGAGAACGAACGAGGATCCGATCCCGAAGGCGATGAAGTTGCCCAGATCGCGATAGGGCGGCACTTCGGAAAAGTTCATGCTCAGGAAGCCGAGCGCTGTCGTGAGGCTCGCCAGAAACACCGGATGCAGATTGAGACTGAGCGATCCGACGATGGCGTCGTGCCTCGAATCCCCCGCCCGCAACCGCTGCTGCAAGCCCACCAGGAGGTGTACGCAACTCGCCACGACGATCATCAGCACGATGGTCGGCGCCGGCGCGATGGGCGGGGAAAACGGCAGGCCGGCCCACACGCCCAGGCCCAGGGACGCCATGATCGAAAAGACGATGACGATCCCGGTGGCCAGCACCCCGGCCCAGCCCCGGACGAGGACGCCCAGGACCACCGCCATGAGCACCAGGCTGGCCGGCAGGAAGATCAACTGGCTGTCGACGGAGGCTTCGACGAAGGTCTGATTGACCATCACGGTGCCGACGGTGCGCAGGTCCATGCCGGGAAATCGTTCTTCGGCCTCCGCGGCGAGGGCTCTTGCGAACCCGGCGACTTCGGTGATGGCCTCCAACTGGTCTTCGTCCGGTAGTTCGATGGTGACGTTGACCACGCTGACATCGCCGTTTCGGGCCAGAATGGCGCCTTCGATCCGTGGGTCGGACAGGGCAATCTCGCGGATTTGCGATCGCGCGTCAGCGTCGGAGAGGAGTTGCGGATCGATCAGGTCGCGTACATACAGGTCGTCGCCGTCGGCGGTGGTGTGCTGGAAATTGGCGAGCGAGTCCACGCGCCTCGTCCAGGGTGTCTGCCAGGCGGCGTCCGTGAGCCACACAGCCGCCGCGAGAGCTTCTTCGGAGGTAGCGTCACCGTCGTCCGGAACGATCAGGAACGCGATGTTTTCGTTCTTCCCGTCACTAGTGTCCGGGATAGTCGGTTCGAGTCAATGGTAACCTGTTGTAATTCATTTAAAAATCGTCCCTTGATGGCTGTCATCGACTTGAACTGCCCGCGCGGTTTGTCCCACGCTTTTCCACCGATCTTCAATCTGGAAG
>JAJDWR010000047.1 GCA_022825505.1 Gammaproteobacteria bacterium | reverse complement strand
CGTCGTCCCTGCCGCGGATCAACACCCGCGCGGGAAGCGGCCCCGGATTCACGATCCGCAGTTGGCCCGCCTGGACGGCGCCACCCGCCGGATTGAACATCGGCAACTCGTGGGTTCGGCCCGATGCGTCCGCCACGTCGTGCACCGGCGCAAGAGCGCCCGCGGGCGTGCGCACGTACGCCAGCACCTCGACGCCCGGTGGGCCCGCAATGTCCAGCCGCCAGTCGCCCGTCCCCGATCCGGTGCGCCCGGACAGCCCCCCGGAGGCGTTGCCGATCTCCAGATCCCAGGAGTTCAGATGCGCCGCCTCGCCCGCGCCCAGTGCGAGCGTCAGCGGCTCGTGGTGCCTTCCGGTCCCGTCGTGGGCTTGCACGCGCACCACGGTGTCGGTCGCCGTATCGTTCACGATGCGCACCAGGCCCCGTCGGCCCAGCGGGTCGGAGGCCGAGGGGAAGTAGGGCACCGTGTGCACTTCTCCGGAGCGCAGTGCCGGAGAAGCGCCGCTCGACAGGTTCGTCAGATGCCCGCCGCCGCTCCGAAGCAGGTTCATGACGGCCAGGTCGCCCCCCGAGGCGATGTTCAGCCGCCACATCCCCCGGCCGTCGCCGAGCGCGCCCCGCAGTCCGGAAGCGCCGCCTTCGAGTTCGGCCGCGGTGAGAAGGACGGACTCGCCCGCGGGAATGGCCAGCGATACCTCGCCGCTTGTCGCGCCGCCGTCGTCCGTGCCGGCAATGTGCGCCGCAAGCGCCTCGCCTCCCCGGTTGATCAGCCGCAGCAGGCCCGTTTGGCCCGGGGCGCCCGGATCGTTCGCCGGGGCGAAGGTCGATACGCGGTGCACCCCGCGCTCCGCCTCCGCGATGGCGCGCATGGGCGCGAGCAGGCCGTCGTGCGCGCGCACGTAGGGCAGCACCTCGATGTCCCGTTCGCTCGACACATCCAGGCGCCAGTCGCCCGTGGCCGCGCCGAGGTAACCGCTCAGCCCCTTGGCGGCGTTGCCCTGCTCGAGATCCCGGGTGGTCAGCTGGATCGATTCGCCGGGGCCGACATGAAGCGTGACCGGGGGCGGGCTCCAGCCGCTGTCGTCGGTGGCCCGGATATGCACCGAGCCGCCTTGCGGGGAGGCATTGACGAAGCGCACCACGCCTTCATGGGCCGAATTGGAGGAACTCGGCAGCAGTGGGGCGAACGACCGGCCGCTTTCCTTCTCAAGGCACTGAAGCACCTTGCGCACCGGCGTCCAGCCGGACCACACGGTCTCGCTCCGTTCGGCCTCTTCCACGGTGTAGGCACTGGAAGGCTTCGATGTGGCGCCGACCCAGTCGGGCATTGTCTGGTCGCCGCGGTCCTCATGGTAGGCGATCAGGACGCGGTACCAGTTCGCGCCGTAGTTCGGAGACCGGTAGGCGTTGCTGTCGTAATAGCCTTTCACGGTCTTCCACTGGGAAAGGCTCACGCACGCGCCGATCGTTCTCACGGGCGGCGGATCGTCGTCGTCGCGCACCGTCACCGTGGCCGTAGCGCTCGAGGACGCCACCGTGTAGCCCGTGCCGCGGCCGATACGCACGCTCACCGAGCCGTCGGGCTCGTCGGCGCCGTCGTCGACCGTGGCGATGGCGAGACTTGCGGTTGCCGCGCCCGCGGGGAGGGTGACGGAGCGGGTACCCGCGCCGGGCAAATCCAGGTAGTCGCCGGACTGGCTTACGGTCACGCTCACCGTCACGCCGGATGCGGGCGCCGGGTTGGCGTGGATGGTGAACGATGCGCTGGCGCCTTCGTCCACGCCACTGCCGCCCGACAGGCTCAGCTCGGGGATGGGGTCCGGTTCGGGTTCAGGCTCAGGCTCGGGTTCTGCGGTTTCCCTCGACTCCAGTTCGGTCAGGGCGTCCACCACCTCGTCCCAGCGCGACCAGCCGCGGTCGGCGTAGCCCTGAGCCTCCGACGCGGTCATGGGATCGTGGCCGGCCGAGATGGCGTCTTCGTCGCCCAGCGCCGCCAGCACGCGGTTCCAGCGCCGGGCGTGATCGCTGTCCGCAGCCTGCTCGCCGGCGTAGCCCTGTATCTTCGCCTTCAGGGCGCTGTAGTCCGGCTGCGGCGTATTGCCGGTCCCTGTATCCCCATCGTCCTCTCCGTCGTCCGCGGGCGGGGCGGCGGCGGTGCGCTGGTAGCTGGTGGGCGTCACCTCGTCGTAGTCCTGGGAATAGACGATGACCGCGTACTCCGTGCCGGGCTTCAGGCCGGTGATGGTGTAGGTGAGCGTGCCGGCGTCCACCCGGGCGGACCGCACGGCGGCGTTCTCGACGTTCTCGGCCCAATAGACCAGGTAGTGGTCGACCTCGCGCTCGGGCCACGACAGGGTCATGCTGCCGACGGTCACATTCGAGAAGCCCAGCGCTCCGGGATCGGGGAAGGGATCGCCGGGTGGATCGTCCGTCTGCCCGTCCTGCGAACCACCGCCATCTGTCTGCGGCTGCCCGCCGGGGCAGGAACCGTCGCCCAGCTTGATGTACGGGTCGTGGTTGTGATGGTGGTGGGTGTGGCCACCATGGGTGTACGGGTGCCTGTTATCGGAATGGGAATACTCCGGCTTGCAGCTGGTCCAGACAGTCGGTCTGTCGTCGGTCGAGCCGTTGCCGTAGGTCCACTCATCAATCTCGCTCTCCGTCAGGCACTCGGTGATCCCCATGCCCCCAGGTGAGTACACCTGGCTTCCATCGACGGTGATCAAGCGCGGCCGTTGGTGCGAGTGGCCGTACCAGCAGGCCTCGGCGTTGGGGTTGAACATGGTCGTCTCCACCTCAGCCTCCCGGAGGATGTCGTTGACGGTGTAGGCGACGTCCTCCTGGACCTCCGCCCAGTAGTTGCGTCCGCCCATGTTTTCAGTGCTGCGGAAGACCTTGGTGGGCAGCGTGAAGGTGGCGGACCCGCCGGAGCCCACGTCATGGTGGGTATGTGCCGTGCGCTGCACCTGCGTACCACCTCTGCGGGGTTGAAGGTAATAGTATTTGTACTGGAACCCGCGCTGAGTTCGTATTTCTACGACAACATCCTCATCCAGTGGATTTCCGTTGGCATCTATATCAACTTTGCCCGTGAGCTTATCTCGCTCAGTTTGATCAAATGGAGATCCGTCGGCATTTATCCGAACTCCGCCGACGATCAGCACCTTTGGGTCCGTCGGTTTGATGAAGACTTCCCACGTCTTGAGGTACACCCGCAGCGTTTGGCCAGCCGCCGGCGCCGGGTTGACCGTGATCCGGTAACGCGCGTCGCTGCCGGACATGACCCTGCCGTTGTCCAGGGCAACGATGGTGGCGGTGGGCACGCCCGGCCAGGCGGACGGACAGGTTCCGCCGCCCACCGGCATGCAGGCCCATTCGGCGGCGGGATTCGCCTGGTAGCGATCGTTGCGGGCCTCCGCCACCCGCATCGCGATCCAGCCGTTGCCGACTTCGCCGCCGGCCTCGGCGCGATTCTTGACGTGGACGCGAAGGCTGAAACTTCGCTGGCCGCGCATGATGGAATTCTCCAGCCAGGGCCGCACGTAGGCGCCGTGCCTGCTCACCTTGGCGCTCCCGTCCGGTTTCCATTCGGGATTGACCGCGTAGCGGTCCCACGTCGAGGGACGGTCCGAACGCGGGCTGATCACGTCGCCGCCCCACGCCAGCTGCGTCCGGATCCCGTCCAGATCACTCTTCTCCCGCGCCTTGGGGAGCGAGAAGGTGAAGTCCACGTTGGCGCCGGTCCGCGCCGGGCCGCCCGTGCCGTTCCCCAGCGCGACGCTGGCGGAGAGCGTGGAGGGCTCGTCATCGTCGGTGACGGCCGTCATGACCGTGTCGTAGGCGGCCAGCGTCCGGTAGCCCGAACCGGCGCCAATGCTGACCGTCACCTCGCCGTCGGCCTCGCCGAGTTGGTCGCCATGCGTGTTCACGATGAACGTGACAACGCCGGAGGTGGGGATCATGGGGGTCCTGGGGCCGAGCTCGCCGGGTGCAATGTATCCGGGCCCGCCGTCGGAGCTGTCGGTCACCTTCACGTTGACCGTCACGGGCGACGACGGGGCCGGGAACGCCCGCAGGGTGTAGCGAATGGCATCGCCCTCGTTGACGCGGGTCCGCCGGGTTTCGATGGTGACCAGGGGATTGGCGGCGCTCACGTCCAGCGGCAGGAAAATCCCGGAGAGGCCGATGTACACGTTGTTGTTGCCCACCGGGATGCTGCCCTGGTTGATCGGGTTCTGGTTCGCCGCGGCGCCTCCCCAGCGGGTATTGGCGCTGTGGCCCAGGTACATGGTGGCTTTCGCCCCCGCCGTGGCGTGGGTCGTGCCCGTCTTGGTGCCGGTGTTGGGGCCCCGGTTGTTGCTGCTGGTCTGGCCGTTGGCGTTGCGCCCCTTGGTCTGGGCGTTGTCGTCCCAGTTGCCGTCCCAGAAGTCGTTGTAGTCGTCGGCGATCTTGGCTCCGTTGAGCCAGTGGATGGGGTGCGAGAAGGGGGTGTGGCTGGGCTCGCCGCTCACCATGATGCCGGTGGCGGTGTGCCAGGCGGCGGCCACGGTACCGGTGCTCCCCACCGCCCGGAAGGTGTCCCGGTACTGGCGGATGTCCGCGTGGCCGGTGCTTGCGCCGCCGATCCGGTTGCGGACGAAGGTGTCGTAGTCGCCGATGTCGCCGGATTGGGCGTTGCGCTCGTTCTCCGTGCGGAACAGCAGCCGGAACTGGTCGCCCGCGCTCACGCCGCCGGGCTTGAGGGGCCAGTTCTCCGGAACCAGGTTGACGTCGGTGATCTGGACCTGGGCGTACTGTCCCTGGTTCGTGGCGTCGTTCTGGTCTCCAATGGTGATCCCCGACGGCGATTTTTTGAAGCCCATGACGAAGGATTCGTAGCCCTCGATCTCGCCGTCCAGCGGCACGGGCAGGCTGAAGGTGTGGCTGGTCACGCCCGCCGGCACCGTCACCGAGTGCGCGGCGGAGAATGGATCTACTAACGCCCCGAATTGAACGGTTGAGGCCTTATCCACGACGATGTCCTTGCGCAGGTCGGCGTCGCAATTATAGAAGGCAATCTCGAAGGTGCGCGCTCTCTTGGTGGGCGAGCTGAAGGTCAGCGTAGGCCGCAGCGGGTCGCCCTCCCGCACGTTGTAGCTGTCGCGGCTGAACTTCACCGTGTTGTCGAAGGCAACCGGTCCGATGGGACCGACTATCGTCGAGAACACGCGTTCAGTTCGCCCACTGCCGTCGTCGTGGAGGATCCGCGACCGGATGTAGCTGCCG
>JAJDWR010000058.1 GCA_022825505.1 Gammaproteobacteria bacterium | reverse complement strand
CCCATTCTTGGCCCGTTCCGGCTCCACATGGATCCACTGCTGATCCAAGGTGGCATCGGCGAAAGTGTTGATGCGTTCCTGGGTCATTTCAAACCAGTCGGTCGGCTCCGACGGTTGGCCGATTTTGGCCTTGAGCGCTTCCAGACCCCTTTCAAGTGCTTCGCTCGCCATGCAATCCCCCGAATTCGATGAAACGAGCACCGATTATGCGGAGGTTCGATTCGGGGATTCAAGCCGTTGTTGGGCTGACCAGCAGTTCTCACTTTGCGCGCCGCGCGCACTCTCCTTCGACCTGCCCGACGTGGTGTGGGCCATCGCCCCCTGCCGTCGTGGGACATCCGCCCTCGGTGCCGTAGGACATCTGCCGTAGCGCCGCGGCGCCCGTGTGCGGCACTCTTTCGCGCTGGGAAGCACCCCGGGGCGCAGCCATGACGGACATCACCAGCCACGACCAGAACTTCAAGAACCTCATCGTCGACTACCCCCGGGACGCGCTGGCCTTCTTCGCCGCGGAGGAGGCGCCCGCGCCCGACGATGACGTCGAGATCACCCCGCTGCGGCAGGAGCAGCTCAAGGATCGCCTGGGCGACCGGTTCCGCGAGCTCGACGTGCCGCTGCTCGTCGAGTGGCGCGACGGGCGCCGTGAGGCCGTCCTCTTCGTGGTCGAGGAGGAGACCAGGCCGCGGCGGTTCTCGACGCACCGGCTGGCCCATTACTGCCTCGATCTGGCGCAGATGTTCGACACCGAACGGGTGGTTCCCGTGGCGATCTTCCTGCGGGGCGCGAAGGCCGCGCCCGCCCCGCTGGCGCTCGGAACCGAGCTGGAGACCTACCTGAGGTTCAACTACCTTGCGTGCCGGCTGGCGGAGACGCCCTACGAGGACTGGCATGACAGCGGCAATGTGGCGGCGCTGGTGAACTTGCCGAACATGCGGGTCCCGCCGGAGCGCCGGGTGGAGGCTTACGCGGCGGCGGTGCGGGGTCTGGAGGCGGTGGAAAAGGACGCGGATAGGAAGGCAAAATACATGGAGTTCATCGAAATCTACGCTAGGTTGAGCGAGGACGAGAGCCGTCGCTTTGAAAGAGACCACGCGGAGGAGAAAGCGGTTATGACAGGATTCATCCAAAGGGCCCGCGAGGAAGGCTTGGAGCAGGGCAAAGCGGTTATGACAGGATTCATCCAGAAGGCGCGCGAGGAAGGTCGGCAGGAAGGCATGGAGCGGGGCGTCCTGAGGGGCGAGCGGGCCGTTCTGGAACGGCAGCTCCGGCACCGGTTCGGGCCTCTGCCCGCCGCCGTCGTCGAAAGGTTGGGACAGGCGTCCGCGGACGACTTGGAGACTTGGGCGGACAACGTCCTCGACGCCGGGACGCTCGACGGCGTGTTCGGGCCGGGGCGCTAGCCGGCATCGCCGTGGAAACGGCGCTACCTTCCAGCCGGAGTCGTTGGAGCCGCCTCGAAGCCCCGCTCGGGCGGCAGTGGCCAAATTCAGTCACCTCATCTAGAATCCGGCCGTTCCTAGGAGGGCTGCTTTCATGCGCACATCAACCACACGCCTTGCGCGTGCCCAAAAGGCTGATCCTGCTGCCTCAACCAACGCCGGTAGCAACCATGACGGCAATTCGTAACTGCCACCTCATCTTCCCACCAAACGCCCATGTCACCACACAGGCTTCGCGTAGTTTCCCAGTTTCATGACCGGCATCCTCGCCGCCCTGCGCGAGGGCAAGTTCACCTGCTACGGGCCTGCTGGGGTTAACGACGTCGACTTCTCCCCAGTACCCAACGACAGCGATACACGTCCGCCCCGGGGCAAGTTCCTGGAGACACCGCGCCCCGATACCCGCTTTCTCGAGGTTGCTGAGATTGCCAACCACGACCCGTTGCTCTTTCGATACTTCATCGACGGCAGCCAACGCGTCACCAGCGCCGGCTACGTGGTCGATACCAAGAACCGTTACCTTCCTCTCCTGATCGCACAAATCGGTGTCGCAACCACGGAGTTGCGGGACTCACGCCTGCACATTAGGCACTACGACGCCAACAACACCTTGTTCTTCCCTGACTCGTTTTCCGCCGAAGATCTTGCCGACGCCGAAGCGGCTACCTGCAGCGCCGCACGGACCTCCCGCCTCCCGCTCGACCTCACTTTCGATCGCTACGAAGTCGACGACACCGATCAAAGACCCCCAATGGACCGTGCGCGCGCTCGGGTCCTCCACAAAATGCATAGCATGGAGGTGGAACGCATCGTAAAGCTTGCCAAGGCCGGCGACATCTCCCGCGATGCGCTACTCCTCATTGATGGTTCCATTGAGTTCTACGTCGACATGGACCGATACAAAGAGGCCTTCCGCAACGTCGTCGGTGTCGCCAAACAGTTCGACCTTCACCGGCCATATGTCAGTGGGAGCGGCGCTGAGCGCGTCGGCGCACTCATCTCGCGCCTACCCTCTGCCCATCGAACTCCGGCTCGCGGGTCACCCCACCGCAACCTCACGATCGCGTCATGGTACCTAAGGTTACACGACCCAGGCCGCGTGGCGAGCCTCGAATACCCCGACGGAGTGGTCAAGATCGAAGTTTTCCCCGACGACCCCGCTCACGACTCTCCCAAGATGGATACCGCCCGCTGCAGCCGAATCAGCGAACACGTCCTCGCACTTCGTGCACCGGCGACCCCCAACACTGACGCGCGCTGGGCCAGTCACCTCTACCCCGTCCACGTCACCGAACGCTATATCAAGACTCAGTTCCGCAACGACCGGAGTATTCGCGCATGCCTCTGACAATCCCCAGCACAGCTAGAGCGCCCTCATGAGCGCCAACTCACCAATCGGTCGCGTCGTCGCGACAGAAAACCACCCGACGTCCACCGGGTCCTTCCGTTTTTGGTTGACCGCCGGCGTCAATCTCAAGCCCTTCGACTTCGTCCAGGTCCTTCCGCCTGAAAACTCCGACGCCGACATCGGCCGCTTCTACGCGATCATCGACGAAATCCACCAAGTCTCAGACGAGCCGAGCCCGCTGAGCGGGTTCATATCCTCCGACTTCGGCAATTCCTCCCAATCCCCCCGCGTCGGCCGCGTCGTAACCACATACGCCGACGCCACCGTCCTTTACAACACCAACGACATCGAAATGCCCGTCCCCCACGGTTCACGCGTCCACTATCCCGACGAAGACGGTGTCCGCAGCGCCCTCGGCATTGACGAATATCACCGCAACACCCCCGCCGGATACATCACCATGTCCGGTCCCAACGACACCAGTATCGTGATCAGCGTGGACATGGACGCCGATTACCTCGTCGGCCCCGAAGGGGCCCACCTCAACATCTCCGGCATCTCAGGCCTCGCGACCAAAACCTCATACGCCATGTTTCTCCTATCCGCCATCCAGCAGCAGGCCGACCAGTGGGAATCCGGCCCCAAACCGGCCTTCGTCGTCCTGAACGTGAAGGGCTCAGACCTACTGCACCTGCACGAGCCCGCCCAAGACCTAGACGATCGCACACGGCGCGACTGGGAGAGGTGCGGCCTCCGCTGCGAGCCGCTCTCCAACGTCTCATACTTCTATCCCTACTGCGCCGATGAACCCGGCCGGGCCCAAACGTCCCTCCCCTCGAACGAGGTCTCCGCCAACTTCGATGCCGCACGCGCCTACCGCTACTTCTACGATGTAGAGCACGCGCTCGAACGCCTTCACCTCCTATTCGAGGACATGGACGACCCGGCACAGACACTAGTCAGCTGCGTCGAGTATTGCCGCGAAAATGTTCGCGGAGAAGCCCCTTGGAGCGCGCTCCGCAGCAACGTCTCGGATTGGGCCAACTCCACTCCAGACAAGAGCCGCATACCGGTCGTGTCCTGGCGCCGCTTCTACCGCCTCTTCGGCCAGCGTACGCGTAATGCCATGTTCACCGAACTGGCTCGGCACGCTGCCGACTACCGACAGGTCTGCTTATCCAACCGCCTTCGCCTACTCCAACCCGGCGATGTCGCCGTTGTCGATATCGCTCAACTCCCTGACTACCTCCAGGCCTTCGTTGTCGGCGACGTAATCGCCGCCCTGCGAGACCCCCGCCCGTCCCATCCCGACAATGAGGACGCTCCCGTCACGGAGCGTGGCACAGTTGTCCTCTTCGCCGACGAACTGAACAAGTTCGCTCCGAGGCATGGTGGAGCGCGGTCCCTTACCGGACATCTGCGGGAAATCAGCGAACGCGGCCGCTCCGAGGGAATCATACTGTTCGGTGCGGAGCAGTTCCGCACGAGCGTCGACGACCGTGTTACCGGCAACTCGGGCACGCACGTGTTTGGACGCACCACCGCCGTCGAGTCCCAGAAAGACCAAGAGATAAGAATGCGTCCCCAATCTAAACGGGTTCCCTTCCTCCGCAAGGGCGAGCTCCTCGTTAGCCACACACGTTTCAGCGCGGGAACGCTGAAGCTCCGCTTTCCGCGCAACGCGTACCGCCCGGGATAGACACCGTGTCCCCGAATCATGAAACCCAGCTCGGCGTCCATCTTCTCGAAACCATTACACTCGGCATGTACAGCGAGCCGCTGCACTGCATCCGAGAGTACATCCAAAATGCGTTTGACAGTGTCCGTACAGCTCGCCGTCGAGGCTTGCTCGCATCCGATGAGGGATGCATCGACATCATCATCGATCCGCACGCCAAGACACTCCGGATCCGCGACGACGGGACAGGCCTAAACCCTGAGGAAGCTATCGTCCAACTCGTCGACATCGGCTACTCCGGCAAGGCCAGCACCAACGATGCGGCCGCCGCCAATGCCGGTTTCCGTGGAATCGGCCGCATGGCTGGTATCAGCTACTGCAACCGCCTGGTCTTCGACACTAGTGACGGTGATGACCGGGCCTGCACAGTTACGTTTGATGCCCACGCCATCAACCAACTCACGCGCCCCGGCCAAGCACCCACCACTATTGCCGACGCGATCAACCGTAATTGCACACCCGAAGAGCGGCCGTCCGAAGTCGACGCCGGGTTCCTGCAGGTCACCCTCGATGGCGTTACCAACCCCGCCCTGCTCGATGTCGATGCCTTGTCCAACTACCTTGAGCAGACCGCTCCCGTCCGCCAAGATCCCACCACATGGAAGTTTCAGGAGAAGATTCGCACCTTCGCCAACGCCGCCGGCCATCCCGAGTCCCTAGACACCGTCTCGATCAACATCTGCAGCCCCGACGGTGCCGTCCTCCGTGAGATCTACCGTCCGTTCAAGGATTCTTTCACCACCCGCAACGCGCTCGGACGCGCCCCCAGACGAGTCGATGTCACCGATGTAGTTGCGCTCCCCAGAAACGGTGGATACCCAGGCTGGTGGGGCTGGCTCGCCCACCACCAGCGGCGAGGAGCTCTCGCCGACGTTCCATTCGGCGGCCTCCGTGTACGCATGCACAACATCGCCATTGGCGACCACTCGCTCGTCCAGGCACTCTGGACCAGCCGCCCGCTCGCCTTGTGGTGCTTCGGCGAGATCCATGTCGTTGACCCAGCTCTCGTACCGAACTCTCAGCGAGACGACTTCGAGCCTTCCGATGCCCTCTCCCGACTTCACGAGCAGCTCGCAGACGAGATGCGACGCATCGAAAAGGACATCCGCAACGAGTCCAAGGATCGCAACACCTCCGTACGCAAGATCACCCGACGAGCCAACCGTGCAGCCAAGCAAGCCCGCCAGCGGCTCGAAGAGGGGCTCACATCGCACAACGAGAAAACTCGCTTGCTCGAGACGCTCGACAAGGAAGCCGGTCGCCTTAACGACACAATTCAACAACGCAACCGCACGGACGGCGAACGCGAGCAACTCGAACGGGCGCTACGCGCCGTAAAGGAACTCAAGGAGCAAATCAAAAAGGTACAGCGTACGGACGCCGACGCATCCATGTCCCACCTCAACAAGCAGGCACGCCTGGCAGTCCGCACGGTTCTCGCCGTCGTCAAACAGGAACTCGACGACGACGAGCGCTTTGCCACCATTGAACAGCATGTCATCGCCGCGCTCCGGCCCGGCCATCAGCACCGCTAAAGCATGCCCCCGACTGAGAAGCTTGACATGCCCCCCATTTGGACCCCCTAGCCCACCATGCCTAAGCAGAACATCCTTCTGGTCGAACCCGGTTACCCTAACAAGTACCCGCCGCTAGGCCTAATGAAGATCGCCGCCTACCATGGCCCACACGGCCGCAACGACCATGTGCAGTTCGTCAAGGGGTACGCACCCGAAGCCCTCGAACACGCTTGGGACCGAGTCTATGTGACCACGCTGTTCAGCTTCGAGTGGAAGCGTACCTCAGCCGCCATCGACTTCGCACTACGCGCCGCACGGGGACAAGCCGAACGTGTCTTTGTCGGTGGCATAGCCGCCACATTGATGTTCGACGAGTTCATCCGAGAACCTCGCTGGGCCGGGGTTCGCTTCATCAAGGGTTTGCTTGACCAACCTCCAGCTGTTTCGCTAGAACTCTCCGGCGAGGACGGGGACTTCGGCGCCGACGACATCGCCGCCCCACCCATCGAAGAACTCGTCCCGGACTACAGCATCCTCGACCACACACCCTACGTCTATCCAGTACGAGACGCCTATTTCGGCTATGCCTCGCGCGGTTGCGTACGCAAGTGCTCATTCTGCGGCGTCCCGAAACTTGAGGGCGCCCAGCGTGAAATGCCGCCCCTAAGCGGTCTAGTACTCGGCGTCGAGGCGCAGTTCGGTCCTAAGAAGGACCTCATTCTCATGGACAACAACGTCGCCGCGAGCAGTCGCTACCAGGAGGTCGTCGCCGAAATCCGCGACCTTGGCTTCGAGCGTGGAGCAGTATTCGAGCGCGACGGTGCATCGCCCGCCAAACGGCGCGTCGACTTCAACCAAGGCGTCGACGCGCGCATTCTCGCCAAGAGTCCGATGTATCTCCGCGAGATGGCCAAAATCTGTATCGACCCGCTACGCATAGCGTTCGACCACGTCGGCATGCGCCGCGTCTACCAGCGTTCCGTTGAAATGGCCGCCAGTTACGGCCTGAAGTCCCTCTCCAACTACATGCTCTACAACTTCATGGACACGCCCAGCGACCTCTACCAGCGCATGAGCATTAACATCGAACTCAACGCGCGTCTCGGCGTACGCATCTGGTCGTTCCCGATGCGCTACCTGCCCGTCACCCTGAAAGACCGCTCCCATGTCGGCAAACACTGGAACCGCTACTACTTGCGCTCGTTCCAAATCATGCTTCAGGCCACCCATGGAGTCGTTTCCGGGAGCGATAAGTTTTTCCACAGGGCGTTCGGCGACTGCTTCGAAGATTTCGAGCGCCTACTCGCTCTTCCGCATGCGTTCATCTTCGAACGCGATTTTTTCGAGCATGGCGACGGGCGACCACTCCTTGACGAGTATCAGGCGCTCCTGCGCCGCCTGAATCCTACCCAACGTCTCGAACTCGTCGCTCTACTCAGCGATACTCTTCGTGCGAAGCCCCGCCGCGAAGCGTATCTGAAGCTCGTTTCAGACAAATCCCTCACTCCTGTGCTGCGCGAGCTCGCCCGTTTCCACGCCATCGACACCAAGGCGGCTAGAGTCACCGACATCGCACACGTTTTCCCGGAACTCACACCTGATCACTTACTTCCCGAACCTGATGTGACCGTAGAGGACGCTGGACTCTACGACCCCGTTGACGATCAACGTGCGGATCACATTCTCCTAAAGCAACTCCAAGCAGGCACCGTCTAATGTCCCTCTCACCGGTCCTCGGCGGAGAATTGCTTCGGCTCGTCACAGCCGGCATGTACGACGATCCACTGGTACTCTATCGCGAGTACATCCAAAACTCCGCCGATGCGGTCGCCGCCGAAAGATTGAATGGCGGCAGCGTGCGCATCACCATCGACCCTCTTCGCTCCCGCATCACGATACTTGACGATGGCCCTGGATTGACCCCACACGAGGCCGCCCACCGTCTCATCGACCTCGGTCGCAGTCCCAAAAATCCCTCCGTGGACCGTGGATTTCGCGGAATCGGTCGTCTCGCTGCCCTCGCATTCGCCGATGAGTTGCATTTCACGACCCGCTCGTCCACAGACACCCCTCCAATTCGCGTGTCGTGGGACGCACGGGCTCTCCGCAAACTCGACCTCCAACACCTCGACGCGAAAACCGCCATCCAGAAGTGCACCACCACGACGCAACTCTCAAGCGGAGATTGGCCAGATCGCTTTTTCCAAGTCACCATCGAACGCATCAGCCGTCACGCGGCCTCGACACTGCTCAATCAAGAGATCGTCCGCTCCTACCTCAGCGAAGTCTGCCCTGTACCCATGTGCGCCCGATTTCCTTTTTCCACAGAGATTCGCGAGCTAATCAACGCCCATACCGACCATTTCGTATTCGACATCAAGGTCAACGATGATCAAGTCCCCATCAAACGCCCGTTTCTTGAGGCAATCGCGATACACGATCGATTCGCCGCCCCGTTTGAAGATCTCGATACACGGGTCATTGACCGCCCTGATGGCGGCCAGCCCGCAGCTGTGCTATGGCTCGCGCACACTCCGTACGCGGGATCGATCCCCCGCGGCCTCGGCGTACGCGGTCTTCGCGCCCGAGTCGGCAACATGCAAATCGGCACAGATCGCATCTTTGAGCATCTCTTCCTAGAACCCCGATTCAATGGCTGGTGCGTCGGCGAGGTTCATGTCCTCGACAGCCGCATCGTCCCCAATGGTCGGCGGGATTACTTCGAGCCCAGCCCCCACCTACGCAACCTCGAGAACCAAATCGGTGCCATCGCCCAGCAAATCAGCACCCAATGCCGGCGCGCCTCTTCCCAACGGAACAAGCTGCGGAACGTCGACGCCGCCATTCAGCGCTTGGACAGTACACGCCAACTTGCCCATTCGGGTTACCTCCGCCCAGCCGACGCCACTGCCCTTATCGAGCGCGAGCATGAGCGCCTTCCCGAAATCCGGCGTACGCTCGCCCATGTACAGCCCCTCCGTACCGAAACCCTCCCCGACCTCACCGTCTGCGCGATCGAGTTCAACCCAATCGACCTCGCTCCGCACCCCGCGCTCGATGCGATCCCTACCCAGTCCCGCAAGTCCCTCCAATCCGCGTTCGCCACCATCGCTCAGTCGCTGTCCCCGGCCACGGCGCTCGAACTGATTGAAACCATTCTCGACCAACTGTCCAATGCGAGCGTTTTCGACCCTGCGCGCCCCGACACGCCGCGTCAACCCACACCTGCACCCCGCTGACGCCGCCGTCCTTCCCTCTCGAACCACCATTCATCCACGATATGACACTAGTCCAGCGCTCTCGCCCAGACGCGTCCTACTTGCACACCACTCCCGCCTTTAGCAAACTCTGGAGTCGCAACAACGCAAAGACACAGGACTCCATAACCGTGCCGAAACCCAGCCACCGCCGCTCGCGTCGCCGCGGCTCTCACAACGAGAAGCGGCGCCTCATGGCCAACCCTGCCGATGACCTCATCCAACGGTTGCTACACAACGTCCGTTACGAGGGCAGTCCCAAACATAAGCGACACCCACATCTGTTCGGTCTTGAGCCTTTCAATGGCAAACGGGACGACGCCACCCTGTGCGACGAAGCTGACTTTAACCCCGACCAAATCGACGAGATTCCCGCTTTGATCCAACGAGGAATCCAAGCCGGCCTAATCGGCCACTCGGCACGTCTGCTCTGGACCGTGGCCGACGACGGGTGGATCTTTGAAGCCCGTGAAACGAACCGTGAGACCACAGAGTTCCACGGCTACCCTGTCCTCCCCGAGGAACCCATTGCCCGCCTCGTGTTCGACCGCTTCGCGAACTGGGCGAATCACCGCGGCACTAGCGCCGACCGCTCCGCCGTCACTGCATGTCGACTTCGGTACGAATTCCAGTGACCGAGCGATTCCAGATTCTCGTCGAACCCCGGTCGGCCGACGGCGACCCAGCCTCCCGCCGACTGGCAGTCCGCCTCGGTGACGTCTGGCTCACGCGCCTGATTCGCCGCAGCAGCGATCAGCCTGACCACTGCCTTGAAGCGCCTCCGCTTCCACTCGCGTTCTGGTTTCTAGACAACTGGTGGCGCATCCGTTGCGAGCCGCCGCCACCCCAACGCGACTTTCCGGCCCATTGGCGTATCGCGCACCATCTACCCTCCGTCGGAGCCGGCTATCCTTGGCCTAACATCTCGCTGTGGGGCGAAGGACCCCGGTGTGCCGTCATGGTCCACGCGGACGCGCACAGTCTCCAGCGCTCCGTCCGCTTTGTCGCCGAACCCACGCTTGAGTATGTTACTGCCAAGACTGCAGAGAACGCGATCGACTCGTTCATTCGCCGCGTCTTACAGGACGTCGGCTCAGACTGCGACAGCCTCGACGAGGAGTACCGAGATCTGTGCGCCGAGCGTGCGGACCCCGCCGTCAGTCGCTGGCGCCGCCTCGAAGCCCTGCTCGGCTTCGACCCCGACGCCGCACCGGAACCCTTGGTATCCGAATACGAATCCATGACCAAGCGATTCGGCACGGACGGCATCGAGGAAGCCGCACTCGCCCAACAAGGGGACCACTCCACCAGCGCACTCCAAGACATCCTCCGCGCCGCTAGGAATTCCAGAGTGACCCTCCGCACGCCACCCACCATCGCCGAGATTAAACTCGACCACTCCCCACTCCACCCTCCGTGGAGACTGGCCGTTGGCGCTGCACGCGAGCTACGGCGGCTCCTGCGGGTCCCGGCCGGACCGATCCGGAACCCACGTCTCAGCGAAGTCCTCAACATCAACGTAAATCGACTCGCCACGCAATCCACCTCACCACGCTCGATACCCTACGGCCTTCGCCTGCGCAACGCGTCCGGCAACGTCAACAGACTTGCGCTCAGATCGCGCTGGTCGCACAGTCGGCGGTTTGAACTTTGCCGCAGCCTCGGCGACATCATCTGGTCCGGCAACGACGCTCTCGGCCCCCTTTCATCGGCCAAATCCGGCCGTCAGAAATTCCAGCGCGCCTTCGCGCAGGAGTTCCTGTGCCCCTTTGACGACCTTCGAGCCTACATCCCCAACGAAGATCCCGCTGACGATGATATCCACGCCGCAGCCCGCCACTTTCACGTTTCCGAACGCCTAATCCAAACCACCTTCGTTAACCACAACGTCATCAACCGCGAGACCTTCGAGCAAATGGTTGAGGCTGCCTAGCCGCCATCGGCCTGCTACGGTCTCATCTCGACCTCCGCCTACAATTCCGATTCGCGCTTAGCAATCACCTCCAACAATCCCTAACATTTCTCATCGTCAGTTCCCTATCGCTGTGGCAAGCTACGCGCCCCGCCTTGTGGCTGGAAGACCACAACAACACCACAACGCCATGGCAACCCGAACTCTTTACTTCGACGAATCCGGATTCACTGGCCACAATCTATTGGATTCCGCGCAACCCATCTTCGCGCTCGCCAGTTCGGACATCGTTGCGGATGCCGCTCGGGAAATCCTGCAACGCTCCTTCCCTCGGTATCGAGGCAGCGAGTTCAAGTTCAGCAACCTCTGGCGCTCCGGCAACAAGCGAGGCCTCATCGACTTCGCTCGTCATTTCGATTCGCTCGACTACAACACATTCATTTACATGGTCGACAAGCGATTCTGCGTCCTTACGAAAATCGTCGACTTCCTGATCGAGCCATACATCACGGACGCGGGCTTCGACTTCTACGCCGATGGGTTCTGCTGGAAATACACCAACTACATACACTTCGGACTGACGCAATTCGCGCCGCCCGACACCCTTGAACGTCTACTCAATGCCTATCAGGCATTCAGTCGCAACCCCTCTGAGAACGCCCTCCGACTTCTCCAACTCCGCCTTAGGGCGCTCGCGGACGGAGCCGAAGATCCGGTCCAAGTGTTCTTGGAGCAAATGGCGTTGGGCGCCGACCTCTTCCACCAGTACCACAACCTCAGCACGTTTCGCGGATCGGACGAGCTACACGTTGCGAGCATGTTCGCGTCCGTTACCCACTGGCGAAAGGTCTTTGACGAGGACTTTGCCATCGTCCACGACTCCTCTGCCAACTTCTTCCGCCATCTGGACATTTGGAAACGTATGACCGACCAACACGGCCCGGCCGAGCCCTTCCCTTTGGGCGACGGGACCACCGTCCAGCTTCCACTGCGCGTCGTCTCCACGTCCGCTGTTGATTCCCTTGATTCTCCCTCGGTACAGTTTTGCGACATCTGTGCTGGCTTCGCCGCACGTCGTTTCGACCCCGAACTCGCTCCGGAAAATCGCCAACTCATCAACCAAGTGCTCGAAACCGGCTTCTCTTCACTCGACTGCAACGGGATTCGGCCTGACTGCATTTTCCCAGACCAGGTACCGCCACGCCGACGTGCGGGGCCCGACAGCGTTGACAGAATGGCCAAAGTCCTCTTCGGCCCGCGCAATTGACCAAATGTACTCGAAAACCACGAGCCAACTCGCCGTCTCTCTCAAAGTGGGCCATCCTAGCCACTTGCAACCCTCAGCGGTCCGCGACGTGGTAGACCTTAAACGCATGCCATCAAGGCTCTTGATATGTCCTCAGTCGGCATGCGAGCAGTGGCAGTGGCAGTCTTTTCCAATATGGAAATGAGCCTGAAGGAACGGTGTCGTGGGGAAGTCCTGCCGGGCCGGTCTCCGGGGGTTGGTTTGAGCGCTGATGATGGTCCCTCCGGGCCCTCCGCGCAAGCGGAGGGCGGCCCTCGGGTGCCGTTGAACCCTGACTGCCGTCCTTGAAGGGCGATCCCCCGGTTCAGGGGACGGCGCTGGGGCGCCCCGCGCGCCCGGCGCAGCGGGCGGGGCGCTGGCGCGATGCCCCCGCCACTTCGACCCGCCCCCTCCCGGCTGCCGGGAAGGCCCCGCGTCAGGCGGCGGCCGAGGCCTCGCCGATGCGGCGGAACAGATCGTCGCGGGCCGCGTTGACGGCTGCGGCGGCGTCGATGTCGGTCTGCGCGAGGGCCACCGCGTCGAGCTGCTCGAAGGTCACGCCGGGCCTCAGGTGCCCCTCCGCGTCCGGCAGCGACTTGAGCCGCTCGTAGGGCGTGGCCACGTCCTGGTCCCGGTAGCGCCGCTTCCTCCGCCCCTTGGCATCCTCCACCTCGGTGGGGAACAGGCAGGGCCGGTGGAAGTTGAGGTACGGCCACTAGTGTCCGGTTAATACTCAAATAAATTCAATTGGTTAGGGTCGCCCTTGGGTTTGGTTGTGTTGGGGTTGTCGAAAAGCCCTTGATTTAGCGGTGTTTTCTCGAACAGGGTGACGGACAAAACCTGTAGCAAAGTGTGGAGGGAGGCCTCCAAATCCAAGCGCTTCCTGACGATGGCGACGAGAACGTACACGGACACCGCCACCCAGATCTGCGCCTTCACGGCGTTCTCGGACGTGCCGTGGAACTTCTTGATGCGCAGGTGCTGCTTGATCCACTTGAAGAACAGCTCGACCTGCCAGCGGGCCTTGTACAGTTCGCAAACGGTCATCGGCGGCGGACTGAACAGGTTGGTCAGGAACACGAGGGTCTTCTGCGTGTCCGGGTCCTTGAAGCGGATGCGGCGCAGGTGGCGCGGATAGCGCTTGCGGCTGTAGTGGCCCGACACGGCCACCGTCTGGTCGCAGATGATTCCCTGCGCCCTGTCGTTCGGCGCGGAGTAGACCCGGCGCAGGTTGGCGTTCAACTTGGCGCGGGTGACGAAGAACGCGCCGGCCTCCTGGAGCGCGAACAGCCGCTCGAAGTCGAGGTAGGCCCGGTCCATCACGTAGATCGCCGCCGGCTCCGGGACCAGCAGGTCGAGCGCGTTGACGTCGTGCAGCTTGCCGTCGGAAAC
>JAJDWR010000073.1 GCA_022825505.1 Gammaproteobacteria bacterium | reverse complement strand
AGGCCGTAGACCATCCACGCTTCGGCGGGCTCCCCGTCGCGGCCGGCCCGTCCCGTCTCTTGGTAATAGGCTTCCACGCTCTTCGGCAGGTCCACGTGGGCCACGAACCGCACATCGGGCTTGTCGATGCCCATGCCGAAGGCGATGGTCGCCGCGACGACCACGCCGTCCTCGTGCTGGAAGCGGGTCTGGTGGGCGGTGCGCGTCGCCGTGGGCAGGCCGGCATGATAGGGCAGGGCGGTGAATCCCCGCGCCGTCAGCAACTCCGCCAGTGACTCCACCTTCCTGCGCGTCATCGCGTAGACGATGCCGGTCTGACCCTGACGTTCCCGCAGAAACGCCAGGAGTTGGGCGTTGGCGTCGGTCTTCGCCTGCACGGTGTAGCGGATGTTGGGCCGGTCGAAGCCGCTGACGAATTGCTCCGCGCCGTTAAGTTCGAGCCTGGAGAGGATTTCACGGCGCGTCAGCGAGTCGGCCGTGGCCGTCAGCGCCATGCGCGGCACATCCGGAAAGCGTTCGGCCAGGACGTTCAATCCCAGGTAGTCCTGCCGGAAGTCGTGCCCCCATTGCGAGACGCAGTGGGCTTCGTCGATGGCGATGATGGCGAGGTCGACGCGGCCCAGGCGGTCGAGCGTATCCTCCTGCAGCAACCGTTCCGGTGCAAGATAGAGCAGGTCCAGCGCCTGCGCGGAGACGGCATCGAGTATCTCGCACTGCTCGGGCCAGGAGAGCGTGGAGTTGAGGAACTCGGCGCGCACGCCGAACTGTTTGAGCGCCGACACCTGGTCGCGCATCAGGGCGATCAGCGGCGAGACCACCAGGCCGACGCCGGGCCGGATCATGGCCGGCAATTGGTAGCACAGCGACTTGCCGCCGCCGGTGGGCATGAGGACCAGCGCGTCCCTGCCGGCGAGCGCCGCGGCCAAGACTTCCTCCTGGCGTCCGCGGAAGTTCTTGTATCCGTAGACGCTGCGGAGCAGTTCCTGCGCGTGCTCGATCAAGGCGTACGCGGCGGCACGCCAAGGACCGCGGCCAGCACGTAACCGGCCACGGTCAGCATCAGTGCGTTGGCGCCGACGATGACGCCGGCAAGCGCCAAGCGGGCGCGCCAATTGTCCGCCCGCAACTCCGCCACCCGGATATTCGTATGCGCCCTGAGCTCCGCCAGTCCCGCCTCGAAACGTTCGACGGTCACCAGATCGCTCACGGCCAGGCGAATCGCGCCCACGATTGCCGCGGCTTGTTCATTCTCGATTCCCGCAGTCCCGAGACTGCGGGCGGCGCTGAGCGTATCGAATTTGTCTTTGGCCATGTATATGAAACTCCAGGAATTGGCGACCTTCGCCACCAGCGCCATTCGGCTGGAACACGCCATAAGCGTAGCATGCGCAGAGCGGCATCCCAGGCCGATAAACTATGCAAATCACCCGGAAATGAGCTGTCCGGGCGGCGATTACAGGGCTTCCTGGACAGGGCTTCCTGTTGCGCCAAACCTGCGCCGCGAGTATTATTTTTCGCCCCTGTTGCGGGGTGGAGCAGTCAGGCAGCTCGTCGGGCTCATAACCCGAAGGTCGTAGGTTCGAATCCTACCCCCGCTACCAATCCTTTCAGGTCTGTTCCGCTTGCCGCAGTATCGCGCTGGAAGGTGCTTCTTCGAGTGTCCTCCCCGGTCGGCACGGACGCGGCGTGGGGTGATTCGGGCGATCCGCCCTACGCGTTGGCATCCGCCACCGCAATCGAATCGATCACGATCTCCGGCAGCAGGATCTGGGGCAGGATGGCCGGGTTGTCCAGGGACGAACCGGCAGGGAAATACAGGTACAGCGGTACGCCGACGCGCCCGTAACGGTCGAGCCATTCGGTGATGAGTGGATCCTCGCTGGTCCAGTCGCCCTCGACTACCTTGATGCCGCGCTCGTTGAATGCCTCGCCCACCGCGTCGGTCGCCAGTGCGACCCGCTCATTGACCTTGCAGCTCACGCACCAGTCGGCGGTGAAGTAGAGAAAGAGCGGTTCACCGGCGTCGATGTAGCCGGCGACCCGCTCGGGCGTGAAGTGCTCCAGTTCCAGCAGTCCCAGGGTGCCCGCATCGGTTCCCGACACGGAGACGGGCGCTGCCCGGTAGTCTTCGATCCGCAGTCCGATGAGCACGGTGCCGATGAGGCCGGCCACGGCCGCGGCGCTCCACACATAGGGCCGGCGCGCATGAGCCACGCGCCCGTAGGCCCAGACTGTAAAGGCGAAGCTGAGCGCGGCGATGAGTCCCACGGTCATGGAGTCGACGCCGAGCTGCTTGCCGATCACCCAGAAGAGCCACACGGCCGTTGCAAGCATCGGGAACGCGAGGACGTTCTTGAAGGTCGCCATCCACGGGCCGGGTCTGGGAAGCACGCGGCCGGCTGCGGGCACGTAGCTCAGCAGGAGATAGGGGAATGCCAGGCCGAGACCCAGCGCGAGGAACACGCTCAGCGCCACTGCCGCGGGCTGCACCAGCGCGTATCCCAGCGCGCCGGCCATGAAGGGCGCGGTACACGGTGTGGCCACGACCACCGCCAGCAACCCGGTGAAAAACGCGGCCCGGCGTTCGCCGCCGGCCGTCAGCGTCTGGCCGACGCCCATGACGCGCGTGCCGACTTCGAATACCCCGAACAGGTTGAGCGCGATGGCCAGCATCAACAGCCCAAGCGCCAGGTTGACCACGGGGGACTGGAGCTGGAAGCCCCAGCCGACGGCCTGTCCTGCCTCGCGCAACGCTACCAGCGCGCCGCCGATGAGCGCGAAGGCAACCAGGATCCCGGCGGTATACAACAGGCCGCTTTGTGCGGCGACGCGCCGGTCGGTTTGCGACATCTTCACCAGGCTCAGCGCCTTCATGCTGAGGATCGGGAAGACACAGGGCATCAGGTTGAGCACGATGCCGCCGATGAAGGCGAACAGCAACGCCACACCGAAGGACAGTCCGGAATAGCTCTGTGCCGCCGGGACGAGCCCACTGCCTGCGCCGGCCATCAGGCCAGACGCCACGCCGGTGCCTTCCTGCACATTGAACGCAAACGCCTGCAGCGCGCCGTCGTTGTCGAGGTACGACAGGATCGCCGAAAACCCGGTTGCGTCGGTCATCCTGCGTGCCGAATCCATGGACACGACGGCGCCGCGCGGGGTGAAGGAGATGGACTGCTGGCCGTACTCCACCAGATTGCGCGCCGAAATGTAAAGATACGGGTCTCTTGCGTCGGTGGCCGCTTCGGGTGTTTCGATGGCGATCCTGACGGTGCTGTCGAGGCGCTCGAATTGCGCCGGCCAGTCGACCGGTTCAGGCAGTTTGGCGCGTGCGGCGTCAAATCGCCCGGCCTGCGCGGCATCGGGGGCGCCGTCGTCCACCGGCAGGGTCAGGACCAGCGTTGCGTTCTCCGGCACACACAGTTCATCGTCACAGACCACCCAGCTCGCCCGGCCCTGCAACTGCACCGGTTCCCCGGGCGTCAGCCCCGCCGGGACCGCGACATCGCTCATCAGCAGCAGCGGTTCTTCGTAGGCATAGGTGATCAGATCGAGGTAGGGAAGGACATGGGGGACGGGAAACTCGAACGGGGCGGCCTCGAATCCCTCCTGCAGGTTCCAGCGCATCCTGGGTTCGAGGCCCGCGTCGCCCGGATTGCGCCAGTAGGCGTGCCAGCCCGGGTTGGGCTCGATGTAGAACCCCAGCGTTACGGTGCCGCCGTCAGCCGGCAGGGAAGACTGTTCCGCGATCAGGTCGACAGTGGAATAGGTGGTGGTGATTGGCGCGGCAATTGCCGAACCGACAAAAGTCAGCCCTGCAACAAGTACCGCCGTCCGAAATCGGGTATCAGTCATCGAACTCGCGATCATGGGTCCTCTCGCGGCCTACCGTTACGCCGACAGGCAACAACGGGGATTACATATGACAATTGTAACCCGGGAAGGTTTGATGTCCCCCGCCGCTCCCGAGTGTCAGTCGACGAAAAACTGCTTCATGTAGCGAACGGACATCGGCGTGGATTCGCCGACGGGCGTGGCGTCGATGGTGTAGACCAGCGTCTCGCCATCCGCCACATTGCTTTCACCGAGGTAGTAGATCGCTTCCGCCTCGGTGATCTCGCGCAACGAGACGGGCTTGAGCTGCCCGGTCAGGTTGGCGGCCGAAACTTCCACCGTGCCGCGCACGGGTACCCCGATGGCGCCTTCCTGCTTTCTGACAATGCTGACGTTGAGCATGGCGCGATTGCCGCTGCGGACGATGCCGTGCCGCTGCGCGACCTCGGCGGTCAGTTGGTCCGTTGTCAGCGCATTGAAATGAAGGGTGTAGTCCCCGAAGTCCTGCATGGTCTCGGTTACCGCTGCGGGCGCTTCCTCGGTCGCCGGCTGGCAGCCTGCGGCCAGGAGCAGGCACGCAGTAGCCAGGAAACCCAGACACGAAATCGTCCCCTTTGAATTCATACTGTCGCTCCCGGCTGCGGGCACTGAATATAACTTAATCGCCTTGAGGTTGTATATTTGCCGGCCTGATCGGGTGTACGGGCGATTTGGCGGGTCAGCATGGTCGAAACGGGGCAGCAGATGAGTGAGGACAGGACGCGCCGCCGCACCCGCGTGCGCGCATGGGGGTTGGGACTGGGGCTGCTTGTCCTTGTGCTCTACCTGGGCTTTATCGCCCTGGCCATTCTGAGGCTGCCTGGCGCCGTCGGAAACTGAGAGCCTTGCGTGATGCGGCATGCGGACTGACGCGCTACTTGTTGCCGGTTTCGCGCTGGGGATTGCGCTCTTCGCGTCACTGGGAAGCTGGCAAGTGTGGCGCGCCGGCCAGAGGGCGGCGGTTTTTGACGGGTTTGCGGAGGCCGGACGGCGGCCTGCGCTGACTGTTCCGATCGCCGAGGCGCAATTCGGGGAGTTCCGCTATCGCTGGATCGAGCTTCGCGGACAGTATCTGTCCTCGAGGCAGATTCTCCTCGACAGCATGACTCACGACGGACGCGCCGGCTATCACGTGCTCACACCATTCAGTCTCGAAGGAAGCGAGCCACTGGTGCTGGTCAATCGCGGCTGGGTTCCGGCGGACCCCGAGCGCCGCGCACTGCCGGACGTGGATGTCGGAGAGTCGGCCCGAATCGTTCGAGCGCAGATCGATGCACTGCCGCGCCCTGGCCTGACCCTGGATAACCGGGGAGACCCGGCGAGCGGTTGGCCTCAGGTCCTTCTGTTTCCCACCTTCCCGGACCTTGAGGCCCGCTTGGGAACCCCAATCCGACACTATCAACTGCTGCTGTCACCCGAGGCCGACGATGGTTTCGTGCGCTTGTGGCAGCCGCGAGCGATGCGTCCGGAGCGGCATATCGGTTACGCGATCCAGTGGTATTCGTTCGCCGTCATACTGGGCGTGATCGGCGCCGCGCTGTGGTGGCGAACGCGGCGGAACTGAAACCGTCCTGCCGGTCCCGTGGCGACGCGAGCGGTGAGCCCGTGCCGGGCGCGCCGAATCCGCTTTCAAGATGTGGACGCGGAGCCAACATTCTGGTGCAATACGCGCGCCGGTAACTGAAGGGAGCAAGTGATGCGAATGGCTTTGGTGGGACTGGGGCTGGCCGTGGTGGCAACCATTGGTGCGGCGAAGCTGGCGTTCGAACTGACGACGAATACGAATACCGGTCCGGTCAACGAAGCCTGGGCTCAGGGCACGGCCGAATTCCGGGCGTGGAACAACGTGCGCTGGACCACCTGGATCGCCAATGGCGAATTCGTGCAGATTCCGGAGGATGCCGCGAGTTGGCACCGTCATTCCAGCCCCAGTATCGACTTTGTGGATTGGGAAGGCGTGCCGGTCCAGGCCAAGGTCGATGGCGACGCCTTTCTGCTGGCCGAACACGGAGACTGGAACGGTCATGTAGAGCAGTCTGAGGCCATTCGTTACCGTGATTGGGAAGGCATCCGACAGCTCCGAACTGTTGCACAATTGAGCCGCTAGACGCGTTGGCACGATTTCCTTTGAACTTGGCGGCGTCTTGCCCTATGCTACGCCGCGCGAGAGTCATTGCACGTCAAAAAGCACAAGGACAATTCGCTACCCTGTGATCGTTTCAAACGCGTTGCCTGGAGTATTTGCGGACATGTACATGGGCATGTGTTCATGATGCCTTTCCGCGCGTTTGCCTGCATTCCTGCCGGCATTGGCGCGCTGACCCGACTCCCCGTTTTTCTTTCCCGCAGCCTGTCTGTCGGCCTCCTTCTTGTCCTTCCTCAAAGCATCCTTGCCCAGGGCTGGGACATGCGCGAGGGCGTGACCGACATCAGCCAGCGCATCCAGACACTGCACCACATCAGCCTGTTCATCTGCCTCGCAGTCGGCATCGTCGTATTCGGCGCGATGTTCTACACGATCATTGCGCACCGGCGTTCCGTGCATCCGGAGCCCGCCAACTTCCACGAGAGCACAAAGGTGGAGGTGATCTGGACGCTGATCCCCACGCTCATCCTCATCGGCATGGCCGTGCCGGCGACGATCACCCTGCGGGACATCGAGGACAACAGCGACGCGGATGTCACCGTCCTGATCACCGGGTCCCAGTGGAAGTGGCACTACCAGTATGTCGATGCCGGGATCGGCTTCTACAGCAACATGTCCACGCCAACGGAGCAAATCAACAACGAGCAGGAGAAGGGCGAGCACTACCTGCTGGAGGTGGACAATCCGCTGGTGATTCCGTCCGGGCTCAAGGTCCGCTTCCTGACCAGCTCCGACGACGTGATCCACTCGTGGTGGGTTCCGGACTTCGCCGTGAAGCAGGACGCGATCCCGGGGTTCATCAACGAAGCCTGGACACTGGTCGACGTGCCGGGCATCTATCGCGGTCAGTGCACCGAACTTTGCGGCATGAACCACGCCTACATGCCCGTGGTGGTGGAGGTGGTGCCGGCCGAGGAATTCAACACCTGGATCGAGGATCAGCGAGTCGCCATGGAACTGGCGGGAGAGGCTGCCGTGGCCGCCCGCAGCCGCGACTGGTCCATGGAAGAGTTGATGCCCATTGGCGAAGCGGTCTACCTGCAGCACTGTGCCACCTGCCATCAGCCGGACGGCTCAGGCCAGGGCATCACGTATCCCGCCCAGGCCGGCAGCCTGATCGCCACCGGGCCCGTGGATGTGCATATCGACCGGGTCCTGAACGGCGTGGTCGACACCGAAATGCAGGCCTGGGCGCCGCAGCTGTCCGACCTGGACATCGCCGCGGTCATTACCTACGAGCGCAACGCCTTCGGTAACGACATGGGCGACCTCGTCCAGCCGCTCACCATCTACAATTCCCGCTAGGTTGCCGACCATGATTGCTCACGCAGACACCATACCCCCGGCAAGACATCCGCTGATCGCCTGGATCCTGCGCTGGATCCTGACCACCAACCACAAGGAGATCGGCACTCTTTATCTGTGCCTGAGCTTCGCGATGTTCATTGTCGGCGGCGCCATGGCGATGGTGTTTCGCCTGGAACTGGCGCAGCCGGGCCTGCAGTACGTCGGGGCCGACTTCTACAACCAGATGGTGACCCTGCACGGCCTGGTCATGGTATTCGGGGCCGTGATGCCGGCATTCGTGGGTCTGGCCAACTGGATGGTCCCGCTGATGATCGGCGCTCCGGACATGGCGCTGCCGCGGCTGAACAACTTCAGCTTCTGGATCCTGCCGTTTGCCTTCTTCATGCTTCTGTCCTCGCTCTTCATGCAGGGCGGGGCGCCGAACTTCGGCTGGACGCTGTACGCGCCGCTGTCCACCACCTACGGACCGCCGAGTACCGACTACCTCATATTCGGCGTGCACCTGATGGGTATCTCGTCGATTCTCGGCGCCATCAACATCATCGTCACGATCTTCAACCTGCGCGCGCCCGGCATGACCCTGATGAAGATGCCGCTGTTCGTGTGGACCTGGCTGATCACCGCCTTCCTGTTGATCATGGTGATGCCGGTACTGGCGGGCGCAGTCACCATGATGCTCACCGACCGCCACTTCGGCACCAGCTTCTTCTCGGCGGCGGGCGGCGGCGACCCGGTGATGTTCCAGCACGTGTTCTGGTTCTTCGGCCATCCCGAGGTCTACATCATGATCCTGCCGGGCTTCGGTGTCGCCTCGCAGATTATCCCGACCTTCGCCCGCAAGAAGCTCTTCGGCTACCACTCGATGGTCTACGCGACCGCCTCGATCGCGATCCTGTCGTTCGTCGTCTGGGGGCACCACATGTTCACCACCGGGATGCCCCTGGTGGCCGAGCTGTTCTTCATGTACATGACCATGCTGATCGCAGTACCCACCGGGGTGAAGGTCTTCAACTGGGTGGCCACCATGTGGCGGGGCTCGATGACCTACGAAACGCCCATGCTGTTCGCGCTGGGCTTCGTGGTGATGTTCACCATCGGTGGATTTTCCGGGCTGATGCTGGCCATCGCGCCCGCGGATTTTCAGTACCACGACACCTTCTTCGTGGTGGCTCATCTGCACTACGTGCTCTACCCGGGAGCGATCTTCGCGATGATGGCGGCGGTCTACTACTGGCTGCCCAAGTGGACCGGGAACATGTACAACGAGCGTCTTGGCAAGATCCACTTCTGGTCGGCCGTGTTCGGCCTGAACCTGACGTTCTTCCCGATGCACTTTACCGGGCTGGGCGGCATGCCGCGGCGCATCGTGGACTACGCGCTGCCGTATGCGGACCTGAACATGGTCTCAAGCGTCGGCGCCGGGATTCTCGGCCTGACGCAGTTCCTGTTCCTGTACATTGTCGTGGACGCGATACGGGGCGGTACCGGCAAGGCCACGGGCCAGGTATGGGACGGCGCCGAAGGGCTGGAATGGACCTTGCCGTCGCCTGCGCCCTTGCACAGCTTCCATAAACCGCCGCAGGTGGACTGAACCATGGGGATCGGCGCCAGGATTGCTTGCTTCGTTGACGGGTTAGCCGGGGCGGAGTTGTGACGGACCGGCAGACAGATCGCCAGGCGCGGTTGCGCAGGCACACGACGCTGCTTGCGGTAGTGGCGGTGGGCATGTTCGGTTTTGCCTTCGCGCTGGTACCGCTCTACAACATCTTCTGTGAAATCACCGGCCTGAACGGCAAGACGTCAGGAGAGGCCGCGCCCAACATAGCCGCCACCGCACCGTCATCGCAGACGATTTCGGGCTCCGCCGAACGCGAGGTGACCGTACAGTTCCTGGCCCATGTGAGCCGGGGGATGCCGTGGGAATTCAGGCCCACCGAAACCCGCGTCCGCCTGCAACTCGGGGAAGTGACGGAGACGCTGTATTTCGCCCGCAATTTCGCCAACACGGAGTTTACCGGTCAGGCGGTTCCGAGCGTCACCCCCGGCTACGCCGCCCGCTACCTCCACAAGGTCGAGTGCTTCTGCTTTACGCAGCAGGAGTTGGCCGCGGGCGAGGAGATGGACATGCCGGTGTATTTCTACGTCGGCGAAGACCTGCCGTCGGATATCGGTACGCTGACCCTTTCCTACACGATGTATCCGGTTTCGACCGGGACCCGGCCCGTGTCCGGCGCGCCCGAAACGGCCGGTGGGACGATGTCGATGGACCATTCGGAGCATTCCGTCCTATGAGCGACTCTCACGACACGAACGGCACTCCGCGCTATTACGTTCCTCACAGCAGCATCTGGCCCATCGTCGGCTCGATCGCGCTGTTCATCACCGCCTTCGGCGCGGCAACGTTCATCCAGCAGAGCACGGACAAGGTGCTGACGGCCACGGGTACCTCCGGCGAGATCATCTTCTATGTGGGGCTCGCCGCAATCGCCTTCATGATGATCGGCTGGTTCGGGGCGGTCATCAAGGAGTCGCTGCAGGGTTTGGTAAGCGGCCTGATGGACCAGTCGTACCGTCAGGCCATGATGTGGTTCATCGTTTCCGAAGTGATGTTCTTTGCGGCGTTCTTCGGAGCGTTGTTCTATGCGCGCCTCATCTCGGTGCCGTGGCTTGCGGGCGCCGGCGACAAGCTGGAGACGCACCTGTTTCTGTGGCCCGATTTCGCCGAAACCTGGCCACTGTTCATGACGCCCGGGGGTACCGCCACCGAGGCGATGGCAGCCTGGGGGCTGCCCTTCATCAATACCGTCATCCTTGTCACCAGCAGTGTCACGGTGACGTTCGCGCACTGGGCGCTGAAAAAGAACCAGCGCGGAGCGCTGCAGGCCTGGCTGGGGCTGACAGTGGCCCTGGGAATCATCTTCCTGATTCTGCAGGGTGTGGAGTACGTCCACGCCTACTCGGATCTCGGCCTGAACCTGTCCGCGGGCATTTACGGCTCCACCTTCTTCATGCTGACCGGATTCCACGGCGCCCACGTCACGCTGGGCGCGACGATGCTGGCGGTCATGCTGATCCGTATCTTCCGGGGGCACTTCACCCCGGAGAACCACTTCGCATTTGAAGCGGCCAGTTGGTACTGGCACTTCGTGGACGTGGTCTGGCTGTTCCTGTTTACGTTCGTCTACTGGTTCTAGGGAACCGGAACGATGAATCGAGTGACGAATCCGTATGCCAGCAGTGCGAGCAGGGCGATGGCCAGCGCTACGCGAATGCTGAGCGACTGGACGGTACGCTGGGTCGAGCCGCGGTCGCGCACCAGGAAGTACAGCCCGCCGCCGAGACTGGCCATGATGCCGATCATCACGGCGATGATGAGAATGTCGAGCATTTTGGGACGGGTCCGTCAGGAGAGAGGCTCCATCGAATCAAGAGCATGAGTTGATGTCAAGAACCGCGGAAATCAGGCTGACCGTCGATCTCGACCGGGACAACGTGCCCACGGCGATCGCCTGGGAGGCTTCGGAGGCGAAGTCGGACGGTCCGACGCCGTGCCAGTCCATGATGTTGTCGCTGTGGGACGCCGAGCGCCGAACCATGGCGGCGATCGATCTGTGGGCTAAGGAAACCACCGTCGACGACATGAATCTCTTTTTCTACCAGACGTTTCACCAGATGGCCGAAACCTATCAACGCGCCACGCGAAACCGTGAGCTGGCGAAGCTCATCCACGAGTTCGGCGAGCGCTTCGGCGGCTCCGTCGGGCTGGTGGGCAACGGCGCCGCCAACGGGCGCCAGGGGAAGCTGGTGGACCTGGTCGCCATGGCCGAACAACGGAGCGACGGATAGATGGGCGTATCGCTTGTACCCACACTGAAGCTGCTCCGGCCGACGGCCATGATCGTCGGGACCGCGTTCGTGGGCCTGCTGTTCGGCTACTGGCTCAACAGAACGTTCGTGCCTGGCACCGAACCGCTGCAGCCGATCGATTTCAGCCATCAGATTCACGCCGGGCTTTATCAGATCGACTGCCTCTATTGCCATACGAACGCGCGCAAGTCCGCCTCCGCGGGCGTACCGCCGGTGAGCAAGTGCGTCGGCTGCCACGAACTCGTTGTGCCGGATCGCCCGCAGATCAGGCTGGTCATGGAGTACTGGCAGAACCAGGAGCCGATTCCCTGGGTCAAGGTCCACGATCTGCCGGATTTCGTCCACTTCCCGCACAATCGCCATGTGGCCGCCGGACTGGAGTGCCAGGAGTGCCACGGCCCGGTGGAAACCATGGACGTGGTTTCAAGGCAGGCGCCGGTGGAGATGGGTCTGTGCCTGACATGCCACAAGGATCACCAGGTGGAGTTCGGGCTCGATTGCCTGACCTGCCACAAGTGAACCGGGGACAGGGGTAACCAGATGGCCAGCATTGACCGCAGAGACTTCCTGAAACTGGTGGGCGCCGGCGGCGTGGGCACCGGCGCCGGGTTCATGCTGCGCGAGGCGATCAAGCACCCGGTGGAAAACCTGGTTCCCTATCCGACGCCGCCCGAAGATTTCAGTCCGGGCATCGCCACCTGGTACAACACGGTGTGCTCCATGTGCTCGGCGGGCTGCGGCATCAGCGTGCGCACCCTCGAGGGCCGTGCCAAGAAGATCGAGGGTAACCCGAGCCATCCGGTGAGCCAGGGGCGCTTGTGCGCCAGGGGACAGGCCGGGCTGCAGGTACTCTACAACCCGGATCGCGTCACCACGCCGTTGCGGCAGACGGGGGAGCGCGGATCCGGTGATTGGCTGCCCCTGACCTGGACCGAAGGCCTGGCGCAGCTTTCAGGACGCCTGGGCGAACTGCGCACCAACGGGCAGGGCGACTCCGTATGCCTCCTGAGCGCAGGCGTTGGCGGGCACATGCATGGACTGTTCGAGCAGTTCGTGACCTCCGTGGGCTCGGACCGGCTGGTGTACTACGACTACGACCACCCCCATGAACTGATGGCGGCGATGAACCGGTTGTTCGGGGCGGCGCAGCTTCCCTATTTCGATCTCGGCAACACGCATTACCTGGTCTCCTTCGGTGCGGATTACCTGGGCACCTGGTTGTCCCCGGTCCATCATGGTCTGGGCTTCGGACGAAGTCGCCAGGGCGGAGACGGCGGAAGGGGGCGGTTCGTTCAGATCGAGCCGAGGATGACGGTGAGCGGGGCGGCGGCCGATGAGTGGATTCCCGCCAATCCGGGTACCGAAGGCATTCTCGCGCTGGCCATGGCCAACCGGATTGTCAGTCAGGGCGTTTACCAGGGCGAGGACAGCGACGCCTGGGCGGCAGCGCTGGCGCCTTATTCCGCCGATGCGGCGGCAGAACAGACCGGCATCGCCGCGGAGACCATTACACGGCTGGCCGATACCTTTGCGGAATCGCGACCGAGCCTGGCTATCGGCGGAGACGGCGCGGCCCGGCACAGCAACGGCACCAGCGCGCTGACCGCCATCACTGCGCTCAACTACCTGGCCGGGAATCTCGGTGTCGAGGGCGGCCTGATATTCAATCCCGAACCCGTGGCAGGGCAGGGTGCCGCCGCACGCCACGCCAGTCACCGTTCGATGCTCGCGCTCGCCGACGATGCCCGGCAGGGCCGGATCCAGGTATTGATCGTCAACCAGACAAACCCTGTGTTCTCGCTCCCGGCCGCGTCAGGCATCAGGGAAGCGCTGGCCGAAATTCCCCTCATCGTCAGCCTGTCGAGCTTCATGGACGAGACTACGGCCATGGCCGACCTGGTCCTGCCGAGCCATACCTGGCTCGAGAGCTGGGGCGACAATTTCCCCGAGCCCGGCGTGGGGTTCCGGGCCGGCGCCATTTCCCAGCCGGTGGTTTCGCCGCTCTACGATACCCGCGACACGGGAGATACGCTGATGATGGTCGCCTCCGCGGCGAACCCGGACGGCGGGCTCTCCTGGGCCTCGACGGAGGAATATCTGCGGGATCGGTGGCGAGGCATATTTGAATCGGACGGTGCGGCTCCCGAGGAAGATGCCGCGACTGATGTACAGGACGACGCGGCGGATGCCGCCCAGGGCGCCCAGGCGGATGCTGCCGAGGATGTCCCGGCGGTTGCCGCCGAAGGCGCCCAGGCGGATGCCGCAGAGGACGCCCAGGTGGATGCCGCCGAAGACTCCACCGCGGTTGCCGAGAGTGTTCCCGCGGAGGACGCTGCAGTGGCCGCGGACCCGGATCCGGCCGGCTGGATGCCCGATGCCTTCGACGAATTCTGGAATTCTCTCCTGCGGGCCGGCGTATGGGGCGAGAATACCCGCGCCGATCCCGGGCCGGTCACGGTGGATGCCTCGGTCATCGATACAATTGGCGTGGACGCGCCCGAGTTTGCCGGATCGAGCGAAAGCTACCCCTTCATCCTGCAGCCCTACCTGACAGAGACCATGCACGACGGCAGCGGCGCGAACCTGCCATGGATGCAGGAGTTGCCCGATCCGCTGACCAGCGTCGTCTACGGTTCGTGGCTTGAAATCAATCCGGCCACGGCAGAGGAAATGGGATTGCGGGACGGCGACCTGGTGGACATCGAGTCGCCCAGCGGAACCATTTCCGCACCGGTCCTGACTTACCCCGGGATCATGCCGAACGTGGTCGCAATGCCCATCGGGCAGGGTCACACCGAGTACGGCCGTTACGCCGCCGGCCGCGGCTCCAACCCCATCGAAATCCTGGCCTCGCAGATGGATGCCGAGACCGGGGGGCTGGCTTGGAATGCCACCCGCGTGCGGCTCAATCCCACCGGCCGGCGCGCCAATCTCGTACGCACCAGCGGCCTGTCGCGGGATCTGGGCAGGGGGATCATCCAGACCACGGCTTCGGGCGAGGAAGAGCACGCCAGCACGAATCTGCGCAGTATTCCAATCACGGTGGAACCGGCATGAGCTTCATCGACGATTTTCTGGCCAGTTGGCGGGAGTACCGGGAGCCCGGCTACTACGATTCGTTCGACTACCACTGGACGATGACGGTCGACCTGGACCGGTGCACCGGTTGCGGCGCGTGCGTCACCGCCTGCCAAGCCGAGAACAATATCCCCATCGTCGGCGAGGACGCGCTGGCCCGCGGCCGTGAGATGCAGTGGATCCGAATCGAGAAATACTGGGAAGGCGATTTTCCGGACGTCAAGCTGCGCTTCATCCCGATGCTCTGCCAGCACTGCGATGCGGCGCCCTGCGAAACGGTCTGTCCTGTGAGTGCGACCTACCACAACCAGGACGGCCTCAACGCCCAGGTCTACAACCGCTGCATCGGTACCCGATCGTGTGCCGTGTACTGCCCCTACGAGGTGCGTTACTTCAATTACAACAACCATCACTGGGACGCGCCGCTGGAACAACAGTTGAATCCCGACGTATCCGTGCGGGAAAAGGGCGTGATGGAGAAATGCTCGTTCTGCATACAGCGTATCCGCCAGGCCAAGGACGTGGCCAAGGACGAGGGCGGCCGGCGCGTGCAGGACGGCGAGGTTCAGCCGGCCTGCGTGCAGACCTGCCCCACCGAAGCGATGGCATTCGGCGACCGCAACGACCCGGAGAGCCAGGTGTCGCAAATCATGAGCGACGAGCGGGCCTACCATGTACTGGAAGATCTGAACACGGCGCCGTCCGTGGTCTACCTCAGGAAGGTGGAAGGCGATGTCGTCTGACGCGCGGCCACAGGAACTGAGTTACGCCGACGTCAACCGGGACGTCGTCCGTTCCCTGGTGGAGACGGGTTCGAAGTACTACATCACGTTGGCGTGCTCCATCGCGGTCATGCTGGCGTGCTTCTTTTTCCCCTGGTTCTACCAGCTTTACTACGGAATCGGGGCGGCCGGGGTCAACCACCCCTCGGTATGGGGCACCTACCTCGCCAGCTTCATTTTCTGGATCGGCCTGAGCCACTCCGGAACGCTGCTGTCCTGCGTGCTGCACATTACCAACAGCGAGTGGCGCAAGGCCATGTACCGCAGCGCCGAGGCCATGACGCTGTTTTCGTTGATGGTGGCGGCGATGATGGTCATGGTGCACGTGGGCCGGCCCTGGTTTATCCACTGGGCCGTGCCGTACCCCAACCAGATGGAGATGTGGCCGAACTTCCGCTCACCGCTGATGTTCGACGTGATGGCGATCACCACCTACCTGACGGGCAGTTCCATCTTCATCTACATGGGCTCGATTCCGGATTTCGCCGCCGTCAGGGACCGCACCACGGGCTGGCGGCATCACATGTACGTCATACTTTCACTGGGCTGGCGCGGCACGGATCTCGAATGGCACCGCCTGCGCTGGGCCTACACGTTCCTGGCCGTGCTCATCATCCCGCTGGCGGTTTCGGTGCACAGCATCGTGTCCTGGGACTTTGCGTTGTCCATCGTGCCGGCGCTGCATCAGACCATCTTCGCACCATACTTCGTCGTGGGCGCCATCTATTCAGGCACGGCAGGGATCGTGACCGTGATGTACTTCTTAAGAAAATACATGAACTTTGAACAGTATATTACTAAAGTACATTTCGATAATCTCGGGAAACTGCTCCTGGTCCTGTCGCTCATCTGGACCTATATCAACATCGTGGAGATCTTCTCGGGCTGGTACGGCGGCACGTCCACGGAGGGCGAGGCCATCCGGTACCGGCTGTTCGGCTACTACGCGCCGCTGTACTGGGAGATGATCCTGTTCTGCGCGGTGGCGCCGTTGCTGATGATCTCGAAGCGGTTCCGTACGTCGTTCGTCCCGATGCTGATCCTGTCCATCCTGATCAACATCGGCATGTACACCGAGCGCTTCCTGATCGTCGGCACGTCGCTGTCTCGCCAGTACCTGCCCGACGCCTGGGGGCTCTACGTACCGAGCCTGGTCGAGCTTTCGATCATCGTGGGCTCGGTGGCCATGTTCATCACGCTGTTCCTCATTTTCGTGAAGATCTTCCCCAGCGTGTCCATCTACGAGGTCAAGGAGACGCTGCCCGAACCCGAACCCGAACCCGACACCCCGACCGGAGAGCCCGAATGGCAACCCACGCATTAGGCCTTTTCGGGACGCCGTCCGAAGCGCTCGCCGCCGCGGGCGAGCTGAAGGGCAGCGGGTTCGGCCAGCCCTCGGTGATTTCGCCGATTCCGCTTGAGACGGCGGAGGAGGTGCTGGGCGAGAAGAAATCCGTGATCAAGCGCTTCACGTTCTTCGGTGCGTTGTTCGGCGGCCTCGGCGGATTCGCGCTGGCCGCGGGCACCGCGGTACTGTACGTGCATCCCACGGGAGGGCGGCCGATCATCACCTGGCCGCCGTTCCTGATCATCACCTACGAGATGACGATCCTTTTCGGCATCCTGGCCACGGTCATCGGCTTCCTCGTCAGCGCCCGGTTTCCGGCGTTTCGCGATCGCATCTACGTTCCCGAGGCGGCCGTGGACAAGTTTGCCGTGGCGGTGCCTTGCGAGGACCAGAGTGTGTTCGAACGGGCGGCGGCGATCCTTCGCGGCGCCGGCGCCGAGGAGGTCCGGGAGGTGACGGAGTGACGACCTTGCATCCAGCGAGCCTGGCGGTTGTCTTGATACGGTCGGGCGTCGCAGCTGCCATGAAGAGATCAAGTCCGGCGGCCGCCGCGAAACGTTCGAGTCATGTGATTGCTCTTCCCGTATTGTTGAGCCTGACGGCGGTTGCCGGAGCGTTTCCCTGGGACAAGGACATGGTCGACCAGCCGTCGGCCAAGCCGCAGGAATCCGAGGCGCCGATGGACGCCGCGGGCGTTCCGGTGGCAGGCGGCGAGACGATGCCCACGCCTGTCACGGAAGCGGGGATGTTCGAAGCCAAGGATGCCGCCGTACTGCTGGAGAACCCCATCCCCGCGACACCCGAGTCGGTGGCTTTCGGCCAGTACCTGTACGAGATCAACTGCATGGTGTGTCATGGCCCGGAAGGGCGCGGAGACGGGCCGGTTGGTTTGCTGCTGGCAACCTCGCCGGTGGACATGAACGACGCCTATACCCAGGACCAGGGCGACGGCCAGTTGTTCTTCACCATCACCCGCGGGCGCGTGACGATGCCCTACTACCGCGACGCTCTCAGCGTGGAAGAGCGCTGGCACGTCATCAACTACATGCGCGCCACGTTCCAATCCCCGTCACAAGTCGCCGAAGCCGCGGCACCGGTCGTCGAGTCCGCGGCACAACTCGGCGAACCATCGGCACAGATCGGCGCATCCGCGGAACAGATCGGGGAATAAACTCAGATGGTTTCCACAACAACCCGCACGATGCTTGCCCCCCGCTGGGCGTTCTGGGTGTTCGCCGCGCTGTTCGTGGCGGGAATCGCAGCGCTCGTCATGGGCGCGAACAACGGCTCGCAGCCCGATATCGGCCTGCTGACCGCGTCGTTCCTGTTCCTCATGGGCATCAGCCAGACCGGAGTGGTGTTCTGCGCCATGACGCGCCTGGTGAAGGCCCAGTGGTCGAAACCCTACTATCGGCTCGCCGAATTGAGCACGCTGGCGTTCCTGCCGTTCGCGGTGGTGGGATTCCTGCTGATTTATGCCTACGGGCGTGACGAACTCTTCTACTGGCTGAACCCGTCGCCCGAAGAGCACCTGAGCCCCTGGCTCAACAGTACGTTCCTGCTGTACAGGAACCTGTTCGGGCTCGCGCTGTTCTACGGTCTGGCGGTGTACTACGCCTACAAGGGACTGCAGCCGGATCTGGCCGGGTCCGGGGAGGGGAGTGCCGATCACCGGAAAGTCGAGGGGCAGCTTTACCTGCTGTCACCCTTCGTCCTGCTGGGTTACGTGATCTGCAATACCTTCTTCGCGTGGGATTTCGGCATGATGCTTGTGGCCCACTGGCACAGCACCGTATTCCCGATCCTGTTCTGGTTCGGCAACATTTTCGCGGGCACCGCCGCGCTGATCGTCTTCCCGGCGCTGCTGGGAGGGCCGAAGTCCGCCGATTCGCCCTTCGGAATGGATCAGATCAAGAGCCTCGGCATGGTCGTCACCGGCTTCACCCTGATGTGGCTGTATTTCTTCTGGGCGCAGTTCTTCGTCACGTGGTTCGGCAACCTGCCCCACGAGACCGAACCGCTCTGGCGGCAAATGTACGGGCATTACGCGCCGTATTTCTGGACCATGATGTTCTGCTGCTTCTTCATCCCCTTCGTGGCGTTCGTCTTTGCCTTCGTCAAGCGCTCCATGTGGACCATGGGAATACTGGCCATCGGGATCAACCTGGGGATCTGGCTGTACAAGTACCTCACCGTGGTGCCCGTATTCTCGCCGGACGACACGCCATTCAGCAGTTGGGTGGACATCGGCGTTTCGGTCGGTATGGCGGCGGGCTTCATCGCCGTGGTGATCGCCCTGGCGAACCGGCTGCCGATCTACTCGCACTGGGAACTGGCGCTCAAGCCGGAACCGAGACACTGATCGCGGACATCGATTGAAAGGTACTCTCCTCTGCGCTTCACATAGCCCGTTGAACTACTGCTTCGCGCGCAAGCCGGCGCGATGGGACGAGATCGAACGGGTCTACCGCGAACGCAGGGGCGCGTTGGGGGCGTTCGATCCGGAACTGGTCATCGCTTTCGGTTCCGACCACTTCAACGGTTTCTTCATGAAGCTCATGCCCGCGTTCTGCGTGGGTGCCGCCGCGCAGGCCGCCCGCGACATCGGCGGTTTCGAGGGGCCCCTGGAGGTACCCGGGGACACCGCGCTGGATTGTGTACGGGCGCTACGTCAATCCGGACTGGATCCGGCCGTGTCCCATGACATGACCGTGGACCATGCCTTTTCGCAGACATTGACCCGGGTATTGGGCGGGCTTGACCGCTACCCGACGATTCCGGTCTTCATCAACTGCGTCACCGAACCCTTCGTGCCGTTCAGGCGCACCCGTCTGCTGGGTGAGGCGATCGGGCGGTTTGCCGCAACGCTCGGCCGGCGCGTGCTGTTTCTTGCATCCGGGGGCATGTCGCACCACCCGACCCGCTACTACCCGGATTTCGGCACCGGCGAGAACGGCGTCACGGCGTGGCAGTTGTCCGGCGGGTCGCGGCCCGAATCCCTCAACGAGGCGGAGTGGCTCGAGCGTCTGGAGGTCATGCACCACGAGGGTGCCCGGATGATCGTCGACGGGGTCCGTACACCGAAGCAGATGCGGCTCAATCCGGAGATTGACCAACGCTTCCTCGATGTACTGACGGCCAACGATCTGGCCGCATTCGACAAATGGGATCAGCGTCAGGTGGTCGAGGAGGGCGGTATCGGCTTCATGGAATTGCAGACCTGGATCGCAGCCGCCGCAGCCTACCGGTCGGGCGGGGGCGAAACGCCTGTAGTAGACTTTTATGGCGTGACCGAAGAACTCGGTATCGCCACCGGCATCGTCCACGGCGACTAGGGCCTGTTCGCGCGATCGCGGATAGCATAAACGGGTCCTGGCTTTCGACTGAAGGGAGCCAGGTCTGATTTCGAACTCGTGCGGCAAGTCCGGAAGAGCAAGTACCGGCGCAGAGGAGATTGAGGCAATGAAACGACGGGAGTTTATCGGCGGACTCGGTGGAGGCGCTGCCCTCGCGGCCTGTACCCCGCAGACCGAACAGCAGGGTGTTTCATCCTCGGCGGAGCGCTTTTCCTGGAAGCTGGTGACGACCTGGTTGCCCAACTTCCCCGGTCTCGGCACCGGCGTCAACACGCTGGCCCGCTACATCCAGGAGATGAGCGCCGGGCGCATGGAAATCACCATCTATGCCGCGGGCGAACTGGTTCCCGCGTTCGAGGTCTTCGATGCGGTGTCCCAGGGATCCGCCGAAATGGGGCACGGTGCGGCCTACTACTGGCGGGGCAAGTCCGAGGCCGCGCAATTTTTCGCGACGATCCCGTTCGGCATGAACGCGCATGAACAGAATGCGTGGCTGTACTATGGCGGAGGCCTCGAACTTTGGCGGGAGGTCTATGAGCCGTTCAACCTGATGCCGTTTCCCGCCGGCAATACCGGCGTTCAGATGGGCGGGTGGTTCAATCGCCCCATCGACAGCATGTCGGATCTTCACGGGCTCAAGATGCGAATTCCGGGTATCGGGGGAGAGGTCCTGAGGCGCGCCGGGGGGACTCCGGTGAATCTGCCGTTGTCGGAGATTTTCACCGCGCTGCAAACGGGCAGCATCGACGCGACGGAATGGGTCAGCCCCTACAACGACGTGGCGATCGGGCTGCACCAGGCAGCCCGCTACTACTACTACCCGGGGTGGCAGGAGCCGGCGCCCACGCTGGAATGCATCATCAACCGCGATGCGTGGAATTCGCTCCCCGAGGACCTGCAGGCCATCGTCCGCGTGGCCTGCCAGGCGACCACACTGGACATGATCTCGGAGTTCATGGCGCGTAACGCCACTGCCCTTGCACAGCTTCAGGCGGATGAAAATGTGGAAATTCGCAAGTTCCCGGACGATGTCCTCACGGGTCTCAAGGAACTGACCTATTCGGTGGTTGACGAGCTTGCCGTGGATGATCCGTTGTTTGCGAGAGTCTGGGATTCGGCTCGGGAGTTCATGGCCATATCGCAGCCCTGGCAGGCGATTTCGGAGCAGGCCTACCTGGCGACGCAAGCGTCATCCTGACCGCGGGCAGCGAAGGCCGGAATGGGTACCACCCGCGGTCCCGGCGGACTGGCCGCGGCTGCCACGCCGCACGAAGACCCGCTGCCCTACGGCGCTCTCGACTGGCGCAGCTTTCCGCGGTACGCGACTGCGCTGGCAGCACGGTTCCCTGAATTCGAAGAGGTCCTGAATCGTTGGGGTTTGCCGGGATTCTGGTGCCGGAGCGCAGGCATCGAGTCGTTGTTCCGGATCATTCTCGAACAACAGATTTCCTTTCTCGCGGCGCGCTCGCTGGCCCGCAGGGTGAGCGGCTCTCTTGGGGGATTGACTGCCGGGCGCGTCTACGGAGCCGGACAGGACGGTCTGCGCTCACTGGGACTGAGCCGACAGAAGGCGCGCTACTGTCACGAGCTTGCCCGTGCCGTGGTGGAGCGGCGCCTTTCCATCGCGGGGCTTGCCCGGATGAGCGACGGTGACGCCATCGAGGCGCTGTGCGTACAGCCGGGAATCGGGCCGTGGAGCGCGGCGATCTACCTGATGTCGGCGTTGAAGCGGATCGACGTGTGGGCTCCGGGCGACCTGGCGCTGAAGCGGGGCGTCGAAGATCTGTTCCCGGGGGACGATGTGTCGTCGCTGGCGCAAACGGGCGATCGCTGGCATCCGTGGCGAGCCGTGGCGGCCCGACTGGTCTGGCATCATTACCGATGCAGCCTGACTCGCGGATGAGGGGGCCGATCCGCTGGAATTGTCCGCCACTGCTGGTTTAACCTAGCGTTGCAACCGACCGGTCCGGCTCTTTCGGCCGGTTGTAGCACAAGGGCTGCAGACGCAGCATCGTGCCGCTGCATTCGAGGATATCGCCATGGCCAGTTTTTCTCTCAACGGGCAGGCCGTCGAAGTCGACGCCGATCCGCGGACACCCCTGCTCTGGGTAATTCGTGAACACCTCAGGTACACCGGGACCAAGTTCGGCTGCGGGGTCGGCCAGTGCGGCGCCTGCACCGTCCACATCGACGGCGCATCGACCTATTCCTGTCTCACGCCCGTGTCGGCCATCGAGGGCCGCGAGATCACCACCATCGAGGGCCTGTCGTCCGACTCCGATCACCCGCTTCAGAGGGCCTGGGTCGAAGAGGAAGTCCCGCAATGCGGCTACTGCCAGTCCGGCCAGATCATGCGGGCGGCCGATCTCCTGGCGACGAACCCGCGCCCGACCCGCGACGAGATCGTCACCCACATGAGCACGATTCTCTGCCGATGCGGGACCTACAATCGAATCATCCGGGCCATTGAGCGCGCTGCGGAGGAGGTTTGAGGTGAACAGGAAAGATTCCACAAGCGTGTTTTCTCCGAACCGGCGCGAATTCCTCCACGGCGTCGGCGGTCTGACGCTGGTGATCGGTTCGTCCGGCCTCATCAGCGCGTGTACAACGGAACAGCAGCCGCCGGCGCCGGCAACGGGGTCGACGGAGATCACGCCCAATATCTGGGTGACCCTCGGCGCGGACGATACGGTCACGGTGCAGTTTCCGGCCACCGAGATGGGGCAGGGGTCGTCCACCGCGTTGCCGCTGATTCTCGCCGACGAACTGGATGCCGACTGGGACAAGGTGAGGATCGAAACGGTCGCCTTCCATGACGAGGCCTACGGCAACCCGTTCTTCCAGAACATGCTCTATACGGCCGGCAGCCTGACCGTACAGGCCTACTTCGATCCGTTGCGCCGTGCCGGCGCCCAGGCGCGCAAGCTGCTGCTGCGGTCGGCCGCCGCGTACTGGGATGTACCCGTCGAAGAACTCATGACCGAACCGAGCGTGGTGATCCATCCCGCCTCGGGGCGCCGGCTGGGCTATGGCGAGATCGTCGCCTTCACCGAGCTTCCGGAAACGCTGCCCGAAGTGAGCGACGAGGAACTCAAGCCCTTCGGGTCCCATCGCTATCTCGGCCGCGACATGCCCAGAAGGGACATGCTCGCCAAGTCCGACGGCAGCGCGGAATTCGGCATCGACGTTCACGTGCCGGACATGGTGTATGCGTCCGTCCTGAGAGCGCCAGTGGAAGACGAGGAGCCCATTTCCATCGATGATGCCGCGGCCCGAGCCGTGGACGGCGTCACCGACGTCGTGGCGCTGCCCTGGGGCGTGGCCGTGGTTGCCGACACCTACGAGGCAAGCAAGTGGGGCAAGGAGGCGCTCGACGTCACCTGGAGCGAGTCCTCGCGTTTCCGGGAGGCCAATTCCGAAACGGACCTGGATGCCTACGTCGGACAGGCGGAAGACCTTGCCCAGACAGGTACCGCCTGGCGCGCCGCGGGCGAACTGGATGCGGCGATGGACGGAGCGGCTGAGATCATCGAGGCGACCTATCGCAGCGATCCGGCGTATCACGCCCAGATGGAGCCCATGAACGCGACCGCCCATGTCACCGAAGACGGCAAGGCGGCGGAGATCTGGGTCAGTACGCAGACCCAGAGCCTCTCCATTCTCGGCGCTGCGGAGTTCCTGGAGACCACGCCGGACAGGATCACCCTGCATCCGATGTACATCGGCGGCGGCTTCGGCCGGAGAACGCTGCGGCGCCAGCGCTATGTGGAGGACGCCCTGCTCGTTTCCAGGGCGATCGGCAGGCCGGTCAAGGTCATCTGGACGCGGGAGGACGACGTCAAGGACGGCACGTTCAGGAACGCGGCGGCACAGTGCCTGCGCGCCGGTTTCGACGGGGAAGGCAACCTGGTGGGTTGGCATCACCGGGTGGCTGCACCGAAGGTGCTCGAGTACATGAATCCGCCCCGCTGGGAGGTCTCGGCCGGACGGGACGTGATCGCCATGCTCGGTTCGGAGAGTTCGCGTTACGACATCCCGAATTTCAGGGCCGAGCACATCATCACCGAACGCTGCTCGCGGGTATGCGCATGGCGCGGTGTGGCGACCAGCTACACGAAGTTTGCTGCCGAATCGTTCGTCGATGAACTGGCGGCGGCGCGCAACATCGACCCGCTCGAATTTCGCATGCAGCTTTGCCATAACAATCCGCGGGCACTGACCGTGCTCGAAACCGTTGCCGGCATGGCGGACTGGTCGCGGCCCCGGGAAGGCACTGCACTGGGCCTGGCGCTTGCAGGCTACAGCTCCACGTTCGCGGGAGGCATCGCCGAAATTTCAGTGGATGAGTCCAGCGGCGTGATCGATGTCCACAACTTCTGGCTGGTTGCGGATGCGGGTTATCTGCTGCAACCCTCCAATTCGGAGGCGCAACTGGAAGGCAATGTCGTGTTCGGGATCAGCAGTGCGCTGAGCGAGCAGATCGACATCGCCGGCGGGCAGGTCCGGCAGAACAACTACTACGACCACCCCGTCATGCGGATGCACGAGATGCCGAATATCGAGGTGCGGGCGATCTCCACGGACAATCCGCCCACCGGGATCGGAGAAGTCGGCCTGTCGTCGACGGCGGCTGCCCTGGCCAATGCCTTGTTCGCGGCAACCGGCGCGCGCGTGCGCCACATTCCGTTGACGCCGCAAAGGGTGCTCGCCGCAATGCAGGCCTGACAGCCCGTGTCAACAGTCCCGGGGCATTGGACGGAAGACCGGTTGGCCTTGGATGGCCCGCCGGCCGGCGATGCGCGCGGTTTGCCGTCAGGATTGCAGGGCGTCACAGCCCTGCCGAACGAATTATGAGGGCGTTTCTTTCTCCCCGGAGGAGCCTACCCTCGGCCCCGGACTTAAGGTACAATACATCGGATTTGGCGGGACAACAACAACTTTGTTGCTAGTTTTTTTCTTTTAGAATTAGCTAGTTGGTGTTGTTTTTTAAGGTAAGCCTTTGCGTCGGAGGCCCCGTTTGGGGCCTTTTGTTTAGCCCCGCCAAAACGGCTGCATTGCGGAGGGTGAGAGAGGAACAATGGGCCTAGGGCCCATTTTTTGTGTGTGCCGGAGAAAATGGATCACGCGATTCGAAAAAGGCAACTGATCGAGCTGCTGGAGCCGCCAGTAGAGGCGCTCGGGTACGAGCTCGTGGACATCGATGTCCGTGTCGGACGGCATGGGTTGCTGCGAATCTACGTCGACAGGGAGGACGGCGTGAATCTCGCGGACTGCGAACTCGTCAGCCGGCAGCTCAGCGCCTTTCTGGACGTGGAAGACCCGCTTCCCGGCCACTATGTGCTCGAAGTTTCGTCTCCGGGACTGGACCGGCCGCTGCGCACCCTGGAGCACTTTCGGCGCTTCCGGGACTGCCGGGCGAAGGTGCGCCTGAGGGAGCCGAGGGAAAGCCGCCGCATGCTGAACGGGCGCCTGCTGGGCATTCGCGATGAGTCGATCGTGATGGATGTCGATGGCGAGATCTGGCGGTTGCAGCCGGCGGAAATCGCTTCGGCAAGACTGGTTTCGAATCTGTGAAGTCTTTCGTGGGGACAGCCGAGCGATGAGCAAAGAGATCCTGATGGTGGCCGATGCGGTTTCCAACGAAAAAGGCATGGACAAGGAGATCATCTTCGAGGCCATCGAGGCTGCGCTCGCCTCTGCGTCCCGCAAGAAGCACGGCGAAGATATCGACGTGCGGGTTTCCATCGACCGAAGAAGCGGCGAATACGAGACCTTCAGGCGGTGGATGGTATTCGAGGACGATTCCGACGAACTGGAGGAGCCGCTCAGGGAGTTGCGGCTCCAGGATGCGGTCGACGTGGACGCCGGTGCGGAGCCCGGCGAATACGTGGAAGTGCCCCTGGAGTCGGTGGAATTCGGGCGAATCGCCGCGCAGACCGCCAAGCAGGTCATCGTTCAGAAGGTTCGGGAGGCGGAGCGGGCGCAGGTCATCGAGGACTACGAGGATCGGGAAGGCGACCTGGTGGGGGGTATCGTCAAGCGGGTCGATCGCAACGGCGCGTACGTCGACCTCGGCGGCAATGCGGAGGGGTTCCTGGCCCGGGAGGACCTGATTCCCCGGGAGCCCATCAAGCCCCAGGACCGCGTCAAGGGAATGCTCCGCGAAGTTCGATCCGAACAGCGGGGGCCGCAACTGTTCATGACCCGCACCTCGGCGGAATTCCTGATTGAACTGTTCAAGCTCGAGGTTCCGGAAGTGGGCCAGGGCCTGATCGACATCATCGGAGCGGCGAGAGACCCCGGTTTGAGGGCAAAGATTGCGGTCAGGAGCAACGACGCTCGGATCGATCCCGTGGGGGCCTGCGTGGGCATGCGCGGCTCGCGAGTTCAGGCCGTTTCCAACGAACTGGCCGGGGAACGCGTGGACATCATCCTCTACGACGAGAATCCGGCGCAGTTCGTCATCAACGCCATGTCGCCGGCCGATGTGGTGAGCATCGTCATGGACGAGGAAGCCCACAGCATGGACATCGCCGTCGACGAGGAGAAACTCTCCCAGGCGATCGGGCGAGGCGGGCAGAACATTCGCCTGGCCAGTGAACTCACCGGCTGGGAACTCAACGTCATGACCGAGACCGATGCCGAGGAAAAGAGCGAGCAGGAGGCACGGGAACTGCTGACCAGTTTCATGACGGAACTGGACGTGGACGAAGTCGTTGCCTCGATCCTGGTGCAGGAAGGCTTCTCGTCTCTGGAGGAAGTTGCCTACGTGCCGGCGAACGAACTGATTTCGATCGAGGAATTCGACGAGGAGATCGTCACGGAACTCAGGGCCCGGGCCAGGGACGTGCTGATCACCCAGGCGATCGTCACCGAGGAAGTCCTGGACCAGGCCGAGCCCGCGCAGGACCTGCTGGATCTTGACGGCATGGATATCGAACTCGCATTCCAGTTGGCCAGCCGCGGAATAGTGACCCGTGAAGATCTGGCAGAGCAGGCGGTGGACGATCTCGAGGACATTGAAATCCTGGAACCTGAACGTGCAGCGACCCTGATCATGGCCGCGCGCGCGCACTGGTTCGAAGCCGAAGCGTAACGGGTGCCCGGGAGAACCGAATGGCGGATGTAACGGTTACACAATTTGCCGAAGTTCTGCGGGTGCCCGTGGAGCGGCTGCTGTCCCAGTTGGACGAGGCCGGCATCGATGTCGCAGGGGCTGAAGACACGATCAGTGACGATGCCAAGCTGGAACTGCTGACTCACCTGCGCCGTGCCCACGGGCGCAAGGATGCCAGTGCGTCCACGCCCCGCAAGATTACGCTCAAGCGCAAGTCGCAGAGCGAGATCAGGCTGTCCAGCGGACAGGGCCGTTCGCGAACCGTGAGCGTGGAAGTGCGCCGCAAGCGCACCTACATCAAGCGGGATGTACTGGAAGAACAGGCCCGCAAGCAGCAGGAAGAGCTGGATGCCCAACGCGCCGCAGACCTGGAGCGGCAACGTGCCGATGCCGAGCGGGCGGCGGAGGCGGAACGCGAGGAGCGCGAGCGCAAGGCGGCTGCGGAGGAAGCCAGGCAGGCAGCGGAACAATCCCGAATCAGAGCCGAACAGGAACAGCGTGAACTGGAAGCGCGGCGCCAGGCCGAAACCGAAAGCAAGCGGCGAAAGGACGAGGAGGCCCGCCGCAAGGCCGAGGAGGAGCGGCGCGGCAAGGAAGAGGCCGAGCGGGAGCGGGCCGCGCAGGCGAAAATGGAAATGCAGCGTGCGCGCCAGGCAAAACCGGCGAAAGACAGTACGCTGCACGTGGCCCCGGGAACCAGTGCCCGGCGGCGCAAGAAACGGCCCCGCCGCCGTCCGGTGCATCTGAGCGTCGAGAGCCAGCATGCCTTCGAGAAGCCCACGGCTCCGGTGGTCCGCGAGGTGGCGATCGGCGAGACGATCACGGTGGGCGACCTGGCGCAACGAATGGCCATCAAGTCGGGCGAAGTCATCAAGTCGCTCATGAACATGGGCATGATGGTGACCATCAACCAGGTCATCGACCAGGATACGGCGGTGCTGGTGGTGGAGGAAATGGGCCACACCGCCAAGCCGATCACGGAAACCGCGCTGGAAGATCAGCTTCTGGAATCGGTGGTGAAGGCGAGCGGCGAGGCGGGGGTCAAGTCGCGGCCACCCGTGGTGACGGTGATGGGGCACGTGGATCACGGCAAGACCTCGCTGCTGGACTACATTCGCCGCACGCGTGTGGCGGCGGGCGAGGCCGGCGGCATCACTCAGCACATCGGCGCGTACTCCGTGGGTACGGACAAGGGCCGGGTGACGTTTCTGGACACCCCGGGACATGCGGCGTTCACCGCCATGCGTGCCCGCGGCGCCCAGGTGACCGATATCGTCGTGCTCGTGGTTGCCGCGGACGACGGCGTCATGCCCCAGACGGAGGAGGCGGTGAAGCATGCCAGGGCGGCTGAAGTTCCGCTCGTGGTTGCCGTCAACAAGATCGATCGGGAGGACGCCGATCCAGACCGTGTCCGGCAGGAACTTTCCAAACTCGAAGTGATCCCCGAAGCCTGGGGCGGCGACAATCTGTTCGTGGACGTTTCCGCCGTGACCGGCGCCGGGATCGAGGACCTGCTGGACGCAATCCTGCTGCAGGCGGAGGTGCTCGACTTTCAGTCGCCTGACAGCGGGCCGGCATCCGGAGTGGTGCTCGAATCCAGCCTGGAGCGGGGGCGTGGCGCCGTCGCTACGGTTTTGGTCAGCCAGGGCCGGCTGAATCTGGGCGACATCGTCCTGGCGGGCCAGGAATATGGCCGCGTTCGCGCCATGTTCGATGAGTCCGGCGCGCCGATCGGGGACGCCGGGCCGTCTTCGCCCGCCGTGGTGGTCGGACTCTCCGGCACACCCCTGGCGGGGGACGACATGCTCGTGGTGGCGGATGAGCGCAAGGCCCGGGAGGTGGCCGACCTGCGGCGAACCAAGACTCGCGACGTCAAGCTGGCGCAGCGTCAGGCGGTCAAGCTGGACGATGTCTTCAGTCAGATGGCCGAAGGCGAGATGGAGTCCGTGCAACTGCTCATCAAGGCCGATGTGCACGGCAGCGCCGAGGCGATCCGGGAGGCGCTGGAGCAGGTTTCCACCTCCGACGTCAAGGTCCGAATCACCTCCAGCGGCGTCGGCGCCATCACCGAGTCGGATATCCAGTTGGCAGCGGCGTCCAATGCCATCGTGATCGCCTTCAACGTCCGCGCCGACGCTTCGGCCCGGGAAGCGTTGAAGGAAACGGGCGTGGACGTGCGCTACTACAGCATCATCTACGAAGCCATCGACGACGTGAAGGCGGCTGTCAGCGGGCTGCAGGCGCCGGAAATCAAGGAGCAGATCGTCGGCCTCGCCGAGGTCCGCGACATCTTCCGCTCGCCGCGATTCGGAAACGTGGCCGGATGCCTGGTGGTGGATGGCTACGTGCGCCGGAACAACCCGATCCGGGTCTTGCGGGACAATGTCGTGATCTACGAGGGCGAACTCGAATCGCTGCGACGCTTCAAGGACGACGTGAACGAGGTTCGGGCGGGAACCGAGTGCGGTATCGGCGTGCGGAATTACAATGACGTCAAGGTCGGCGACCAGATCGAGTGCTACGAGCGCACGGAAGTCGAACGCAAAAGCTGACCTGCGGCCACTGATACGCCGTTATCAGTCGGATAGAGCACTGGAACACTTGGGACAGAACACCAGAACGCTTCGGGTGGCATCGCAATTGCAGCGGGCGTTGAACGACCTGCTTCGCGGCGATGTAAAGGACCCGCGCCTGCAGGGTGTAAACGTCACCGAAGTGCGTGTCTCGGGCGATATCCGGGTGGCTCGCGTCTTCTTCAGTACCCTTGATCCGGATGAAGACCTGGAACCCGTGCTGGCGTCCCTGGAACGGGCCGGGGGTTACCTCAGGTCTCGAGTCGCCGGACTGCTGCGCCTGCGGCATACGCCCGAGCTGAGGTTTTCCCTGGATGAAGGCTCGCGACGGGGGCTGGAGTTGACCCGCCTGATCGACGCTGCCACGAATGAATTCACTGGCGACGAATCCACCGGCACTGCGTCGAGCCTGCCCGGCGGGGAGTCGGCCGAGTGAAGCGTAGCGCCCCGCGCGCGGTCAATGGCATCGTGTTGCTCGACAAGCCTGCCGACTTCACCTCCAATCAGGCGCTGCAGCGCGTGAGGCGACTGTACAGGGCCGGGAAGGCAGGGCATACCGGGAGTCTGGACCCGCTGGCGACCGGCATGCTGCCGGTGTGCCTGGGCGCCGCGACGAAGGTCTGTTCCTATCTCCTGGACGCCCGCAAGAGCTATCGCGTGACTGCGTGCCTGGGCCGGTCCACCGATACCGGGGACGCTCACGGTTCTGTAATCGGCGAAAATCCGGCCGTGAAACTCTCGAAGGAATCGGTGAAAGACGCGTTGGAAGGGTTCATTGGGAAGTACGAACAGGTTCCGCCGATGTATTCGGCCCTGAAATACAAGGGTCAGCGTCTCTACAAGCTGGCCCGCCAGGGCATCGAGGTCCCGCGCAAGCCGCGCACCGTACGTATTTTCCGGCTGACGCTGCGACGCCTGCAGGCGCCGCAACTGGAGTTCGACGTGACCTGTTCGAAGGGCGCCTACGTGCGGACCCTGGTCGAGGATATCGCCCGGGCGCTCGGAACGCTCGGACACGTGCAGGCACTGCGGCGCACGTCCGTCGAGCCGTTCAACGAGGCGGAACTGATTACGTTGCCGACGCTTGAAAAGCTTGCCCGGGAGGATCCGGAGGCATTGGACCGGTGCCTGCTGCCTGCGGACAGGGCACTGACATCCTGGCCGCGCATCGTCGTTGCTGCGGCGCAGTGCGGCCATTTCACCAATGGCCGCGCGGTAGCAGCGGATCCGGACTGGCCGGAAGGGCAGGTTCGGGTCTACGCTCCGGACGAAGAATTTCTCGGTATCGGCGAGGTGACGGCAGCGAGGCGCCTGGGGCCACGGCGCGTATTCGCGGTATCCGGCAACACCGATGGATGAATTGAAAAAAAGCGTGGAATGAACGGAAAGGTGAGAGTAGAATACGCGGTTTTTCCGGCAGGCAGAACATGACCGGTCCGGTTACCGGAACAATCGCGGCGACCGGTGCGGAGAGACATTGGATGGGGCTAAGTGCGGCAGAAAAGACCGGGATCATCGCTGAGTATCAGCGCGGCGATGACGACACCGGTTCGGCGGAGATCCAGGTGGCGCTGTTGTCGGCGAGAATCAGGCAATTGACCGGTCATTTTGCAAGCCACAAGAAAGATCACCACTCTCGGCGAGGGTTGCTCCGAATGGTCAACCGACGTCGCAAGTTGTTGGATTATTTGAAGAAGAACGATCAGGCGCGCTATCAGGACCTGATACGCCGTCTTGGTTTGAGACGTTGAATCCTTATTTTCTCAGAGCCGTGTCGACGGCTCTGATTCGTTATGGCAAACATCGATCTTGGCCGCTTCGCGGGCAGCGAGCGTTTGTGCAGGGAATGGAAGAGTGAAGTCAAGCAGATCATTTGAATACGGTGACCAGACCGTCACCATCGAAACCGGAGAAATGGCGCGTCAGGCAAACGGCGCCGTCCTCGTCACCATGGGCGACACGGTGGTACTGGTGACCGCGGTAGGCCAGAAAAGCCGGGGCGGCGAACGGGATTTTTTCCCGCTCACGGTGAATTATCAGGAGAAGACCTACGCTGCGGGCCGAATACCCGGCGGGTTTTTCAAAAGGGAGGGACGGCCCAGCGAAAAGGAAACGCTGACGTCGAGGCTGATCGATCGGCCGATTCGGCCGCTCTTCCCCAAGTCGTACCGCAATGAAGTGCAGGTAATCGCGACCGTGCTGTCAGTTGACCCGGAAATCAATGCGGATATCCCGTCGCTGATCGGCGCATCGGCGGCATTGTCGCTTTCGGGATTGCCCTTTCAGGGGCCGATCGGAGCCATTCGCGTGGGTTACCGTAACGGCGCCTACATCGCCAATCCGAGCATGTCCGCCGTGGCGGAGTCGGATCTCGACCTCGTGGTGGCCGGTACGCGAAACGCGGTGCTGATGGTGGAATCGGAAGCCAATGTGCTTTCCGAGGAGATCATGCTGGGCGCCGTTCTGTACGGGCACGAACAGATGCAGACGGCCATTGCCGCGATCGACGAACTGGCAGCCGAAGTTGCCGCCGAGCCGTCCGACTGGCAGGAACCCGAAACCGACGAACAGCTCGCAAGCTCCGTGGAAAATGCGGCGGGCGACCAGGTGCGGGACGCCTACGAAGTCGTGGAGAAGCAGGCTCGCCGCGCACGGCTCGCGGACATCAGGAGCAATCTGGTCGACGAGTTGGCGGGTGACGATGCCTCCGGCTGGGGCGCCGGTCAGATCGAAGCCGAGTTTGGCCGCCTGGAAAAGGCAGTTGTCCGCGGACGGGTACTCTCCGGAGGGGCGCGGATCGACGGGCGGGAGTCATGGAAGGTCAGGCCCGTGGATGTGAAGGTCGGCCTGCTGCCGAGGACGCACGGTTCCGCGCTCTTTACCCGGGGCGAAACCCAGGCGCTGGTGGTCACGACGCTCGGCACGGGGCGCGACGCGCAGATCATCGATGCGCTGGAGGGCGAGCGCAAGGATCAATTCATGCTCCACTACAATTTCCCGCCGTACTGCGTGGGCGAGACCGCCTTCATGACCGGTCCGAAGCGCCGCGAGATCGGGCACGGGCGATTGGCACGGCGGGGGATGGAGGCCGTTCTTCCCGACCCGGACAACTTCCCCTACGTGACGCGGGTCGTCTCGGAAATCACCGAATCCAACGGCTCCAGTTCCATGGCCAGCGTGTGCGGTACGAGCCTTTCGCTGATGGATGCGGGTGTCCCCGTCTCGGCCGCGGTTGCGGGCGTCGCCATGGGGTTGGTCAAGGAAGGCGATGATTACGTCGTGCTCACGGACATCCTCGGAGACGAAGACCACCTGGGCGACATGGATTTCAAGGTGGCCGGTACGGCAAGGGGCATCACCGCATTGCAGATGGACATCAAGATTGATGGCATCACCGGCGAGATCATGGCCGACGCGCTGGAACAGGCACGCAGCGCCAGGCTGTTCATCCTTCGGCGGATGGACTCGGTGATCAAGGCGCCGCGGGAGAAGATGTCCGACTGGGCGCCGAGCATCATCACCATCAAGATCGATCCCGAGAAAATCCGCGACGTCATCGGCAAGGGCGGCGCCGTCATCCGCGCCATGACCGAGGAGACCGGCGCCACCATCGACGTGGAAAACGACGGGACGGTCCGCATCGCGTCCGTGGACGGCAGCTCGGGCCGCGAAGCTCAGGCGCGTATCGAAATGATCACGGCCGAAGTGGAAGTCGGCCGGATTTACGAGGGCAAGGTGGTCCGGCTGATGGACTTCGGTGCGTTCGTTTCCATCCTCCCCGGGAAGGATGGCCTGGTTCATATCTCGCAGATATCCAACGAGCGGGTAGAAAAGGTCAGCGACAAGCTTTCTGAAGGCGATGTCATCAAGGTGAAGGTGCTGGAGGTCGACCGCCAGGGCCGGATCCGGCTGAGCATGAGGGATCTGGAAGCGGCGTGATTGCGCTGTCTCGCTGCAGTCGGTAGCAGTTCGTACCGAACCGGGCGGTCCCTGTGCTACCTGCAAAAGAAAAGCCCCCGCGGAACGGGGGCTTTAAAAAAACCGGCCGAACTTCGACCGGTAGCAACGCGCTGGGGGAGTAACGCACTGCCGGCGCGCATTATAGACATCGCAAATTGAATTGTCACCACTTGATTGGCGAATTTTCAGGGAATTTTGCGCTAGTTTTCCGCCTGGACGCACTTTTTTGATCAAACCCGTCAATCTGGGCGAATTTTCCCCGTCAACGGGCTTCCGAGTCCATCAGTCGTGCGTTCATGCGCCGGGCAATGTTCGGTGCCGCATCGTACTGTATTGAATGCATGCGGGCTTGCGGGTCCAGGAGGATGTTTGCCTGTTGTGCTTCGATGATCGGGAGGTCCTCGTTCCCGAATCCATGGCGGACGACGTTGTAGGTGAAGTCCAGTTCCTCTTCTCCTCCTGCGTCCACAGGATTGGCATGCGTCCAGAAATACCAGGTGGTCGTCTCCGTTTCCGGAGTGAAGGCGTGTGAGCTTCGAAACACCAATGGACCGGGGTAGCCGCTGGTGTAGTTGGACACGTCACCTGGAGTGTAGGTGTTTCGCACCTGCAGGAACGCGGGCGCCGTCCAGTCGAGTTCATGAGTGCGGTCGACCGTGCCTGACCAGCCGGTAAGGTTCCTGTGAAACTCGGTCAACTCGGTGTCCCGATAGACATACTTCAGCCGAATTCCGCTCTCTCCCGGAGTCAGCTCGGGCATGATCGTGGCTGCGCCTGAAGTGCCGAAGGACTCCAGGTGAGTCCACGCCAGATGCGTGAAGTCGAGGACGTTGTCGGTGATGAGCTGGTGATTGGCCTTGACGTGAAACCGGCTGGGCCGATAGCGCCAGCCCGGGTCGCTGTGGAGCGGAAACCGCAGGATGTTTTTCGGGTCGGCCTGTTCGGCCGCACCCATCCACACCCAGATGAACTCGTCCTGCTCGAAGACGGGCCAGGACTTGACTCGCATCGAATCGGCGATTCGGTCCTGCCCGGGAATTTCGATACAGCGCCCGCTGTGATCGAATTTGAGCCCGTGATACATGCAGCGAACGCCATCCGCCTCCAGGCGTCCCATGGAAAGAGGCGCATGCCGGTGGCAGCAGCGATCGTCCATGACAACGGGATCGCCGGTGTCGTTGCGGTAGGCGATCAGCGGCTTGCCCAGAACCGTGCGGCCCAGCAGTGATTCCTTCGACAGGTCTCCGGCCCACGCGATCACGTACCAGCAGTTTGATACGAACATGGTGGGGATCTCCATTGTCGACACGGATCGGCTAGCGGTAGCGGTCCTCGCGGTCGCGGAATTGCCGCTCCGCCAATTCCCGGCGTTCCTGCGCTTCCAGGCAGAGGGTCGCCACGGGCCGTGCTTCGAGGCGGCGCAGCCCGATCTCGTCACCGGTCTCCTCGCAGTAGCCGTAGCTGCCTTCTTCGATACGCAGCAGCGCGGAGTCGATCTTTCTCAGCAGCTTGCGCTCACGGTCCCGCGTTCTCAATTCCAGGCCGAAGTCGGACTCCTGGGTGGCGCGATCGCTGGGATCCGGGAAGTTGGCCGCATCGTCCTTCATGTGCAGCATGGTACGGTCCACCTCTTCCATGAGTTCCCGCTTCCAGGCATTGAGCAGCTTTCGAAAGTGCTCGATCTGGCCTTCGCTCATGTAGTCTTCACCGCGCTTCGGCCGATAGGGTTCGAACCCTCGCACCGGCCCGGTGAACAGGTTGGCTCTGGCGCTCGAAGCGCGCGGGCCTGTCTTGCGGCGCGTCGGCGTCCGCGTAGCGGCACTTGTTTCAGCCATGGGTCAACACATACCAGTAGTTGAGAAACGCGCGATTATACCGCGATGGCGCCGGAGCGGAAGTCTTTGGGTTGTCCGGCGTTTTCCATTACACTAGGGAAGTTGGAGCAGAAATCGCGGCCTGGTTTTGCTCGACGGTCACAAGTCTGTATGCGCCTGATCAAGATTAAGCTTTCGGGCTTCAAGTCTTTTGTGGATTCCACAACGATCTCCTTCCCCGGAAATTTAATGGCGATTGTCGGCCCCAACGGGTGCGGCAAGTCAAACATCATCGACGCCGTTCGCTGGGTTCTGGGCGAGAGTTCCGCCAAGACCCTGCGCGGCGATTCCATGGCCGACGTGATATTCAACGGTTCCAGTGTGCGCAAGCCCGTCGGCCGGGCGAGCGTGGAACTGATGTTCAATAACGCCGACGGAACCCTTGGCGGGCCTTACGCGGGCTACTCGGAAGTATCCGTGCGGCGCGTCGTTTCGCGCGACGGCACCTCGAAGTATTTCCTCAACAACAGCCGTTGCCGGCGCAAGGACATCACCCACATGCTCCTGGGAACCGGGTTGGGGTCCCACGGGTATTCCATTATCGAGCAGGGGATGATTTCGCGCCTGGTGGAAGCCAGGCCCGAAGAACTGCGGGCCTTTCTGGAGGAGGCGGCCGGGATTTCCAGGTACAAGGCGCGCCGCCGGGAGACCGAACACCGCATTCGGCGCACCCGCGAGAACCTGGACAGGCTCACCGACCTGCTGGAGGAGGTCGGCAAGCAGATCAGCCGCCTGCAGCGTCAGGCGCGGGCCGCCGAGCGATACAGGACTCTGAAAGCCGATCAGCGGCGGATGGAGGCCGAGTTGCTCGTGTTGCGCTTGTCGGCGCTGCAGGACGACCACGGGGCCAGATGCGCCCACCTGGAAGAAAAACGAACCGGCCTGGAAGCCGCGCTGGCGCAACAACGCGCAACCGAAGCGCTGATCGAAGAGTTGCGGCTTGAACTGGACGAGCGCAACAGTCAGCACGGGGATGTGCGCAGCCGGGCGCTGAAGGTGGAATCGGACATCAGCCGCCTCGAACAGTCCCTCGAGCATCGCCGCAGGCTTCAACAGCGTCAGGAACAGGACCTGGAAGAGATCGCCGGACAGTTGGTGCAGAGCCGGGCGCTTTCCGACAGCGATCGTGCAGCCATAACGCGGGTTGATCGCCTGTTGAATGAACTCGGGCCAGGTCTTGAGAGCGCCCGCAGCGCGTATAGGGGCGCCCTGGATGACCTGCGCCAGGCGGAACAGGCCTGGGAGGAGTCGCAGGAGCAGTGGGGACGCATCATCGAGACGCTTACCGAAACCGAGCACAGGGAACGGATCGAAGAGGAACGTCTCGGGCACCTGCGAGCCCATCGGCAGCGCTTGCAGGAGGAACGGGGACTGCTGGAAGAGGAGCTTTCCGGCGCGAACGCCGAGCAGTTGCAGAAGCGGCTCGGACAACTGGCCGAAGAGGAAAAATCGCTCAAGCGTGCCAGCGAAGCCGCAACCGCCGCGCTCGAAGGCACATGGAATCAACTTCAATCGCTGCGAGAATCGGAGGCGGGCACCGCACCGCGCCTGGACGAGGCGCGGCAGCAACTGCATGAACAGCGGGGCCGGTTGGCTTCTCTTGAAGCGCTGCAGGAGGCGGCCGCCGAGCCCGCATCCACGCAGGTCGGCGATTGGCTCCGCGCCAGCGACTGGCTTTCCAACGCGCGCTACGCCGACTCCCTGAAGGTGGAGGAAGGCTGGGAAACGGCTGTCGAGACCGTGCTGGGCGACTATCTGCAGGCCGTATGCGTGGACGGAATCGAAGAGGCGGCGCCGCGCCTGGAACAGCTCAGATCAGGACAGGTCATGCTCTGGGACGGTGGAATTTCCGACGATCCGGCCGGACGCGGACCCAAGCGCATGCTGCGCCATTTTGTCAGGGGTCCTGCCGTGGACAAGCTGCTCAAGGGCGTGCGCGCGGTCGAGTCCGTGACGGAGGCCCTGGCGATTCGCGGGCGATTGAGGCCGCACGAGTCCGTGGTGACGCGCGACGGTCTGTGGATGGGCCGGCAGTGGATCAGGATCAGGCGGGACGCCGATCCGCAGGCGGGCTTGCTGGCACGTGCCGAGGAGATCAAGGGGCTGCGCAAGAGCATCGCTGTGTGCGAGGAACGGGTCGAGGTGCAGGAAATCAGGCTGGGCAGCATCCGCGCGGAGCTGGAGCGGCTCGAGGCCGGCCAGGGCGGGGCGCAGGCGGAAGCGGCCGAGCACCGGCAGCGCTACGCTGATGTTCGAAGCAAACTGGAGAGCGGCCGTTCGCGCCATGAGGAATGGCTGCGCAGGAATCAGGCCGGGCAGCGCCGCATCCACGATATTGCAGGAGAACTCCGGGGCCTTGCGGATCGCGAGGCGCAGTCCCTGGCGGAGTTCGAGCAAGCGCAGGCGCGACGCAAGGAATTGGCCGGCACGCGGGGGGAGGTCGAAGTCCGCCGCGATGAGAATCGGCGCAGGCTCGATGAATCGCGCACGCTCGAGGAGCAGGCTCGAGCCGAAGTCCAGAGCCTTTCGTCGCGTATCGAGGCGGAGAAAAATACCAGGGAGTCGGCTCTCGGTGCGCTGGACCGCGTACGGGACCAGCAGGAGCATCTGCGCCGGCGCCAGGGCGAACTGGAAGCCGAAATTCAGGCTGCCGTCAAACCGGTGGCCGAAGAACGGCGCAGGCTCGAAGAACAGCTACGGGAAAAACTCAAGGTCGAGGAGCGTCTTCATGCGGCCCGCAGTGCCGTGGAGGACGCTGAATCGCGCCTGAGAGATTCGAAGTTCAGCCATGCGGAGAAGGAGCGGGACGTGGACGCAGCGCGTCAGGCGGTGGAGGAGGCGCGGCTGGACGTACGCGAGGTCGAGGTGCGGATGGATTCGGTCGGCACCGACTTGTCGAGGACCGGTTTTGATGCCGATCAATTGCTCGAGTCGCTTCCCGAAGACGCATCGGTCTCCTCCTGGAAGACGGATCTTGCGAAACTGGAACGGCGTATCCGGTTGCTGGGATCCGTCAACCTGGCGGCCATCGACGAACTCGACCAGCAGTCGCAGCGCAAGCAGTATCTCGATGATCAGTTCGCGGATCTCGGCAAGGCGCTGGCCACGCTGGAAAACGCTATCCGCAAGATCGACCGCGAAACGCGGACGCGATTCGACGAAACCTTCAAGGCCGCCAACGCCGGTCTTGCGAGACTGTTCCCCAGACTCTACGGCGGCGGGCACGCGTACCTCGAACTCGACGGCGACGATCTGCTCACTTCGGGTGTCACGATCATGGCACGTCCCCCCGGCAAGCGCGTGAGCACGATTCACCTGCTCTCCGGCGGCGAAAAGGCCTTGACCGCGGTGGCGCTGGTGTTTTCGATCTTCGAACTCAATCCGGCGCCGTTCTGCCTGCTGGATGAGGTCGACGCCCCCCTGGACGATGCCAACGTGGGCCGGTTCGCGGAGATCGTCGGTGAGATGTCGCAGCGCGTGCAATTCGTTCTGATTACGCACAACAAGACCACCATGGAGTCCATGCAACAACTCACGGGCGTGACCATGAGCGAGCCGGGGGTGTCCCGGCTGGTTGCCGTGGACATCGACGAGGCGGTTCAGCTTGCTGCCGTGTAATGGTCTGGTCCGAACTGGAATTGCGCTGGGTACTGCTCGGCCTCGGTCTGCTGGTCGTACTGGTCGTTTTCCTCGCAGGCTTGATCAAGTCGCGTTCCAGGGCGGCTGAAACGCCCCGGTCCGAACCGCAAGTCTGGCCCCCTGAAACAGAGTCCCCTGTTCCGGTTACAGAGTCGTTTGTTCCGGCAACGGAGCCGGTCCAGCCGCAGGAAGCGTTCGCCGCGAGCTTCGAGGCAGAGGGTGGCTCGCCCGGAGCCGATGAGGACGAGACCCTCCCCGAAGGCGATTCCGGCGAACATCCCGACGACCGGCAGGTTGCCGCCGACAGTGCCAACGCAGAGAGGGACACGGAGCGGGTCGTCAGCCTGCGCCTGATTCCCCGCGAAGGCGAGGAACTGGACGCGGAGCGCACCGTCCGGGCACTGCGGGAGGCAGGGCTGCAGCACGGCCCATACGAAATCTTCCACTACTGCGAAGATCGCAATGTTCCGGAGAGCGGTTTCAGCGTCGCCAACCTGGTGGAGCCCGGTTCGTTCGATCTGTCCAATCTTCCGGATACGAGATTGCCCGGCGTGACCTTCTTCATGGTCTTGCCCGGATCCCGCGACCCGGCCGAACGGTTCGACACGATGATCCGCATCGCGCGCGATCTTTGCCAAACGCTGGACGCCCGACTGCTCGACGAGTTGGGGAATTCCTGGAGCATCCAGCGCGAACGCTTCCTTCGCGAAGAACTGATCGAGTATCGAGGCCGACGGTCGTGAGCACCGGCGCACCCCGGATTTGCGAACCATGTAGCGTTCGGACTGATCGGGCTTAGCGGGTTTGGTCTAGCATTGTCAGGAATTCTTCCTGGTCAATAGTCTCCACACCAAGCTTTTCCGCCCTGGCGCGCTTACCTCCGGGATTTTCGCCGTAGACAAGGTAGTTGGTTTTCTTCGAGACGCTTCCTACTACACGACCGCCCGCCGCGAGAATTTTTTGCCGTGCCATGTCTCGCGTCATGCCCTCAAGCGTACCGGTCAGCACGAAAGATTTTCCTTCTAATGCTCCGACCGGGGCCGCTGGTGCGGCGTCGCCTTCGCTCCACTCGACACCGTTGGTTCGAATCGCCTGGATCATGTCGCGGTTGTCTGTATTCGAAAAGAATTCCAGCAAGTGTCTGGAAACGACCTCGCCGACATCGGCTACCTCGCATAGCTGTTCTTCTGTTGCAGTGCTCAGCGCGTCCAGACTTCCAAAGTGCTGAGCTAACGCCCCCGCCGTTACTCGGCCTACGTCTCTGATTCCCAGGGAATAAATGAAGCGCTCCAATGTGGTGCGCTTCGCTTTTTCGATTCCGTCGAGCAGATTTTGCGCGGACTTCCCGCCCAACGTCCGCTTGATGGTCAATTCCTCGATCTGTTCCAGTTCGAGACGAAAGATTTCGTGCGCTTCGCGGACGATTTCCTTGTCCACGAGTTCACTAATCCAATCGAATCCCATCGGACCGATATTCAGCGAATTCCTGTCCGCCAGGCGTTTGATGGCTGCCTTCAATCGCTCGGGAGAATCATTTTGGGGGCGTTCCGGCGCTTGATTGTTATCGTCTGCATCAAAAGATTGGCGTGAAGCACGCGCTGCGGAAGGTGCACGCTGGTTGAGTTGCCCGATTTCCTCATTTGGCCAGTTCACACCCACGTCAATCAATCCGGAAATGGTCTTCCAATTGGTCTCTTGCCTGAAGAACGAACAAATTCTTTCCGCCGCAGCCTTGCTAACGCCCTTTGTTTCCTGCAACTGGGCGGGGTCGGCGTCGGCCAACGGCAGGAGCCCCTTGAAGCGTTCTCCCAGACGGCTCGCCGTCTTCGGTCCTACGCCGGGGATATTCAGACCACTTATGAGGCGGTCCAATGAGGTGTGCTTGGCCGCATTGATGGCCCGAAGCAATTTTCCGGCCAACTCCGTCCCGATGGGGTCTTCGCTCGTCAGTTTTGCAAGCTTGTCCTCATGGTGCTCCAGTTGGAAAATGTCCGGGAGGTCCTCGATCAGCCCAGCGTTCAGCAGTTGCTCTATCCGCTGTTCTCCCAGCCCTTCGATATCCATCGCGTGTCTGGATGCAAAGTGCAGGATTCGCGCCTTGCGTTGGGCGGGGCACTTCAATCCGCCCGTGCACCGGACGACCGGCTCGTCCTCTGGAAGCACGGCTTCTGAACCGCACTCGGGGCAGCTTTCGGGAAGGGCCGGAAGCGGCGTATCGCCCGAACGGTGATCGGGCAGCGAACGCACCACTTCCGGAATCACGTCTCCGGCTCGGCGCACGACAACCGTGTCGCCAATGCGCACGTCCTTCCGAAGCAGCTCGCGATAGTTGTGTAACGTGGCGTTGCTTACCGTGGCCCCGCCCACGAACACCGGTTCCAGGCGAGCAACTGGTGTCAAGGCGCCAGTACGCCCCACCTGGTACTCGATGGCACGCACCGTGGCAAGTTTTTCCTCGGCGGGAAACTTCTGCGCGACCGCCCAGCGCGGAGCACGCGAGGAGGCGCCTGCCTGTTCGCGAAGATCGAACCGTTGCAACTTGTACACAACGCCATCCAGCGCGTAATCGAAGGTATCGCGTTTTCTGGAAATCCATTCGTAGTAGCCTGCACAGCCTTCGGCGCCGCTCACGCTCTTGCTGGCCGGGCACACCTTGAGACCCCAGGATTCCAGGGACCCCAGCAAGTCCGACTGACGGTGGATTCGGGGAATATCGTCAGCCTGGCCCACACCGTGTGCGAAAAAATCCAGGCGCCGCTTCGCAGCCAGTGCAGCGTCCTTTTGGCGGAGTGCTCCCGCTGCCGCATTGCGGGGGTTAACCAGCAACTTGTTGCCCGTTGTTTCCGCGCGCTCGTTGTAGGCTTCGAATTCGCTTAAGGGCATGAAAACCTCGCCGCGCACATCCAGTGTTTCCGGCACATCGGCGCCCGCAAGGTGGTAGGGGATCGATCGGATAGTCCTTGCGGTGTGTGTCACATCCTCCCCCACTCGTCCGTCTCCTCGCGTTGCGGCTCGTACGAGTCGGCCCTGCGTGTAAAACAGACTGAGCGCGACGCCGTCCAGCTTCGGTTCAGCGGAATATTCGCGCTCGACCTCGTCATCCAGCAATGCGGCCAGTCGCTGGTCGAATGCTTCCATCTCCTTTGAATTGAATACGTTGTCGAGGGATAGCATTGGCGCGCCGTGTTCAACAGGAGAGAACGCGCTATCGGATGAGAAGCCGACTGATTGAGTGGGCGAATCCCGCGTTACAAGCTCAGGATGCGCGTTTTCCAGATTGCGCAATTCCCTGAACAGCGCGTCGTATTCTTCGTCCGGAATCTCGGGCGCGTCCAACCCGTGATACAGGCGGTTGTGCCTGTCAATTTCATCTCGGAGCCACTTCGCCCGTTCGGCTGCTTCCATTTCGGGTGGCTGCCTGGGCGGGTCAGATGACGGTAACACGGGCTACCTCATCAGGGCTTGTCGCCGGGATCCCGCAACACGCAGGGACATTGGGTCGACCACCTGGCAATTCGCTCGGTTGCCGTAGCCGCCAGGCATCAGCCGGACTCGTCCCCCAAGACGATCTCCGCCGCCTCCCGCAACGAATTCAGGAACGCTTCGACCTTCTGCTGCTCCACCACTGAAGTGATGTCGGCGCGTACGGCCTCCAGACCCGGCGGCTGGCGATCCTCCATTTCCTCCAGGAGAATCACGTGCCAGCCAAAACGCGTCTGCACGGGTTGCTGAGAATACGTGCCCACTTCCATGGCAACTACGGCGTCGGAAAAGGGTGCGACCATGGTATCGGCCGAAAACCAGCCCAGGTCGCCGCCGTTGGGTCCGGATGGCCCGGTGGAGCGTTCCATGGCCAGTTGTGCGAAATCGGCGCCGCCTTCCAGTTCTCCGATAATCGCTACAGCTTCAGCCTCCTGGTCCACGAGAATGTGGCGCGCCTTGTACTGGACGCCGGATAACTGGTCGATGTTCTGTTCGTAGGCGTCCTGCAACTCGATCGAGGTCGGCGGGTTCTCGTCCAGGTACCGTGTGGCCATCGCGCGGCTCAGCATCTGCAGGCGCTGAATTTCTTGTTCGATGGCGAAATCCAGTTCCTGGGGCAGCCCCTCTTCGATGGCCGCTCCCGCGAGAAGATGAAACTGGATCAACTCCTCGAGCAACAGGTCGCGGTCATCGTCCGAGAGGTCTTCAGCGGGCTGTTGCAGCCGTGCCGTGGCGTAGGCGTCGAAGAACGTGGCGTAGATTGGCGCGCCGTTGATCGTCGCCACCGTGGCCTCGCCAAAGGGATTGGCCTCGGCTGCTTCGGAGTCCGCTTGCTCGGTCTCGGCGCAGCCGCCAAGCACCAGGGCCAACAGAAGGGAACTCGCGCTCGCGTAGTGTTTGTTCATGGTCATCTCGCGGTCAATTGCCGCCGGGGTCTCCGGCGGTCGGGGGTTGTGCGGAAATGCTCAGGGCGTGGATGTCGGTCTTCATCAGGTCCCCGAGCGCCTCGAAAACCATTCGCTGCCGCTGCAGGGGCCGGGTATGCCGGAACCGGTGCGAAACGATTCGAACCTTGAAGTGACCCCTGCCATCGGCGGCGCCGGCGTGGCCACGGTGCCGGTGGCTCTCGTCAACCAACTCCAGTTGTTCAGGTTCAAAAGCGGTTTCCAGCCGTGAACGTATCAGGCGGAGCCGATCCTCGCTCACGGCAGGACCTGTTTGAAGGGGTGCACTTCCACGGATTCGTAGGCGCCGGACTCGACAAACGGATCCGATTCGGCCCATTCGCGAGCTTCCGCAAGCGATTCGAACTCGGCGATGGTCAGGCTGCCGGCGACGCCTGCGGGTCCCGGGTCCGGCGCATCGATGTTCGGCAGGGCGCCGGCGGCGATGACCCGGCCTTCCTCGACCAGCTTCAGGTAACGGGCCATGTGCGCCTTTCTCGCTTTCGCTCTCAGCGGCTCGCTTTCGGGTACGTCCCGGGCCAGGATGCAGTAGAGCACGATCAGCCCTCCTGGTGCTGCCTGTCAGCCGTCTTCGCGGCGATCCAGGCTACCTGGACGATCACCATCAGCAGCGTGAATCCAAGCATGCCGAACAGCTTGAAGTTCACCCAGAACGCTTCGGAAAAGTTGTAGACGACGTAGATGTTCGCGGCGCCGAGAAAGGTGAAGTTGCCGACCCACATGAGGTTGAGTTGCCGCCACATGATCGGTTCCAGCTCCACGGCCTGGCCCATCAGCCGCTCTGTCAGCGTCTTGGCGCCGATGTAGCGGCTGGCAAGAAACCCCGCCGCGAACAGCCAGTTCACGACCGTGGGCTTCCACTGGATGAAGATGGGATTGCGAAAGAGCAGGGTGATGCCGCCGAAGAGGAACACGAGGCCGCCGGAAATCAGCAGCATCCTGTTGACGGTTCGGGTCCGCAGCCACTGGTATGCGATCTGCAACGCCATGGCGACGATCAGCGCCCCCGTGGCCACATAGATGTCGGCGGCCTGGTAAACCACGAAGAAGACGATGATGGGCAGAAAGTCGATCAGTGCCTGCATGACAGTGGCGCCGCTTCCGAGCGCTGCATCTTAACGCAAGTAAGGTATCTATAGCGTAAAGATTCATTATGGTCCCGATTCCGCGCATTCCGCCCAATAATGCGCATATCCATTCTCCGGTGTCGTCTGTGACACTCCCGGCATGGATCACGATGCCGCCGACGAGGCGCTCGCTCTCGCCCTGATCGGCAACTTATAGCGCTACGAAGCGACGGTACGAGAGAATCGGGAGGGAGGGGAACTGACGCACCGGGCGGGTCGTAACCCCCGCGCTCGCCCGCAGGCATGAGAGTATTACGGAATGCTTCCGGCGCTACGAAGCAGTCTACGGTAGAACCGATTGCCGGAGCAAGGAGACCGCGCTCGGCGATTGGATGAAGGATAGAATCTCCAAATGAGCCAGTTCTTTCGGATCCACCCGGACAATCCCCAGGGCCGCCTGCTGGATGGGGCGGTGCGGATCATCCGGTCCGGCGGCCTGATCGCCTATCCCACCGACTCCTGTTACGCGCTGGGTGCGAACCTGGGAGACCGGTGGGCGGCGGAACGCATCCGCCGGCTTCGCGGCAAGCGCAAGGGACACCATTTCACGCTGGTGTGCCGGGACCTGTCGGAGATTTCCACCTACGCCCGCCTGGACAAGTGGGCCTACCGGCTGGTGCGTTCTTTGACCCCCGGCCCGTACACATTTGTTCTGGGGGCGACCCGGGAGGTTCCGCGCCGCCTGCAGGACCCCAAACGTCGTTCCATTGGCCTTCGGGTACCGAATCACCCCATCGCGCAGGCCATATTGGCAACTCTGGACGAGCCTCTCATCAGTTCCACGCTGCACCTGCCCGGAGACGACATCCCCCTGACCGATGCGCAGGAAATCCGCGATCGTCTGGAGCGCCAGCTGGATCTCATCGTGGACGGAGACTCCTGCGGCATCGAGCCGACCACCGTCCTGGATCTGAGCAAGGGCGATGTGCAAATCCTGCGCGTGGGCAAGGGAAGCGTGGCCGGTTTAACGTAGCAGCGACCGGTATTGGTCCCGCTCGCACTTTCGTCACGGTCTGCTGGCGACTGGGGCGTAAACCGGGCTATCCTACGCGCATGCCGGACGCGCAAATCATGAGCATCGTGATCCTGGTGGCGACGGTCGCCATTCCGTTGATATTCGCGATTACCGTGCATGAAGTCGCTCATGGGTGGGTTGCACTTCAATTTGGAGACCCAACGGCCAAGTACGCCGGTCGCCTGACGCTCAATCCGATCAAGCACGTGGATCCACTCGGGACGATTATCGTGCCCTTTGTCTTGGTGGTAGTAAGTTCCGGCGCGTGGGCATTCGGCTGGGCCAAGCCGGTGCCCGTGGCGTTTCACAACCTTCGCAATCCGAGGCGCGACATGATCCTGGTGGCCGCCGCCGGTCCGGCGGTCAATCTGGTCATGGCCCTTGGGTGGGCGCTGCTGCTGTCGCAGCGGCTCGCATTCGATCCGGGCCTGGACCTCCAGGACGACTGGATCGTGCGGATGAGTTTGTTCGGGGTCGTAATCAACGTACTTCTGGCCGTCTTCAACATGTTGCCCATTCCGCCCCTGGACGGCGGACGCGTGCTGGCGGGCCTGCTGCCGCCGCAGTTGGCCCGGGGGCTGCAAATCGTGGAGCCGTTCGGATTCATGATCCTGATTGCGTTGATGTTCACGGGTGTCCTTTGGGTGCTCGTGGATCCGGTGCGACTGCCGCTGCTGCGATTCTTCCTGCGAACGGTAGCCGGACTTGCCTGAATGACAGAGACCGGGCGTTCATCCAAACCCAGGCTCAAGCTGGTTCCCACGGCGCCACCCATCTCCGGGGAGGCGGGCGATCCCCGGCAGCGCGAAATGCCCTTCGCGGTGGTCGAGGGCGAGCCGGTTACGGAACTGCCGCGGGACCTCTATATTCCGCCGCACGCCCTCAAGGTCTTTCTCCAGGCCTTTGAGGGGCCGCTGGATCTCTTGCTGTACCTCATCCGGCGGCAGAACCTGGACATCCTCGACATTCCCATCGCCGAGGTCACGGAGCAGTACACACGCTATATCGAGCTCATGCAGGACATGCAGTTCGAACTGGCGGGCGAGTACCTGGTCATGGCGGCCACGCTGGCGGAGATCAAGTCGAGAATCCTGCTGCCGAGGCCGCCGGGAGACAGCGACGAGGAAGAGGACCCCCGCGCCGAACTGGTCCGCCGTCTCCAGGAATACGAACGATTCAAGTCGGCCGCCGAGGACATGGACGAGCTGGAACGCATGGAGCGGGACATCGCGCAGGCTACTGCGGAGGTTGAAGGGAAGCGGCTGGTCACCAAGCCTCCCGAGGTGGACCTGAGAGAGCTGCTGCTGGCGTTTCAGGACGCCGTCCGGCGGGCGGATCTCTACTCTCACCATCACGTACAGCGGGAACGCCTGTCGGTCAGGGAGCGCATGTCACAGATTCTGGACACGCTCGAAAGCACCGGGTTCAGGGAATTCAGTCAGCTCTTCGACCCCAGGGAGGGCCGGCCCGGACTGGCGGTGACGTTCCTCGCCATTCTGGAGCTGATCAAGGACGCCACGGTGGACGTCGTCCAGAACGAACTCTACGGACCCATCTACCTGCGTGCTTCTGCGGGCGCACCGGATTCGGAGGGCGCCGAGCCGGACAGTGCGGGGCCGGAGGGTGCGGGGCCGGAGGGTGCGGGGCCGGACGGGGCAGGGCCGGAGCGTGCAGCTCCGGATGGCGCCAATATTGGGGAACAGAACGCCTGAGCGGCCGCGATGGAAATCGCAGAGATCAAGCACGTTGTCGAAGCCGCTCTGCTGGGAGCCGGGCGGCCCTTGAGCCTGGATCAGCTCGGCGAGCTGTTTGCGGCGGGCTCAGAGGACATCGAGCGCGGCATGCTGAGGGCGGCTCTCGACGAACTGGGTGCGGATTACCAGGGCCGCGGCATCGAACTCAAGGAAGTTGCCAGCGGCTACCGGATCCAGATCCGCCAATCCATGACGTCGCGGCTCGCACCGCTCTGGGAACAACGCGCCCCACGGTATTCCAGGGCCATGCTGGAAACATTGGCCCTGATCGCCTACCGCCAGCCGGTGACCCGGGGCGACATCGAGGCGGTTCGCGGCGTTTCGGTGAGCACCAACATGGTCCGGACGTTGCTGGAGCGACGCTGGATCCGTGTCGTCGGACACCGGGATGTACCCGGCAGGCCCGCCCTCTACGCGACGACCAGGGAATTTCTCGACTATTTCGGCCTCAGGAAGCTCGACGATCTGCCGCCGTTGTCGGAGATCAGGGATATCGATGATCTGAACGTGGCGCTGGAGCTTCCCGAACCGAGTCCGCAGGCCGAACTGTCCGTCGAAGCGACGCTGGAGAATCCGGACTCGACCGACACCGGTGGCTGATCGCATTCAGAAGGTGCTGGCGAACGCCGGCGTGGCGTCGCGCCGGCAAGTGGAGCGCTGGATCAGGCAGGGGCGCCTGGTGGTCGGTGATGTCCCAGCGAAGTTGGGTGACCACCTCTCGGGAAACGAACGCGTCTATCTTGACGGGCGTTTGTTGCACTTGCCCGCCACGACCGGTCCGGCACAGTGCATTGCGTATTACAAGCGCGTGGGCGAAGTGACCACACGCCGTGACCCTGAAGGCCGGCCCACCGTTTTCCAGCAGGTCAGACCGCCACGGCGCGGACGCTGGATCGCAGTAGGACGCCTGGACATCGGCACGGCCGGGCTGTTGCTCCTCACCACCGACGGCGAACTCGCGCATCGCCTCATGCACCCGAGCTATGAGGTTTCAAGAAAATACGCCGTGCGAATCCTGGGCCGGCTTTCAACGCGGCAGATGAAGCAACTGCGGGAGGGTGTCGAACTTGAGGACGGTGTCGCCAAGTTTGACAGCATCTCCGTTCAAGGCGGATCGGGCGCCAATGCCTGGTACCGGGTTTCGCTCCATGAGGGCCGCAACCGCGAAATCCGGCGCCTGTTCGCAGCGCTGGAAATACCCGTCAACCGGCTGCTGCGCACTGACTACGGTCCGGTTGCGCTTGGCGACATGCACCGCGGTATGACAAGGCAGTTGAGCGAGGCGGAGATTCGGTCGTTGTATGGCGTGGTCAGGATGGAATTGAAGTGACGCGTCGTTGTTCCGGTATGGCGTCGGCACGAACGCCGATCATCGCCGCAGCCACCGACACAAGACTGGCGGCACGAAATTTACGCGTGTGTTGCCAGCTTGGGGAAAGTGGCAAGGGGAAGGCCGGTTCCACCGCTTGTCGCACTATCACGCCGATGCCTCCGACTCCCTTCCATGACACCGGCGCCCGAGATCCTACTCTGTTGTTGGTGTTCACGCCCAGCGGCAACGCGGTTCGGTCGGCGGGGTACGTAAAACCGGGCAACCTTCTGGAATCCCGTTACGAGTCCCTCCGAGAAGAGGGCGTATGATGCCGCCGGGACGAGACGCCACCCTCGATGCAGTCCGCAGGCTGGCTTTGCCAGCATACCCTCTACCGGGAGAGCAAGTTACCCGGCCTACCCGGCGACTCTGGCCAGTATATCACCGGGGGTTGCAATGAAGATCGAAATCGAGCTTGATGACCAACGCGCGCTAGACTCGCCGGTCGTCGAGTAGGATGTCGATCCTCAGTATTCGGCGCCCCTGCGGTGGAGTTCGTTCCAGGCGCGCGCGGCGTCCTCGGCCATTATGTTGGCAAATTCCGGCGAGGAGCCGTTGTCGAGCAGCGCCTGACGCATGTCTGCGGCGTATTCCTCGGCGCTGACATAGAACGACCCGTAGTCCATGCGGTCGGCAAAGAGGCGTTCGGAAGGCGTCGTTGTTGCAAACAGTTCCTTGCGCCAAGCCTCGCGTTCGCTGTCCCGGTTAGCCATCGTCGACCTCTTCCAGTTCGATAATAGCAAGGCCCGGCTCGCCCCAGCGGTTCGGCGGTCCCTCCTCGCGGCTCACAACTCGAAATCGGGTGTAAGACGGTCTTTGGGGATATCCGGATCAAGGAGGGCGAGGCGCTGGATGCGCAGTCGGAGTCGAAATGAGGCGCGGGCGGCCCGGCTCAGTTTCGGGAGGCTTCGGCCCGTTCGATTTTCCGGAACGCCCAGAAGATCACCAGAAGTCCAAGGACGGGTCCGATGACCGGGAAGGCCAAGCCAAAAAAGGCCAAACGCGAAGAGAAAAGCATCCATGGCGGCAATATACCATGCTCGAACAACGCGTTTGCTGATCGTCACGGCCAACGCCCGGAGCCTCGAAACGGAGATCCGGCGCGCCCGGCGGGAAACGAACGAGCTCGGCAGGGAATTCCGCGAGCGCAAGCGGGTTTCACCGTGCTCGCGGGGATGGTCGCCCGGGGTGTGCCTCCGTGCCGAATAACGTGCCGATGGCCTAACGGTGTACCGCCGGGTCTTTCTCACCGCGTTTGAAGACGGCGAAACGGAGATCGTTACTCAGGTAGACCCCCCGCGATTGGCTGTCCTGAACGATGTACCCGGCGCATGTCAATCGCTTGCGCCGCGGCTATCTTTTGTACCGACGTCCAGATGTGAACGCTGGTAGGTGAGCGCTCGCCGGTAGTGGACCAGAGCCTGCATCGGTCCGGGTGCGCGGGCTGTCACGGAACAGGCCGTGTGCGCTCGCCCACGTGTTCCGCACCCCCGGCGAGGTAACGCCAGTATAGCGTCGGCACCATGCGAATCAACATCGAACTCGACGATCGAAACGTCAAGGCGGCGTTGAATCGGCTGATCCGCGCCGGCCAGGACATAAGCCCTGCAATACTGGCCGTCTCCGAACTGATTTGCCCGTGTTCGCGGAGATCGTCCCGAGTTCTCGTAACGCTCAGTCCTCTACGATTGCGCGCCCGATGGTAATGACAACGTGGCCGAGCAGGGCGGAGACGATCGCCCCCACGGCGAACACGACCAAGGCGGCCAGCAGGACGGCGAAGATGGCGGTCAGGGTGTCCATGGAGGCAGCATAGCATGGTCGGCCAACGGGTTGATTCCCATTGAGCCGCCGCTATACTGATATCAACTCGCCGGGGGTGCGGAATACGGTGGGCATACGCACACGGCCTGTTCCGTGACAGCCCGCGCACCCGGACCGATGCAGGCTCTGGTCCACCACCGGCGAGCGCTACCCACTCCCGTTGGCGTCCGGACGCCGGTACACCAGATTGCCGCGGAGACCGCAGTCTGGGACGACATCCTCGACGAGGACGGCGGCAATATCCCCTGCACGCCCGAAAACATCGAGCGCGTCACGGAACGGCCGTACTTCGCCTCCGCCGCCGCCGGCGCCTATCTGCGGCGGTTCCACCCTCGAAAAAACTTCTAGCCGACGCCCGTCACTGGCATGACGGATGCGGCGGCAGGGACGAGGCGCGTGGGAGCGCGCGGACCGAATCCCCGAACGGTTACCGTACCCGAAGGCGTCGACCCTGGCTGGGACTACGCACCAGGGCTCAGCGTCGCCCAGCGGCGCCACCAAGCCCAGTTCCGGGCCGAACTCGACGCGAGGATGGGCGACGGGCGCTTCAGCCAACTGCTGAATGAAGCGGCCGACACCGGGGCGGCCCGCTCGGCGCCCCAGCTAACGCCAGCGGAGCTGGTCGCGGTGCGTTGGTATTCCCTAGCCGGCCACAAATACCTCAACAGGCCGTTGAGGCGGACGCTGCCATATCGGAGCGGAGCCGGCGAACTCCCAGAGCCACTCGAACTATTGGGCACGTTGACGCTCCGCGACGCTTTGGCAAGGCTGCCGGCCCGGCCGAGCGTCACCTACCGCGGAGACGGGTCGGGTCTGCCCGACGAATTGCTGGACCGATTCCGGCCCGGAGAGGTTGTCACGGCGAGAGACTTTATCAGTTCCTCGAAATCGGAAGAGCAGCCGAGGCGGTTCGGCAGAAAAGCGCTGTTCACAATCGTCGGGCGGACCGGTCGGGACATTGAGGCGCTAGCTGCGAACGCGAGGGAGCGAGAAGTGCTATTCGATCCTTACGCGCGGTTCCGGGTCGTGAGCCGAGAAGAGGGGCCGCCTAACCGCTGGGGCGAGCCCGGCCGTGCCATTATCGAACTGGAAGAGGTGACCGATGACTAACCGGCGGGACAGCGGATACGAGGCTTGGCGCGAGGAACTGTTCGCGACCACGACGCCGGGCGAGCGCATTGCCGGAAACCGGATGCAGCACGGGACGATTTACGCCAGCGCCGGAGAGTACAGCGCGGACATGCGGGCAATGCTACTCGACCAGGGCTCGTCGCCTGAATTCGCCGAAGCGATGGCCGAGGACGCAGAACGCGCCTGGAACGAATTCCACGGCGGGAACGTCGAACCCTGAAGATCGACATCGAACTTGACGACCGGCGCGTGCAACGCGCGCTGTCCGAAATGATCCAGGCCGGGCAGGACCTCACCCCCGCCATGCGCAGCATTGGCGAACACCCTCTCAACAGCACCCGCAAGCGCTTCGCCGACGATGAAGCGCCCGACGGCACTCCATGGGCGCCGCTTAGCGAGACCACGAAAAAACGCAAGCGGCGGAACGTTGACAGAATCCTCACTGAACGGGGCTACCTAGGCGGCACCATCGCCCCGTGCCGGCAACGACTTCGTGGAGATCGGCAGCTCTTGAACGTACTCCAGTACCCACCAGTACGGCGCCAAGAAGGGCGAGTTCGGCGGTGTGCACACAAGTTTGCCCGGCCGGTCGTTTTTCCAGCCCATCACATGGGGCGACATTCCGGCACGGTCTTTCCTGGGCCTCTCCGACGAGGACGAAACGGCCATCAGCCAGGAGATTCACGACTACATCACAGCGCCCTGGGATTGATCGCCCCGCCACCGGTCAGTTTCACCGCGAATCTTCGCTTGTAACCGTTTTTAACCGCTTTTCCTCTATGTGCTATGCGCACAATTTGTGCGGACTATGGTTCGCAGCCCCAGTTTGTGCAAAGTCTTTCGCACAACATTTTTCGTTTTTTTTCGCAATCCTCAACTGCGGATGAGGACGCGAGGCTCTTCGGCCTGGACCTCGGAGGCAGCGCCCGTTCGGACGTGTTCATCGTCGTTCCCGAGGCCTGGGACGCGGTGCGCCTGTTCGTCGCCTGCGCCACCCAGTGGCGGATCGGCCCGTCAGGGCGCCTGCTCGGGCTCGACTACCGCGCCGCCCGCGCCGCCGCGCGCGGCCTCGGCATCCGCTGGAAGGCGGTCTTCGGGGATCTCCGGATCATGGAGGGGGAAGCGCTGGATGCGCAGTCGGAGTCGAAATGAGGTGCGTGGCGTGAGCCGTCCGACTCAGTTGCGGCGGGCTTCCGCCCGTTCGATTTTCTGGCATACCCAGAAGACCACCAGAAGCCCAAGGATGGGCCCGATGACCGGGAAGGCCAAGCCAAAAAGGCCAAACGCGAAGAGAAAAGCATCCATGGCGGCAGTATACCATGCCCGAACAGCGCGTTAGCCTGATCGTCACGGCCGATGCCCGCGGTTTCGAAACCGAGATCCGGCGCGCCCGCCGGGAGACGAACGAACTCGGCAGGGGATTTCGCGAGGGCAAGCGCGACGCAGACCGGCTGAACCGCTCGGCCGACGACCTCGTTCGCGAGATGCGGGAAATGAGCGCGGCGACCGCGCGCTCCACCATTGCGCTGGAACGGCTCGGACGGTTGAAGTGGCGAAACAACGACACGTTTCGGCGAGGCGTTGAAACATTTGCAACCGGTGCACTCGCGTCCGCGACGGGGTTCCCGGTGCTCGCGGGGATAGTCTCCGTGGCCGCCACGCTATAATCCGGCGCAAGGCCACGCCCCGCCGCAACGACGTTCAGGAGTTCGCCGACGGCGACACGCGCTACGTCGCGAACGACTCGAGGTTTACGAACTCGGCGCCAGTGGATACCGCCACTGGACGCCCCCTAAATTTCCCGCCTGTCTGCGCTTCATGCCGTACGCCGAGCCTCGCGGCGAGCAGCAGTATCTAAGCCGCGTGCGCGTCGCCAAACTGGAAAGGACGAGGCGACCGACGAGGCGAAGGCGTTCGGGCTTCCGGAAGATCTCGCCGGCGAATCCGGACGCGAATTCATCGTCGTGCCAGAAGCCTGGCCGACAGTCCGGGCGTTCCTCGCGGTGCAGACCCAGTGGCGCGTTTCCCCCAACGGCGTGCGACTGGGGCTGGATTATCCCGGCGCCCGGGCTGCGGCCAAGGGGCTGGGCATCCAGTGGAAGAAGGTATTCGGGAACTTGCGCCTCATGGCGACAGAGGTCCTGAACGCGCAGAGCGAGACTGCGTAGTCAGTTCTCGACGATGGCGCGCCCGATGGTGATGACAACGTGGCCGAGCAGAACGGAGACGATCGCGCCCGCGGCAGCCACGGCCACGGTGGCCAGCAGGACGATAAAGAGGGCGCTCGCGGTATTCATGAGGGCACTATAGCATGGTCGACCAACGCTTGACGCTGCGGCTGGAACTGGTGAACGGAGAGTTCGTCGGAGGGATGCGCGTGTCCGGCGCGGCCGTGGTTTTCAACTTCTTCAACTACTACTATAGCGTGCAAATGTGAGCAACACTGGCAACGCAAGCGTCGAGCTTGCCAACCCCTGCCATCCGGGTGAACTGTTGCGGGACTGGATAGACGGGCACGGTGAGACCGTCACCGCGACCGCTGCGCGGCTGAATATCTCGCGAGCGAAAATCTCCCGCATTCTGGCCGGGCAGGGGCGCATTCCGGTCAGCCTGGCGGTGGATCTGGAGGCCATCGGCTGGTCAACGGCCCGGTTCTGGCTAGCAGCGCAGGCGCAGTTTGACATCGCGCAGTTGAAACGCGAGCGCGAGGCGGCCTGAACGGCTTGCATTGCCGCCTCGACGGCAATTCTCACCTACGCTTGCGCGTCTACTCGGCGCCCGGTGATCCCGCGGCTATCCGGGCCTAACAGCCAGAGATACGCGCGGGTGAGCTCTTCCGGCCGCGTCAGCGTCTGTGGGTCTTCGGCGGGGAATGCGGCGCTACGCATGGCCGTTCGAGTCGCGCCGGGGTTTATGGCGTTGACTCGTATGTTTGTGTTCTCCATCTCATCCGCCATTACCTGCGTCAGCCCTTCCGTAGCAAACTTTGAACAGCTATATGCACCCCAGTAAGCACGCCCCCGGTTGCCGACGCCGCTCGTCGTGAATACGACGGAAGCGTCAGAGGCGCGTTGGAGCAGTGGAATCAGACAGCGGGTCAGGATGAAGGGCGCATTGAGGTTGACGTGCATCACGGTTTGCCACAAGCCTACATCGTAGTGTTCGATGGGGCTGCGGTCGCCGAGGATTCCGGCATTGTGAAGCAGTCCATCAAGTTTGCGGTACCGCGCCGCGATCCTTTCGGTCAGGTGTTGGTAGGAATCTCCCTGAGCAGTTGCCAGATCGAGGGGAGCTACTGCCGGTTCGGGTCCAAGCGGGCTTAGTTCCTGGTAAAGCGCATCCAGGGCAGCGGCGTCCCGTCCGTGCAGAATAACTGTCGCTCCGTGGACCGTCAGGTCTCGCGCCACCGCCCGGCCGATTCCCCGGTTGGCCCCCGTGACGAGAATCACGCGGCCTTCCAGCAGGTCCTTGCGGGGCTTGTAGGCGCGCAGTGAGATGGGGCTGCTCATTTCAGGCCGTTTACCGCGTCCAGCAATTCTTCTGGACGCCGGATGAGCGCCGAGGCGCCCCAGTGCGCCGGGTCGTCGCCGGCGCGAATGTAGCCGTAGGCGGCGGCGATGGTCCTCATGCCCGCCGCACGTCCGGCGTCGATGTCGCGCCGGGCGTCGCCGACGTAGACGCAGCGTTCTGTGTCGATGCCAAGTTCGTCGGCGCCGAGACGCAGTGGGGCAGGGTGGGGTTTGCGCTGCGGCAGCCGGTCGCCGCTGACCACGCAGCCCGGTGGATTGGGCAGATCGAGTTCCTTGAGCAGGGGGACGGTCATGGAATGGGGCTTGTTCGTGACGATACCCCAAGGAGTCGCAAATTCATGTAGTTGTGAAAGAATAGAATCTAACCCTTTAAATAGTTGTGAATTTATGCACACGTCACGTGTATAGACTTCAAGGAATTCCAAGCGCAGCGGCTCAAGCTCGGCGTCGCTGCTCCGCTGTGGAAATCCCAACCGCAGAAGTCCCAGGGCTCCGTTGGAGACCTCGTTGCGGGCGATGGCGTAGGGTACCGGCGGGCGACCGCGGTCCGTAAGGAGCTTGTTCAGGACGGCGACGAGATCCGGCGCCGTGTCGACCAGCGTGCCGTCGAGGTCCACGAGGATGGCTTCGATGCTCACGTCGCGATACCGCGCTGGGTCTCGGCAAAGTAGTTGACATCGACGTTGCCTCCCAGCCAGAAGGTTCGGGTCAGGGGGTTGTAGTGCAGGCCGGTGAGATCCGCCACCTGCAGGCCGCCCTCCCTGCACCAGGTGGCCAATTCCGACGGCCGTATGAGCCTTTCGTATTCGTGGGTGCCTCTCGGCAGCATCCCGAGGACGTGCTCGGCGCCGACGATGGCCAGGAGAAAGCTCTTCAGGTTGCGATTGATGGTGGAAAAGAACACCGTTCCGCCCGGTTGTACGGCGCGGGCGCAGGCTGCGACGACTTGCGCGGGGTCCGGAACATGCTCCAGCATTTCCAGGCAGGTCACGATGTCGAAGGCTCCGGGCTGTTTTGCAGCCAGTTGCTCTGCGCCCAGGCATCGGTATTCCACCTGGACACCGTTGTCCCGGGCATGACTGGCGGCCACGTCCAGGCTGGCCTGGGCGAGGTCGATGCCCAGGACCTGCGCGCCGCGCCGGGCCATTCCCTCGCTCAGGAGTCCTGCGCCGCAGCCCACATCCAGCACGCGCGCACCCTTCAGGGGAGCACGCGCATCGATGTAGTCCAGGCGAAGGGGGTTGATCCGGTGCAGTGCCTTCATCGGACCCTCCGGGTTCCACCAGCGGTCGGCCAGCGCTTCGAACTTGGCCAGTTCCCGGGGATCCGCGTTGGGGGGCGTCGGGTTCACGATGCGTGCATCCTGTGCGCCCAACGGTCCGCGCTGTCGGCGATGGCAGCCGTCTCCAGGCGTGTCGGCGCGCCATCGTTCAGGAGGTGTTCCCCGGCGACCCAGACATCGGTGACGTGTTCCCGTCCGGCGGCGTAGACCAACTGGGAGACAGGGTCGTGTACCGGGCGAGTCTCCAACTCATCCAGACGCACGCAGATCATGTCCGCGCCCTTGCCGGGCTCGATTGAGCCTATGGTGTCTTCAAGGCCCAGCGCCCGCGCGCCGTTGATGGTGGCCATCCTCAGCAACTCGGGCGCGGGCAGGGCCGAGGCGTCGTCGGCGACGAGCTTGCCGAACAGTGCCGCAGTATCCATTTCAGCCCAGAGATCCAGCCGGTTGTTGCTGGCGGCCCCATCGGTTCCCAGCGCGACGTTCACGCCCGCCGCCGCCAGATCGGCCACGGGGCAGGCGCCACTGGCCAGCTTGAGGTTGGACCGCGGGCAATGGATCACGCTGCACCCGTTACGGGCCAGGAGCGCGATTTCCCCGGCGGTGAGCTGGGTTGCGTGCACGGCCATCAGGCCCGGATTGATCAGCCCAAGATCGTCCAGTCGCCGAATGGGCCGCTTCCCGGTCTCCGACACAGCGTCGTCAATCTCGGCGGCGGTTTCGTGAACATGCATCTGGACCGGAACGTTGAGCTGGTCGGCAAGCTGGCGAATGCGTGTGAGAGTTTCGTCACTGACGGTGTAGGGTGCGTGCGGCGCGAACATCGTGCTCACCAGCGGCTCGGAGCGAACGGCGTCATGAACCGCCAGGCCCTTGCGAATGTACTCGCCCGCGTCCGCCGCCCATGCCGTGGGAAATTCCACGGCGATCATGCCCGCCACCAGCCGCATGCCGGATTCTGCGGCAACCCGGGCCGCCGACAGCGGGTAGTAGTACATGTCGGCAAAGCAGGTGATTCCTCCGCGCAGCATCTCGGCAACAGCCAATCGCACCCCATCGGTCACGTATTCCGGAGTCACGAACCTCATTTCGGTGGGCCAGACCTTTTCCCGGAGCCACGCCTGCAGGGGCAGGTCGTCGGCAAACCCGCGCATCAGCGACATGGCCGCGTGGGTGTGGGCGTTCACCAGCCCCGGCATCAGCACGTGGTCCGGCCGCTCGTGGACCTCCGCGGGAGCGTAGCTCTCCAGTGCCTGCTCCCGCGGGAGCAACTCGAGGATCCTGCCGTCCCGGATCGCAACGCAAAGCGCTTCCTCAGCAGTGACGTCGGGTTCCACTGCGATGGTCCAGCGGGGGCAGATCAGCGCGTCGATGGGTTGGCTCACGGCAGGCATCGCACCATGGCGGAGTCGGGTACAGGCGCGAAGTATAGCGGGCCTGCAGTCTGCGCCGCAGGAATTCGCAAAAGTGGATTTGCAGCGGTGAATTCCAGCCGCGCAGGCTCCTGGCGCGGCCGCGGGCCAGGCCCCCGCTTGTGGTAGAATTACACGGTCATCCTGAACGCTTGGATTACGGTTTCTTCAAGTGCATTTCGGCAGCCTGAACCGCAGGTCGCACAGATACTGCGGTGACTCGCTTTGCCTGCATTGACAGGGGTTTTTCCGGAGAAAACTGAGCCCGTCGCGGGAACCGCGAGACGGTAGTGGATTCTATGGTGGAGGCGGCGAAAGAGATCCTTCCTGTCAATCTCGAAGACGAGATGCGGCAGTCCTACCTGGATTACGCCATGAGCGTGATCGTGGGCCGTGCGCTGCCCGACGCCCGGGACGGCCTCAAGCCCGTACACCGGCGCGTACTTTACGCCATGCGCGAACTGGGCAACGAGTACAACAAGCCCTACAAGAAATCGGCGCGCCTGGTGGGCGACGTGATCGGAAAATACCATCCTCACGGCGACAGCGCCGTCTACGACACCATCGTGCGCATGGCCCAGGGGTTCTCCATGCGTTACATCCTGGTGGACGGGCAGGGCAATTTCGGCTCCGTCGACGGCGATGCCCCCGCGGCGATGCGCTACACCGAAGTCCGCATGGCCCGGATCGCGCAGGAACTGTTGGCCGACATCGACATGGAGACGGTGGATTTCGTCGCCAACTACGACGAAACCGAGCACGAACCGTCCGTCCTGCCGACGCGACTGCCGCAGTTGCTGGTCAACGGCTCCTCGGGCATCGCCGTCGGCATGGCCACCAATATCCCGCCCCATAACCTGGGCGAGATCGTCGATGCCTGCCTGGCGCTGCTGGACAATCCGGAACTGGGGATCGCCGAGCTGATCGAACTGGTTCCGGGACCGGATTTCCCCACCGCCGGCCAGGTTTATGGCGTTCAGGGCGTATTCAATGCCTACAAGACCGGCCGCGGCAAGGTCTACATCCGCGCGCGTACCCACACCGAGCCGCTGGACACGAAGGGCCGTGAAGCCATCGTCATCTCCGAATTGCCCTACCAGGTCAACAAGGCGCGGCTGATCGAAAAGATCGCCGAACTGGTTCGGGAAAAACGCCTGGAAGGCATCACCGAGTTGCGCGACGAGTCGGACAAGGACGGCTTGCGAGTGGTCATCGAGCTGAGACGCGGCGAGATTACCGACGTGGTGTTGAACAACCTCTTCAAGCACACGCAGCTCGAGAGCGTATTCGGCATCAACATGGTTGCCCTCCTGGACGGCCAGCCGCGGCTGTTGAACCTCAAGAGCCTGCTCCAGGCGTTTCTCCGCCACCGCCGCGAAGTCATTACGCGGCGCACGCTCTACCAGCTCCGCAAGGCCAGGGAACGGGCTCACGTGCTGGAAGGCCAGACGGTGGCGCTGGCCAACATCGACAAGGTGATCGCGCTGATCAGGGAGTCCTCCTCGCCGGCCGAGGCGCGGGAAGGCTTGATGGGGCGCGTCTGGCCGCCGGGGCAGGTCGTGGCGCTGCTGGAGCGCGCGGGCGCGGACGCCACAAGGCCCGAGGACCAGACCGAACAATTCGGGCTGGAAGATGACGGGTACCGCCTGTCGCGGACCCAGGCCCAGGCCATCCTCGATCTTCGATTGCACCGCTTGACGGCGCTTGAACAAGATAAAATCAGTAACGAATACATAAAGATAGTAGATAGAATTAATGAATTGATTGATATTCTGTCCAACCCGGACCGATTGCTTGCGGTGATGCGTGAGGAGTTGTCCCAGATCAGGGACCGATATGCGGACGAACGCCGTACGGAGATCGTCGAGGACTACGCGGACCTGACCATCGAGGACCTGATTCCCCAGGAAGAGTTGGTGGTGACGCTTTCCCACGGCGGCTATGCCAAGGCGCAGCCCCTGACGACGTACCAGGCACAGCGCCGGGGCGGACGGGGCCGGGCGGCGACCCGCGTCAAGGAAGAGGATTTCGTCGATCAGTTGTTCGTCGCCAATTCCCATGACACGCTGTTGTGTTTTTCCAGCCGCGGAAAGGTCTACTGGCTCAAGGTCTACCGGGTTCCCCAGGCGAGCCCGGGCGCCCGGGGCCGGCCCATCGTCAACCTGCTGCCGCTGGAGAAGGACGAGAGGATCAACGCGGTCCTGCCCATCAGCGAGTTCGAGGACGACCGTTACGTGTTTTTCGCCACCAGCCTGGGCACGGTCAAGAAGACGCCTCTGAGCGCCTTTTCGCGGCCGCTCGCCCCGGGAATCATCGCCGTCGGGCTTCGCGAGAACGACCACCTGATCGGCGCGGGAATCACGGACGGAGACAAGGACATCATGCTGTTCTCGCGCTCCGGAAAGGCCATCCGGTTCCGGGAATCCGACGTTCGTCCGATGGGGCGCACGGCGGCCGGCGTACGGGGCCTGAGGTTGAAGGATGCCGATGACGCGGTGATCGACCTTTGCATCCCGGATCAGGAAGACGTGCTTGTGGCCACCGAGAACGGCTATGGAAAGCGTACGCTTGTCGACGCCTTTCCGGTTCAGAAGCGCGGCGGACAGGGCACCATCGCCATCCAGACCACGGAGCGCAACGGTCCCGCGGTCGGTGCGCTCCAGGTGGGCGAGGACGACGAGATCATGTTCATCAGTTCCAGCGGCACGCTCGTTCGCACTCTGGTGTCGGAGATTTCCGTGCTTGGCCGAATCGCACAGGGCGTACGCCTGATCCGGCTGGACGAAGGGGCCCGCCTGGTGGGAATGGAGCGCATCGAGAGCCTGCAGGAGTCACTTCCGGCGGAATAACGCACGGTTGCACAGGGTAAGTGCAGGTCATGGAACGCATCTACAACTTCTCCCCGGGTCCGGCTACGTTGCCCACCTGCGTTCTGGAGCAGGCCCGGGACGAATTGCTCAACTGGCGCGCCACCGGCATGTCGGTGATGGAAGTCAGTCATCGCGGCAAGGAGTTCGTCGAGCTTGCCGAACGCGCCACGGCTACCTTTCGCCAGTTGCTCGATATTCCCGACAACTACAGGGTGCTGTTTCTGCAGGGCGGCGCCACCATGCAGTTTGCGGCTCTGCCGCTCAACCTTGCGGGTCCGGACGATGCCGCGGACTATGTGACTACCGGGAACTGGGGCGTCAAGGCCTTTGGCGAGGCGCAGCGGTACCTGCGGGCCAACGAAGCTGCGAGCGGCCGCGACGGAAACTTCAGGCGTATACCCGATCCGGGCACATGGCGGTTGTCGGACGATGCCTGCTACCTCCATCTGGTCTCCAACGAGACCGTGGTCGGCGTGGAGTTCCACGAGGTTCCCGACGTTTCCGAAGCACCGATCGCGGCCGACATGTCATCGACGCTGCTGTCTCGCCCGGTCGATGTGAACCGCTACGGGGTGATCTACGCCGGCGCCCAGAAGAATATCGGTCCGCCGGGCGTTACCGTCGTGATCGTGCGGGACGATCTGCTCGGCCGGGCGCGGCCGGAAACGCCCACGGTGGTCAACTACCGGGTCATGTCAGATACCGATTCCATGTCGAATACCCCACCGACGTTTTCGTGGTACGTGTCAGGACTGGTCTTCGAATGGATCAGGGAGCAGGGCGGGCTCGCAGCCATGGCCGAACGCAACCGCCGCAAGGCGACGCGGCTCTATGCGGCGATCGACGGCAGCGATTTCTACGACAATCCCGTGGATCCCGCCTGCAGATCCTGGATGAATGTCCCGTTCACCCTGGCGGATACGAATCTGGATGCCGTATTCCTCAAGGAATCGGCCGGGGCGGGCCTGGCCAACCTGAAAGGGCACCGGCTGGTGGGAGGTATGAGGGCCAGCATCTACAACGCCCTCCCCGAGGCGGGCGTGGACGCGCTGATCGCATTCATGTCGGACTTTGAAGCCCGGCACGGCTAGGGTCGATTGCACAGGGGCACGGAAGGGCAATGAACAGATTCAGGGTACGGACGTTCAACAAGCTTGCCGAAGAAGGGCTGCGCCGGCTGCCGGAGGAGCGATACGAGGTGGGTCCGGACGTGTCCGGCCCGAATGCCATCATGCTGCGATCGCACAATCTTCATGACCTGGCGCTGCCGGATTCGCTGTTCGCCGTGGCCCGTGCCGGCGCCGGGGTGAACAATATCCCGGTCGATTCCCTGAGCCTGCGCGGGATTCCGGTTTTCAATGCCCCGGGAGCCAACGCCAACGCGGTGAAGGAACTGGTGGTGGGCTCGCTGCTCATGGTTGCCCGTAACCTGCCGGCCGCCAGGGACTACGTGCGCGGCCTCTCCGGCGACGACCGGCAGATCAATTCGGCGGTGGAGGCCGGCAAGAAGCAGTTCACCGGATTCGAGTTGCCGAGCCGAACGCTGGGCGTCATCGGCCTCGGCGCGATCGGGGTGGAGGTTGCCAACGCGGGGTTGGCCCTGGGCATGCAGGTGGTGGGCTACGATCCCAAGGTGACGGTCCGCCGTGCGTGGCAACTCTCTTCCGGAGTCCAGCAAGCCAACCAGCTTGACGAAATCTTCGAGCGCGCAGACGTGATCAGTCCCCATGTGCCGCTGAACGGCGAAACTCGGGCACTGGTGAATCGCGCGCGTCTCGAGCTGCTCCCGCCGGGAGCCATCGTGCTGAATTTTTCCCGTCAGGGGGTGGTGGATGACGCTGCCGTGCTGGAACTGACCCGGGCGGGACGCATCGGGGCCTATGTCACCGATTTTCCGACCGCGTCACTCGTGGGACAGCCACGTGTCGTATGCCTGCCCCATCTGGGTGCGTCCACGACGGAGGCGGAAGCCAACTGCGCCGTCATGGTGGCGGAAAACCTCAAGTTGTATCTCGAGCATGGGGAGATTCGGGCGTCCGTCAACTTTCCGGATGCACTCCTGCCCAGGCGGCGCCCACACCGCCTGGCCATCGCCAACGCCAATGTGCCGGCCATGGTGGGGCAGATATCCATCGCGCTGGCGGAAGCGAGCATCAATATTGCCGATCTTCTGAACGTCTCGCGGGGCGAGCTGGCCTATACCCTCATCGACGTGGACGAGCCCGTGAGCAAGGCGACAATGGAGCGCATCGAGTCCATCGATGGCATACTCTGCGCCCGGTTGCTGGTAGAGGACTAGCATCCGCCGGATCCAGCCCTGATCCGCGTTCAACGCAGATGACAGAGATGCAACATGAATGACCAGTCCACTTCCGACGGCGACGCCGCGCTGGGTGCGCTGCGCAGCCGGATCGACGAGATCGATGCCCGGATCCAGGCGCTGATCTCGGAACGGGCGGCCGTTGCGCGCAAGGTCGGTGAGGCCAAGGGCTTCTCAACTTCGGCGGAATACTATCGGCCGGAGCGCGAAGCCCATGTCCTGCGCGATGTGGTCAGCCGCAACGAAGGCCCGCTCGGAAACGAGGAAATGGTCCGCGTGTTCCGCGAGATCATGTCGGCATGCCTGGCTCAGGAAGAGCCTCTGAAGGTTGCCTTTCTGGGTCCGGAGGGCACCTTCACCCAGTCGGCGGTGCTCAAGCAGTTCGGACACTCCGTGAGGGCCCTGTCGCTGCCGACCATCGACGAAGTATTCCGGGAAGTGGAGGGTGGAACCGCCGATTTCGGTGTGGTTCCGGTGGAGAATTCCTCCGAGGGTACGGTGACCCATACCCTGGACATGTTCCTGAGTTCGCCGCTGAAGATCTGCGGCGAGGTCGAACTGAGGATTCGCCAGCACCTGATGGGAAGGATGGACAATGTCCGAAAGATCGAGCGCATCTGCTCGCACCCGCAGTCCCTGGCCCAGTGCCGCGCCTGGCTCGCCCAGTCGTTGCCGGACGTGGAAGCGATTCCCGTTTCGAGCAATGCGGCGGCCGCCCGCCGCGCCCGGGACGAGGACGGCACGGCGGCCATTGCCGGGGAGGTGGCGGCTGAGGTGTATGGGCTGAATATCGTCATCCCCAATATCGAGGACTACGCCGACAATACGACACGGTTCCTGGTCATCGGCCCAAGGCTCTTTCCGCCAAGCGGCGAGGACAAGACGTCGTTGCTCATTTCCTCCGCCGGCACGACGGGTGCGGGCGTGCTCCACAATCTGCTGGACCCTCTCGCCCAGGGAGGCATCAGCATGACCCGCATCGAGTCGCGCCCATCGCGGCGCCGCAGGTGGGATTACGTATTCTTCGTGGATATCGAGGGGCATGCCGAGGACGAAGGCGTGCGCAAGGCTCTGGAGCAGGTCGAGTCCCACGCAAACCTGTTCCGCGTGCTGGGCTCCTATCCCAAGGCCATTCTCTAGCGGTATCCTCATCGGGATGCCGTAGTTTCACGATACGTTCTGGCCAGACATGCAAGCTGATTCACTGAGTGCCGCTCGGCAGGCATTCGTCGTGCACCCGGTACGCGAGGTGAGTGGTGAAGTGCGCGTGCCGGGAGACAAGTCGATCTCTCACCGTACCGCGTTGCTGAGTGCGCTGGCCGAGGGAAGCAGTACGGTAAAGGGGTTTCTCCTTGGGGACGACTGTCTCGCAACCGCGTCGGCGCTGCGTTCCCTGGGGGTGGGGGTCGATGTGGAGGGCGGCGACCTTCGCGTACAGGGTGTCGGTCTGGATGGTTTGCGGCCCCCCGACGGACCGTTAGACCTGGGAAACTCAGGGACCGGCATGCGCTTGCTGGCCGGAGTATTGGCCTCGCAACCGTTCGCCAGCGAACTTACCGGCGATGAATCCTTGCGGAGCCGTCCCATGGAGCGCGTTGCAAACCCGCTTCGTGCCATGGGAGCCGACGTTGAGACCCGGTCGGGAACCGCCCCGATCCGCATAAGCGGCCGGTATCCGCTGAAGGCCCTCGATTACACCCTGCCGGTGGCCAGCGCGCAGCTCAAATCCGCCTTGCTGCTTGCGGGGCTGCGCGCCCGTGGCCGAACCATCATCCGCTCGCCGGGCCGCAGCCGCGACCATACCGAACGGCTGCTGAGGTCCATGGGAGTTGCCGTGGAATCGAGGCTCGACGAAGTCGTGTCCGTGCGTGCGCCCGGGCGGCTGAAGCCGATCGACACGGAGATTCCGGGCGACTTCTCGTCGGCAGCCTTTTTCCTGGTCGCCGGCCTGCTCGCAGCACCCAGGGGACTGTTGATCCGAAACGTCGGCGTCAATCCCACCCGCAGCGGTCTGCTCAGCATCGTGGAGGCCATGGGCGGGCGCATAGAAACCCGGGCCCGGCGCATCCTCGGGGGCGAACCCGTTGCCGATATCTTCGTCTCCAGGAGCGAACTGCGCGGCATCGAAGTGCCTCCTGACTGGGTGCCGCTCGCCATTGACGAGTTTCCGGTTCTGTTTGTTGCCGCCGCCTGCGCCAGGGGCACGACCGTGATACGCGGTGCGGAAGAATTGCGCTACAAGGAGAGCGACCGCATCGGTGTCATGGCCGCCGGACTTCGGGCACTGGGCGCCGATGTGGTGGAAAACGCCGACGGACTGGTCATCGAAGGCGGCAAGTTGCAGGGTGGCCGGTTGGACGCACAGGGCGATCACCGTATCGCGATGGCCTTTGCGATCGCCGGCACAGCGGCCCGGGAACCCATCGAGATTTTGGGGACCGAGCAGGTTTCCACGTCGTTTCCGGACTTCGGGCGCATCGCGGCCGGCTGCGGCCTTGGCATCGAAACCACGACCGTCGGGGGGGACGGATGACGGTCAACGGCGTACCGGTCGTGGCCATCGACGGTCCCACGGGGTCCGGGAAGGGCGCGATCAGCCGGTCCCTTGCGGTGAGCCTGGACTGGCACTTGCTGGACAGCGGCGCGCTGTACCGATCGGTGGCGCTGAAGGTAAACCGCGAAGGACTTGCCTTGAGCGAGCCGGCGGCGTTGGCTGCGGCCGCGTCCCGGACGCGGGTCGAGTTCTCGGCAGCCGCCGAACCGGAAGCGATACTGCTGCACGGCGACAACGTTACTGCCCTGCTGCGGACGGAGGAGTGCGGCGCCATGGCGTCCCGGATTGCCGCGATTCCGGAGGTTCGCAAGGCCCTCTGGAAGCGGCAGCGGGCCTTCGCCAGGCCGCCCGGACTCGTCGCCGACGGGCGTGACATGGGCACGGTGGTTTTTCCCGAAGCCGAATTGAAGGTCTATCTCACCGCCAGCCCGGAAGAACGTGCCCGCAGGCGCCATAAGCAGTTGATCCAAAAGGGTATTGATGTTAGCCTGCCGGACCTTTCGGAGGACATTGCGCGGCGGGACGAGCGAGATGCCAACCGCGTGGTTGCGCCTCTCAAGCCCGCCGAGGATGCACGCGTTCTGGATTCCACCGGATTGACTCCGGAGGAAGTTGTCGCGCGCATCAGGGTATGGCTCCGGGAGAGTGGCTTGCTTTCGAATTGAATGAGTGCGCCGGCAGGACGCCGGCGCGGAGTAACTGGCCGCCGGTCCAGGATGGGGCGGCGTAGAATTGGAGGCCCGCGAAAGCGGAAGTACATGCATGAGTGAATCCTTTGCCGAAATGCTGGAGGAGAGTCTCGCCAGCCGGCAGATGAAGCAGGGCGCGATCCTGCAGGCAACGGTCGTTGACGTGAATCAGGACGTGGTCATCGTCAACGCCGGTCTGAAGTCCGAGGCCGTCATCCCGGCCAATCAGTTCCTTGACGACAAGGGGGAACTGGAGGTCGATGTCGGAGACGAAGTGGAAGTCGCGCTCGATGCGGTGGAGGACGGCTTCGGCGAAACCCGGTTGTCCAGGGAAAAGGCCAAGCGCACCCGCACCTGGAGTCGGCTGGAAGAGGCATTTGCCGACGGCAAGATCGTCAAGGGAACCATCAGCGGACGGGTTCGCGGCGGCTTCACCGTGGACCTCGACCTGGTCCGGGCCTTCCTGCCCGGTTCGCTGGTGGATGTTCGGCCGGTGCGCGATCCGGCCTATCTCGAGGGCAATACCCTGGAATTCAAGGTCATCAAGCTGGACCAGCGGCGCAACAACGTCGTCGTCTCCAGGCGCGCGGTGGTGGAGGAGGAGTACAGCGCGGAACGCGAGGCACTGCTGAAGAACCTCCAGGAGGGCATAACGCTCAAGGGCGTGGTCAAGAACCTCACCGACTACGGCGCCTTCGTGGACCTTGGCGGCATCGACGGACTGCTGCACATCACCGACATGGCCTGGAAACGGGTGAAGCATCCTTCCGAAGTGGTCAATGTCGGCGATGACCTGGAAGTGAAGGTGCTCAAGTTCGACCGGGAACGCAGCCGCGTATCGCTCGGTCTCAAGCAGCTTGGCGCCGATCCGTGGACGGACCTCTCGCGCCGGCATCCGCACAATTCGAGGATATTTGGCAGAGTGACCAATATCGCCGACTACGGCTGCTTCGTGGAGATCGAGGAAGGCGTGGAAGGCCTTGTGCACGTTTCCGAGATGGACTGGACAAACAAGAACGTCAGTCCCCACAAGGTGGTCCAGATCGGGGACGAAGTGGAAGTCATGGTGCTGGACATCGACGAGGACCGGCGCCGCATTTCACTGGGCCTGAAACAGTGCATGCCCAACCCGTGGGTGGAATTCAGCCAGAACTTCCGCAAGGGCGATCGGGTAGAGGGACAAATCAAGTCAATCACCGACTTCGGTGTCTTTATCGGTCTGCCGGGGGGTATCGACGGCCTTGTGCATCTTTCCGATCTCTCCTGGGACCTGCCCGGCGACGTGGCCGTGCGCAACTATCGCAAGGGCGAGGAACTGGAGACGACTGTGCTTGCCATCGACCCGGACCGGGAGCGTATCTCGCTGGGAGTGAAGCAACTGGACAAGGACCCGCTGTCCCAGTTCATTGCTGAAAATGCCTCGGGTTCCATCGTCCGCGGCGTCGTACAGGAAGTGGATGCCCGGGGCGCCACGATTGCTCTGGCGGACGGCGTCATGGGTCGCCTTCGCGCAACGGAGATCTCCCGCGACCGAGTCGATGATGCCAGGATGGTGCTCAAGCCGGGTGAGGAGGTCGAGGCCAGGCTGACCGGCGTGGATCGCCGGCACCGGAGCGTGACGCTGTCCATCAAGGAGAAGGAGGCCAGAGAAGAGGCGCAGGCCATCTGGGACTACAAGTCCGAGGCCGGCAAGCCCGCGGCCGGCACGACGTTGGGCGACTTGCTCAAGGAGCAGATGACCTCGGACTAGCAACCGAACATTTGAAAACAGGTCGGGTATCGACGATACCCATCGAAGATGGTGCATGGCCATGACAAAGTCTGAATTGATCGAATCGGTCGCCAGCAAGCAGAAACATCTGCCCGCGAAGGACGTGGAGTTGGCGATCAAGCAACTCCTGGAGCTGATGAGCGAAACGCTTGCCGATGGCCAGCGGATCGAAATCAGGGGATTCGGCAGTTTCTCCCTGCATTACCGCCCTCCGCGGACAGGCCGTAATCCAAAGACCGGCGAACCCGTTGCGCTTGCCGGCAAGTACGTACCCCATTTCAAGCCGGGCAAGGATCTGCGAGAGCGCGTCAACGGAGGACGTCATTTGCCTGTACGCAGTTGACGCGGGCACAGACTCGCCTGGTCAACGTCAACTTCCGGTGCGCTGAAGCGGTTTTGGGGCTGTCCACAGGAGATTGGCCGCAGTGCGCAAGATCGGAATTTTCTTCGCCCTACTCCTGGTTGTCCTGATCGCGGCGGTCTTTGCCTGGAACAATCCGGGCACGCTTGACGTCGACATTGCCTTTACCCGTTTCGAGAACGTCTCCGTTCCACTGGCATTTGCCGTCGCATTTGCGGTCGGATGGCTGGTTGGACTGATCTCGGCAGGAGCCGCTGTGATTCGGATGGCCGGTGAGCGGCGGCGATTGCGACGCAAGCTGAGACTGGCCGAGGCCGAGGTGAGCAGCCTGCGCAGTCTTCCGCTGCACGATGCCGACTGAATCGACATTCCTGCTGGCCGGATTGCTGGTCATCGCTGCGGCCATCGGCTGGGTCTTTGCCCGCCTGCCGGATTTCCGGCGCGATGAACCGTCCGAGTCGTCGATCGGCGCGGACTATCTTCGCGGCCTGAACCTCGTTCTCAATCGGCAAACGGACGAGGCCCTGGAACTCTTCGTCCAGATGGCCAGGGTCGACGACGAAACCCTGGAAACGCACTTCGCGCTCGGACACCTGTTCCGCCGCCGGGGCGAGGTGGACCGTGCGATCCGGGTGCACCAGAATCTGCTGGCCCGGCCCAATCTCAGCGAGACGCAGCGTCACCAGGCGCTGTTTTCCCTGGCCAGCGACTATCTCGGCGCGGGGCTTTTCGACCGGGCGGAGAAACTCTTCAACGAGCTGCGGTCAAGCGCGACGATGGCGGAGCCGGCGCTGAGTAACCTGGTGGATATCTACGAACGGCAGCGGGACTGGGAGAAGGCCATCGAGGCCCGCCGCAAGCTCGATTCGAGAACCGGCGAAAAATCGGTGGAAGTCGCCCACTACCATTGCGAACTCGCCGAAGGCGCGCGCCTGGATGGGGACATGGCATCGGCACGGCAGCATTTGAAGAACGCCGGGCGAAGTGCGTCCCGTACCTTGCGGGGCACTTTGATCCGCGCGGCGATCGCCGGCGAGGAGGGCGATCATTCCCAGGCGGTGACGCTGTACAAGCAGCTGCTGACCTCTGATCGCCGCCTGATGGCCGAAATTCTTCCGCTTCTCGAATCGGCCTGCCGGGAAGTCGGCCGCGACGGAGAGATCGAGCGATATCTGAAAAGGCTCATCGGCAAGGATGGATCGATCAAGCGGGATATCGCCTACGCGGCGATTGCGAGCGGGCTTGAACGGGCGCCGCTGCTACGCGATTGCGTGGAGGAGTTTCTCCTGGGCAACGACACGCTCGCACCGCTGATTGATGTGGAGCACCTGAAGGCGCTGTCTCCGGACAGTCGCCGGGAGTCGATACACAGGATTTGCGGTGGACTGCGGCGTCTGGCCACGTCAGGTTCCCGCTATCGCTGCACGAGTTGCGGCTACAGTGCGAAGCGTTTGCTCTGGCACTGCCCGAGTTGCAAGTCCTGGGAGACCATTCGGCCGGTGCAGGCATTTCGATTTGCCGAAATGACGCCCTAGGCGCCCGGGGGCCGGCATCCAGGGGTTACATGCCGCATTTGTTGTCAATCTCGCCGGATTCTAAGGCTGCCGTCTTGTTCCCGGCATCCTAGGATTCCTTTGTCCCAATCCAATCGTTGACAAAGGAGAGACTGATGAGAGGACAATTCAAGAAATTCGTTTGCGTGCTGTTGGTGAGTCTGGCGCCGGGTCTGGTGCTGGCCGGGCCGGTAAACATCAACACGGCCAACGCGGAGACGCTGGCGATGGAGCTGACCGGTGTCGGCCCCGCGCTGGCAGCGGCCATCGTTGCCGACCGTGAAGCCAACGGCGAATTCGCTTCGCCCGAGGCGCTCGCGCGGGTCAGGGGAATCGGCGACCATGTGCTGGAGGTCAACAAGGGCAACATCCTGGTGTCGGCTCCGGACGCGGAAGAGGGCGCATAGCGTCTGCAACCCTTGCGCGGTCGGCCGGCCGGTCGCCTGCCCCATGCCTGCCGCCCATCCGTCGGCTGACAAGCCGGCGGACGGGTGAGGCGCGGTGGACCTGACCGGCCGGCACGGCCGCGCGATTTGTCTCCAATCTCCGGTATGATGCGCTCTCGGTTCCGTCAGGGAGGACATCCCGCTGAGTTCCACCGTACGTACCGCGGTTTTCCCGGTCGCCGGCCGCGGCAGCCGTTTCTTGCCGGCGACAAAGGCGACGCCCAAGGAAATGTTTCCCATCGTCGATAAACCGCTGATCCAGTATGCGGTGGAGGAAGCGGTAGCGGCGGGCGCGGACAAGCTGATCTTCGTCACGGCTGCCGACAAGAGGGGCATCGAGGACCACTTCGATGTCGATGCCGAATTGGAGCGGGCACTGGAGGAGTCCGGCAAGGCCGAATTGCTGGCCTCGGTGCGCGGGATTCTGCCGTCCTCGGCGAGCTGCATCTTTCTGCGCCAGGGGATTCCGCTCGGTTTGGGCCACGCGGTGCTTTGCGCCCGGCCAGCGGTGGGCGATGAACCTTTCTACGTGCACCTGCCGGACGATCTCATCTACAGCGCCACGCCCTGCCTCGAGCAGATGCGGAACCACTACGAGCGTCATGGGGGCAGCGTGCTCGCAGTGCAGACCGTACCCGATGAGCGCACTGCCAGTTACGGCATTGTCGCCGTGCACGAGCAAGCGTCCGGCGCGCGCGAGATTACGGGCATCGTGGAGAAGCCGAAACCGGAGGATGCGCCTTCCAACCTCGCCGTGGTGGGGAGGTATCTGCTGACGCCCGGGATTTTCGACAAGCTCCAGACGACCCGACGCGGCGCCGGCAACGAGATTCAGTTAACCGATGGGATCGCGAGCCTCATGGAGGAGGAAACCGTGCACGCCCTTGCCTTCGAGGGAGTGCGTTATGACTGCGGGACCAAGCTCGGATACCTGCGGGCGCTGGTGGAGTACGGCCTGCGGGACACGCAGGTCGGCCAGGCCTTCGGCACCTACCTGGACGAAAGGAATCAGCCCACCAGGTAATTGCGGTTGATGGCATCGAGGCTGGTCGTGCCGGCCTGTTGCATCATGACCACCAGTTCGCGCCGTAACAGGTCCAGTACCGTTTCCACCCCTTCCTGACCGAAGGCGCTCAGACCCCACAGGTAGGGACGGCCGATGCACACGGCGTCGGCGCCGATCGCAAGCGCCTTGAAAACGTCGACGCCCCTTCGAAAGCCGCCGTCCACCAGCACGGGAATTCTCCCGGCGACGGCGTCGACCACCTCCGGCAGGGATTCGATGGTGCCGCGGCCACTGTTTTCGGCGCGGCCACCATGGTTTGAGACGATGATCCCGTCCACTCCGTGCTCCACGGCCAGACTGGCGTCTTCGCGAGTGACGATGCCCTTGAGCAAAAGCCCGGCGGTGGTGAAGTCGCGGAGGCGGTCGACAAAGTCCCAGGTCAGGTTTTGAGCTCTGCTGGTGCTGCTCAGCCCGCTGATATCGAGACCGTCGAACATGGGGCGTCTGCTGGTCGAGAACTCGAGTCCCGGTTGATGACAGGGCAGGCACTCCGGGTTGGTGTCGCGCCGGAACCGCGCGATGGCTTCGCGGTTGACCACGGGCACGTCGACGGTCACGGCGATGGCGGGACAGCCGGCGGCCTCGGCACGGCGGACCAACCCTTCGGTGACTTCCCACTTCTCGGTGGGATAGAGCTGGTACCAGACGGGCGCGCCGCGATGGGCATTGACGTCTTCAACGCCGAAACTGCTCACTGTCGACATGATCTGGAGGCAGTCCCTGGAGCCCGAGGCCCTTGCCGTGGCCAGTTCGCCCTCGGGGTGAAACGCCAACTGGGTTCCGCAGGGTGCGAGCACGATCGGGAACGCATGCCGGGCCCCGAAGAGCTCGATGCTCGTATCGACCGCGCGTACGTCCACCAGGCGGCGAACGCGCAACTGTATCTTCTCGAAGCCGCTCCGGTTGGCCGCGACGGTGGCGCCGTCATCGGCACCGGATGCCATGTAGACGTAGTGAGCCAGTGTCAGGTTGTTCCGCGCCACCGCCTCGAAATCGAATACGTTGACCGCTTCATCGGGCGAGGCGATCGGCGTGTCGGTCAGCGTGAAATCGAACTGGCCCAGCGCACGGGGCGCCGCACCCAGCAACGGACTGGCGGCAAGGTATCGAAGAAAACCGCGGCGTGAATCCCGGTTCGCAGTCATTGCGTTGTCTCCCTCGCCTTGAGTTCAGCGAGAACCTCCTCATTGTGTTCCCCCAGTCGCGGCGGATAGCGCCTGTAGCTGGGACCGTTGCCGGACATGTGAACGGGATTGCCGAGGGATTTCACCAGGCCCAGCAGCGGATGTTCCAGTTCGACGATCATGCCCCTGGCGCGAAGCTGTTCGTCGCGGAGCGTCTCGTCCGGAAGATTGATGGGCCCGGCAGGAACGCCTCGTTCGACCAGTTTTTCCACCCAATCGGCGGCGTCCGCGCTTGCGAGTCTCGACTCGATGATCCGGATCAGCGCCTCCCGATTCCGGTTACGGTCTGCATTGGTCGCGAACCTGGGATCCGCCACGACCGTGCTGTCCAAACCTGTTGCTTCGCAGAACTGACCCCAGAGCTTTTCGGTGCCCACGGCGATAATCAGCATCTTGTCCCGCGCCCGCACCGGCTGATAGGGCGTCACCGTGGGGTGCGTGTTGCCGAGCGGCCGCGGATGTTCGCCGGCCGCGAAGTAACTGCCCGCGAGATTGGCAAGCCACGTGGTCTGCGAGTCCACCAGCGAGACATCCACGAATTGACCGCGGCCGGTCCCGCTTACGCGGTCATCGCGAGCGTAAAGCGCGGTCAGAATACCGATCAGGGTGTAGATACCGGCCGTAATGTCCGCCATGGGTGTGGGAAACCGGATTGGAGCAGAGTTTTTGTCTCCGGTGATGGCCATGAGCCCCGCCTCGCCCTGGGCGATTATATCGTAGCCGCCGCGCCCGGCCTTGGGTCCGGTGTGCCCGTAACCGCTGATGGCTGCGTAGACCATGCGGGGATTCAGCCGGCGCAGGGAATTCGGATCGATACCGGCGCGCTCAAGGGAAGACATGCGAGGTACATTGGTGATGAAGGCATCGGCAGTCTCCAGCAGCCGATGCAGGTATTCGAGCTGCGGCGGATCCTTGATGTTCAGTTCCACGCTGCGCTTGTTGCGGTTGACTGACAGATAGTACGCGCTTTCTCCCTGGACGAAGGGCGGTCCCCAGCCGCGGGCCTGGTCGCCGCGTCCCGGCCGTTCGATCTTGATGACGTCGGCGCCCAGATCCCCCAGGAGCATGCTGCAGTAGGGCCCCGCCAGGGCTTCGGTCATTTCAATGACACGCAGGTGTCGCAGCGGTGCGGCATTGGAACTCAACGGTACCTCCGGGCTTCCGGGCGAGAGGCGTACGCTAATGCCACAGCCGCCGCAGCGCAACGCCTGCTGCATCCGAACCGTGTCGAAGGGTGGCGGCGCTGCACGATGACAGTCCAGCGCCGTTCCATTAAGCTTTGCGCCCCGACCCGTTGGCGGACACCCCTGGAGAATGGCGTTGAAGAACCTGGCTGTAAGAAATATCGCTCGTGCGGATCGTGCCCTGATCGAGGGCCTGGCCGAAATGGGTACCGCCACGGTGCACGAAGCGCAGGGGCGTAGCGGGCTGATGCAGCCCTACATGCGGCCGATCTACGCCAGTGCGCGCATCGCCGGCAGCGCCATCACGGTGCTGGCGCATCCGGGGGACAACTGGATGCTCCATGTAGCCCCGGAGTTGGCACAGGAAGGCGATATCGTCGTGGTCGGGCTCAGCGCGGTCAACACCGACGGCATGTTCGGCGACCTGTTGGCGACCAGCTACCGTGCACAGGGAATTCAGGGATTGGTAATCGACGCCGGTTGCCGCGATGTGTCCACCCTGACCGAGATGCAGTTTCCCGTGTGGAGTCGTGCGGTTTCCGCCAAGGGCACGGTCAAGGCGACTCCGGGCGCTGTCAACCTGCCGGTCGTATGCGGGGGAGAACAGGTCAACCCCGGCGATGTCGTCGTTGCGGACGATGACGGTGTAGTCGTCGTGCCTCGCAAGGATGTCGAACGCGTCCACGCAGCGGCCCAGGCACGGGAAGCAAACGAAGTCGACAAGCGGGAGCGCCTGGCCGCGGGTGAGTTGTCGCTGGATATCTACGCGATGCGGGAGCCGCTGGCGCGTGCCGGACTCGTGTACGTGGACGACCTGACTGAGGTTGACAGGGACTGAATCCAGCCCGTATCCCTCGCAAACCGGCGGCTGAGGCCGCGGGTCCGATTGTTGATCGCTTCGGTTGAATGGGCAAACAACGGCCGCCTCTTCCATATTTCCTCCACATTCTTCCGATACAATCGGTTCGTGTCTGTTGCAATATGCAGACAATGGATCGTGAATTTCGACAATCGGGAGATCGCAATGATTCGATACGGTTTCGGCAGCGTTCTGGGAGCCATGGTCATACTGGTTCCAGGCACGCCTGCTCATTCTCAGGAGGGCCTCGAGTTTCAACTTGAGGAAATCGTGGTCACCGCGCGAAAGCGTGAGGAGACTCTTCAGGAGGTTCCGGTCTCGATCACCGTGTTTACCGGTGAGGCCCTCAAGCAGGCCGGAATCCTCACGACACGCGACCTGTACGCGAACACGCCCGGTCTCAACTACGACACCGGTTTCGATCAGAATGCCGCGACGCCCGCGATACGCGGTGTGGTCAGCAACGAGATCGCCACCTACAGGCAAAAGGTAACCACGTTCCTGGACGGAATGCCGATCCTGGGACAGCAGGGCACCGTGCCCTTTCATACCATCCAGCAGGTGGAAGTTCTCCGTGGTCCCCAGAGCTCTGCTTTCGGTCGATCGACCTTTGGTGGGGCGATCAATTATACGACGGTCGATCCCGGCGATACGCTTGTAGCCGATCTCACAATGGATGTGGGGCAGGACAGCCTCTTCAATCTTGGAGCAATCGTCTCAGGTCCTATCGTCGAAGGTGTTCTGAGCGGACTGGTTGCCTACGAGAGCAAGTCGCGTGACGGCGAAAGCGATTGGGTGACGATCGACGAAGGCTACGGCCTCGGCGGGGAATCATCCGAAAACACGCTGGTGAAACTCGTCTACACGCCAACCGAAGCTCTGAGCCTGGAATGGCGCTACAAGAATCTCGACGTAGACAACGAGCAGACGCCGAGGGACTTCTACCCCTGGAGCACGGTCGTGCGCGGGGCCGACATGAATCCCGGAGATCGTCGTCAGATTCATCCGGATTCACCTGCAACGACCTGCGGCATCGGCGGAATGGGCGCTGTTGCGTGTGCCTTTGTCGGAACCATCGAGCCCTGGGAGCAGAGCTACGACTACAACTATTCGGACATCGGCATCGATGATCCGTTCGTGCAGAACCAGCGCGAGCGCATGGAACTGGAGTTGACCTACGACTTTGGCAATGGCGGTTCGCTTGTAGCCATGGGATTCTCGTCCGACGAGTTCTATGAGCGCGGGACCGATGCCGACCTGTACGGAAGTGAAATGGTGAACGGTCGACTGGACAGCGCCGGCTTTGAGCGCGATCCAACCGACATCGGGGAGACCTACTATGAAGTGCGCTATGCCTCTCCGGGCGAGAACCGGTTCCGGTACGGCGGTGGTGTGTCTTTCTATGACTACGATTTCCTGACGGTCGTGTATCGAAGTCTCGCGGGGTATCAGCGTGGACCGACGGGCGGGCGCCAGATATCCGAGTTTGCCTCCAATACCGGATACTTCTTCAACCTCACCTACGATATGACGGAACAGTTCACCGCTTCCCTGGAAGGGCGCTATCAGAACGATGAAGTGGGCGGCAACAACATCGCGGGTTCCGGAGAAGTGACATCCGGCTCCCAATCCACCAAGGCATTCCTGCCACGCTTCGGGCTGACCTACACGCCGTCGGGTCCGACCACCTACTATCTGCAGATAGCCAAGGGAAACAATCCTGCAGGCGTGAACTCCGGTTGGTTCGCCAGCGAGATTGAACTGGCCTACGCATCCTATCCGGAATTTTTTCCGGTTCCTCCATCGACAATGGCGTTCTATGAAGAGGAAGAAGTGATCAACACCGAGATCGGCGTCAAGGGCACGATTGCCGACAGGGTCAGCTATGCGGTGAATGCGTATTCCCTGAACTGGGACAACTACACGGAGATCTTTCGCGGCCTGAGTTTCGCGCCGAGCGATTGGGTCGACGCCAATCGCGACGGCGCGGGCGATGCCGGAACCCCTTATGCAGGCATGGACTTCAGTGCGTCCACCTATCTGGGCGCGGGCGATGTGACGGGTTCCGGCCTTGAGTTCGAGGCCAGCGCCATTGTGACCGACAATCTGCGTGCAAGTGCTGCGGCTTCCTATATCAATATTTCCTACGATGCGGGCGCATGCACGTTGCTGGCCTCCAACTACGGAGTACCGGTTGACGAAACGATCGCCATTGGCGATTCCACCATCGGTTGCAACAGTGTTGCCGGCAGGGAAATCGGCACTCAGCCCAAGCTTGCCGCTGTTTTCAGTCTGGACTACCAGCAGCCGCTGGAAAATGGCAGGGAGTGGTTTACGCGCTGGAGAACCCGGTACACCGGAGCCCAGTATGCCAGCGTCATGAATCTGGCCCAGTTGGACGCATTCACTGTTTCCGACGTTCGTACCGGTTTCAGTGGCGACAATTGGCGCGCTGAGGTCTATGTGAACAATGTCTTCGATTCCGATGCGCCCCAGGGTATTCAGATCTTCTTCGATGGAGAGCCTGCGATCGGTGCGCCTCCCGGGCCGCCCACATGGAGACAGAATCTGGTGTACACGGAACGTCGAGGCAGGGCGGCCGGCTTGCGGTTCAGTTACAGTTTTGGCGACTGAGACAGTCCCTTGATATCAAGTCAGGACAAAGCCCGGCACCAGTTGTGTGCCGGGCCCTTTTTTTCGGAAAAAGGCAGCTACAGTTGGCGGTCGTCGGAGCCCTGGATACCGAGTTCGCCGCGGAAAGCGGCGAATTCTTCCGGCGTCAGAGACGCCAGCCGCTGCTTCCAGCGCTGGCGCCGCCGCGCCCGGCGCCAGACCCGCAGGCCGTGAAGCGGCGATCCCCTGAACAGGAGGTGCGACAACAGCAGGACGCCGACAGCCTGGAGATAGGAAAGCGTCGGGCCGCCGAACAGATCGGGAACCAGCACATTCCAGAGCAACATGACGAAAACGCCGATCACCGCGATGACGGGCAGGGTGATGGATAATCCGATGAGTGTGCGTCTGGCACGGCGCCGTAGTTTCATACCCGGCCTTCCTGTTGTTCTTTCTGTTTGTCGGGTGCCCCCGATGATCATGGATTCTCGCCAGGACAAAGTGCCTTATCCCGGTGCATTCTCGGAGGGCTCGAACGGATACTAGCAGAAATCGCGGTGTTGACACTCCGATTCTACCCATGGATATTTGGCGCTCGGCCCGTGAACCGGAGGAAATGAACCTGAACAAGCAGAGCATCCTGTATTCCGGATTGAGCGCGTTGTGCGTTCTTTTGATTTTGCCGGCGCCGACCGTCGCCCAGATGTGGGCGGATTCAGTCTGTCCCGACGACAATCACGCTGCATTCCATGCCTGCGCCCTGGAGGCGGCAGAGCGATTCGATCCACCTCGCGCGCCGGACGGATACCCGGACCTGAGCGGTATCTGGAACCGCAGGGCGCGCGCTCACGAGAGCCTGCACGCCCATCCGGAGACCCTGGATGACGGCGAGGCGCCGAGCGTCGTAGTAGATCCTCCCAGCGGCTTCGTTCCCATACAACCCTGGGCTGAGGCGCAGCGCCGCTACAACCGCGTCGCCTACGTACACCACAATGCGATTTGCCGGATGGATGGGATCCCTCTAACCATGTACATGACCGGCGTTCTCCAGTTCGTGCAGAACGCCGACACGTTTCTGGTACAGGGCGAAGAAGCGCACGCCTTCCGCGTCATCGAATTGAGGGACCGCGCGCCCCTGGGCGAGGACATTCTGCTCTGGAACGGGGACTCCCACGGGCATTGGGAGGGCAATACGCTGGTCGTGGAGACCCGCAACCAGAATGCCCGCGCGTGGCTGGACCAGCGGGGGCGGTTCTTCACGGACGAAGCCCGCGTGGTCGAGCGATTTACCCTGATCGACGCCGACACGGTGCACTGGCAGGCGACGCTGGACGATCCCAACGTCTACACTCGCCCCTTCACCATCGCCGTGGCGTTCAGGCGGCTTCCCGATCCGTCGTTCGAGATCTGGGAAGAGGCATGCTACGAGGACAACGAGCTGGCGTCGCAGACCTATCGCAACGTCGGCTACAAGATTTATCCGGGTATTTCCGGTGACGAGGCCAGGCGACTGAAGGCGGCCTGGGAACTGGAGGAAAGGGAACTGCAATGGCAACCATGATGAACAAGTTACGTGCAGCGCCCGTTGCCGGTCTCGCTGCGGTACTGATCGCGATCCCGGCATTCGGACATCATTCCATCGCGCTGCAATACGACATGACGCGGGAGATCACGATCTCCGGCCGAATCGTCGAGATGGAATGGCGGAACCCGCACTCCTGGTTGAGCGTGGAGGTGGAGGGCGAAGCAGGCAGGCCGGAAATGTGGCGCGTGGAATTCGGAGGCGCCAATTCCCTGTACCGGCGAGGCTGGCGGCAGGACGACCTGCCGGTGGGCGCTGCGGTCACGATTCACGGACTTCCCTCCCGCGACGGGTCGCGGCAGATCGAGGGCGACGAAGTGACATTGGAGGATGGACGGTCATTGTTCTCCGGCAGCGGTCCGAATCAATGAGCAGGGCCGCTTCCCGGTTTGGCGCGAGGATCGCTTCCCGGATCGCTGTGCGGACCGCCCCCCGGTCCAGCGCTCGGGCCGTTTCCCGGCTCGGCGTGAGGGTCAGTCTCGTCCGTCTGCCGGTACTTGCGGCAATTGCGTTCGTGCTCCCCGGGGCGGCAGCGCAGGACTATCCCGTGCCCCGCACGGCGGACGGTCAACCTGACTTGCAGGGCTTCTGGCAGGCCGTCAACACGGCGGTCTGGAACATCCAGGACCACTCCGCCGAGTACGGCGTCCCGGCCGGGCAGGGCGTCGTGGTAGGCAATCATCTGCCCTACCAATCCTGGGCGCTGGAGCAGCGGCAGCAGAATTACGAGAACCGCCATACCCTGGATACCGAGGCCAACTGCAAGATGGTGGGCGTGCCGCGCATCACCTACATGCCGTATCCCTTCCAGATTATTCAGTCGCCGGACCAGGTCGTGATGATCTATGAGTGGGTCCATACGATTCGCAACATCTTCATGACCGGGGAGCGCCTGGAGGGGCCGATCCAGTGGTACATGGGCGATTCCCGGGGGCACTGGGAGGGGGATACGCTGGTCGTGGACGTCGTTCACTTCACGGACGAGACCTGGTTCGACCGGTCCGGCAATTTCCACAGCGACGTGTTGCATGTGGTCGAGCGCTATACTCCGGTCGGGCCGGATCACTTGATGTACGAAGTCACCATCACCGATCCCGAGGTCTTCACGGAGCCCTGGCAGATGCGCATGCCGCTGTATCGGCGCCAGGAAGAAGACATCCGTATACTCGAATACGAGTGCTATGCGCTGGCAGAGGACATGGACCAGGAACAAACAGGAGAAAGTCAATGATCGACAGAAGAACTTTCCTGACGGCAACAGGCCGCGCCGCAGCCGGCGCCCTGGTAATGAGTCCGGTCATGCGGGCCATGGCGCAATCCCGGGGCAAGCAGGTGATGGTGGGCGGCAACGAGGTCGTCGTCGTCGACATCCACGCTCATTGCCTGTTTCAGGAAGTGAGGCCAATCATTGAGGGGACCCCGCTGGAAAACGCGCCGCTCCAGGACATGCTGGTGCTCGGCCAGCACCGTATCGATAACCTGGACGAGCGGGGCATCGACATCGCGGCCCTGAGCGTGAACCGGTTCTGGTGGTACGACGCAACCGAGGAGCAGGCCGAGGCGATCGTCAGGATCAACGACGAGGGACTGGCCGAGTGGTGCGCGACTCATTCCGACCGTTTCGTGCCGATGTCCTCGCCGGCGCTGCAGTTTCCGGAGATGGCCGCCGAGCAACTGGAGTACGCCGTCACGGAACTGGGGCACCGGGGCGCTTCGATCCTCGGACACGCACGGGGAGAGGCGCCTTCCACCGAGAAATACGATCCATTCTGGGCCAAGGCCGAAGAGCTGGGCGTTCCGGTGTTCATGCATCCGGACGGCTCGAGGAACATCATCCAGCCGGGCGCCCTGGACGGCACCGGCGGTCTCGGCAACGTGATCGGCAACCCGCTGGAAACGACGCTCTTCCTGTCCCGGATGATCTTCGACGGTGCGTTCGACCGTTTCCCCAATCTCAAGGTGGTGGCCGCGCACGGCGGAGGCTACCTGCCTTCGTACCTGGGCAGGTCCGAGGTCGCCTGCGCCCGCAACAACGCCAATTGCGTCAACACGAAGAATCCCAGCGAGTACCTGCGCACCCAGATTCTCGTGGACACCATGGTGTTCAACGAGGAGGGGCTGCGGCACCTGGTAGCCGTGGCCGGCGCAAGCCAGGTGGTATACGGATCCGACATGCCGTTTGCGTGGCCGGATACCATCGATCTGGTCGTCGACTCACCGTCGCTGAGCGACGAGGAAAAGGTCGCGATTCTGGGCGGTAACCTGATCGAGTTGTTGCGGCTGGACGTCTAGAAGCAGAACAATCGTCTTCCCGTATCGGTGCAGCCTGGTATGCGGTTCGATTCGATCGCGCAGCCAAATGCGATTGGTCGTCATGCCTGTCGTTGCTCGTGCGCAACAACAGGCATGAAAAAAGCGCAAAAAGACATGAAAAAAACTTGGCTTCGGTGCCTCGACGTATCGCCTTTTTTCCGCAACTCGTACTATCCTATGCGTGCCGAACATGAACGAGTTGTCATGATTGCGGCATGAATTTGCCGAATCAGGGGTTTCAACCAAATTAGAGGAACAGAAGGGATGGACAAGCCAAAGGGAATCTTGCGCAGCATGACGGCAGGCCTGTTGGGGGCCGCCATGGTGTTTGCCACTGCGTACGGTCAGGAAGGCGAGGAGCTGGAGGAAATCGTCGTCACCGGATCGTATCTCTACACGGGGGTCGATTCGCCCTCGCCGGTATCCGTCATCGACGGCGAGGATATCCGGCTTGAGGCGCCCCAGGACCTTATGCAGTACTTCGTGACCAGCGTGCCGCAGAACTACTCGGGCGATACCAGTGCGCAAACCGGCGCGAACGGCCAGCCCCGGGTGCGGGGCGGCGGGCGGTCGGCCCAGATCAATCTGCGCGGCATAGGCGACGAGAACACGCTCACCGTCATCAACGGCCGGCGTTCCATCAACTCGGTCATAGACGGGCAGGGCTGGCCGTCGCCGGACCTGAACGCCATGGTGCCCCGCATCGCCATCGGGCGCACGGAAATCCTTCTGGACGGGGGTTCGGCTCTGTTTGGTTCCGACCCGGTGGCGGGCGTGGTGAACTTCATCACCCGCGACGACTTCAGGGGATTCGATGTCTCGATCGACACGCGGATCAACGAAGCGGTCACCGACGCCAACGACTATACGTTCGGCGCGATCTGGGGGGCCGGCAACGAGACGACCAGCGGCATCTTCTCCATCGAGTTCACCGAAACCGACCGGATCGGCATCGGCGATATCGAGTTTGCCGACGACCCGGACCCCGACGTCACGCCGGAGACCGGGACAGGCCTGACCGTGATACAGGGCGGCGCTTTTGACGCGCCGTTCAGGGCTACGTGGGTGGACCCCGACTGCGGCAACCCGGAACTGGGGCCGCCGCTGTTGGCCAAGTACCCGGCGGTCGACACGGATTTCACGCGCGAGGTCGCAAGCACAATGGACGCCACCGTCTGCGCGCAGCCCTCGGGCTACAATCCGGGAAACGTGATCCAGCACGACAAGAAGCTGCTGACGCTCTACACCTCGGCGGAGCATAATTTCAGCGACGAACTACGGGCTGGCGTGGAACTCAACTTCGGGCGCGAGCGTATCGCGGAAACGGACCTGTGGGGCGACAACATCGCAAGAACGTGGGCCGTGCCGCCCATTCTGCTGGGGACTGATTTCGCAATTCCCACGCACAATCCGGGTTACCAGCGCGCCAAGAGCCTGGATCGCAGGATCGGCGTAGCGCGCGGCAGGAGCGTTCCTGTCTACATGGAAGCCGAGACGCTGCCCTACGGCGAGGAATTCGACGCCTTCACGCGGGCCGATCACTTGCGGGCCGTGTTTTCCCTGGACGGCCAGTTGACGGGAAGCTGGGAGTGGAGTTTCGATGTGCAGACTGCCTACTTCCAGTCCTACCAGGGCGTCCGGGACATGCTGAAAGCCAACCTGCCCCTGGCGCTCAACGGCTACGGCGGACCCGACTGCGGCGTTAGCGACCCGTTCAATACCGATGTCATGCCCGGTGTCGGCTTCTGTCACTACTACAATCCGTTCATGAGCGCGGGATTGCCCAATGCGGAATCATTGGGACTTGCCAACGACCGCGAGATGGTGGAATGGCTGAGCCCGAACCGCCTGGACGTCTTCCAGAACAACTTCACCAGCGGGGATTTCCTCATCACGGGTGAAGTCGGCGAACTCGCCGGCGGCCCCATCGGACTTGCCGCCGGCGTCGCCACCCGCCGGGAGAGCATGGAACGGGATTCCGACGTGCTCGCGAACCAGGGCCAGCTTGCCTCCGTCGGCACGTTCAACGACTGGAGCGGGAAGCAGAGCGTCAACTCGGTGTTCGCCGAGGCGGCGCTGCCGCTGACGGACAGCGTGAACGTCCAGTTGGCGGTCCGCAACGAGGAGTACGATAACGGTCTGTCGCAGACCACGCCGAAGGTCGCCCTGAACTGGACCGCGACGGACGATCTGACGCTGCGCGCGTCCTACGGCACGTCGTTCCGGGGGCCGTCGATCGTCCACTCGTCCGCCAGCCAGATCATTCAGGGCATGAACATGGCAAATGTGACCGTGGGAGGCATGAGTTACGGTGCGATGGGCGGGATTTCCTTCATCTACGAGATCGCGTCCAACCCGGACGTCAAGCCCCAGACGGCGGACAATCTTTCCATCGGTTTCGACTACGACATCACGGACAACCACAGCGTCGGCGCTACCTGGGTGGCCTTCGACTTCCAGGATCGCATCGTGACCCCGACGGCGCCCACGGTCATGAATGGGGCTAACTGCCTGAACACCAACGCAAACGGCATTCCGCAACTGAGCGGGGGGATGATCCAGTACGTATCGGTCGATGACGGAGGTTGCGTGGTGGCCCGCGACCCGAACGCGCCGTTAACCATTGAGAATGTCGCGCGAGTCGTCGGTCTTGTCAACAACCTGGGCTACCTGGACGCCGAGTTTCTCGACGTCCGCGCCGCGTTGAATTTCGACACGGCTTGGGGTGCGCTCAGGTTCACGCCCCAGGCATCCTTCACCCTGAAGTACGAATTCCCGAATGCGCTGATGGGCGCTGGAGTGGAAGTTCTGTGTGAAGAGTTCGTCTGTGACGCCATCGGACGCAATATCAATGCCACCGTCGGGATGGGCGGCGGATTCAACGGCGTGACTTCCATGCCGCACTGGCAGGGCAATATGCCGCTGTTGCTGACCATCCGGGGCGACCATACGCTGCGGTTGAACGCCAACTATCGCGACGGCCTGAACGCCCAGTACGAGGACCTCTCGGAGGAGGACAAGTCGATCTTCAATCATGAAGAAGGCCAGTGGATCATTTCTGCGAACTACATCCATCGCTTCAACAACGGTGCGAGTCTGAACTTCTCCGTTCGGAACCTGTTTGCCACCGAGCCACCGGAGACCCAGGGCGCCCGATTCTTCCGGCGGCTCAGGGAGTACGGTTTACAGTACAGGCAGTCGTTCGATCCCTGATCGTCCCATTGGCGCGCAATGCGACGGCCGGCCAGCGCTGAGCTGACCGGCCGTTTGCTTGTGCGGCGGTCAACAAACTGTGCTGATTGCCGGTGGCGCTAACGGGTTGGAATCAACTTCCGGCAGGTTATTCGAATCGGCCCAGCGTCGAGCCGTCGGCGAGTCTGGCGCCGATGAAAAGGGCGGCCGGCGCTCCGTTGCGCATGGGCGCCCCCTGAATGGTGACGCGATCGCCGGGCCTGAAGGTGGTCGGACGCCAGCCCGCGCGGTAGAGCCGGTTGGGTACGCTGCCTTCCACGCTCCACTCCACGACCTCGCCGGACTCGTTCTCGACGTTGATCTGGATCCAGACATGGGGTGAGGTCCACTGGAACTCGACGATCACTCCGGACAATTCGACGGTCTGTTCGCGATCGAACATGGTTGCGGCGTGGTGGGCGGAACTCGCGAGTGCGAATCCCGCGAGGATACATCCGATCGAGATCGGCAGAGCTCTACTTGCATTCCTGTCAGTCGCTCCAGGTGGTCTTGCGAGTTCGCAGACACGTTCAAAGATCGTCCAGAATGTTGCCCTCCCGGTCGAGGGTCAGCGTTCTGCCCGCCGTATCGACCGGGTTGCGATTGTTCTCCGCGCAGGCGAATTCGATCATTCGCGCGCCGGGCTCCAGCTTGCGGTATTGCTTGGCGACACGCCAGGGCGCCGTCAGCGCTGCGGGATCCTCGATGGTGAACTGCGCTTCCATGAGATCGTCCCCGATCCTGTTCAGGCGGGTGACAATCCTGGCTTGCGTGCTCAGGACGAGTCCCGTTCGGTCCAGAATGGTATCGCCATCGCCCTTGAGACTGATGGTTTCGAAAACCAGCGTGTCGCCGTCCCAGTGGCCGACGGACTCACCGCTGTAGGTCGGCCATCTGTCTTCGGGGGCGGGGTGGCTGCGGCCGTCGGTGTAGATCCGCAGGATGTTCGGACCGTCCTCCGTGATGATCCAGACCTGTTCCGGCTTGACGATGAACTCGATACCGGCGGGCAGGTTCATCATCCTCGGGAATCCGGCCGGCGTGCCGCAGGTCGTGATGGGATCGGGGAATTCGCCACGCCGGACCCGTTCGCGGTTGGCGGCGTACTTCGCTTCCCATTCGCCGTTGTAGGGCGGGTACTCGCGGGTACCCGGGGCATTGGAGCTGCCTCCGGGGGGATCCACTGTCGCCTGGTCGAAGACCGTGTTGCTGGTCATCTGCCAGACACCGCTCCAGTCGGGAAGGGCGGCGCCTTCAGCGTCCTGCGCCGGCAAGGGAATGGGAGCCGCAAAAGACGCCGCAACTGCAAGCAGGGCGCATGCCGTAAACCGCATCGGCACTGTATCTGCAATCCGGTCGGAACCAGCCATAGTCGCGAATCTCCGTTCAAGCCATTTGGAGTCGCCGCCGTTGCCATTCGGCAGCCGTATTGCAGCATATCAAATGCCTGGGGGCGGCGGTTCCGTTGTTGAACGTGATGTGACGGTTGTGCCTGATTGCACAGTCACGATTCTCGGGTGTCGGCCGACGCCTGTTCCACGATCAGAATCAATCCCCGGCGCGAAATGACCCGAACGGCGTCGCCTGGAACGATTTGATGCGTCCCTTGACGACGTGCCGACCACTTTTCACCCCCGATCACGACGCGGCCGCGGTCGCTGGCGCCGAAACCGTCCACGGCATGTCCGGTCGACTCGCCTTCGCCCGCCGAGAACGTGATCCGCGTGGGTGCGAACGCCTGCATCAGGATTACCGCGATCACATCGCCGATGACGATGATCGCGAGCGCGACCAGCACGCTGACGGGCTCGAAAATGCGGTCCAGGCGAATCAGTACCCAAACCGCAAGGACGCCCAGGAACACCGTCTCCACCAGGAGCACCAGCCAGAGTTGGCGGCGTTGGATCTGCATTCTGGCCATTCGGAATCAATTTGCCTTCCGCCGCCACTGTACCGCACCGCGGCACGCGGCCCCCGGGTTGCCGACGCAGGCTTGCCTGAAACGACCCCCCGGGTCCCTGCGCGTCAGCGCCTCGGGCCCGCTGCGAAAACACCTAGACAGAGGCTGCGATGGCCTTGCCCAGCAATTGCGTCGTGGCCTTGCCGCCCATATCCGGTGTCAGCCGTTTGCCGTCCCGCAATACGCGTTCAATGGCCCCGAGGATGGCGTCGTGTACGGCCGGATGACCCAGGTGCTGGAGCATCATCGCCCCGGCCCAGATGGCGCCGATGGGATTGGCGATGCCCTGGCCGACGATATCCGGCGCCGAGCCGTGGACCGGCTCGAACATGGACGGATGCACCTTTTCGGGATTCATGTTCGCCGAAGGCGCGATGGCGATGGTTCCCGTGCAGGCAGGCCCCAGGTCGGAAAGGATGTCGCCGAACAGGTTGCTGCCGACCACGACGTCGAAGTGCTCCGGCATGCGCACGAAGTTGGCGGTGAGGATGTCGATGTGGAACTGATCCACGTTCACGTCCGGGTAGTGCTCGCCCATCGCCTTGACCCGCGCATCCCAGTAGGGCATGGAATGAATGATCCCGTTGGACTTCGTTGCCGAGGTCAGGTGCTTCGCCGAACGTGAGTTGGCCAGTTCGTAGGCGTATTTGACGACGCGGTCGACGCCGTGCCGTGTGAAGACGCTCTGCTGTATGACGATCTCGTTCTCGGTTCCCTGGTACTGAACCCCGCCGATGGCCGAGTACTCGCCCTCGACGTTCTCCCGCACCACGTAGAAATCGATGTCGCCGGCCTTCTTGCCGGCCAGCGGGCAGGGCACGCCGTCGAACAGCCTCACGGGACGCAGGTTGATGTACTGGTCGAACTCGCGCCGGATCGGGATCAGAAGGCCCCAGAGGGAGACGTGGTCGGCCACCGTGGGAAAGCCCACGGCGCCGAGATAGATGGCATCAAAGGCGCTGAGCGTCTCGATGCCGTCGGCGGGCATCATCGCACCCGTCTTCAGGTACCGCTCACAGGACCAGTCGAACTCCTGCCACTGGAACTCGATGCCATGCCCCGCCGCCGCAGCTTCCAGGACCCGCACACCCTCGGGCATGACTTCCTTGCCGATCCCGTCCCCGGGAATCAGCGCGATCTTCAGCGTACTCATGCGGCCGGGCTAGTAGTTCATCCCGCAACCGTAGAGTTCATCGGTCGGGAACTTGGTGATGACTTCGATGCCGGTTTCGGTGACCACGACTTCGTCTTCCAGCCGCACGCCGTCGTAGCCGATGCCCGCGTAGGTCTCCAGCGCGAACACCATGCCCGGCTCGATTTCAACCGGATGGTCGAAGCTGTAGGCTCGGGAGATGATCGGGAACTCCCAGAGTCCCACGCCGAGCCCGTGCCCGTACTGCAGTCCGAACACTTCGTGCTCGGTGCGGGCGCCCATGGCCTTGTGATCGGGCCATACGGCGGCGACATCCGCGCTGGTCACGCCCGGCCTGACGGCCTCGATGCCGGCGAGCTGGTACTCGAGGCAACGCTTGTGGATGTCCAGTTGCTTCTGGTTGGGCTTGCCGCAGCAGAAACAGCGGTACACGCAGGTGTGATAGCCATTGAACATGCACACGATATCCATGAAGATCATGTCGCCCGGCTGGATCAGCCGGTCCGAACTCAGGTGGGGATGGGGGTGAGTTCGGTTGCCGGTCGTGACCTGCACGTTGTGCACCCACTGGGCGCCCAGGCGGTGCATTTCATGGGAGGCCGCGGCCTGCAGGTCGTTCTCCTTCACTCCCGGTGCAATGGTCTGGGCGATCTTGTGAAAGGCTGCGTCGACGATGGCCGCGCCGTGCTTCAGGCACATGATCTCGTCTTCGTTCTTGATGGCCCGCGCGTACTGCATCACGCCCTGGCCGTCGGTGATGTTGTAGCCGTTCTCCAGCAACGCCAGCATGATCTGCGACTCGACGATGTCCACGCCGATGCGGACCTTCTTCTTGTCCATGCCGTGGTTGTCCAGGACCATGTCGAGGTCCTTGAGGAAGCCTTCGTAGCACTTCCAGGCCATGGGCAGGGCGCCGTGCATGGTGCCGTGTGCGGGAAACGTGGTCTCGGCGACCCACGGACAGTACAGCTTCTCTGCCGCCACCTCGGAGCCGAACCCGAAAATATGCGGATAGCCGTCGCGCGGCACGATGGCGTAGCGCCCCATGTTGTCCACTTCCGGCGAGGCCACGGCGGTGGAGGTGGCGTAGCGCTTGTTGCTGGTATCGAACAGCAGCAGGCATTCCACGTCGAACTCGTCCATGTACTTCTTGATTCTCGACACGCGGTGGTCTCGCATGCGGTCCATGTCCATCCGCTGCTCGTAATCCACCTGCATCATTCCAACTGTGCCTTCTCTCACCGCGAGTCTCCTTGGTTAGTCCGTTGTCTCTGGTTGAATTTACGGGTTGTCTGAATGTCTTTCAGACAACCTTCTCGATTTGATGGGATGCCGCCGACTTTACTATGGTTTCCGTCACCGCGGCGCCGTGAATCATCTCCCGGGTGGGGACTATGAACGGCTGGGTACCGTCCACCGCGTCGGCGAATCGTTCCAGCACCGCTTTCACGATATCGACCTGGTCGGCCTCCCACGTCTTCAGCGGACCCTTTACGGGCTTGAAGTAGCAGGTACCGAAGCACCGCTTGCGCCGTTCCTCCGAGGGAGCGCCGGCGATATGAGTCATCCCTTCAAGCCTGACGAATCCCTTTGATCCGAAGACCTGGAAGCTGAAGCCGCCGCCCGTGGCGGTCATCGTCGCCAGGTACCCGGACATGCCCGCCTTCATCCGGAACAGCATCGAGGTGGTGTCGTCGGCGTCCACGGCCACGGCGCGCCTGAAGCTCTGGCAGTACACCTCGTCGATCTCCCCGCACAGGTCGATCATCCCGTCGACCGCGTGTACGCCCATGGGCGTCAGGCCGCCGCATGGCGTCTCGTCCCGGCTCGCCCGCCAGGCGTCCGGCGCCAGGTACAGCGCGTTGGGAAACGTCATGTTGGCTTCGCAGTGCAGAATCTCGCCCAGTTCTCCGGATCCGATTTGCTCGCGCAGTTTGGTCATTTCCGGATGCAGGCGGCGGTTGTAGCCCAGGCCCAGGGTCACGCCTGCTTTCTCGGTTGCCGCCACGGCCCGCTCGGCGGACGCCTTGCGCAGGGCGAAGGGCTTCTCGCAGAAAACATGCTTGCCGGCCCCGGCCGCCGCCACGACCTGATCCGCGTGCACCGAGTGGGGAGTGGCCAGGACCACGGCATCGATCTTCGGGTCGGCGAGCACTTCATCGTAGTCATGAACGAGCGCCAGCCCGTGCTCGCGGGTAAACGCTTCCAGTGGTTCCGATGCGCGCCTTGCAACACCGGCCACGAACCGGATCCTGTTGCTGCTGCCGGAAACGGATTCGACCAGGGTCTGGCCCCACCAGCCCATACCCACGATGGCGGCATTGATCATCATGTTCTCCCGAAGTGACACGGCGTCATTAAGCGCGCGCGGATTATTTCGCTAAAATGGTCGTTTTTCAACTATTATCGACAAATGGGTTCGCCTGCGGCGCCTTTTGCGCGCGGCACATCGGCGGTGATGTCGGTTTCGGGGACTTCCGCGAGGCCGTAGCCTGCTTGCACATGGCGCCGTGACTCGACGGCGTGCGGCGGCACGACCCGGATATCTCAATGACACTATACACGTGGTCCTGGCTCTTCCTGTGCGGTTACATCCTGGCGATGGCGGGCTTCGGCGTGCTGGGCAACCGGCGGGTGAGCGGCGCGGACGACTACGCCGTTGCGCGCGCCGGTTACGGGCCGGCGGTGCTCGCCCTGGCGTTTGCGTCCACCGCGGCCAGCGGCGCCACCTTTCTCGGCCTCCCGGGGCTCACCTACACGTATGGCATGTCCACGCTCTGGATTGCCTTTCTCTACCCGGTGGGAGTCTATCTCGGAATCCTGATCTGCCAGCGCACCATCGGCCGCTACGGTAATCTCTCCGGCGCTCGCTCGATCCCCGAGTACCTGGGCGAGCGCTACCAGTCCGAGGCGCTGCGTATTTCCGCCGCCGTGTTTTCGTTGATCCTGCTGTTCTATCTGGCGGGGCAACTGGTCGCCGGACTGGTGATGTTCGAGATGATGCTGGGGCTGTCCAGGGGCTGGGCGCTGGCCATCACCACTGCCGTGCTGCTGGGGTACGTCACCCTGGGCGGCGCCCACGCGGACATTCTCACCGACGGCGCCCAGGGGTTGCTGATGGTGATCCTGGCAATCCTCATCGTGGCGCTGTTCCTGGTAGGCGCCGGCAGCGGTAGTTTCTCCTCCATGCTGGATAGCCTGGGATCGCAGGATCCACTCTTGATGCAGCCATTGCATCCCGGCGCCGCCATCACCGCATCGGTCTGGTCGTTCGTCAGCCTGGTGATCGCGCACATTCCGCTGGGCCTGCTTCCGCATATCGGCAACAAGCTCTGGGCACTCAGGGACGAACGCGCGCGCACGCGTTTCCTGGCCATGGCGTTCACGTTCGGGCTGATATTGCCCGCCATCACGCTGGGCGGCGCGCTCGCCCGGAGCGCGTTGGGAGACAGCCTGTTCGCCGGTGGCGACGGCGGCGCCAATACGGCACTGCCGGCGCTGTTTCTCGAGATCTTTCCCACGTGGCTGGCGGCGTTGTTGGGCGTCGGGATTCTAGCCGCCGTGATGTCCACCGCCGACGGCCTGGTCATTTCGACGTCGCAGGTGTTCGCAAACGACATCTATCGGCGCAGCATCGCGCCGAGGTGGGGTGTCAGGCGGGAGGCCGGTGCGCTGGACCGCGACGTCTTGCTGATCAGCCGGGTTGTCACCGTGCTGGTATTGCTGGGTTCCGCCGGCCTGGCCTGGCTGGTTATGGACATGAACGTCGTGCTGCTCGTCTGGGTGGGCATCGGCGGCTTTACCGCGTCGCTTGCGGGCCCGCTCGTGCTGGGATCGCTCTGGAACGGCGTCACCCGGGCCGGGGCGCTGTGGGGATTCTGGACCGGCGCAATCCTGTTCGTGCTGATCCACAGCGAGGTGCTTTCAGGTCGCTGGCCGCCGGGCACGCTTCTGGAATCGTTCGGGCGCTGGTTCGATTTCTACGCCACGAGTCCGTACTCGGCGGCCACCCTGGCCGGGCTCACGGCTGCGCTGGTGACGACCCTGGTTTCGCTTGTGACGGAGCGGTTGCCCTCTGATCATATCGAGCAAGTGAGTCGGGTCAAAGCCGGACAAGTGTGACGCGATATTCCATATGCACGGCAAATTTGCAACAAACCTGACACTCTGAAGGCTCGACATTGTCGAGCAGGATTATCTATTATTGGGTTTCACGCAACAGGTATCCGAATATTCGAATTCCAAGCGATTGCCTGCAGCGTGTATCCGGGCGAGTTGTTCACTTAATTTGGGGAGTCAGAACATGCGTCGAATCCAACACCTGGTCCTTGTTTCAGTGTCAACGGCATTGATTGTTCCACCGGTTTTCAGCCAGGTGACCGCACTGGAAGAAATTGTGGTCACTGCGCGAAAGCGTGAGGAGAACCTGCAGGAAGTCCCGGTCTCCATTTCCGTCATTTCGGACTCGCTGATCGACGAGGCCGGCATCGTGGAGCCTCGCGACTTCTTCGAAATGACGCCCGGCGTCGACTTCGACACCAATGGCGACCGCAATAACGCCACGCCCGCCGTGCGGGGCATTCAGGCGAAGGCCACTGCAACGACACGGCAGAAGGTCATGTCGTTCATTGATGGCCTGCCGCTGGTGGGCGCCCAGGGGACGATGCAATTCACGGGAATAGAACGTGTCGAGGTGTTCCGGGGGCCTCAGAGCGCCGCATTCGGCCGCTCGACGTTCGCCGGCGCCATCAACTACGTCACCCGGGACCCCGGCGAGGAGTTCGTCGGTGATCTGCGGTTGAGTACTTCGGATCTGGGGCGCAACGCTTTGCAGCTCGAATTGGGCGGTCCGATCAACGACACGTTCGGCTATACGCTGGACGTGAACGTGGACGAGTACGACGGACCTGACGAGTGGGTTTCCACGGAGGGTTTCGACGTCGGCGGCACCAGCACCGAGTACATCAGCGGCAAGCTCAGCTTCGCTCCAACCGAACGCTTCGACGGCGAAGTTCGGTTAATGAGCATGCGCACCGACGACGACATGACACTGCGTTATTTTATCGACCCGGAAGAGTGGGCGCGCTGTACAAACCTGCCGAGTCCGAACGCCATGGGCGTACGCTGGATTGACGGTACGTTCGACTGCGATCCGTCCCCGCCGCCGGGAGGCATTCCCACCAACATCGATACGGCCGCACCGTTCCGGGGTACGCCGGATGAGCTGTTGGCATCCACGTACAGAATCGATCCCACGGTGGCGAATACCCGCGACCGCATTCAGGGCGAGTTCAATTTCCGGCACGATGCCGGAGACCTGCAGGTTCTGACCTTCTTCTCGGAGGAAACCTACCTGCGGTGGGCGGACGGCGACCGCAGCGATGCGCCGCTGAACATCGTCATGGGCATGGTCATGGGCATGTCGGTCAACCACATGGCCGATCCCACCGACATCGAGGAGAAGATGGTCGAGGTGCGCTGGCTGTCTCCGGACGAGGAGCGGTTGCGCTGGACCGTGGGCGCTTCCTTCTACGACTACGACTTCCTGACGCTGGTATGGGCCCAGTACGGCGCCATCGTCGACGGAATCGTGGATCAGTTCCCGCCGGCGCAGCAGCCGCAACCGTTGGTGATCATTTCGGAGATGTCCGAAAATTCCGCGGTATTCGCCAACCTCTCGTACGACCTCACCGAGCGGACCACGCTTTCGCTGGAAGGCCGTTACCAGAGCGAGGACATGACCAATGTCAACCAGGTCACGGGCGAAGCGTTCACCAATACGACCAGGTCGTTCGTGCCCCGCCTGGCCATCAATCACAGCCTGGACAACGGCGTGACCATGTACGCTCAGGTATCCAGGGGCATCAACCCTGCGGGCGTCATTCCCGCCGCCCGGAGTCCGCGGGTGGAACGCGCCCACGAGCAGGTATTCGGCCTGGGCTGGATCGAGTGGGATCTGGACAGCGTTCTCTTCTATGCCCAGGAGGAGATCGTCAACGTCGAAGCGGGCCTGAAGGCGAGCCTGGCGGACAACCGGGTGCAGCTTTCCTCGGCAATCTACGCCATGGACTGGGAGCACTACAACCAGGCCTATACGCTGAACTGGAACGTGGACACGCTGGCGAGGCAGCGCGGCGAGATGAGTCCCGGCATCCTCCCGGGGCTCGGTCCGGGTGACTACAGGTTGAGGGCGCAGCTGGATCTGGGTGCGGCAAACGTCCAGGGCCTGGAGTCCGAGGTTGCCTGGTTTGTCGATGACAACTGGGAGGTTCGCGGCAGCTTCACCTGGCAGCACACCGAGTACGAGACGTTCTGCGATCCCGACGCGGTCCAGCAGATCGGGCTGACGCCCACGCACACGGTGGCCAACGATCCGGGCGTGTTGTTCAACTGCGTGGACGCGGTCGGCAACGAATTCATCCGGCAACCGAGTATTGCCTACAATGCATCTGCAACCTATCGCGGCTCCGTCGGCAACAGCGGTTGGGACTGGGTAGGCCGTCTGGACTGGCGTGTTGTCGGCGAGCAATGGCTTGACAACGTCAATCTCATGGCTCTGCCGGAAACCCAGACGCTGAACGCGAGTCTGAACTTCCGCAACGACAATCTGGATATTCGGTTCTGGAGCCGCAACCTCACCGACAACAACACACCGCGAATCGTACAGTCGGCGGGTTCGGACTATAACCAGAGTCCCGCTAACCAGAACTTCCATGTTCTGCCGAGGGATCCGAGGGAGTTCGGTGTGTCATTGAATTACAGCTTCTAGTCGTTGCCGACATAAGCTGTTAAGCTCTCCCGTCGCCCTCACCACGACCGGTGAGGGCGACTTTTTATAAGCGGACGAAGGTTGAGATTCCTTCTATATGGCTTAAAATAGTTGATGTAACCAATTGAATTAAAATACAGTGAGCAACGAACCAGCGATTGATATTACTTCCGCAAGGTCACCGGACGGTTCCGATGAGGCGCCTTCAATCGACACCGAAACCCGATTGAAACTCTTTCGTACCATGTATGAGTGCCGCGTGCTGGAGCAGCGTGCCTACGATCTGTTCATGCAGAACCTGGTCAAGGGGACCAGTCACCTGGCCCTGGGGCAGGAAGCCGTTGCCGCGGGATTCGGAACGGCCATGAGGGAGGACGATTACACGTTCTGCACCTACCGGGGCCATAACCACACCTACGTGCGCGGCGTCACCATGACGTCCATCCTGGGTGAACTCATGGGCCGGGAGTGCGGCCTGTTGCGCGGCAAGGGCGGCTCCATGCACCTGACCAGCGTGGAGAACGGCGCCATGGGTTCCTACGCGATCATCGGCGCGCACCTTCCGGTAGCCGCGGGCGCCGCTTGGACGGCGCAGTACAAGCGCACCGGGCAAGTGTCCGTGTGCTTCTTCGGCGACGGGACGACCAACATCGGCGCCTTTCACGAGGCGCTGAATTTCGCGGTGATCTGGAATCTGCCCGTTGTCTTCGTCTGCGAGAACAACCTCTACATGGAATACACGCCCATCGGCGAAGTCACTGCGGTGGAAAATCCCGCGGCGGATCGGGCGGCGGCCTATGGCCTGGAGTCGATCATCATCGACGGAAACGATGTCGAGGTGGTCTACGAGGCGGCCTGCGCCTCCCTGGACAAGGCGCGCCGCGGCGACGGTCCCACGCTGATCGAAGCGCAGACCTACCGGCACGGCGGCCATTCCCGGGCCGATCCCGGCAAGTACCGGCCGGACGAGGAACTGCAGTCGTGGCTCGCGCGGGATCCCATACCGACGTACCGGCAGCGGCTGCTCGACCTGGGTGTTCCGGAGGCGGCCGTGGAAGCCATCGAGTCCGAAACCGACGCGGCCATCGACGAGGCGACGGAAGAGGCCCGCAACAGCCCGCCGCCGCCGGTGGAAATCGCCCACATCGACGTCTGGGCCGACGGAGGTGCGTCATGGCGCAACTGACCTATCGGGAGGCCGTGCGCGACGGCATCGCCCAGGAAATGCGCCGGGACGAGGATGTGGTCTTCCTCGGCGAAGACGTTGCCGCGGCCGGTGGTGTATTCAAGACGACTGTGGGGCTCCTGGAAGAATTCGGGCCGGACCGGGTCAGGGATACCCCGATTTCGGAACAGGCCATCATCGGCGCGGCCATGGGCGCTTCGATGACCGGGCTCAAGCCCATCGCGGAAATCATGTTTTCGGATTTCTTCGCGGTCTGCTGGGATCTCGTGGCCAACCAGATCGCCAAGACCCGGTACATGACCGACGGGCAGTGCTCGTTTCCGCTGGTGCTGCGCAGCGCCAACGGCGGCGGCAGCCGGTTTGGCGCCCAGCACTCCCAGAGCGTGGAGAACTGGGCCATGGCGATTCCCGGACTCAAGGTTGTCGCGCCATCCACGCCGGCGGACGTGAAGGGACTTCTGGCCGCTTCCGTGCGGGACCCCGACCCGGTGATGTTCTTCGAGCAGAAGTCGCTCTACGCCATCAAGGGCGAAGTGCCGGAAGACGAGCATGTGGAGCCTCTGGGCGTGGCCAGGGTGGTGCGCGCCGGGGACGATGTAACCATCGCGGCGCTGGCAGCCATGGTGCCCAGAGCGTTGAACGCGGCGGAGACGCTTGAGTCGGAGCATGGTGTATCCGCCGAAGTGATCGACGTTCGCAGTCTCGTGCCGCTGGACACGAAGACTCTGCTCGACTCGGTTTCCCGGACGGGCCGGCTGGTCACCGTGGAAGAGAACCCGCGGCTCTGCGGCTGGGGTGCGGAACTTGCCTCGATCGTCGCCGAAGAAGCGTTCTGGGATCTGGAGGGACCCATCGTGAGGGTCACGACACCGCACATACCCCTTCCGTCGGCGGATGCGCTTGAGGACGCGGTCATGCCCAGCGCCGAGGGCATCGTGGACAACGTCATTCGGCTGGTGGACTGAGCGGCCATGAACGTGTTGATGCCCCAGCTCGGAGAGACCGTCGCAGAAGGTACGGTGGCCGCATGGCACAAGAAGCAGGGTGACACGGTTGCGAAGAACGAGGTCCTCCTGGACGTGGAGACGGACAAGGCAGCCACCGAAGTGCCCGCGCCCGTGGCAGGCGTCATCGCGTCGGTCCTGGTCCCCGAGGGCAAGACAGTGGACGTGGGCACGGTGTTGGCCGTCATCGAATCCGAAGAGGCGGCAGATTCGGCGGCAGCTTCTGGCGGATCGGAGGCGGGGGCAGCGAAAGCCGCGTCCGGATCTTCCGGCAAGCGAGCCTCCGCCAAACGCTCTTCACGCAAAGCCGCCAAAGCCGCAAAGGCGCGAGGTCGGGGCGGAAAGAAAGGGCGACTGCGCCTGTCGCCGGTGGTGCGCCGGTTGCTGGCGGAACATGGGGTCGATGCGAATGACATCGCCGGATCGGGCCGGGATGGCCGGATTACCCGCAAGGATGTTCTGGCCTTCGTGGAACAGCGCACTGCCGCAGAGACGAAGCCCTCGGTGCCCGAGCCAGGTACGAGGCCCGCATCGGTCAAGCTCCCCGCAGAGCCCTCCGCAAAGCCCTCCGCAAAGCCCCCTGCAAGACCGCCCGCTGTGTCTTCGGGTGAGGCGACGCGCATACCCTTCGACCGGATTCGCCGCGTGACCGCCGAGCACATGGTGCGTTCAAAGACCACCAGCGCGCATGTCATGCAGGCGGTGGAAGTGGACTTTTCCGGAGTTGACAGCGTCCGGATGCCGCTCAGGAACGATTGGCGGTCCAGACAGGGATTCTCGCTGACCTACCTCCCGTTCATCGCCCGCGCCACGTGCCTTGCATTGCGCGACTATCCGAACATCAATTCAAGCGTTGACGGGGATGCCCTGGTGCTGCACCCGTCGGTGCACCTCTGCATTGCCGTGAACCTGAATTTCGAGGGTCTGGTGGCGCCGGTGATCCGCGATGCCGATTCCCTGACGGTAGCGGGCCTGGCCCATGCCATCCACGACATCGGCGACCGGGCCCGCAAGGGTGCGCTCGACCCGGACGAGTACGCGGGGGGCACCTACACGCTGTCCAACAACGGTTCCTATGGCACGCTGATGACGGGGGCCATCATCAACCAGCCTCAGGTGGCCATTCTTTCGGTGGATGCCATCACGAAGCGGCCGGTGGTGGTGGAATCGCCCTCGGGCGATGCCATCGCGATCCGCCCCGTCGGGATACTTGCCCAGTCATTCGATCATCGCGCCATCGACGGGGCCTACTCAGCGGCATTCCTGCAGCGGCTGAAGGGACTGCTGGAAGAGAAGGACTGGTCGGACGAGGTCTGAGGCCTGTTCAAGCGCCCCGTCCCGTCCGGTCGGGGCCGGATAAAGCCGATTCGCGTTAGTTCGAGCTAACCGGGTGTTGCGCCCCGACCGCCTGTGAAGCTCGTTGTGCCTGTGAAGCCCGTTGTGACCCTGTCGTGCGTCTGAAGGTTCTTCTCGTGGCTCTGACGATCCGTTTGAAGCCGATCCAGGTGCCGGTAATGGCGCCAATCGTCACACCCAGCATCAGGGGCCACATCATCAGATCCCAGATCGGCCGGGTTCGCACCAGGGCGGAAAAGTCGCCCCGATGCAATGCGAGAAAGACCCAGCGCAACCACTGCCGGTTCCGGTCCGCCGCGTAGGCGAGTTCACCCGTCACGCTGTCCAGGTAAATACGTTCGCCGTCTTCGTACTGAACGCGGAACACCGGGAAACGCCTCTCTTCATGATGGTTGTAATAGTAGGCATCGCCTTCATTCAACCAGGCCGCTTCCGAGACCGGCACATCCGGTCGCATGACGTCGGCTGCCCGCGAGAAAAAGCTCTCCGGCAGCATCTCCGGTTTCAGCGTCCCTGCGTTGAGACGCACCCGCTGCGCTTCCTTGTCCGAAGCGATCGCGTAGAGTTGTCCGCCGGCCACCGAAACGTCCAGGCGAACGGCCGAGGAGGGTAGTTCTTCCGCCGGCAGCCCGCTGACGAACGCGCTGGCCACTTCGAAGTTGACGTCACCGCCCCGCAGCCGCTGGTTCTCGGCAAAAAAGCCGCGGCTTTCCAGCGCGCCGAATGCATTGACGGAGAACAATCCGCTGATCAGCCAGGTGAGGGTAAAGAGGCCGAAGACAAGACCGGCGTAGTGGTGCCACAGCGCCCACCCGTGATAAGGCGAGCGGTGCCCATTGCGCCGAGTCTTGAACTGCCGCAGCCCGATGTAGATGCCGATGACGGTCAGGAACAGGCTCACGATGGTCAGCCATATGACCATCTGCAGCCACACACCCGTGTGCTGGCGCAGCGCCGTGGGGTAAAGCCAGTGGACGACCGCACCCATCCAGTTCAGGAATCGCTGCCGGAAGGTGGTCATCTGGACGACCTCTCCGGTGGTACTGGAAACGTATAATTCGGTGCCCGCGGCATCGTCCATCGCGAAGTGGTACAGCGGACGGTGGGGCTCGTAACTGGCGTAGACGGTCCATTGGTCGCGCAGGATCTGCTCGACCAGTCTCGGGTTGCCCTGCAGACCGTACTCCTCGGCTGCGGCGGCTGCGATGAATCGCGCGTCGGCATCGTAGAACTCCGGAAGATACTCGCCGGTCCGCAGATCGATCACATATTGGGCGCGGCCGGCCATCAGCCGAAGCACAGGGATTCCAGCCATCATTTCCAGGCGGAAGCTGTTGACCGAGATGTTGCTGAAGTCCGTGGGCAATTGGCAGCACGCGGTCAGATCCAGCGGCTGCAGGCCGGCCAGACGCTCCGAGTCGTCCAGCTCCGGATACTGTTCGTACATCATCACAAAGCCCGACAGGCACCACAGCGAGATCACCACGCCAAGGGCGATGCCCAGGTACCGGTGAATCAAGAACAGCAATCTGACCATAAGCCGTTACCGCTGACCGGTTCGTGGCCGGCCGAACGCGTCGTTAGAGCCGACCGTACGATTAAACCGCAAATCGGGCAAGACGGGTACCCGCCGTGCCTAAAACCGGTACCCGTAGGAGACGTGAAACGTCCTCGGCGTGCCCAGGTTCTCATAGGGATATGAGCTGCCGTCACGGTCCGCGACGGCCCGGCCCAGCGATGAAGCGTATTCCTCGTCCAGGGCGTTCTCCAATCGGACGCCGATGCGTTGCCGGTCGCCGTCTCCGAAACGATAGGCACCGCCGAAATCCAGGACTGAATAACCACCATGCTCGACGCGGCCGACCCCGCGAACCGAGTCGTAGAGGTCGCCCACGTTCAAGAGGGATACGACGAAATCGAATGGAGCATTTGCCGGCTGGTACGTGACGCTGGCCTTGAACGTACTCTCCGGCACGTCCGTGATTTGTTCGCCGGACCCTGCTGCATGCGCGGTCGTATCGACGTAGTTGACGCTCGCGCCCCAGTCCGGACCGAGCGTGAAGCCCACGTTGATTTCCCAACCGTCGAAATCGACGGTTCGGTCGGTATTGACGCGCATCCCGTCGACGACGCCGATCAGGTCATCCACGGCACGCTGGAATGCAACCACTTCCCAATTCACGTTCGAACCGCCGCGCCCGCCAATGCCGACATTGACGTTGCGGCTCTTTTCGCCTTCCAGGTCCGGGTTCCCGAGCGTGCAACAGGGATCGTTGCCATACAACTGCCAGGCGTCCGGCAGGCGGAACGAGGTACCCGCGCTGCCGCGCAGAAAAAGCGAATCGCTGAAATCGTGGTGCAGGCTCAGGTTGCCCACGGTGACCGCGCCTTCACCGCTCGGGCTGTTGTGGCGGAACCCGAGCGCGACCCGGGTGTTGGCCAACAGGCTTTCGTTGGTCCTGATCTGCCCGAAGAACGCATCCACCGATTCGGTCTGGTCCGCGATCAGCAGGACCTCGTCGCTTCCCGAAAACCGCTGGTGTTCGTATCCGGCCGCAAAGTCGAATCCGCCCCCGGTCTCGATCCGCGTCATTGCCGTCAGGCCATAGTCGTCGTAGCCCCAGTACGAGCCATCGTTGACCGTTCGCAGATTGCCCGTTATGGCGCCGTTGTCATCCAGGACATTGTAGATTCGCGTGTAGTTGGTATCCCAGGTATGCGAGTAGGCCTTGATGAACAGACCGATGTTGTCGGTCGCCTGCAAGTCGTACTTGAGGGTCACGATGTCCTCGTCGCGTGCGTTGTACGTGTCGTAGTTGAGATTGGCGCGCGCAAAATCGAGTTCGGCGTCGGTGTGCTGGTAGTGGAGCGACAGGCGTGAGTTCTCGCCGATGTCGTAGGCGTACTTTAGTCCGATCATGCCGACATCGTAGCCACGGTCCCGGTCTGTGGTGCTGGGTTGAATATCCTCGTCCCTGTACGGCTGAATGCCGTCGGCCTGGTCTTGCGAGGCGTACAGTACGACCTGGTGTGCGCCCGACGATGCCCGGTAGTCGACATTCGCGTGGACGCCGTCATTGCCGTCCAGTGCGAGCCCGACCCGTCCCTCCGGAGCATCGGAGAACGACTTCGTCACCACGTTCACCACGCCCGCCACGGATTGGGTGCCGTAGAAGATTCCCTGTCCGCCGTAGAGCACTTCGATGCGCTCCACCATGTGCGCGGGCACCGTGTCCAGCGGGCTGGTGGAGTTGTACAGTCGATTGTTGATCCTGACGCCGTCGATCAGCCAGAGAATGTCCTGGCAGCGCGACCCCTGCAGCGAGCAGCCCACGTAGTCGAACGCGCCGTTCTTGGGCGCCAGGTAGAGCCCGGGCACCTTCATCTGCAGACTCTGCGCAATATCGTTGAACCCGCCGAGCTGCAGTTCTTCTGCCGTGATGATCTCCACGCGGTTGCCGAATTGTTCCAGGTCCAGTGGAATCGTTTCCTCCAGGCGGGCGCCCAGCACGATGACTTCCTCCTGAACGCCGTCTGCCGCGTCCTGAGCGAGGGCTGGCGCTGCTGCTGCGAACGCGTGGAGTGCAAGCAATGATCCGATTCCGGTGATTCTGCAAAAAGTCATGAAATTATCCCCTTCGGTCGAATTCAGACCGCTCCCGGACGCACCAGATGCGCGTCCGTCCAGTTGAATAACGCCTTGCCCCCGGAGCCAAAAGATGCGAAAAAATTCCCGGATGGCGGCCCGCCAATGCCCGGGCGTTGGAGCATCTTAAGGATTCTTCGCCAAAACAATGAGTTACAAACCGTTTTTTAACGGTTAAAATTGGGCATGAGCGATTGAATCGATTCACAGCGGGAAATCCCGGACGGGCGTTGCATTGCCGGAATCCAATGTCATAGCCGAACAGGCTCGCAAGATCGTCGAGAGCGGGGCGCTGGGCCGCTCCCGATCCTATGTGCGGCTGTTGGAGTACCTCGTTCTGTGTTCGGAGCGCGGCGTGCGGCCCAAGGAGGTGGAAATCGCCGCCGACGTATTCGACAAGGGCAGCGAATTCGACCCCAACCAGGACTCATTCGTCCGGGTATATGTTCACAATCTTCGCCAGAAGCTCGAGAAGTACTACGCCTCGCATTCCGCCGATGGCGAGGTCAGGCTTTCCATTCCCAGGGGTGAGTATCGACTGACCGTTGTCGAGGCGGACGAGTCGCCCGGGAAAGGCGCGTTTCGCGGCACGCCACCCATCTGGGTTGCTGCGATCGTTGCCCTGCTCGTGGTCAATCTTGTCGTCGTTCTAGCGTTGAGATTCGGATCGCCGGCGCCGGATGGCCAGCGAGAAGTGGCTCAGACTCCGCTCTGGGCGGAATTGTTGAGCGATGACCTGCCGCTTCTGGTCGTGGTCGGGGACTACTTCATTTTCGCCGAACTCGACGAATTCGGAATGGTCACGCGACTGGTACGTGAGTTCGACGTCAATTCCAGCGACGATCTCGACAGCCTGTTCGTCAGCGACCCGGATTTGTTGGCGAACTACATGGACCTGGATCTCACCTACCTGCCCCAGGGCAGCGCGGCCGCGCTGACCGAGTTGCTCCGCGTCGTCTACGCGGCGGACAAGGATGTGCGGATCACGACCATGACCGAGATGAGAGTCGCGGATATCCGATCCCGACACATCCTCTACGTGGGCTATATCAGCGCCCTGGGAACGCTGATGGACTTCGTCTTCGCCTCCTCGGGGCTGGCCGTGGGGGCCAGTTTCGACGAATTGCTGAACCTGCGCACCGGGCAGTCCTATACCAGCGGCGCCGCAATTCCCGGCGAGAGCAATTACGAGGACTACGGGCTTGTGTCGAGTTTCCCCGGTCCCGACGGCAATCAGTTCCTGATCGTGGCCGGCACGCGGGATTCCGGCCTGATGCACGCGGCCCAGGCCATCACTACGCTTGCGGACATCGGCGAGCTTGAGGACGTGATGGCAGCAGTGCCGGACGGCAGCGACGCCGCGCCGGCCTTCGAGGCTCTCTACGAAGTCACCGGCTTCGACCGCATCAATCTCGATGCCACCCTGGTCTACAAGGCACAACTCGACTACCGGCCGATCTGGGGCGTGGAGGTGGCCGAGATTCAGGAGTGATCAACGGCCCAACCGCAGCCATTCGCCGCCCGCCAGGCTGATGCGCCCACGAACGGGCGCTAAAACGGCGCGCGTCAAAAACGCTTCGCCAGAATTCTGTCGGCCAGAGAGGGGATGGGGACGTTCCAGCAGCCGTCGGCTTCTGGGCTTTGCTGGAGAATTCCGTGGCGCACGAGCATGTCCGGCACGGCTGCGAGGTCGATTGTCCACACCATTCCCTGAGACTGCATGTCCTCGGCGGATTCGCGTATCGATTTCCTTATGGTGGTCCAGTCCACTCCGGGGCGCCCCTTGCTCCGGGCCTCCCGGATGGCGGCGACAACGGCCTTCAGTGCCGGAGCGATGTCCCGGAACGGCGCAAGGCGCGCGCCATAGTACTCCTGCCGGCCAGACTCTCCGTGAGCAATCGCCTCGCGGCAGGCGTCCCCGGTTAGCGCCCGCAGCGATTCGGCGTCGTCATCCGGCAGAAGCGCCAGCGCGAGGCCCTTGATGTAGCTCGTGATGTGCTGCGGCCAGCCGCAACTGCGCTCGACGGATTCATTCAACCAGCGTTCCGCCGCAGGGTGGCCCTCCACGCCCAGAATCTGCAGCGCCGTTTGCAGATTGGCGGTGGTCTCGTCCGGCGACAGGCATCCAAGCACATGCACCGAGTTGGCGCCAAGCCGGGACACTCCCAACGCGGCAAGGTGCTCGACGGTGTGGTTCAACCCGCCAAATACCGGAAGGATTCTGAGTCCATGCGTCCCGCTGTGCAGGTCCATCAGAAGACTGCTTTGCTTGCTGGCGTTCCCCGCCACCATGTCATGCGCCAGCGTCTGCGCCTCGTCAACGAACACGGCGATGGGAATGTCCGCCGCCTCATCCGGAAGTGCCGCGCGGAGGTCGGCCAGCGCGCGCAGCGGAAGTTCGGGGCCGGATGGAGCGACATCCACCTTGACGCCGAGGAAATTCACGCCGCGTAACCGGGCGTTCAGGCGAATCCTCGCGCGCGCGAGCCTGCCGAGCTCGGAGACAAGGGACCGCGCCAATCTACGCAGCGCGTAATCGGGATCGGAAAATGTGTGCGGCTCCAGTTCGATGACTGCCGCCCGGTCCTTCCAGAGTGCTTGCAATTCGGCGAGCAAGGCGCTTTTCCCGGCACCCGGTGCTCCCGTAATGACCTGCGTGCAGCCGGCAAAATCGCGACAGTCGGCTACGCTCACCAGTTCGAGCATCCCGCCAAGGGCCCGCAGTTCCCGGTCGCGGCCGAACAGGCCGGCGGGGGGCGCGGCACGATCAGGCACTCTCTTCCACAATCGCGCGCGAGCCACGGCTTGACCGCCAAACCGGGATGGTCCGACAGTTCGCTTGTCGGCGACCCAATCCCGGTAAGTGCCGCCGTTCTGCCAGCCGCGGCCGTACTGGGCCTGGCCGTCGTCGAGTCCCAGAATCCAGGCTTCCTCGTTTTCAACGGCGCGGCGCTGCCGGGCGTCCAGATCGCGCGGACCGGCAAAGAGGGGCGCGAGACGACTCTGCCCATCCAGGTCCGCGAAGTGTTGCGCGAGCACGCGCACTTGAGCGCTATCCACTATCTCTCCTTCTCGCTGAAGCTCGCTGACCATGTCCTTGAACAGTGACGGATAAACTTCGGCCAGCACGACGGGAACGTTCGCCGTCACCGGCTGGGCTAGCCCGGTCTCCAATGGCCAGACCTGGGCCCGGTTCCGCCCGGTTCCGCCCGTTCCATTTATCGCCTGCAGGAGCTTGAGCACCGCGGGCAGGCCGACCAGCACCTGGGAGCCGACGGCGCCGGCGCCCCACAGTTGCCAGACCGACTTTGCCCCGTTGGCGCGCTGCTCCGCAATGCGAAATTCCGGCGGATTCGGCTCAATACAGGTGCGCTTCGATCTTCTGATCGGAATACTTCCGAACTTATGCGTGAAATCTGTCGAGTTCGGTAGTCCCCAGAACGGGCCAACTACGCCCGAATACTTGGCATTGATCTCTTCCGCCACCTCAAATCGGTTGTTGGCATTCCGAGGGCTGTCCTTGCTGCGGTCGGGGTCGGCGATCCAGCGCCAAAGGCACATGGCGGAATCCCGGCCCGTGACCGCGCCGGCGACGCCGGCCGGGTAGCCGAACGGAAAATCGAATCCGGCGAGAACCCGCCTGCCCCGATCCTGCTCCTTGCCGATAAAGTCCCTGAGTTGCACGATGGCTTCGGCGCGGGTGCGCACGTAGCGAGGTTCCACGGCTTTGGCGTGCCGTCGCGCCGCAGCCCACCAAATCGCGTTTGGGCTCTCGCGCTCCGGCGCCGGACGGGCCGCTGCGGACCAGTCGACGATGACGTAGCTGTCGAATAACGGCATGTCCGTCGTCCTGTTAGTCCGGCATCAGCCCGTCAGGCGCTTGCCTCCTGCAAGGCTGCCAGCACGCGCTCCGGCGTCATCGGCAACTCCCGCAGCCGCACGCCGGTTGCAGCGAACACGGCGTTGGCGATTGCGGGTCCGGTGGTTGCCAGACCCAACTCGCCCACGCCGCTGGGCGGGCTGTCGCTGGGCAGGGCCCGCGTCTGGATTTCGGGCATTTCGTTGATCCGCATCACGGGATAGTCGTGGAAGTTCGACTGGTCCACGGAGCCGGCATTGACGCTGATGCGCTCCTTCAGGGCGCTGCTGATGCCGTAGACGATGTTGCCTTCCATCTGCGCTTCGGTATTGCGCGGCGAGACGATGAAACCGGCGTCGATGGCCATCCAGTAGCGGTGGACGGTGATGACGCCCGTTTCCTGGTTTACCGATACTTCGGCAATGCCCGCCGATACAGAGGCGCCGCCATAATCGGACAGCGCCACACCCAGGGACGTGCCTTCCCGCGGTTGAGACCAATCCGCCATCTGCGCCACTTCTTCCAGTACAGACTGGGCCGCTGGATCGTCCCGAGTCAGGTCGAGACGAAACTGCAGCGGGTCCGAACCCACGGTGTGCGCAATCTCGTCGATCAGTGATTCATTGGCAAAGCGGGTATAGCTGGTCGCTACGCCTCGCCAGGCCGCCAGGCGGGAACACCGGTCCACCATGACATGCTCGGCACGGATGTTGGGAATGCTGTAGCGGGTCGTTTGCGCGCCGTTCATGGAAATGCCGTCGCGATTCCGAGAGAGACCCCAGCGCGGCTCGTTCATGAAACTCAGGACGCTCGGCGTTGCCACGCGCTGATGCAGCGCGGTGACTTGTCCGTCGGCGTCCAGGGCCGCGCGCAGGTACTGCGCGGCCAGCGGCCGGAAGATACCGTCCCGCACGTCATCCTCCCGGCTCCAGATGACCTTGACCGGCCGGCCAAGCTCCCGCGAGAGGAGCAGGGCGTCCTCGACGTCCTTTTGCCGGTATTCGGCGCGCCGGCCGTAGCCGCCGCCGATATACATCGCGTGCACGGTGATTCGGTCCACATCGGTTTCCAGCAAGTCCGCGGCCGCCATGGCCGTCAGACTCTGGGTCTGGGTGCTCACCCAGACTTCCGCGGACAGGCCGTCGGCGGACACGCTCGCAGTGGCGCTCAAGGGTTCCATCTGCGCGTGATAGGCGGGCTCCGACCGGAACACCGCTTCGATGACCCGGTCCGCCGATCGGAACGCCGGATCGATATCGCCGACATCCTGCCAAAGCGGGTTGCCGGTACTGAAGTCAAGATCCCTGGCGCGCGCTTCGTATTCGTCCAGGTCCCGCGCCTGGTCGGTGTCGCGGAACCGGGAATTTTCGCTCCAGGTCACCTGAAGGGCGTTCTTGCCCCAGATGGTGCCTTCCACGGTTTCGCCCACGACGGCGACGCCGTAGGGCAGGGTGACGACATCGGTGACTCCGGGGATTGCGCGCGCTGCGCTGTCGTCGACTTGCATGGGCTCCTCGCCCTCCACGGGGGCCCGGAGCACCGAGGCGTAGACCATCCCCGGTATCTGAACGTCGATGCCGTATTCGGCCGATCCGTCGACCTTGGCCGGTACGTCGATACGCGGTACATCGGTGCCCAGGTAGCGGTACTCGCTCCTCGGCTTGTACTCGCTCTCGGGCACTTCCGGCAGGCTCCCGGGCACTTCCGCGGCAGCGGCGATCTGGCCGTAGCTCAGGGTTTGCCCGCTGGCGGCGTGGACGACCCGGCTGGGCTGGGTTGAAAGCTCTTCTACCGGCACGCCCAACTGCGTTGCAGCGGCATCGAGCAGAAACCTGCGGGCCTGTGCGCCGGCCTGGCGCATGGCATTGAAATATCCTCGAAGCGCCGCGCTTCCGGCGGTGTACATGATGGGGAAGCCGTAGTAGCCGAACGCCATCGGATTACCGTAGGTGGGGTCGTGGCGGCTGACCGTTTCAACCCGCACGTTGTCCCAGTCGGCATCCATTTCCTCCGCCAGAACCAGTGGCACCGATGTCATGGAACCCTGGCCCATTTCGGTGGCGCCGAACTGGATGGTGATCGTATCGTCGGCGCCGATGCTGACCCAGGCGTTGGGGGTGACAGCATCGTTCGCAGCCGGGCCGGACGCCGGAGCGCCTGGATCGTCCGAGTCGCCGGACGGCATGCTGCAGGCGCCGATGACTCCCGTGGCGCCCACGGTCAAGGTGACGCCCACGCCCTGAATGAAATCGCGGCGCGTCGCCAACCCGCCGGATGCGCCACTGGATTCGTTGCTTGCCTTCGATCCGCCGGAAGAGGCGATCGCTTCGCGGCTGGCCGCCGACATGCCTGTCATGGGCTGGCCGGTCAGTGTGTCGTTACGCTTCATTTCCAGCCTCCTCCGCAGCGCGCTCGATGGCCCTGACGATCCGGGTGTAGGTGCCGCAGCGGCAGATGTTGGTGCTCATGTGCGTCACGATCTCTTCGCGGTTCGGCTGCGGATTGTTGGCGAGAAGGTCCGCGGCGCGCATGATCTGTCCGGGCTGACAGTAGCCGCACTGAGGAACTTCCTCGTCGATCCAGGCTTGTTGCAGCGGGTGCGTCCCGTCCTCGGATAGCCCCTCGATGGTTGTGACCTGCCGGCCTTCCACAGCCGAGACGGGCGTCAGACAGGCGTAGGTCGAGGCGCCGTCCACGTGCACCGTGCACGCGCCGCACTGTCCGGCGCCGCAGCCGAACTTGGTGCCGGTGAGCCCGAGGTGTTCGCGCACGACCCAAAGCAGGGGCGCGTTGGGCTCTGCTTCGACCGTTACGTTGTCACCGTTGAGGGTGAAGGTTGCCATGGCGATTCGCTCCCTTGTGGTGCCTGGATTGTCTGGATTCAAGATACGCCTGTTGACACCCGGATTCCAGCAAGGCAAGAAGACTATCGGTGGATTGACGCGGGGCTGTACCGTGCAGTTCAAACGACTCCCCGAATTGGGATACCATTGGCCCGGAATTTGGGTCCACATTCGCTGCAGGCAGCAGGGAGAAACAGAAATGATTGCGTCAATGAAAAGAATTTCAGCGTGGTTCGCAACCCTTGTCCTGGGTTTCGCGCTCCAGGGACTTGCCGCGGCCGACACCATCGCGGTTATCGGCACGGGCAATGTCGCGGGCGCCCTGGGGACGGAGTTCGCCGCCCAGGGTCATGACATCGTTTACGGTTCCCGCGAACCGGACCGGGATGAAGTGACGGCCCTGGTTGAGCGTACCGGCGGCAACGCGTCGGCCACGACCCAGGCCGAAGCGGTTGCCGGAGCCGACATGGTCGTGCTGGCCGTCCCGGGCGAAGTCGCCGCGGAGGTGGCGGGCAGCCTGGGGGATTTGTCGGGGAAGATCATCATCGACCCGACGAACCGCATCAGCCGGGGCGATGACGGCTTCATGCACTACACGATGGATACGTCCAACGCCGAGTTGATTCAGGCTGCGGCGCCCGGGGCCAGCGTGGTCAAGGCGTTCAATGCGCTGAGCTTTCGGACGATGATGGAGCCGGGCGGCGCAGTGTCCATTCCGCTGGTGGGCGACGATGCCGACGCCAAGGCGCGCGTCGCCGAACTGGTGTCGGGCATGGGTCTGGAGCCCCTGGACGTCGGACCGCTGAGCGCCGCCCACATCGTCGAGGGCATGCTGGCGATCTGGATCAACGCGCGCTCGGCAGGAACGCCGTTCGACTATCATCTCCGCCGAACTGACTGATCGTTCCCCGGGCAAAATCAACGATAGTGCCGGCGCCACAGAGGCGCCGGCAGCCGTTTCATTGAGGATCGCAAACCTGAGTGCGGTCAGGGCTTCTCGAACCTGAGCACGAACCGGTCCGTGCGCCCCCGGATGTCCGGATTGAAGACGATCAGCGAGCGGTCATCGTCCGGATTCGCCAGGAAATCGCCGCGGGCAGCCAACTCGAAGCCGGCGCCGGATATTTCGTCAACGATGACGCTCTCCTCGATCCGGTGCAGCGAATCGATCACGCCGGTGCCGGCGCCTTCGGCGGCGTGGTGATCGATGATTCCGTAAACGCCTCCGGGTCTGAGAGCTGCCAACACACGCCGGTTCAGCTCGCCGCGATCTTCATCGGTCAGCCAGAGATCATGATAGGCGAGGACGATCATGACCGCATCCAGCGAACCGTCGTCCGGCAGCGGTATTTCGTCCACCGGAGCATCGATGCGCATTACGTTTTCGAAACCGGGTTCGCTCAGCAGAGTCGTCAGCGCGTCGGCGCCAAAACGGTCGAAGAATGGGTTGTTGCCGGCGTAGACAGCGCCTTCAGGGCCAACCACCGGGGCCAGGATGCGCGTGTAATAGCCGCCGCCGGAAAGCAGGTCGGCCACGCGGGAGCCCGCGCCGATCCCGAAGAATTCCAGCACCTGCGCCGGCATCCGTCCGGCATCCCTGGCCCGGTCTTCGTCCGAGCGTGCTTCGGCGGCCAGCGCCTCTTCCACGCTGACTTGGGACAAAGCAGGACCCGATAACGAAAAAACAAACAATAAGAGGATATATTTAATGTACTTTATCATTTTTTTGGTACCCCACAGACTGGACTGACAAGAGCGGTAACGCCAATACTTGACATGTCATCTATCTTGCCCGAGTCGCCAATATCGGACAACATCGAGTCCGCTCGGGTCCGCTCGGGTCCGCTCGGGCCGTTGGACTACTCCCGGTCAGTCGATCCGGACCACGGTACGGCCGGTGATCGTGCCGGCCATGTATCCGTCGAAGCATGAAGGGAGTTCGTGGAGCGTGACTTCCCGGGTGGCAATGCGTTCCAGGTGACGCGGCCGCAGATCGGTGGCGAGCCGCTCCCAGATCCGGCGCCTGAGCCGCGCATCCACTTCCATGTTGACCCCGATCAGGCTGACGCTGCGCAGAATGAACGGCATGACCGTGGTGGAAAGCCCGGCGCCGGCGGCAAGGCCGATGCTGGCGATGTTTCCCCATGGCCGTACTGTGCGGGTCAGCCAGCCGAGAATGTCGCCCCCCAGGTTGTCCACGGCGCCGCCCCACAGGCCGCGGCCCAGGGGTTTGGTCACCAATTCCACATCCCGGCGATCGAGAATTTCGGCGGCGCCCAGGCCCTGCAGGAAGGCGGCTTCATCGGTCTTGCCCGTCAGCGCAGACACGTCGTAACCGCGCCCCGCCAGCAGGTCGATGGCGATGGCGCCGACGCCGCCGGTGGCTCCGGTCACGACCATGGGTCCGAGTTCCGGCCGTTGCCCATTGGTTTCCAGGCGATGCACGGCCAGCGCCGCGGTGAAACCGGCAGTCCCGATCGCCATGGCTTGCCGCGTGTCGATCCCTTCGGGCAGGTGCACCACGCGGTCGCTCTCGACCCGGGCACGCCGGGAGTAGCCGCCATCGCGGTCTTCGCCGAGACCGCCACCAAGCACGACGACCTTATCGCCCGGGCGGCATCGCTCGTCGGACGAATCCAGCACTTCTCCGGCGAGATCGATACCGCCTACCAGGGGAAAGCGCCGCAGGATAGGCGCCGAACCGGTCGCGGCAAGCGCATCCTTGTAATTGATGCTGCTGTATTCGACCCGAATCGACACGTTTCCGGGCGAAAGTTCGTCGAGGGAGAGCTCCTCCAATACGCCCCGTACGACGCCGTCGTTTCGGTGTATGCGCAGTGCGCTGAATCGTTCTGACATGGTTCGCAATTCCGGCCGGGACCGACCGTCTGTTGGGACGCGCGTATGGTAGCCTAAATTCAGTGGTTGCCGACACCGAAATGTTGTCGCCGGGCGTCTTCACGGTTGATCTGGACGCGCTGGCGAGAAACTACCGGACCCTGCGCGATGCGGCGCCGCAGGCGGTGTGCGGCGCCGTGGTCAAGGCCAATGCCTACGGACTGGGTGTGGCGCCCGTCGCGGGCCGCCTGTGGGACGAAGGTTGCCGCCACTTCTTCGTGGCCACGGCGCAGGAGGGAATCGAACTGCGCTCACTGCTGCCGGAGGCGCAGATTTTCGTATTCGAGGGTGTGCTCGAGGGTAGCGCCGGCGGCGTCATCGGCGCGGACCTGATCCCGATCCTGAACTCCATCGCGCAGATCCGGTGCTGGCGAGCGGTGGGCGCCGGCCGCCCTGCGGCGATCCATCTGGATACGGGCATGTCAAGGCTCGGGCTGGCGGACGCGGAGTTGCGCGAAGTCAGCCGGACCGGGTTGCTCGAATCATTGAATTTGCAATACGCACTCACGCACCTCGCTTGCGCGGACGTGCCGTCCGACCCTCTGAACGCGCGACAGGTTCGGAACTTCGGGGATTTGCTCGCGCGTTTGCCGGAGGTCAGGACTTCAATCGGCGGGTCGGCAGGGATATTGCTGGGACCCGAGTACCATGGGGACCTTGTCCGCCCCGGAATTGCGCTGTACGGAGCCAGCCCGTTCGCGAGCGGCGACAGCCCGATGGAACCGGTGGTCATCCTGGAGGGCATCGTGCTGCAAACGAGGACCGTCACGAGGCAGCAAACGGTGGGATACGGCGCCACCCACACCGTGCGCCCGGGCACGCGGCTGGCGACCGTGGGCGTCGGCTATGCGGACGGCTACCCGCGTGCACTCGGCAACCGCGGCGTCGCCTGCGTTGCCGGCGCCGGGGTCCGGGTCGTGGGCCGGGTTTCCATGGACCTGATCACACTGGACGTGAGCGGCCTCTCGCCGGCGGACGTGCAGCCGGGCGACACGGTGGAATTGCTCGGCGGCAACGTGCCCCTGGATGACCTCGCCCGGAAAGCGGGCACCATCAGCTACGAAATTCTGACCGGGCTCGGTCCCCGCTGGCGGCGGCGCTACCTGCCTTGAGCAACCACCGAACACGTTGGATATGACAATGTTTATCTTTGCATGTCAAAGACGAACGTTGGTCTCAAAGGGCGCCGATCGGCTTGATCGGACCCTCCCTGGCGCGCCTGGAATCCCGGGGCTATGGACCGCCCGGCCCGGGATGCGCATCGTTAACGGACAGTGCCCGCCGCCGCCCTACCAGTTGCGCCAGGGCAACCGTGCGGCCGTCCGGATCGTCCACGAAACCCTCATGGTAGTAAAGCAGCTCGAATGCGGCCGCCGCCCTCCGGAGGGCGCCCGGCGCCACCCGGAATCGGGGGCTTCGCGGCCCGGCGACCGGTACGTCGGTCCGCAGGTGCATTTCGGCAATGAGATAGCCACCAGGGGCGACGGCACGCGGTAGCGCCTCGACAAGCGGCATGTCGGTGTAGCGAATCAACAGGGCAAGGCTGTGCTTCCCATCCCCGATCCCATTCAGCGCGTCCGAAGCCGGTTCGAGATCCCGCTCGACGCAGATGATGGGCAGGTCCTCGGCCTTTGCGGCGGCGCGCAGGCGGCCAAGCGCTACAAGGGAGATGTCGACGGCGTCGACATGCCAGCCGCGCCGCGCCAGGAAGAGCGCGTTGCGCCCGGCGCCGCACGCGATGTCGATGGCCCTCGGTGCGGCGCCCGCCACCTCAAGCCTGTCCACCCAGTCCGCCAGCAAGGCGCTCGGATGGACGCGCGCCCCGTAGGCGCCGTCCCGGTAGCGCGCATCCCACTTTTCCCTGTCGGTTTGACTCACCGCTCTACCGCCGTGCCATGGTCGCTACAGCCAGTGGCAACGGTTAACCATAGCTGCGCAGGTATCAATTTCTGCATGATATCGCCATAAACGCGTCTACGGGATTGCTTGTGGCGTGGCTTACCATGCGGCGGTTGGCAATAGCAGTTTGCGGTCAGTAGTATGTGCGTATGGCAACGCGATTTGCGAATCCACTGACCTCAAAGTGCGCCGAATGGTCCAAATGTCGGGGAAAGTCGCATGGGTGAGTGGAAACAGGCGCTGACGGTGATCGGCGTTGTGTTGGTCGGGTTCGGTTTCATGGTCAATTCAATGGAAGGCTTGCGCGCCGATATGCGCGAAAATCATGCCGCCCTCCAGGGCGACATCAATTCGTTGCGACGTGACCTGACGGAAGTGAACGTGAGTGTCGGCATGCTTGACGTGCGCCTGGGGCACGTCGAGGAGCGCCTGGGGCATGTCGAGGAGCGCCTTGGGAGAGTTGAGCAGCGCCAGAGTCAATTTGAGCAGCGCCTGGAGCAGTTCGACGAGCGCCTGGAGCAGTTCGACCTGCGCCTGGGACGAGTGGAGCAGGGCCTGGAGCGAGTGGAGCAGGGCCTGGGGCTCTTGGAACAGCGCGTGGGGCAAGTCGAGCAAGGCGTGGGGCGCTTGGAGCAGCGTCTGGGGCATGTCGAGGAGCGCCTTGGGCGTGTCGAGCAGCGCTTGGACATCATGGCCGCTCCCGCCGCCGAGTGATGATATGGAACTGGCCGACAGAGACTGCATTCCCTGCCGGGGCGGCGTGCCGCCGATGGAGCTTGACCGCGCCAGGGAACTGCTGGCCGAACTGGACAGGGGCTGGGCGTTGAACGAAGCGGGCCACCTGGAACGTCAGTACGGTTTCGGCAACTTTGTCGAGGCGATGGACTTCGCCAACCGCGTTACGGAAATCGCCGAGGCTGAAAATCACCACCCGGACCTGCACATCGCCTGGGCCCGCTGTGTCGTGGAAATCTGGACGCACAAGATCCAGGGTCTCACGGAAAGCGATTTCTTCTTCGCCGCGAAAGCCGACCGCGTGTTCAGGGAGGACTTTTCGCGGTCGTAGCCCTTCCTCGGAATTCCCCTCAGCGAATGGCTTCCAGCGCTGCGCGCAGCATGGGGACCAGGTGCTGACTGGCTTCGGTTATCTGCGCGATCTTGATCTGTTCCGCCTCGCCGGGAGAAGGAAGCAGCGGCAATCCCTGGGCGACCGAATCAGCCACGAGTTGAGGATCGCCCAGGGCCGCGCCGATTGCGGCGCGCAGTTCCGCGGTTGCCTCGGGATCCAGGTCCGGCGGGCCGAAGAATCCGCGGCGCATGTCGAGCATGTTGACGATGGCCTGAACGGCCTCCAGGGAGGCGCCGTCCACCAGTTCCAGCGCCGTGGGTACGTCCGGATAATCGGGGTAGCGCTCCGGGCCCAGCGTGAGGATGGGCACTTCGTCGCCCGCTTCGATCACCGCCTGGGACGCCGACCATCCCGTGATGTGTCCGTCGCCGTCGCCCTTGATCACGGCAAGTGCCGTATCGGCATTGCCGTCGTATCCGCTGATCACCTTCAACGGAATACCCATTACATCCGCCAGTACGGCCATGGAATAGAAGTCCTCGTCCGTACCCTGGGAGGGAAACACGAACGGCCGGCCCAGTGCCCGCGCGTCGCGGACGCTCATGATGCCGGATCCCGCTCCGACGGTGAGCACGCGGGGTTCGGTGGCGGCACGGCCGAGGTAGACGAAGCGAGTGGCGTCGAACCTGACGGCTTCGCTGCCGGCAAGCTGGGACAGGATCAGCGTGGTGACGCTGGTAAAGGCGATGGTCCTGCCGTCGGGTTCGGCGAACCAGAGCGCATTGGCGCCGCGGATCCCGCCGCCTCCGGTCATGATGCGTACACGGACGTCCCGGGCGCCGGCGTGCCGGGCGATGTAGGGCGCGATCATGCGCGCGTAGCGGGTCATCATGCCGCCCGCGCTGTTGGGGCTCAGCAGGGTAACGATCTCGCCGCGCACACTGGCCGCGTCGGCGGCGCCGCCGCCGGCGGCGGTCGCCAGGAAGATCAGAAGAAGGCAGGGCAGGCGTGCGCGCATGCGCGGATTATAGGCGGGTTTCCATGTCTTGCGGCGACTTGCCGGACGTGCCCCTGCGTGTGCGGTGACGATCAAATCCGTCCAGCGCCCGGTCGAGATGGCAGGGCGTGACCGTCGCATGCGACGACAGTGCCGTTGGGTTCAGCGAGGCTCGAAGAGGGGCGCGAGCACGCCGTGATACATCTGCAACTGCAGTCCGACGGCGAACAACAGGTACAGCGCCAGGGTACAGAGTCCGGCGACGGTCACGCCCTTCAGCGGCGCGAAGTGGCCCGTCACGAGAAAGAACGCGGACGTGAACAGGAATACCGCCGCAATGGGTCCGAGCAGCAGGATCAGGCCGATGAACGCCGCCAGGAACCCGGCGGCCTGCAATTCGCGCGGGAATGACTCGCGCGTATCCCGGGGTTCCGGTTCTTCCTCGCCGGACGCGTCCGCTGTGCTCGAAACGGCCCCGGCCGTCAGCGATGCAAACAGGTCGAGCTGAAATTCCCTGCCGTCGCTCCGGTTCTGGCTCACGATTTGGATCAGCAGAAAACCAAGCCCCAGCAGGGCGATGGGCACGGGAACTAGCCGGGCATTCGGGCCCAGGCTCAGCGTCATGAGCAGATACGCGGCGAAGACCAGTACCAGCAGCCCCGCAATCAAGTTTTCCTGTGTTCTGCGGCTCACGGACCATCTCCACGGTTCAAGGATCGTCCCCGGCGGCTCACGGATCGTCCCCGGCGGCTCATGAGCCGTTCCCCGCGGCCGAAGCCCTGCTGCGCCGGTACCGGCGCACGAAGGGCAGGGCGGTGGTCACTACGATGAACACCAGCATGGCGGTGGTGATCGGTCGGGTGAACAGGAAGAACTCGCCGTACAGGCCCAGCGAGATGTGCAGGTTTCGCTCGATCATCTCCGCCAGCACCATGCCGATCACGAAATTGGCCCTGGAGTACTGATACTTGTTCATCAGGTAGCCGATGACGCCGAACGCGGCGGCGACCACGACGTCTTCGATCAACCCTCTCGTGGCGAAGGCGCCCAGCAGGCAAACCGAGAGCACAAGGGGGATCATCACGTTGGGATTGAGCGCGGGCAGCCGTGCCAGACGCGAGGAAATCGCCAGCCCGATCAGCGCCGTCAGCAGATTGGCGATGACCACGATCCACACCATGCTGAACACCAGGTCCAGTTCGCTGGTAAGCATGCGCGGCCCGGGGACGATCCCCATGGCGAGAAAGGCCACCAGCAGAATGGCCATGCTCTCGCCCCCGGGGATCCCGAAGGCCAGGGTCGGCATGAGGCCGCCGCCTTCATTGGCCCCCAGCGTGGCGTCCGGGGCGATGACGCCTTCCACGGCGCCCTTGCCGAATCGTTCCGGCGTCGGCGAGGTCTGCGCCGCCTGGGCGTAGGCAGCGATTCCGCCGACGCTGGCGCCGACGCCCGGCAGCACGCCCACCCACAGGCCCAGCAGGCTGGATCTCAGCACCAGCCCCCAATGGCGGAAAGCGTCCTTCACGCCATCCAGTACGGTGCTGCGTTGTTCGCCGCTGACGCGGTCCACCATGGCGCCGCCCTTGACGTAGAGGGTCATCATCTCGGCCACGGCGAACAGTCCGATCATCGCCACCGGGAACGAGATTCCGTCGAGCAGGTAGACGTTTCCGAACCAGAACCGGGGCGTCCCGCTCACCGGGTCCATGCCGACGAAGGCCACCATGATGCCCAGGCAGGTCGCCACGAGACCCTTGAGCAGGGAGCCCTCGCTGAACGTGGCGATGATGGTCAGCCCCCAGAGCGCCATCATCAGGTATTCGCTGGGACCGAGTGCGAGCATGACGGGCCGAACGATGGGGATGGTGAAGGCCAGGAACACCGCACCCATGAGGCCGCCAAGCAGCGCCGCCGTGGCCGACGCGCCGAGGGCCCGGGCGGCGTGTCCCTGCCGGGTCATGGGATGGCCGTCGAACACCAGCGCGAGGCTCTTGGCGGCGCCCGGCACCTTGAACAGGATGCTGGTTACCGATCCGCCCCAGATGGTCGCGATGTGGGCGCCCAGCAGCAGCGCCAGCGTCGCCGCCAGTTCATGCCCGTAGGTAAAGGGCAGCAGCAGCGCCAGCGCAACGATTCCGCCCAACCCCGGCAGGATGCCGATCACCAACCCGTAGCTGACGCCCACCAGCATGAAGAGGACGGCCTGGGGCGTGGCCAGCGCGGCGAGTCCGGCGACGATTGCCTCGAGCATGGATGAGTGCTTTCGCCTCCCGCGTCCGCGTCGGCGGCGGCTAGTCGATGACCTTGCCGAGCAGGGTCGTCACGTCGGTCCGGCAGCGGATCATCTGACTGGGAAAGTAGATCGTGATCGCGTCCACAGGGCAGATGGACTGACACAGGCCACAGTACCAGCACTCGTCCGGGTAGCGTACCTCGGGCAGGGTTTCGCGATCGTCGGGCTTCTTGTAGATCAGGTCGCCCGGGCAGATCCAGTCGCACAGATCGCACTTCACGCAGGTATCCGCGTCGATGTGGATGGGGTTGTGCGGCGCCGGTCCGTCCTGTGCCGGCTCGCCCTGTGCGGCGCCGTCCTGCATCTGGCCTTCCTGTACCGCTCCGTCCGCGGGTGCCGAATTTGGGGCTCTGACTTCAGCCGACATGCGCCACCTCCGAACCGGTCCTGCGGCGTTGCCAGCCGCCAGTCCCGGAGTTGCGGGCGAAGGCGGAGGACAGCGGATCGGACGCCGGCAGCGTCTCGACGCGGGGACGGTCTCCGCCGTTTTCGACGACAACGAACTTGCGCCAGTTCTCGTCATCGGTATCCGGATGATCCAGCCGGCGGTGCGATGAACCGGTGCGCGTTTCGGTTCGCGCCAGGGCCGATTCGGCCATCAGCTCGGCGTTGAGTCGGATGCTGGTGCTCTCGTGGACGCGCATGAGTTCGTGCAGATCGTCGGCCTTGAGCCGGCGTTCGTCGACGGCGAGCGCGCGCAGGGTTTCAAGCGCCAGCCGCAGGCCCTTGTCGTTGCGCCGCACGCCCACGTAGTCGGTGACCGTCCGGCGGACCCGATCCTCGAATGTCTTCCAGGAAAGGCGTTGCGCCTCGTGAACGCGCATGTGTGCGGTCGCCCGGGAACGGATGTCCTCCGCGAGGCTCATGTCGACGGCGGGAAGCGATGATTGCGCCCCCGCCCCGTTTTCCAACAGCGACGCCACGCCTTCGCCGGCGATATGTCCCACCACCGAGGCGCCGGCGATGCCGCCGCTGACCGTGGCGCAGTCGCCCGCGGCAAAGAGGCCGCCAACCGACGTCTGTCCGGCCGTGTCCACGGCCAGGCCGCTGCCACGGAAATACACGCCGCTGCGGCGAATGCTGAGTTCGGAAATGGAGACCTCAACGGGCTCCTCGCGGAAATTCAGCTCCTTCTGCTCGTAGAAGGCCGGCATGGTGTACCGGTCCACCTGCAGGGTAGCCTCCATGTGGTCGAGCACATCTTCCGGCAGATGGCGGCAGTCGGCGTAGACCGGGCCGTTGCCGAGCAGGTATTCGTTGATGACCGCGTCGGCGATGACCGCGCGGCGGGCGTTTTCGCCCTTGTCGTCGTACTTGAACATGAAGCGCTCGCCGCGCTTGTTGATGAAATGCGCACCCTCGCTGACCAGGGCGTTGAGTCCCTGGGCGGAAAATCCCTTGGGCGTTAGCGTGGTCTCGACAAACTCCATGTTCGCCAGCAGTGCGCCGGCCCGGTAGCCCATGGCCTGCGCGTCGCCGGTATTGTAGGGACAGTGCCAGCTGTCGAACGGCATCCCGGATGCGTTGAGCGAAATCCGGTTGACCTCGCCGGCGGCCAGTACCACCGCCCTGGCGCGAACCGCGAACCACTTCCCGGTGCGGAAGTTGAACGCCAGGGCGCCGCAGACGCGCCCGTCCACGGTGAGCAATTCCACCGCCATGGTGCGCGTCAGCACCGTGCCCTTCAGTTTGCGTACCTGCTGGCCGATGTTCTTCTTGAACTCGGTGCCGTCGAAGTTGATGTGATAGGTGCCGGGCAGCCCAAAGGACCGCAGCCGGTAATAGTCATTGAAGCGCGGATCCTTGAAATTCACGCCGAAGCTTTCGATCCTGCGCAGCACCCGGGGCATTTCGTGGATCACCCGGCTGGTGACCTCCATGTCGACGATGCCGTCGGTAAGCTCCGGGACGTGCTTGAGCAGAAATTCGGGCGTATCCCACTCGGGGCCCGACTCCATGATCGTGAGATAGTGATCGACGCCGCAGCCAACGCTGCCGCAGTGGTCAAGAACCTTGCCCTTTTCGCAGACAACGACATCCAACCCGGCTTCAAGGGCCGGAATGGCCGCCATGCAACCGGCAACACCGCCGCCGATCACCAGTACGTCGGTATCCAGGAATGTCCAGCGGTCAGCCACAAGCATCTCCCTATTATGGCTCGATCATGCGCGCGCTACCTTACTCGATTCCGCGGGATCGTCAACCGCGCGCGCAAGCTGTCTCAAACGGGTTTGCCGATCGGTCCCCAGGCGCGATGTCGGGGGGCTGCGCCGGGGGAGCCGGATCATGTCCTGCCAGCCCGCCGATTTGTTGCTCACAAACTACACATTAACTTTGGTTAATGCGTGACAAAGCAGATGAGCCAAGCGTATTATCTTCGGTGTGAGCACACGTGCCACAGTGAATCTACCAGTATTGGTGTTTGGCGCCCGTCCTTTGCGCCCACCCCCCGGATTTATCTTCCACCGTCGCTTTCCCGCACCTTGCCGCATCGGCTCATTGCCGCGACGCTGAGAGGGTTGGCGGCCCGATTCGTTTTTTCTGAATAATCTTTCCTGTCACGAAATCAACAAAAGACAAAAAGGGGCAAATATGAAACTCAAGCGCATCGCAATTGGAGTGCTGGGCGCTGCCGGCTCAACGATGTTGTTGTCTCCGGATTCCGCAGTGGCTCAACAGCAGTCCGCATCGGCGGCAGCCTTTCTCGAAGAAGTGGTGGTCACGGCGCGTCGCCGGGAGGAAAACCTGGAAGAACTTCCGCTTTCGATCCAGGCCATTTCCTCTGAGGCCATGCAGGCTCAGGGCATCTACAACATGGAGCAGATCAGCGACTTCGTGCCCAACGTGGTCCTGACCGAGGACCAGCGCAAGAACGATACGCGCATGTACATCCGCGGCATCGGCGGCGGATTCTCCAATCCCGCTCAGGTCTTCGGCGTGGGGATGTACGTCGACGGCCACTACATGTCGGGCAGCCTGGGTGCGTTCCTGAGCACGCTCGACGTCGAGCGGGTGGAAATTCTGCGGGGCCCGCAGGGCACGCTGTTCGGCAAGAACACCACAGGCGGTGCGGTGAGCTGGGTCAGCGCCAAGCCCGCGCCGGAGTTTGACTCCTACGTCACGGTGAGAGCCGGAGATTTCGGCCAGCAGGACGTGCGAGCCATGGTCAACGTCCCGCTGAGCGACAACGTCTTTTTCCGCGGCAACTACGCCTCGGAGATCCTGGACGGCTACTACTACAACCGGTTTTTCGACGAGCCCACCGGAGGCACGGACCAGGAAAGCATCGGACTGGCCCTTCGCTGGGAACTGGGCGAAGACTGGACGATCGACGCGCGCGCCGCGCTGGCCAGGGACCGCGACGATAACCAGGGAGGTCAGTGCCGGCCCCGGCCGAACCCGCGAACCTACGATCTGCTGATCGGCGCGGCCGACGGCGGCACGCCGAGCAATCCAATGACCTTTACCGGGCCGGACCTGGTGCTGGGTACGGCAGACGATGTGGTTTACATGGGACCGGGACCGTTCGCCGAATACGGGGTCAACCGTTGGGGCAGCCGAAACGATGACGCTTCCCTTCGCCCGCCTTCGGCAGGGGGGACTCTGATAGGCGGGTCGAACATGCGAGTGGACGCGCTGTATCCCGGTGCTGCCGCTACTCTGGCGAACTCGTGCTGGGAGGACGCCAATTCAGGCGATGTCTATCAGACCTACCAGGATGCCCTTACTTACTCTCACGTGGACAACGACATGTTCACGCTGGATGCTACATGGTCGCCGGGCGAGTTGGGGGCGTTCCAGGATGCTTCCCTGCAAATCAAGGGCGCCTGGCGCTATACGTCCTACAACTACTACCAGGACCGCGATTTCGGCCCCGGCATCATCGACCACATCGGCAACAATCCGAAGGGCAGCCGCGGCATCGCCCGCTGGACGGATGAGTTCGAGCTGATCTTCAACGGCCAGCTTGGCGACCGGATGAACCTCACGACCGGACTGTACTGGTTCGACGACCTGGCTCAAGCCGGTACGGGCACGTGCGTTCGCGACTGGATTGCTGCCTGGGATCCGGACGCCGGCCCGATCAATCCGGCGACGGGGGCGCCCGAGGGCACCATCAATGGCTTGTATGACGACGACATCATCTGCGAGCCGGAAGGCGGAACCTTCTTCCACCGGTTGCCGGACAGCGTGGGAGACCGGCGATCGGCCACCAATGCCGGGCGTACCAGCGGCGTTTCTACCGCCGTTTACGCGCACCTGGTCTATTCCCTGGCGGAGAACTGGGACCTGGCCGCCGGTGCGCGCTGGATGAAGGACGACCGCGGGCAGGCGCACATCGAATATCCGACGCAGCGAGGCACGTGCACACACAACAATCCAGGCGATCCTTCGCCGCTGGGGTTCTGCGATGCGGTCTACATGATGAATCGAAGCACCATCATCGATGGCGGTATCCATGCCAACGTTTCGGCCAGTTTCACCGAGGTGACCCCGACGCTGAGCCTCACGCGGCACCTGGAACCCGCAGGTGCGCTGGAGAGCGGAATCGTCTACGCCACGATGTCCCAGGGGTACCTGACCGGCGCGTTCAATGACGAACTCAATCCGAACAATCCAGGCTTCAGCGCGTCACAGCGCCAGAACGTCATCGACATCATTCCCTACGGTCCCGAGTTCGTGACAAATTACGAACTCGGCTTCAAGGGAACGTTGCTGGACGGGCGCCTGAGGATGGCGGCAGCCGCCTTCTACATGGACTACACCGACAAGCAGGAAGCGATCGAGGTCGACAACAGCGACGGCCGGTTCGGGCCCGACCCCGCACTGGAATACACCCAGAACGCGGCGGATGTCGGCATCACGGGAATCGAGTTCGAACTGCGGGCCAGCCCCTGGACCGGCGGGTTCGTATCGATCGATGCGGGTGTGCTCAACTCGGAGTACAGTACCTTCCTGGTGCCCGACCTGGACAATATCGGCGGTCCGCTGGTCGACGTCTCCAATTCGTCCATCGCGAACCGCACGCCTGAGTGGACAGTCACAGGCACGGTCGAGCATGCATTCGAACTGGCCAACGGGGCGCTTCTTACGCCCCAACTGGGTGTCTACACGCAGGCCGACTTCGAGTGGCTGTCGGGCCTGGATGTGGGCGAGAGGTCGCCGCACTGCCACCAGGACAGCTATGCCAAATGGCGTGCACGCATGACCTACGAGCCGTCGGACGGAAGCTGGCAGGCGGCGTTCTACGGCTACAACATCACCGACGAAAGGATCCTGCTGCGCTGCGGAAACAACCGTGGCGGTACCTACAAGACTCTGCACCAGGCGCCCGCGTTGTGGGGTGCGGAGTTCACCATGCGTTTCGGCGGCGGTTGATCTCCGGGCATGATTCCGTGACGCGGTTTGACAAGACCTGAACCGCGGCCGGAGTCGCAATAAACGACGGCACCTCTCCGGAGGTGCCGTTTTGCATCGGGGGACGGTGTGCCGTGGCGCGACGCGCATTGGATCGGGATAATGCGCACCGGGCACAATTCCTGCCTGAGCGAAGGAGAAAAACACGATGGGCACAATCTGTGACAGGGAGCAAATCTGCGCATTCCGGATGCCGCGACGGGTGCTATTCTTCGCGCTGGTCATTTGGGTCATCTGGAATATGGGCGCGGTCAATGGCGCCGATCTGTCCCAACCGGAGTATGGGGTGATATTCGAGCAGGATGTGGCTATCCCCGTTCGCGACGGAACGGTGTTGCGGGCCGACGTGTACCGGCCCGACGCGGCCGAGGGCGAACGGTTCCCCGTGCTGATGAGCCTCAGCCCGTACCAGAAGGCCCTGGACCGGATTCTGCCTCACGAGGCCCCCTTTACCCATGTGGAACGCCCCGAACCGGACTGGTGGACGGCCCGAGGCTATGTCCTGGTGTTCGTGGACACCCGCGGCACGGGCACTTCGCCGGGCCAGTCCGACCTTCTGTCCATGCAGGAGGCAAGGGATTACTACGACGCCATCGAGTGGAGCGCCGTACAGCCCTGGAGCAACGGCAAGACCGGCCTTGTCGGCGTGTCCTACTACGCCATCACCCAGTGGAATGTTGCCAGCCTCCAGCCCCCGTCGCTCACCACCATCATGCCCTGGGAGGGCTGGTCCGACACCTATCGCGATTCCGTCTTTCACGGCGGGGTCTTCAACCAGGGCTTCTACGGGCGCTGGTGGCTGGACGTGCGCGGCAAGCAGCTTCTCGAACACACCCGGGCCGACAACTCCGCCGCGCTTTCCGAAGACCTGATGTACAACTTCATGGCCCACCACATGGACAGCGACTGGTGGGACAGCGTGAAGTCCAGGGCGCAATTCGACAAGATCACCGTGCCGCTGTACAGCTCCGGCAACTGGGGCGGCTGGAACCATCACTTGCGGGGCAATATCGAGGGATTCGTGCGTTCGGCTTCCGAGCACAAGAAACTCCAGTTGCACATCGGCGGCCACACCGACGCCTTCTACTCGGACGAAGGCAAGGACGACCTGCTGCGCTGGTACGACTACTGGCTGAAGGGCATCGACACCGGCATCATGGACGAGCCGCCCATCAAGCTGTGCGTCCGCACGGGCGTCGACGAGTGCGAATGGCGATTCGAGAACGAGTGGCCGCTGGCGCGCACGGAGTACGTACGCTATTACTTGACGGACGATTCGGCGGGCGCCGTGTCCGATGCCATTCACGACATGCGCCTCAGCCCGACGCCGCCCGCCCGCGAAGGCTCCCTGAGCTATGCGGCCGGCCCTGAGGCGTATCGCCGCGGCCTGGCAGGACTACCGACGGCCACCTTCGTGACCGAACCGCTCACGGAGCCGGTGGAAGTAACGGGCCACATCAACCTGGTGATGTGGGTCTCGTCCGAAACCGACGACATGGACGTATTCGCCTACCTGCGCAAGATGAGCCCCGACGGCGCCGTGCAAACCGCGACCAGGGGAGTCCTCCAGGTATCCCATCGCAAGCTGGAACCGGAACTCTCCACCCCCCACCGGCCGTACCACACCCATGACGAGGAGCAGAAGCTCACGCCGGGCGAGATCGTGCCCATCGAAGTGGAAATCTGGGCCACCAGCATGGTGTTCGGCGTGGGCGACCGGATCAGGCTGGACGTGAACGCCCATGATGGACAGCATTACTTTGCAGCGTACAACCTGCTCGACAACACGATTTACACTGGCGGCGAGCGGGCATCCTACGTGCTCCTGCCGCTGGTGCCGGCCAGGTAAGCCGGAAGACACAATCCCCACTGGGAAAAAATACACAAATGGTTGCCAAACGTTCACAATCATTGACAGTTGCGGTCGTTTGCAGTAGAAAGGCGCGTGGATTTTGTCCGCGAAACATGTTGCATGACAGCCACACATAAGAGCGCACGCTTCAACATCGATAATCAAGTTCAAATCGGAGAAACTCACATGAAATTACGTCTAGGCGCTTCGGGCGTCGCGGCCTTGGTGGTCGGAACGCTTTTTTGGATGGCCGGGCCGGCCAACGCACAGCAGTCCGCCTCCGCGCAGGCCATGCTTGAAGAAGTCGTGGTCACGGCCAGGCGGCGCGAGGAGAGCCTTCAGGACCTGCCCTTGTCGGTAGCGGCAATCACCGCCGACGCCATGCAGGCTCAGGGCATCTACGACATCATGGACATTACCGATCACGTGCCCAACGTGAACTTCACCAATACCGGCCGCCGCGGCGTCACCGCCCTGTACATTCGGGGCATCGGCAACGATACGCCCCTCAGCCTGGCGCCCGTGGGCGCCGGCGTCTACATCGACGGCCACTATCTGCCCAACACGGTGGGCAACATGCTCAACACCGTGGACATCGAGCGGATCGAGGTACTGCGGGGCCCCCAGGGCACGCTGTTCGGCAAGAACACCACGGGCGGCGCGATCAATATCGTCAGCGCCAAGCCCCAACAGGAGTTCGAAGGCAGCGCCCTGGCCCGCATTGGGGGCTTCGGTCAGACGGATTTCCGCGGCATGGTGAATGTCCCGCTGAGCGATATCGCGGCGGCGCGTTTCAGCGCTTCCAAAGAGACTTCGGACGGCTTCTACTACAACCGGACCCTGGATTCGGATTGGGGCGCCACCGACCTGACCGCGTTCACCGCCGCCCTCCGGCTGACGCCGGACGATCACTGGACCGTCGATCTGGGATTCCGCGGCAACTACCAGGACGATCACAATGCGCCGGGCCAGTGCCGGGCGCGTCCGACGCAGGGGCAAGTCGATAATCTCAATAGGGAGGTCACCGTCAATGGTGACGTCTGGACCCCAGCGGTGGTTTACAACGGCCCGACCTACGAGGACGGCGTCGGCCAGTGGGGCGGTTCATACAGAGTTCTTCGGTCGGCGAGCCCTGACGAGGACGTTCGCGTCAACGGCGTGCCGGTGAGCCCGAGCCCGCACCCACCCAGTGGCGGGTGGCAGTACCGCGTCAACTTCGGCGGGCATGTCGAGCGCCTCTACCGCGGTGCGGTAGTTGACTATTGGAATGCGTGCAACACCGACAATGCGATGGGCGACTTCGTGACTTCGTCCGAGAAGGAGTCCATGCTCGAGTTGGACAACACGAACTTCAACGCGACGATCCAGTGGGATTCAGCCGGCGAAATCGCGGGCCTGGACAATCTCAATATCAAGGTCATCGCGTCGACCCACGAAACCGACTATAACTACTATCAGGATCGGGATTACTCCCTCATGCAAATCGACGCCATCGGGACGCCGCCGTTTCCGGGTCCCGGAACCGTCCGCGAGACGGCCGGTTTCGAGTTGCTGTTCACCGCCGTAGCCAACGAGCGCGTGGACTTCGTGGCGGGCGTCCACCTGTTTGATGACGAGACATTCGCAGGTCAGGGCGACTGCCTGCGGACTACCCTGGCGAATTTTGACGCGCTGAGCGATCCGGATTCGGGGGCTGCCTTCATATGCATGCCCGATGGCGGGACGCAGTTCGACTGGTTGTCCAGTCCGAGACAATTCTCGGGTCCCGGCCCCTTTCCCGCCGGGATGAGCGGCTACATCGGCACCGATTCTTCGGCCGTGTTCGGCCATGTCACCATCAGCCTGACCGATGCCTGGACCCTGGACCTCGGTGCCCGATATACGGACGAGACCCGGGTGTTCAATCTGGTCGAACTCGAGACGGTGCCTGGAACCTGCAGGTTCGGCGGGCCTGGCGATCCGCCGCGTACAGGATTCTGCACGCCGGTCTATGAACTGACTCACGATTCCATATTTGGAGCCGGGTTCTACAACGACACTTCGGCGGACTTCAGCGCGACGACCCCGGCGATCAGCCTGACGCGCAACTTTGAAGAGGGCATGGTCTACGGGACTATCGCCCAGGGGTTCCTGTCCGGTTCGTTCAACGACGAACTCAATACGACGCTGGCGCCCGAGTTGACCCCCCTGCTGACCTATCAGCCGGAAAGTGTCACCAACTATGAAGTCGGGTACAAGGGCGCCCTGGCCGACGGCCGGGTCAGAATGGCGGTTGCCTTGTTCTGGATGGACTACACGGACAAGCAGCAACAGATCACCATCGACAACTCTGACGGACGCTATGGAGGCGACCCCTCCCTCCAGGTCACCACCAATGCGGCGACCCTGGACATCAGGGGCATCGAGCTGGAGTTTCGCGCGACCCCCTGGGACGGTGGGTTTGTTTCCGTCGATCTCGGCCGCCTGGACTCGCAATATGGGTCGTTCAACCTGCCCGCAGGCCATGCTGTCGACCCGGGGGATGTGAGCACCGCCGACTATTCGCCGGAATGGACCCTCAACGCCACCGTGGAACATGCGTTTCAAGTGGGCAATGGAGCCACGCTTACACCCATGCTGGGGATGTACTGGCAGGACGATTACGATTTCGACAGGAACCTCGGCAGCACCGCGAATTCGCTCTGTTTTACCCCTGCCTATGCGAAGCTCCGGGCGCGGGCGACGTACATGCCCGCCGACGGCAACTGGAGTGCCTCGGTATACGGCCACAACATCGCGGACGAGCGGTATCACGAGTGGTGCACCGTAGGCAATCGTTCCGGTGCTTACTACTATCGTTACGGGCGTCCTGACACGTGGGGTCTGGAGTTCAACGTTCGCTGGGAGTAGTAGTCCTCAGCCGAATCTCCGCACAAGCCGGAGAAAACAAACGGCGCCTCTTCGGGGGCGCCGTTTTCGTTGGGGAAAGCAGTCTCCGGTATACTCGGATCAGTATCGATTCACGGAGAGGAGAGGGCTGTGAAGACCACAATACGCACGATAGTCCTGTCCGTTGCAGGCACTCTGGTCTTGTCCTGGTATGCGGGAGGAAACGGCCAGGAGCCCTACGCTGCAACCGAGCCTGACGCAAGTGTCACTGATGAGGGTCTTCATCGGGTGGATCCATCGATCATGGAGGCGGCCTGGGTCAAGCCCGATTTCGATCTCTCGGGCTACACGAGGATCATGCTCATGCCCACCGCCGTGCATTTTCGCGACGTGCCTGAAACATCCAGTGACGCGCGTACCAGAGCCATGACGGAGGAGTTTCCTCTCGATGACGAAAGGAAGGAATGGCTTCGCGGGCTGTGGCGCGAGGCCGTCGAGGCCAGGTTCCCACGGGAAGATTCTTATGAGTTCTTCGTCGGGGTAGACTCGAACGTGCTCGTCGTTCAGGGATTCCTTGTCGACGTGGTCTCCCGTATTCCTCCAATTACTGCCGACAGTGGCTACACCTTCGCCAGGGATCCCTGGTCAGCCGCCATCGTGCTCGAGCTGCGGGATGCGGCGACCGCCGAACTGGTGGCGCGCACCATCGATCAGCGACACGCGCAAGGGCTCCTGGAGGTGGGTACGGTCTGGTACCTGACGGAGGATTTGGTGGACCGCTGGGCAGAAGTGCTGTCCGAACGCCTGGACCAGATCTCCGACCTTGGCGGCCGGGGCCGCGAGGCGCCGGATTGGGCTCAATGATCTAGTCGCTTCGCCATCCTCGTATGGCCATCTCATCAGCGGAAATATCACCTTGCCGGCCATGGAAACGCAGCCTCGACTTGACCCAATATGCAATTTGCTGACACAATCTCGGCAAATGCGCGGAGGTGTAGTCATGGATCAACCGGAGCACTGCCTGGCGGAAGAAGCAGCAGCGCATCTGGGCGGGGCCGAACTGCTCGAGTGCGACATTCACTCGGATGCGGATATGGCCCGGGCCGTGGAGCTTGGGTTTCCGACAGATACCCTATCGGCGCTTTCAGAGCACGGCGTAACCGACCGGGAGATCGCAAGGCTGATCATCAATCCGCGTACCCTCGCGCACCGGCGAGCGAAGGGGCAAAAACTGACAGTGGAGGAATCCGACCGGGCTGCCAGGGTCGCGCGCACCGTCGCGCTTGCCGAGCGAACGTTCGCCAATCGCGACAAGGCAAGCCGCTGGCTCCACAAGGAACTTCGCACTCTTGACGACCTGCGCCCCATCGATCTGATTCGCACAAATGCCGGCGCCCGGCTCGTCGAGGACGCGTTGATGCGGATCGCCTGGGGCGCCCCGGCTTGATGCACCTATGGCGGCTGTCCGGAGCGGAATTCGCGGAACGATTTGACGGGGGATACGGATACGCATGCGATGGACGATGGAACTCCCGCGGAAACCCCGTGACCTACTGTTCCACCGGACCCGCGCTCTGCGTCCTCGAGAAGCTGGTGCACGTCGAAGATGCGAGCCTGCTGCCGGACGATACAATGCTCGTGCGCTACGACGTGCCGGACGATGTGGAGTTCGACGTAACGCGCCTGGGCGACTTGCCGCCTGAGTGGCGTGCCGTCACGCGCATCACCCGGTCCAGAGGCGATAACTGGCTCCGCGCGGAGTCATCGTGCCTGATGAGCGTTCCTTCCGCCGTGGTACCGGTGGCAGAGACGGCGGACCGAAACATTATGATCAACCACCGTCACCAGGACGCGAGCCGGATTACCATCTCGCGAATAGAACGCTTCGACTACGATCCGAGGCTGTTCGCGCACGGATAGCGACGGACGGAAGATGATCAGCTATGTAGAGGTCTCCATAGCTGCTCTACTCGCACCGGCGCATGGTCGCGAACCCGCTCAGGGGTTCCTGCTGGACGGGGCGGCGCCGGACGTCGACTTCGACACCCTTCTTCTTGGGCTGATGACGGCTGGTTAGGCTCGCCCTGTATCGAGAATCCGCGCCACGGACAAAGTACAATGTCAGTGCTTTCGGGTGCGCTATGCTCCTTGTTTTCGAAAATCATCGGCGAGGTTGAACGGATGCGAGGCTCGTTTTTGGTCGTTCTGGCAGCAAATTTCGCGGCGGGCGCCGGTGCGCAGGAGAATCGCAGTATCGATCCTGCCTGGTTACACGTTCCGGAGGCCGTGGGCGGCGAGGAAGTCATCCTCACCGAACCGGTCATGGGTTCGGAGTTCCCGGTTCAATTGCGATTCGTGGAACTCCTGGACGGCGTCTATGCGCCCATCGGCGTCAGGAGGCCCGCAGGGGAGGGGCCTTTCCCAACCGTCGTGTTCGCGCACATGAACGGCGGCTACGGCCTGCGCTGGATCCGCGAATGGACGCAGTACGGCAGCGGCACCCTGGAGGCGTTTCTCGATGCCGGCTACGCAGTGGTGTGGATGCGGTACCGGGCCGAGGTCGATACCCCGTTCACCGAGGAACTCACGGTAAGGGAGTTCCAGGGCCGCGACCGGTGGAGCCGGGGTCCGCTGGAGTACGAGGACGCGATCGAGATCGTGGAATACGTCCGGGCGCTCCCGGACGTGGACGCCGACAGGGTCGGCTGGCTCGGAGTGAGCCACGGCGGCGAGATGTTGCTGAAGGTCGCTTCCGAGTACGGCGGGCTGCGCGCCGGCGTGGCCGCCGAACCGGCCGCCATGGACTACCTGGCGAGCCTGCCGCCAGACCCGAACGCCCCTCCGGAGCCGCCGCAACCCGAGACCATGCAGGCCAATTCGCCCGAGATGCAGGCGGCGGCGGTGGAAGCGCTTCGCGGGGAAATCGACATGAATCTCGCGATGGAGCGCATCCGGGCCATCGAAATGCCGATCTTCGTGGCCGGAAGGGACCGGGATCACAACCAGGCGACATTCCGGCTGGCCTACGAGCTGATGAGCAAAGCGGGAAAGACCGTCGAATGGCGCTCGTACGATCATGAACATCACGGGTTCATCTTCGTGCAGCGAAACGCAGCCGGAATCTACGATCCGGACCCGTTGCAGCAGGCAGCGGTGGCCGATGCCATCGCTTTCTTCGACCGTCACATGAAGTCCGATTAGCAACCCGGCCAGCCGGGATGCATCGCCGATCGATTGCAGCGGGACCATGACCGGGGGATGCCCGAGTCGGTCGGTTTTCGACGCTTAAACCCTCGATATATCAGGAGTCTTGCGGTGTTTTATTCCTGTAGCTCTGCTGCGGCGCAGGCCGTGGCCGCGCGCGACAAGAGCGCTCCGCGAGCGCGGTCGCGGACGCTGACCGTGGACCTGCATTGCCACATGTACGTTCCCGCGGCCGCCGATGCGGTCGCGGACGCCTTCGACATGGAGACCGACGGGCTGCATCGCTTCTCCAATGCGGCGACACGAGAGGTCAACGCCCGGCAGGCCGATACGATCCACGAACAGCTTACCGGCGTGGAACGGCGGCTGGCGGACATGGACCAAATGCGCATCGACATTCAGGCGGTCTCACCCGTCCCGTTGCAGTACTACTATGCGCTTCCGCCGGAACTGGGGCGAACGGCGAACCGGCTCATCAACGACGAAATCGCCGCGGTAGCGGCAGCTCATCCCGACCGCTTTGTCGGGCTGGGCGGACTGCCCATGCAGGACCCCCAAATGGCCGTATCGGAGCTCGAACGGGTGATGGGTGAGCTCGGTTTCAAGGGCATCGAGCTCTGCACGAACGTAAATGGCGAGGAGCTTTCGAACGAGCGCTTTCGGCCCATATTCGCAAAGGCCGAGGAACTCGATGCGCTGATTTTCCTGCATCCCAACGGATTTTCCGACGGAGCGCGGCTATCGGACCACTACTTCATCAACGTCATCGGCAACCCGCTGGATTCCACCGTGGCCGTGAGTCATCTGATCTTCGACGGCGTGCTGGACAGATTTCCCGGGCTCAAGATTTGCGTCGCCCACGGCGGCGGTTTCCTGTCGGCCTACTCCGGCCGCATCGACCATGCCCATGCCGCGCGGGAGGACTGCCGTCGTTGCATCGAAGAGCCGCCCGGCCACTACCTGCGCCGGCTGTATTTCGATACGGTGGTGTTCACGGAGCACCAACTGGAGTACCTGGCCGGCCTGTACGGCAGCGACCAAATCGTTCTCGGAACGGATTACCCGTTCGACATGGGCATGTACGATCCGGTGGGCTTCGTCGAGGGCGCGGCCGCGCTCACCGACGCCGACAAGGAAGCCATCGTCGGAGGAAATGCCGCCCGGTTGCTGGGCATCGGCGTGCCCGGCGGCGACTGACTCAGTACACCTCCACCATGCAGCGCGGGGTACAGCGCACGCCCCGGCGTATCTGGCTTAGCTGCCAATCGGCGGGGTCCACGCCGGCCAGCGACTTCTTCAGGGTGAAGTACCCGTCGTCCACTCCGTGCTGCGCCATGGCCTTGAACAGGCCGCTCTGCATGCCTGCCAGCCCGCAGATGTAGAGCAGGGTGCGCGGGTTGGCGAGCACGGGGCCGAAGAGGTCCATCCGCTCGTCCATCAGGTGGTGCACGTATTGGCCGCGGCGGCCGTCCGGGCGCGTCTCCCGGCTGATCGCCCTGTAATAGTGGAAGTTCGGGTGTTCGGCGGCAAGTTCCGTGAACAGGTCGTCGTAGATGAGGTCGGTGGTATACGGCGCGCCCATTACCAGGTGAACCTGGCTTGAGATGGGGTTTCGCTGCAGCAGTTCCATGGCCATGCCCCGGAACGGCGCGATCCCGGTGCCCGCGGCCACGAAGACGTAGTCGTGGTTCCTGCGGGACGTGGGTTCCGGGAGCAGGAAGCGTTTGCCGTTGGGTCCGGTGACCTGGATTGGATCGCCCGGGCGCAGGTCGCACATGTAGTTGCTGCAAACGCCCAGGAACAGGCTGTGATCGCCCGGATCGTCACCCTTCTTCTGGGGATACCGCTCGTCGATGACCCTCTTGGTCGTGGTCGAGATCACGCAGCCCGCACCGTCCTCACCGTCGTCCGGGCAGGCGATGGAGTACAGGCGTACCTTGTGCGGTTTGCCCCTCTCGTCGACGCCGGGCGCCAGTACGCCGAACGCCTGGCCGACGAGGCAGCGCCCCTCCAGCGGCGTGCCGCTGATGTCGATGGCGGTATGGCGGACGAAGCTGGCGGACTTGCCCTTGAGGCACGAATCGTTGGAAACGATATGCCCGGTGACGGGTTCCTTGACGGAAGCGAGCCCCATGGGGGCGTTGGGCAGGGTCGGATGATGCGCGTCGGCATTCTCGCTCATGGCGGGGCCTCTCGGAAGGACGGCGAATTGTACCAATAAGGATTGGGCGGAGCCATGCGGCTACAGGCCACGTTCTCGCGCTGTTCGTGTGGCAGAGGCAGCCCGGGGAAGCTCGGGCTGGACAACGGCGCCGCCCGGTCCGCGCCGCTCCAGCATGGACGCCCACGGGTAACGGTATCAGCGCTTGTCAGGCAGCAGTTCCCTCGCCCGCAGGAGGAAAATGGCGGCTGCGGCAAGCACCAGCGGGATGGCGAATATCCGGAAGCTCTCGCCCATGCCCAGTCCCTGGGCCACCAGCCAGCCCGCGAAGATGGGACCGATAATGGCGCCCGTACGGCCTGCGCCTATGGCCCAGCCGACGCCGGTATTGCGGATGAGCGTCGGATAGATTCGCGCCGCCGCCACGTAGATGCCGATGAAACCGCCTTCCATGGTGAAGCCGATGAGACCGATGGCCACCATGATCATCAGCGGAGAGGCGAAGGCCTGGAAGCCCCACATGAGCACCGCCGCGAGCCCCAGCCAGGCGATGATGATGCGCTTCAGCCCGAATCGGTCGGCGAGATACCCCAGGGAAACCATCCCCAGAAAGGCGCTGAGGTTCAGTACCACGCTGGCGTAGATGGCGCGATCCAGCGGCAGCCCGGCGTTGCGGCCCAGTTGAGGCACCCAGCTCAGCAGGAAATAGAGTGTCCCGAACGCCATGAAGAAGGCCACCCACAGGAGTAGGGTGGACCGGCGGTGCTCGGTCGAGAAAAGGGATGCGACGCCGGATCCCAGTGCGGCCACGCCGCCTCGGGTTTCCCCGGTGTCCGGCAGGGCCGGCAACTCCTCAATGGTGTCGTGGCCCATGCGCTGCAGTATCTTGTTGACGCTTTCGAGCGCCCCTGGAGGTTGCCGCTTCAGCAGGAATTCCAGCGATTCCGGCATCCACAGCGCCACCATGGGCAGTACGGCCGCAGTGAGTATCCCGGCCAGCAGGAAAACCGATGGCCAACCGAAGGAAGGCAGCATGTTGCCCTCCACGACCACGATTCCGAGCACCGCAGCGCCTACGGGATAGCCGGCCTGAACGAACGTGACCACCAGGTTGCGGCGACGCCGCGGCGAAAACTCGGCGGCCATCGTGGCCATGCTGGCGAGTATGCCGCCTACACCGAGGCCCGTGACGAACCGCAGCCCATAGAGTTGGGGCACGGTCCGGGCAAAGGCCGTGGCGATCATGCCCACGGTGATGACCGACAGGCAGAGCATGATCAGTTTTCGCCGGCCGATCAGGTCTGCCAGCGGCGCGAGAAAAATGGAACCCAGGGCCATGCCGAACAGCGCCGCGCTGAACACGCGCCCGAGCTGGGTTGCCGGGATCTGCCAATCCTGCGAAAGCACCGGCGCCGCCAGCGAGATCGCCAGCACATCCATGCCGTCGAGCATGTTGATGAAGAAACACAGTCCGATCACGACGACTTGCAGCGAAGTGATCGGGCTTTGGTCGATGGTGTTGCGAACGTCCATGATCCTACCGTCGGTGATTCGTGTTGTTGGTGAGCGGCGATTATACGCGGGCGTCTCCGTGTAATTTCTGCGGGATACGCGTATCCTCGCCCCGTTGTCCGATACAGGCGGTATCGCAGGCGTGAGCGAAGCGAAGGCGGCCGGCCGCTGGCCACAGCAGTCGAGCTATTCCAGAGAGGAACTTCTGATTTCCGGAAGCGATGGCATATTCGGCGAGGAGAATGCCCGGCTGCCCCTTCCCAACATGCTGATGTTCGACCGCATCACCCACATCGACGACACCGGTGGCAAGTTCAGCAAGGGCGAGATTGTCGCCGATCTGGACGTGGTACCGGATCTCTGGTTCTTCGACTGCCACTTCACCGGCGACCCGGTGATGCCCGGCTGCCTGGGCCTGGACGCCATGTGGCAACTGGTCGGATTCTGGCTGGCCTGGAACGGCGCGGGGGGCCGTGGCCGAGCCCTTGGAGTCGGGGAGGTCAAGTTTCAGGGGCAGGTCCTGCCGACCAGCAATCTGGTGCGCTACCACATAGAAATGAAACGACTCATCAGTCGAAAACTCGTCATGGGCCTTGCCGACGGAACAATGTCTGTCGATGGCCGAACAATCTACCGGGCCAAGAACCTCCGGGTCGGGCTGTTCACATCCACGGAAGGCTTCTGACCCTCCTGTTATCATCACCCCGCATTTCTCGATTGCCCCGATAGCTCAGCCGGATAGAGCGTCCGCCTCCTAAGCGGAAGGTCAGAGGTTCGAATCCTCTTCGGGGCGCAAAAGGAAAAGGAGAAAGCCTCATGAAGAATCATGCGTTTTCCACGGGTTGGGTCGCGGCAGTAGCGATAGGTGCGGGCGCCATATCGGGATGTGAAAGCGAGGTGGCCGTGGAGGAGCCGGCAGCCGCACCCACATCTTCCTGGGAGGAGTTTACCGACGAATTCTTCGGCCGGTATTTCGCGGCCTTGCCCACCGCAGCGGTATGGGCCGGGCTTCACGAGTACGACGGACAGCTCCAGGACGTATCGGCCGAGGCGATTCAGCAACGCACGGAGATGTTGCGCGAGTACGCTCAACGGGCGGAGGACGAATTTTCCGCCGATGCGCTGACTGCGGTTGAGGAACTGGAGCGTCAGCAGCTCGTTTCGGCCATCGAGGGCATCCTGTTCGATGTCCAGGTAGCCGAGTACCACCTGCAGTACCCGGCCTGGTATGCCGGTCCACTCAGCCCGAGCGTTTATGTGTCGCGTGAGTACGCTCCGAAGGCGGATCGACTGGCGGCACTGACGGCTCACGTGGAGAAGATCCCGGAGTACATCGGGCAGATGCGCGGCACGCTTCGGCCTCCCTTCCCAAGACCCTTTTTGCGCACGTCCCTGGTTCAATTCGGCGGCCTGGCGTCCCACCTGCAGGATGACGCTCCGGGGTTGTTCGCCGATGTAGAGGATGCAGACTTGCAGGCGGCGTTTGCCGACGCTGTCGAGCCGGCCGTGAGCGCCTTGCGGGATATCGAGGCCTGGCTGGAGCTGGAGCTTGCAGACGCCACGGACGATTTCGCTCTGGGCGAAGAGCGTTACCGGGAGCTGTTGTGGCGTGCCTATCGTATCGATCTGGACTGGCAAACGCTCAAGGAAGTGGCGGAAACCGATCTTGCCCGCAATCTGGAGCTGCTGCGCACGACCTGCGCCCTGGTCGATACGGAAATCACCGTTGCCGACTGCGCGGCCCGGGTACGAGACGACAAGCCCGAGGCGGGCGCCGTTGCACGGGCCAACGAGCAATTGCCGGAACTGAAGGAATTCCTGATCGGAGCGGACCTCGTCGGCATCCCGGGTCAGGAGACGGCCTTTGTGGCGGAGGCCCCGGCCTATCGCCGCACCAATTCCGCCTACATCGAGATACCCGGACCCTTCGAGCAAGGGCTGCCCTCCATCTATTACATTGCCGGTCCGGACCCGGAATGGCCGGAGGAAGTGCGTCGCCAATACGTGCCCGGGGAGGCGGACCTGCTGAACACGTCGGTGCACGAGGTCTGGCCGGGACATTTCCTGCACTTCCTGTACGTCGCGCGATCGGACAACCAGGTAGGCAAGCTGTTGCGAAACAGCATGTTGAACGAAGGGTGGGCCCACTATGCAGAAGAACTGATGCAGGAGGCGGGACTGGGCGACGATCAACCGCTGGTGCGCGTTGGCCAGATTCTCGACGCGCTGATGCGTGACGTGCGGTTCCTGTCTTCGATCGGCCTGCACATAGAGGGCATGAGCGTCGAGACTTCGCAGCGAATGTTTGCCGAACTGGCGTTCCTGGACCCCGGAAACGCCGAGCAGCAGGCGCTGCGGGGAACCTACGGTCCGAACTACTTCATCTATACGCTGGGAAAGCTCATCATCAGAAAGATGCGCGAGGATTGGACGGCGCAACGCGGTGGGCGCGCGGCATGGAAGGAGTTCCACGAGGAGTTTCTGTCTCTTGGCAGCGCACCCCTTCCGGTGCTGCGCGAAGCCATGATGGGATCCGGCGATGCGGACTCGCTTCTCTGATCTGAACTCTCAGCGCGACAGGAACGCCTTGAACGACGCAACGACTCGCTCGATGTCGCTCTCGCTTATGTCCAGGTGAGTCACGAGGCGGAGCGTGCCGCTCGCCCGGATCAGAATGCCTTGTGCCTGCAGGAATTCGGTGAGTTCGCCTGAGTCTTGCTTGCCGAGCTTGACGAAAACCATGTTGGTCTGCGTGTCGCCGTACTCCACGTCAAGTTCATCGAGTTCGCGAAGGCCCCGGGCGAGCGCCTCCGCATTGTCGTGGTCCTCTGACAGGCGGTCGACGTTGTTCTCAAGGGCGTAGAGGCCAGCGGCCGCGATGATCCCGGCCTGGCGCATCCCGCCTCCCAACGTCTTCCGCCACCGCCGTGCTTCGCGAATCAAGTCTGCGCTGCCGCAGAGCAGCGAGCCCACCGGCGCGCCGAGACCTTTGGACAAGCAGAATGCGATCGAGTCGAAATGCCGGCAGATATTGCGTACCGGAACTACCTGCTTGACCGACGCATTGAAGACGCGCGCTCCATCCAGATGCACGCGGAGGTCGAGTTCATCCGCGAGGCGCTTTGCCGCCTGCAGGTAGTCGAGGGGCAGGACGCGGCCGTCCTGCGTGTTCTCCAGGCAGAGCAGCGTCGTGCGGGGAAAGTGCACGTCTTCGGGTCTGACCGCCGCAGCCACGCTGTCGAGATGCAACGTACCGTCCGATTCAAATTCCAGCGGGTAGGGGTGAATGGAGCCCAGCGATGCCGCACCGCCCCCCTCGTACTTGTAGCTGTGAGCGCGCCGGCCGACGATGAATTCGTCGCCCCGCGCACAGTGTCCCAGCAGCGCCAGCAGGTTGCTCTGGGTGCCGCTGGTGCAGAAGATGGCGCTCTCGGTCCCGAGGAGTTCCGCCGCGCGTGCCTCGAGGCGATTGACCGTCGGGTCTTCGCGGTAGACGTCGTCGCCGACATCTGCCTCGGCCATCGCCGCACGCATGGCTCCGGTCGGCCTGGTGACCGTGTCGCTTCTCAGGTCGATAGTCAGTGGTTCGCTCCCTATTTCTCTGCCCGCATCCGCGACGGCTATAGTACGCTGCCATACGAATCGCAGTCAGTCGCCGTATCGCGCCACGTCGCAGGGGGGCAGGTGGCACAAGCAGAATCATCCGCAGTCTACCTGTTTGCCGCCGATGCGGTTCTGATGCTGCACGTGCTGTTTGTCGCCTTTGTCATCGTTGGTCTCGTGCTCATCTTCGCCGGCAAGGCGTATCGCTGGTCGTGGGTCCGGAATCCCTGGTTTCGCCTGGCGCATCTCCTGGCCATTGTCGTGGTCGTCATACAATCCTGGTTCGGGGCGATCTGCCCGCTGACGACACTGGAAATGGCGCTCCGAGCCCGGGCCGGCGATACGGTCTATCCGGGATCGTTCGTGGCGCATTGGCTGGAGGCGATTCTCTACTTCCGGGCCCCGGCATGGGTCTTCGCCGTTTGCTATACGCTCTTCGGAGCCGTGGTTGTCGGAAGCTGGTTCTGGGTCAGCCCTCGACGTCCGACGCAACGCCGCGTCGATCTCCGCCGGAGCCGGTGAAGCGAGCGGCAATTCGCTGGCATAATTCACAGTGCACTCGAAAAGAAATGAGCGGACCGAGGGAGGACGCGATGAATCCAGGACAATTCAGGACGGCTGGCTGGTTGAAGTTCCTTTGCGCAGTTGTCGGATTGACATCCACGGCGGCCGGCGCCGAAACGATCGTCGTCTACGGAGCCAGCGGCCGCGTGGGCGCGGTCGTCGTCGAAGAGGCTCTGCAACGGGGGCACGATGTGATAGGCGTTTCGCGCAATCCCGGTTCGCTGGCAATTGAGGCGCCGAACTTCAGCGCCGTTCAGGGCGATGTCACCAGCCTGGAATCGATGCTGGAGATCGTCGCCGGTGTAGATGCCGTTGTCATCACGGTACGTGGAATCGGTCCGGGCAACACGCCGGAAGAGGCTGTCACCAGCATTGCAGCCGAAACATTCGTCGAGGCGGCCGGAGTGCTTGGCGAAGATGCGCCCCGCGTGATCCAGGTGGGTGGCGGCACGACGCTTCGGGTCGACGGCGCATACGGCTTCGACAACCCCGGGATCGAGCCGGGCACGGCGCAGCACGCCAACGCCTTCGGCCATTGGCGGGCCATTGAGACGTATGGCGCGGCCGATGGTCTGCAGTGGGCAGTACTGACGCCGCCGCCCGGTGGCATGAGTCCGGCATCGCCCGGCGAGCGAACCGGCGAATACCGGCTGGGAGGCGAGGACGTGCTCTACGACGCAGCGGGAAGCAGCGCCATCACGATGGCGGATTTTGCCGTCGCGGTGGTGGACGAAGTGGAGCGGGCACAGTCTCTCAACCGGCGGGCGGCAGTGGGACCTCCCGAGTGAGCTGATTCCGGCACCGGTTCCTGTTCACGGAATCGACCCGAATCGAGCTAATGGGCTCGATCAGAGGTTGAACCGGTCAATCAGGGTGACATCCATTCCGGCGCCCGAAGCGCCGTTGGTGATCAGTATCCCGTAGCTGCCTTCGAATCCGATACCCGCCGCGACGGGGCCGGCGAGAACATTCTGGGTCCCGGATTCGCGTACCGTGATCGTGTAGCCGCCCAGGCCCAGGTACACGAACGAAAGCGCACTGGTTCCGGAGAGCGTAGCGGTGGGCAATACTGTGTTCAGATCCGTATCCGGCGGCACGATGAAGACATCGACGCTGCCGGCCGTTGTCCCCCCGTAGTAGAGCGTGACTTCCGCAACGTCGCGGATAAGCCGCTGGCTGTCCGGAGAGTAGAAGGCCGCCAGCGAGCCGGGGGCGCCGCGAACGAACCAGGTACCGCGCTGACCTGGAAATGCCCTGAAGGATGTTTCAACCTCGATGGCGCCCGAATTGCCGGCGGGGGTGACCTGCAGCATGTGCTCTCCGGGGACCAGCAGCGCGTAGTCGGTGGGTACGGCAAACATGGCGTTCGGAATCAATGGCGGCGAGAAGTTGCTATTGATAGTGACGTCAATCGGATCGCGGCTGGTCATGGCGTTGAGTACGCGAATGCCGGCGCGCAGTTCCCGGTCCGTGAGCGGGGTATCGATACCGGCGCCGCTGACCACCGCGGCTGCCGGGGACGCCGAACTCAGCCCGTCGATGATGGAAAGCGTGGAGCGCACGCCTGCAGCGAGTTCGAACGTATCGGAAGCCATGACGACGCTGGTCGGATTGCCGGCCTGGGTCAGGCTCAACTCGTATTCTCCCGGCGCAATGGCTGCGACCGGTATCGACTCGAGGAAATCCACGGCGCCCCGGGGCGTAGCCGCAGCCAGCACCGTACCGGGCGGCTCGATGTAGACGTCCACAGCGCTCCGAAGGCCGGCAGCCGTGTTGACGATGATGATTTCCGCCTCCGTTTCGGAAAGCTCGGCCTCGGGTCCCTCGAGAATCAACTCGTGAAGCCAGCCGTTGGCTTCCGTGAGCACGATGCTGTAATCGTTGCCCGCCGCAAGGTCCGCTTCGAAGGAATACAGCCGTATCGGTGTGCCCAGGATCGAGCTGTCGATATTGAATATGTAGGGGCCGCTGTCCCAGGTGAACACCTGCGAGGAGCGGTAACTCAGCGTGCCCTCCAGCCGTTCCACCCGCCGGAAGTCGAGGCTGCCGAAGCGGCCGGCGACGTGAATGACGCTGACCTCGGTGCTGGGCGGTCGTACCCGGCCGCCTTCCGATTCACAGGCTGCCACGGCCACGCACGCCAGCGGAACCAGCGCGAGACGCAGCCACCGGCGGCACGGGGCCACGGTGGGCCGGTGCGTGGATTTCACGTCTGGGAGGCGCCTTGAATTCATGTCACGTACGAGCGGGAAAGCGCAATGGTACAGGCTCTGAGGGACTTTTCCAGTGTGCGCGGTCCGAAGCAGGGCGAGTCGCTGAAATTCCTGTCCACATGAGCACTTCTCAAGTGCGCGCGACCCGAAGCCTTCATGCCTTCTCCATGGATCCTGTCCCGCCATAGCGGACGGGTGTGGCATCCGCGGCGCAATACAAGGGATGCCGCGGGCAGCCTTGCTTCGTCACGCCGAGGCACTGAAGCCGAACGGGTACCCCGGCGCCGGAGATCCACTCCAGCACGCGCCGGTCCTGCCCGCCGTGGGCGCCGTGGTTTCCCCACCCCACGATCACCGGCAGTTCCGGTGTATCCGAGAGGTGGCGGGCGTGCCGCCAGGCGTCGCGAACCGTCTTCCGGACGTAAGACCTGTTCAGGGGGCCGACATTTTCCTCCATGGCGAGCAGGTCCCGGGGCTTCGTCGCCATGGCGGCGTACGCGTTGACGAGCCAGAGTCCGCCAAATCTCCACTTCCGGGTAAAGCCGATGACTCGGCGCACGGTGGGATCGTTGCGGACGGAACCCGCGGTGGAACCGTTCAACAGCACCCAGGGCAGGATGGGCCGCTCAGGGTCCCATATCCTTTCGAGCCAGTATCGAAAGCGCCCGCAATCGGAGAAGATTGCGTTGCTGCGTACCATTTCCATTGATGAAGGTTTCATCGGTTCATAATTTTTGCACGTTCCCTGCGGTACCATTCGAACCAGCGGGCACCGGCATGGGAGCGCATGAGAGGATACGCCATCAGAATCACGTGCAGCGTACTCTCGCTGTGGCTGGTCTCTGCGGCCGTTCCGGGATTCAGTATCGCAGGGGCGGGCGCCTGGTTGATTTGCGCGACGGCCGTGGGGTTGAGCAATGGATTGGCACGAACGGCGATCGTGTTTTACGTCCTGCCCCTTCGGTTGAGAACAGTCGCAGGCTTGTCGCTCGCGACGAACGCGGCTCTGCTTGCACTTCTGGCGTTCCTGCTGGACGGGGTTACGATTGATAGCACCGCCGCCGCGGCCATCGGCTGGCTTGCCCTGGCCGGACTGGCTTCGGTCACCACTCTGTATATCGGCCCGGATGGAACGTTTTACCCGTTGATTCCGGCGAACCGGCGGCACGCCGCGCGCTGAGTCCGATGCGGGTAGGTGTGGCGGCGGCCGCGGTGGCCGTGACCGGCGGCCTGGGTTTGGCGATCCCGGGCGATGCGGCGAGCGCCGGGGAAACCTCACCCCTGGATATCCCGAATCTGAGCCCTCCGGTGGCGGTGTTCGGGCTGCCGGCGTGGGACGGCCGCATCGACGGAGGCCGCAGCGAATTCGGGATCGCCACGGCGGTTGGCAATCACTACGTGCTCGCGGGAAACGGTCACGAGGAATTGCTGCTCGACGGCGAAAGCTGGCGACTGAACCTTTTCTACCGGCACCGTTTTCGCGAGGCGTGGACGGTCAGCGTTGGCGTACCCTGGTACAGGCACTCGGGCGGGTTTCTGGATGACGCTGCCGATGCCTGGCACGGGTTCGCCAATCTGCCGGACGGTAATCGCAACCTGCGGGGCGAAGACGAACTGAAATACCTGTACAGGGTCGGCGGGCAGCGCCGCTACCTGTTCGAAGAGGCCAGCCACGGCATCGGCGATGCGCGGATCGGCCTGTCGCGTACGTTCGGGGCGGAAGGGGGCTTCACGCTGAAGGCTGCCCTGAAGGTTCCGACTGGAGACCGCAGCGCGCTGACGGGAAGTGGTGCGGCCGATCTGGCTTTCAGCTTGCTCAGGCGCCACCCTCGGATGATCGGTGGCGCACCGGGGGGCATCTACTGGGGTGCCGGTGCGGTCCGCGTGGGCGAATCGAAAGTGTTTTCCCTGCAAACCGTCGATTGGGTGGTATTCGGCGTGCTCGGTATCGGTTGGCAACCGCTGCAGCGCATAGGTTTCAAGTTTCAGCTTGACGCCCACTCCAACTATTTTTCAAGTGCACTGAATGAACTGGGTGCAAGCGCTCTCCAGGCCAGCGCCGGGGGTTGGTGGAAATCGGACTCAGGACGAACACTCACATTCGCATTCAGCGAAGACCTGATCGTCAGGTCGGCGCCCGACTTCGGCATCCACATCGGGCTCGGCTGGACCTTCTGAGCGGGCTGCCCGGACTATACTCTCCAACCCATGAGGCCAGGATACACGGCAGGCCATGCCACGAACCTGTGCCGCGGGCGGGGCGCGCGGGTGTATGCTGCATGCCTGCGGACGGTCGCGATGGCGGCTGTGCTTGCCGCCTGCGATGTGCCGGATGAGGGCGTCCCCGCTGCGGGCGACGCGACGCCGGGCCAACCGATGGGCGCTTCGGCCCCCGGCGCAGGCGCGCAAACCATGCCATCGGACTCGGTCGCCGCCGGCTTCCTGGCGGAAGCGCGGTTTGCAAACGCGGACTTCGAGCGTGGTGAATTGCTGAGTTACGCCTGCATCGTGTGTCATACGCTGGGTCCGGGGGAAGGGCATCTGATCGGCCCCAACCTGAATGGCCTGTTCGGCCGGCCGGCCGCGAATGCGCCGGACTTCCCGTATTCCGATGCGCTGCGGGAAGCGGGAATCGTCTGGACTCCGGCGGAACTGGACGCCTGGCTTGCCCGTCCTGACGATTTCGTGCCGGGAAACCTCATGGTGTTCGCGGGCATTTATTCCGTTTCCGACCGTACCGACCTGCTGGCCTACCTGCTGCGCGAAACGGCCGTCGAAGCGGTCACGGCCGCGCAATAGACCGCGTTTGCAAGCGCCGTTTTCGCTAAACTACATCGGCTAACCCGGAAAGCGAGCAACATGAGCGCCGTTCTTGAACGTCAGTACGAAACATCGCCGATCCACGGATCCAACGCCCCCTACGTAGAAGCCCTCTACGAAGCGTACCTGGACGACCCCGCCAGCGTGTCCGGGGAATGGCGGCGTTACTTCGGCCAATTCGGCGACACGCAAGGCGAAGAGCTCCACCGCCCCATGGTTCGCGATGTGCCCGAAGGCCCCATTGTTGACGATGTGCCCGAACGCCCGGTCGTTCACGACGTGCCGGAACGTCCCGTTGTTCGAGATGTGCCCAAACGCCACGTTGTTCACGACGTGCCCAGCCATGCGGTCGATAGCGATGCCCAAACGCAGCCACGGCAGTCGCTCGCGGTCGCCGCCGGAATCGGCTGGGAAGGGGGTCCGCCCGCCGCGCAGGCGAGCGAAAAGCAGGCCTCGGTGTCACGCCTGATCCAGGTCTACAGTCTGCGCGGGCACCAGGTCGCCGACCTGGATCCCCTGGGACTCTGGGAGCGGTCCGTGCCGGCGGTCCTCAATCTGGACTTTCTCGGACTGGAAGCCACGGACCTGGACGCCGAGTTCTTCACCGGCGGGCTTGCCGGGACCGGCAACGCCCGCATGAAACTACGGGATATCCTGGACGTGCTGAAGCGCGTCTACTGCGGCCGGATCGCCGTGGAGTTCGCGCATATCTCCCGGGCCCGCGAGAGACTCTGGCTGCGCCAGCGATTTGAAGAGGATCGAGGCAGCAGCGGCCTGAGCCGGGAAGAGCGCCGACGCGTTTACGCCAGCCTGAACCGCGCCGAGGGACTGGAGCGCTACCTCAACACGAAATTTGTAGGGCAGAAGCGGTTCTCGCTGGAAGGCGGCGAGACGTTGATTCCGATTCTCGACGACCTCATCAGTACGGTCGGAGAAAGGGGAATCCAGGAAGTCGTGATCGGGATGGCCCATCGCGGACGCCTCAACGTGCTGGTCAACGTGCTCGGCAAGTCTCCCCAGGAACTTTTCTCGGAGTTTTCGCCCGACCGGGATCTCAGCAAGATCCGCGGCTCAGGCGACGTCAAGTACCACATGGGGTTTTCCGCCGATGTTCGCACGCCGGGCAACAACGTCCACGTGGTGCTCGCCTTCAATCCGTCGCACCTGGAGATTGTGAACGCCGTGGTGGAGGGATCGGTGCGTGCACGGCAGGACCGGCGCGGGGATATCCAGGGCAACCAGGTGCTCCCGGTGCTGATACACGGCGATGCCGCCTTCGCCGGGCAGGGCGTCGTGGCCGAAACCTTTCAGATGTCGCAGACGCAGCACTTCCACACCGGCGGAACCATCCACATCGTCATCAACAACCAGATCGGCTTTACCATCTACGACCGGAAGGATGCCCGCTCGACGCCCTATTGCTCCGACATCGCGAAGATGGTCGATGCGCCGGTGTTTCATATCAATGGAGACGATCCGGAAGCCGCCGTCGCCGCGGTCCGGCTGGCTGCACGTTACCGACAGGCCTTTCACAAGGATGTGGTGATCGACCTGGTCTGTTACCGGCGTCTAGGGCACAACGAGGCCGACGAACCCGCCGTCACCCAGCCGGTGATGTACAACCGGATCAGGAAGCATCCCACCACGCGGACGCTCTACGGACGAAAGCTGGTGGCCGGCGGGGACCTGGGCGAGTCGGAACTGAAGTCCATGGAGGAAGACTACCGGGCGTGCCTGGACGAAGGGCGCAGCCCGAACGAAGACTGCCTCGGCATGATCGGTAATGAGTTTACCGTCGATTGGGAGAGTTACCAGGGAACGCTGGACACTGCGGTGGATACGCGTATCTCCCTGAGCGAACTGCGCCGGCTGGGAGCGTTGATCAATACCGTGCCCAAGGGCTGGAAGCTTCATCCCCGGCTCCAGCGAATCGTTTCGGACCGGGTCAGGATGGCCGCGGGGGAGTTGAGCGTGGACTGGGGATTTGCCGAGAGTCTGGCCTACGGCAGCATTCTCGACGCCGGGCTCAATGTTCGGCTGATCGGGCAGGACAGCCGCCGGGGAACGTTCTTTCATCGGCATGCATCTTTCGTCAACCAGGCGGACGGCGAAGTATTCGTGCCGCTTGAACACGTCACGCCCCGCAACGGCGCCCTCACCGTGGGCGACTCGTTGCTCTCCGAAGAAGCCGTGCTGGGTTTCGAATACGGCTACAGCACGGCGTCGCCGGACTGCCTGGTGATCTGGGAAGCGCAATTCGGCGACTTTGCCAACGGCGCCCAGGTCCTGATCGACCAGTTCATCAGTTCCGGCGAGTCCAAGTGGGGCCGGCTGTCCGGGCTGACGCTGTTCCTGCCCCACGGTTACGAAGGCCAGGGTCCGGAACATTCGTCCGCACGCCTGGAGCGATTTCTGCAACTGTGCGCGGAACACAACATGCAGGTCTGCGTGCCGTCGACTCCGGCACAGATGTTTCACATGCTCAGGCGGCAGGCATTGCGGCCGACCCGCAAGCCGCTGATCGTCATGACGCCGAAGAGCCTGTTGCGCCATCGGTCGTCCGTGTCATCGTTGGCGGAAATAACCGAAGGCGGCTTCAATCGGCTGATCGGCGATGAAACCGTGCCTCCGGAGAAGGTCGGGCGGCTGATTTTCTGCAGCGGCAGGGTGTACTACGATCTGGCGACCCTGCGCAAAGAGCACGCTATCGAAGACACGGCCATCGTCCGTCTGGAGGAGCTCTATCCGTTCCCGGTCGCGGAGTACGCTGCAACCATCGCGCGGTACGCTCACGTAACGGATATCGTCTGGTGTCAGGAGGAGCCCCAGAATCAGGGCGCCTGGTATCAGATTCGCCATCGCCTGCAGGCGCCCCTGACGGACAGCCAGCGCCTGTCGTACGCTGGCCGGCCCGGCGCGGCGGCGCCCGCGTCCGGCATATTCGGGCTTCATGCATTGAAGCAGAACAGGCTCCTGTTCGATGCGTTGTCGATTGATCCGGATGAAGCATCCGGGAAGGCGTGAACGTGACGATCGAAATCAAGGTGCCGCAGCTCCCGGAGTCGGTTACGGATGCCACATTGGTCAATTGGCACCGTTCGCCCGGCGATCCGGTTCAGAGGGACGAGAAGCTGGTCGAACTGGAAACCGACAAGGTGGTTCTGGAGGTGCCTTGCCCCAGCGACGGAGTCTTGCGGGAAGTGCGTGTGGCCGACGGCGCGACCGTAACCGCAGGCGAGGTGTTGGCGCTGCTGGAGCCCGGGAAGATCTCCGGGGATTCTGCGGAGCCGGGGGAGGTGTCCGCGGGGTCCGCTGAACCGGGCAGCGAGCCGGGAGAGGTGTCCGGGGCATCCACGGAGCCGAACGGCGAGTCGGGTATCGCCGTCTCGGTCGCTTCCGAGGCTGACGCGGTAGCCGCTCCGAAGGTTGCCGCCATACCGGAACCAACTCCCGTGGCGGCCGAAAGCGAAACACTGGAGCGGGCCGGCCCCGCCGTGCGGCGGTTGATGCGCGAACACCAGGTGGATTCGAGCGCGATAAGAGGCACGGGCCGGGGCGGGCGAATCACCAAGTCGGACGTGCTCGACTACATCAGCGCAAGAACCGACACGACGGGCAGGGCGAAATTCGCCGCCCGGGCACAGACGCAAGACGTGCTGGACGCACGCGGTACCCCGAGTGAACCAGAGGCTCAAAGGACGCAGGACGCTCAGAGAACGCCAGACTCGCAGAAGGCGCCAGGCACACGGAGCGCACCGAGCGCACCGAGCGCACCGAGCGCGCCCGTCAGACCGAGTTCGCCAGGCGCGCCAGGCACACCATCAGCTCCGGCCTCACCACCCGCGCCAACCGGCCAGCGCGCGGAGCGGCGGGTGCGCATGACCAGGCTGCGCGCGAGAATCGCCGAACGGCTGGTGGAGGCGCAGCACACGGCGGCGATGCTCACGACCTTCAACGAAGTCGACATGAGCGCCGTCATGGCCGCCCGGTCCCGCTACGGCGAACTGTTCCAGCGCAGGCACGGCGTGAAGCTGGGCTTCATGTCGTTCTTCATCAAGGCGTGCATCGAGGCCCTGCAGCGTTATCCCGTGCTGAACGCCTCGGTGGACGGCGGCGACATCATCTACCACGACTACTATGACATCGGCGTGGCAGTGTCCACGGATCGGGGTCTCGTGGTGCCCATCCTCCGCAACGCCGAACAGATGACCTATGCCGAAATCGAACATTCCATCGTCGATTTCGGCACCCGGGCGCGCAGCGGCGGCCTCGGCATGCAGGATCTGACCGGCGGGACCTTCACCCTCACCAACGGCGGCATCTTCGGCTCGATGATGTCCACGCCCATCATCAATCCGCCCCAGAGCGGCATCCTGGGCATGCATTCGATCCAGCAGCGCCCGGTGGCCGTGGACGGCGAGATCGAGATACGCCCGATGATGTACCTGGCGATGACCTACGATCACCGCATCGTGGACGGCAGGGAAGCTGTGCAATTCCTGGTTGCCATCAAGGACGTTTTGGAGGATCCTGCGCGGCTTCTCCTGCAGGTGTAATACCCATGACAGAACAGAGCTACGACGTCGCCGTGATCGGCGGCGGACCGGCGGGTTATCCCGCGGCCATTCGCGCGGCCCAGAACGGGCTGCGCGTCGTCTGCGTGGACGAGTGGTGCAATCGGGATGGCAGCCGGGCATTCGGAGGCACGTGCCTCAACGCCGGGTGCATTCCCTCCAAGGCGTTGCTCGAGTCTTCCGAGCTCTATCATCGCGCCGCCTCGGAATTCAAGTCCCATGGCATCGGCGTGGGCGAGTTGAGCGTCGATATCGGCAAGATGCAATCGCGCAAGGAGCGCATCGTCAGGCAGTTGACCCGGGGAATCGAGGCCCTGTTCAAGTCCAATGGCGTTACCGGCGTACGCGGTCACGGACGGCTGCTGGGCGGCGGCCGCGTGGAAATCACCGATCCGGACGGCAACCTCTCCGAATTGTCAGCCGGGCATGTCGTCATCGCCACCGGCTCAACGCCCGTGGAACTGCCGGTTGCTCCGTTCGATGGCGAACACATCGTCGATTCGTGGGGAGCGCTGGAATTCGAGACCGTGCCGGAACGACTCGGCGTGGTGGGCGCAGGCGTCGTGGGACTCGAATTGGGCAGTGTATGGCAGCGGTTGGGCTCCAGGGTGGTGATCCTGGAGGCGCTGGAAGATTTCCTCTACATGGCGGACCAGCAGATCGCCAAGGATGCGCTCCGGCAATTCAAACGGCAGGGGCTGGACATTCGGCTCGGAGCCAACGTCCAGAGCGCCGCGGTCACCGACGGCGCGGTAGAAGTGCAGTATCGGCACGGCGGTGAAGAGCAGCGCCTGGAAGTGGACAGGCTCATCGTCTGCGTGGGGCGCCGTCCGTTTACCGAGGGCCTGCTGGGCGATGGCACCGGCGTGGAACTGGATGACAGGGGATTTGTCCGGGTGGACGAGCAATGCCGGACTATGGCGCCCCGTGTATGGGCTGTGGGCGATGTGGTCCGCGGGCCGATGCTGGCTCACAAGGGCACCGAAGAGGGCATCATGGTGGCCGATCTCATCGCCGGCAAGATTGCGGAAGTCAACTACGACGCCGTTCCGTCGGTCATTTACACCGCCCCGGAAATCGCCTGGGTGGGGAAAACCGAGGCGGAACTGCAGTCAGGCGGTATCGACTACAAGGTAGGGACGTTCCCGTTCGCGGCCAACGGGCGCGCCAAGGGCATGGAACAGACGGCGGGCCTGGTGAAGCTGCTGTGCGCCGAAGAAGACGATGAACTGCTCGGCGTTCACATCGTCGGCCCCGTCGCCGGCGAACTTATCGCCGAAGCGGTGCTGGCCATGGAATTCTGCGCATCCGGCGAGGACCTGCAACGCACGATCCACGCCCACCCCACACTCACCGAGGCCATCCACGAGGCGGCGCTGGCCGCCGACAACCGCGCGATCCACGCCATCAACATCAGTTAGTTGCGCACGGGGAATACTATCAATGAAGGTATTCCGAAAGCGCCGACTGAAGAGAGAGTTGCTGAGACTCTTGTCTAAGCTCGAGCATCCCCTTGGCCGGAATCCGCCACGGTTCCACAAGCGGGGCAATTGACCTGAACCAGTAGCTACCGCTAGCGAAGACCGTGGCGTGGTAGGAGTAACGACGCCCGCACCGAGCGACCGAACCCGGTGGTCACTTACCGCGTCAGACCAGGGGATTCGTCCATTTCAGGCCGGGAAATCTTGCCATGTCGAGATCGGTCGAATGCAGCTCGGCCTGATGCTCTATAGCCAGGGCGGCCAGGTGCGCATCGGTGGTCAGGTTGCCGGCCGTGCCCGCCGCTTCCAGAAGATCGAACAGAATGGCCGCATGGCGGTCGCCGGGATGGATAAGGAGCGTCTGTTGTCTGTGGAGCCAGGATCGCACGCGCGCGCAGGCGCTGCTCACATCGAGCGGATTCTCAAGAATTCGCGGATTCGTGGCGATGCGGATGAAACCGAGGATCGTTGCCCAGGGAAGGCCGACGCTTCCCGCGCCATTCATCAGATTTTCCCACCAGCGGCGTGCCGCAGCATGGTGGCGGGATTGGGAATCGTGGGCGTAAACGAGCAGGTTGACGTCGGGGACGATCACCGGCCGAGCCGCCGGGCGAACTCGTCGGCTTCCAATTCGTCTACGAGCTGATTGAGCCGATCGGCATCGACGCCCGGCTTGAAGCCGAACGCGTGCGGCTCGACCTTGTAGCGCGAGAGCCGGGCGGGTTTGCCGCGAGTGCCTAGGACGGCACGCAAGGCGTCGTTGACAACGGCTTTCATGCTCCTGTTCGTGCGCCGCATTTCTCTCTGGAGAAGCTGTTCGACATCCGCGTCGATTGTCAGCGTGGTCCGCATGGCTTGCATCATGATGCGCTTGACAGGTGCTGTCAAGATGATTGTTTTCCGTTGATCAACGACGCTCAGCCATCAATTTCCCGGGTGAAAACTATCGGTTGGACCGCTCCCTGACCGCACCCATGCCCGGCTCCGCTCCCTCGCGGACCTACCCGCTTGTTGGGAATCGAAAGCTATTTCGAGCGGCGAGTCGCCCACAAGTGGCGGATTTCCCGCTATCATAGGGGTCGGCAGAGGACTTGCGGCTTGCTGCCGGTGGAGTTACGGAGTGAGTTTCCAGACTGACAGCCCCTTGGGGCGGGCGCTGTCGGCTGTTCCCATACAGCCAGTTCGTGTACGGGCCAGGAGCGATGTGAATGGCTGGCCACAGTAAATGGGCCAATATCCGTTTTCGGAAAGGCGCCCAGGATGCCAAGCGCGGCAAGCTGTTCACCAAACTCATTCGCGAGATCACTGTCGCCGCCAGAGACGGCGGCGGCGACCCTGCCGCCAATCCCCGGCTGCGTGCGGCCATCGACAAGGCCCGCGGCCAGAGCATGCCCAAGGACAATATCGACCGGGCCATCAAGCGCGGCACGGGCGATGCGGAGGGGATGTCCTATGAAGAAGTCCGCTACGAGGGCTATGGGCCGGGCGGCATTGCCGTGATGGTCGATTGCCTGACCGACAACCGTAATCGCACGGTGGCCGAGGTGCGCCACGCGTTCTCGAAATTCGGCGGTAACCTGGGCGCCGACGGATCGGTGGCCTACCTGTTCGAGCAAACCGGATTGCTCAGTTACACCTCCGGCCAGGATCCGGATGCACTCGTGGAAGGAGCCATTGAAGCCGGTGCGGACGATGTCGTCGCCAACGACGACGGCTCCGCCGACGTGCTGTGCGAGCCAGCGGATTTCGATGCCGTCAAGGCCGCGATGACGGCTCATGGGCTGGCGCCCGATCATGCCCAGGTCACCATGCACGCCAGCGTCCAGACGCCCGTGCGGGCGCGGCAGGCCGAGAGCCTGCTCAAGCTCCTGGACGCGCTGGATGAACTGGACGACGTGCAACACGTGTATTCCAACGGGGATCTCCCCACCGAGTTGCTCGAGGCGACTGCATGACCGCTCCGGTCCGCATCCTCGGCATCGACCCGGGTTCGCGGCGGACCGGCTACGGCATCATCGACGATCACGGCACAGGCCGTGAAGCCAGGCTGGTCAAGATGGGTACCATCGCGACCAAGGGCGATCACAATGCCCGATTGAGGCGAATCTTCTCGGAGATGGAAGAACTGGTGCGGCAATTCCGCCCGAACGAGGTTTCCATCGAGCGTGTGTTCATGCATCGAAACGCCGACAGCGCGCTCAAGCTCGGTCAGGCCAGGGCGGCGGCCCTGTGTGGTACCTTCGAGGCGGATATTCCGGTTTTCGAGTACGCCGCGCGCTACGTCAAGAAGGCGGTCGTCGGCCGTGGCGATGCCGACAAGGCTCAGGTGCAACTCATGGTCCGCGTACTGCTGGGCCTGCGCGAAACGCCGGCGTCGGATGCAGCCGATGCTCTGGCACTGGCGCTGTGCCACGCGTACGTGCGCGGATCGCCTGCGATGGCCGAACTGAGGACTGCGCGGTCATGATCGGTTTCCTCAAGGGGACTCTGGTCTGGAAGCGTCCGCCCGAACTGACGCTGGATGTGGCCGGTGTCGGCTACGAACTCGAGGCGCCCATGTCCACGTTCTACCGCCTGCCGGAAGCCGGCGAGCCGTTGACCCTGCTGACCCATTTGATGGTGCGGGACGATGCGCACCTGCTGTACGGCTTTGCCACCGAAGCCGAGCGGTCTTTGTTCCGCAACCTGCTCAAGGTATCCGGCGTCGGCGCGCGGATCGCGCTTGCCATCCTTTCGGGAATCAGCGCCGAGGGATTTCGGCGCAGCGTGTTCGAACGGGACCTGGTTTCGCTGACGCGAATACCGGGCATCGGCCGCAAGACTGCGGAACGGCTGATACTGGAGATGGAGGATCGGCTCGATCCGCCGGATGGCGGTACAGCCGACTCCATGCAGGGCGCCACGAAGGCCGATGGCGAAGCCCGCGGCGCATTGGAGGCGTTGGGATACCGGACGGCTGAAGTCAACCGGATGCTCAAGGATCTCGACACGGCCGGCATGAATTCCGAACAGTTGATTCGCGAAGCGCTCAAGCGCGTACACTCCGGGTGACGGCCATGCACGAGGACGCCCGATTGCTCGACGGCGCCGGCACCCACGAGGACGTGGTCTTCGACCGGGCAGTGCGGCCCCGCACCCTGGACGAGTACGTGGGCCAACCCTCGGTCAAGCGGCAGATGCGAATTTTCATGACCGCGGCGCGCAATCGCGGCGAAGCTCTGGACCATACGCTCATCTTCGGCCCGCCCGGACTCGGCAAGACCACGCTGGCGTACATCGTCGCCAATGAACTGGAAGTCAATCTGCGCACCACGTCGGGACCGGTACTGGAGCGCCCGGGGGACCTGGCGGCGATTCTCACCAACCTGGAAGCCAGAGACGTCCTGTTCGTGGACGAGATCCACCGGCTCAGCCCGGTGGTGGAAGAGGTCCTCTACCCGGCACTGGAGGATTTTCGCCTGGACATCATGATCGGCGAAGGGCCGGGCGCCCGCTCGATCAAGCTGGAGTTGCCGCCGTTCACCCTGGTGGGCGCCACCACCCGGGCGGGCTTGCTCACCTCGCCGTTGCGCGACCGGTTCGGCATAGTGCAACGGCTGGAATTCTACGGAATCGACGAATTGAAGCAGATCGTGAAGCGGACCGCCGGCATTTTCGACCTGCCGGTGGACGATGCCGGCGCCCGTGAGATCGCGGCGCGCTCCCGAGGCACGCCGCGTATCGCCAACCGACTGCTGCGCCGGGTCCGCGATTATGCCGAAGTGGAATGCGACGGCCGGGTGACCCAGCCGGTCGCCCAGGCCGCCATGGACCTGCTCGAAGTCGATCCGCACGGATTCGACAGCATGGACCGCAAGCTTCTGCTCACCGTGATCGAGAAATTCGACGGCGGACCCGTGGGCATTGACAGTCTCGCGGCCGCCATTGGAGAGGAGCGCGGCACGCTGGAAGACGTCGTGGAGCCCTTTCTGATCCAGGAAGGATTCCTGCAGCGTACCGCGCGCGGACGCATGGCCACGCGCAACGCCTATCAACACTATGGGCTCAAGGTGCCCCGGGCGCATGAAGCGCCGCCGGCGTCGCCCGGCCTGTTCGATTGAACGGCAGGCGGAACCATGAAGACCCAGGTTTTGCCGGTGCGCGTGTATTTGGAGGATACGGATGCACAGGGCGTCGTCTACAACGCCAGTTACCTTCGCTTTTTCGAACGGGCGCGAACCGAGTGGTTGCGGTCGAACGGTATCGACCACAACGCATTGCGGGAGTCGGCCAACATCCTGCTGGTACTCTCCCGCATCGAGGCACAATTCAAGGTGCCCGCCAGACTTGACGACATGCTGGAGGTGACTGCGGAGGTGGCGGAGTTGAGCGCGGTACGATTCGTTTTCAGGCAAACCATACGCCGTGTTCCGGGAAGCGGCGAACTGGTTTGCGGAGCGCGGGCGGAAGTGGCCTGTGTGGATGCGCGTACGGGCAGGCCGCGGCGCCTGCCGGCGCAACTGTATGTGGAACTAAACGGTGGCGAGGCCGAGGGATGAATAACGATCTATCGCTGATCAGCCTGATTCTGGATGCCAGCCTGGTGGTCAAGGCCGTCATGCTGATGCTGTTGGTTGCTTCCATTGCGTCGTGGGCCATCATCATCGAGAAGAGCCGACTGTTGAAGCGGGCGACCGGGGCGGCGGACGAGTTCGAGGAAACGTTCTGGTCCGGGAGCGACGTCTCGGAAATATACCGGGAACTGGCGGATTCCGACGAAAGCCAGGTGGGGATGGCGGGCATATTCGAGTCCGGTTACCGGGAGTTCGGGCGGCTCCGGGAAGACCGCGCCATCAACGCCGAGCAGATCGTCGAGGGTTCGCGGCGTTCCATGCGCGTGTCCCAGGTGCGCGAAGTGGAACGCCTGGAACAGAACCTGGCCTTTCTCGCCACGGTGGGTTCGACCAGTCCCTACGTGGGCCTGTTCGGAACCGTCTGGGGCATCATGACCTCGTTTCAGGCCCTTGGAAACGTCCAGGCGGCGACACTGGCGCTGGTGGCGCCCGGCATTGCCGAGGCCCTGGTGGCGACGGCCATGGGCCTGTTCGCCGCCATTCCCGCCGTGATCGCCTTCAACCGCTACGCCGATATCGTCGGGCGGCTGGAGGTTCGCTATGACACCTTCGCCGAGGAATTCTCGGCGATATTGCAGCGCCACGCCGCGCACCTGTACAGGGCGGCGCCATGAGACAAAGCCGATCGAAGCGCCTGATGGGCGAGATCAATGTAGTGCCCTACATCGACGTGATGCTGGTGCTGCTGATCATCTTCATGATCACGGCTCCGTTGCTGACCCAGGGCATCCAGGTGGACCTGCCCCAGGCCGCGGCCGAGCCGCTGGACCCGGAACTGTTGCGCGATAATGAGCCGCTGGTACTGAGCATCAACCGCGACGGCGAGTTGTTCCTGAACATCGGCGGCGATGAGGAGACGCCGGTCGACGAGCAGACCGTGCTGACACGCACGGCGGCGGTGCTGCGCCGCAATCCCCAGACTCCGGTGCTGGTCAAGGCGGACGAAGCCGTGGCGTACGGCCGGGTGGTTACGGGTATGGTCATATTGCAGCAGGCCGGAGCGGAGCGGGTCGGGTTCATCACCGATCCGGCACAGCGGGAGGACGGTCAGCCCTGAACGGGCGGGATGGTGCCGAATGGAATTCTTGCGGGAGCATATGGTGGCAACGTCGCTGTCCGTGCTGCTGCACGGGGTTCTGATCGTGGCGTTGACAGCCGGTCTGGATCTGCCCTCAAGCCGGCGCGCGCCCGCGGAACAGGTGGCCATCGAGGCGACCGTCGTGGACGAGACGCTCATCCGCCGGGAGATGGCCCGGCTGGAGGAACTGGAGCAGGAGGAGCAGCGCCTCCGGGAAGAGCAGCAGCGACAGGCGCTGGAGGAGCAGCGGCGGGCCGAACGACAGGCCGAGGAGGCGCGCCGGCAGCTCGAACAGGAACAGCAGCGCCTGGAACAGGTCCGGATTCAGCGCGAGGAGGCGGAGCGGCAGGAGCAGCAACGCCTGGCGGAACTGGAACGCCAGCGTCTTGCGGAAGAGGAAGCCGCTCGCGAAGCCGAACGGCAGCGGCTGGCGGAGGAACAGCGGCAACGAGAGGAAGAAGAACGCCGCCGGCAGGAGGAATTGGAGCGCCAGCGCCTGGCAGCGGAGGCGGCGCGGCGCCAGGCGGAACGCGAAGCGGAACTGGCACAGGCGCTGGCGGCGGAAGAGGAAGCACGGCGGCGCGAGGAAGCCGCTGCCCTGGACGAGTACATTCGCCTGATCGAGAACCGGATTCAGCAGAATTGGATACCGCCGGCGAGCGCCCAGGAAGGAATTCAGTGTACAGTTCACGTCACCCAGATACCCAGCGGCGACGTGGTGGATGTACGCGTCGGCCAGTGTAACGGTGATGAGGCCGTCGTGCGGTCCATCGAGGCGGCCGTGCTACGGTCTTCGCCGTTGCCCAGGCCGAGAATTTCTTCGCTGTTCGACCGCAATCTGGAAGTCATATTTCGGCCCGAGGTATAGGCAGGGAATCCGCAGGCATGCTTGAGGAAAAGATGCAGAGGCGATTGGCGTGGGCAGCATTCGTTTGCGTGGTAACGGTGCTGGGGATCATGCGCGCCGACGCCCAGATCGTGATCGAGGTCACCCGGGGCGTGGAACGTCCCGTTCCGATGGCCATCGTGCCGTTCGGTTGGGAAGGGCCCGGCCCGCAGGCGCCCTTCGACGTCGCCGCGCTGGTTTCGTCCGACCTGGGAAACAGCGGGCGATTCGCACCCATGGCCGTGGAGGACATGGTGGCACGACCCACCCAGCCGGCCGAGGTCCGCTTCCAGGATTGGCTGATCGTCGATGTCGATTACCTGGTGATCGGCGACATGGTGGCGAACGCGGACGGCAGCCACACCATCGTCTTTCAGCTTTTCAATGTTCTTCAGGGAGAACAGATCGTCGGTTTTCGCCTCACGACCGGTAGCAGCGAGGCCGATCTGCGCGTCGCCGGGCACCGCGTGGCGGACATGATTTTCGAGGAACTGACGGGGATTCAGGGCGTTTTCGGAACCCAGATCGCGTACGTCAACGAACAGCGGATGGGGCTTGAGCGGCGATTTCAGCTCATCGTTTCCGATTCCGACGGCGCCAACCCACAGGTGGTGGCGCAGTCGTCCGAGCCGCTCATGTCGCCGGCATGGTCACCGGACGGCCGCAAGCTGGCCTATGTATCGTTTGAAGGGTCCCGCTCGTCGGTCTATGTTCAGGAGCTTCGCACCGGAATTCGGGAACGGGTTTCCTCCAGGGAAGGGATCAACGGCGCACCGGTGTTCTCGCCCGACGGCCGCATGCTGGCGCTGACACTTTCCCGGGACCAGGGGAATCTCGATGTTTACATGCTGAATCTGGCGAACCAGATTCTCACCCGTCTGACCCGGCATTCCGCCATCGATACCGAGGCGGTGTGGGCCCCCGACGGTGAGTCTATCTACTTCACCTCCGACAGGGCCGGCGGTCCGCAGGTGTATCGGGTGGAAGCCCGGCGGGGAGGGCGTATCGAGCGAATCACCTATGAGGGCAGCTACAATGCGCGTCCAAGGATCTCGCCGGAAGGCGACCGCCTCGCGGTGGTGCACGAAGACCGGGGCAACTACCGTATCGCCCTGGTCGACCCGGATACCGGGTTGACGCAGGTGTTGAGTAATGGCAGCTTGGACGAGTCTCCGAGCTTTGCTCCCAATGGTGCGTTGATCATCTATGCGACCCAGGAGGGCGGCCGGGGGGTACTGGCGTCGGTGAGTACGGACGGGCGAATTCGCCAGCAGATTGCCTCTGTGGCAGGGCAGGTTCGCGAACCGGTCTGGTCGCCCTTCCCCAGAATTTAGCATTGGTTTGAATAAAACGTATTATCTAATTGATTAATATATTGATTTACCATAGAGGAATTATCAAATGATCCGGTTATTGCCAATTTTGTTGTTGCTGGGCTTCGGACTGTCTGCCTGTGGCGGTGGCGGTTCAACCATTCCGACAGGAGCCGCCGGCGACGATTCGGGCGCTACGGCCGCGAACGGCGGCGCAAGTGGTGCGGGCGGAACGTCCACCACGGGCATCGGCGCGGACGGCGGCATCGATGTGACCCGGATGGAGCCGGGTCAGGGAGACGGGCCGCTGTCGCGGCTGGTAATCTATTTCGACTTCGACCGCAGCGAAATACGCTCCGACTTCAGCGACATGTTGAGGGCCCATGGGGCGTTTCTTGCCGACAACGGCGAACGGGCGGTGCGCCTGGAAGGGCACGCCGACGAGCGCGGCAGCCGGGAATACAATATCGGACTGGGCGAACAGCGAGCTCAGGCCGTCAGACGCGTGCTCATGCTGCAGGGCGCCTCCGGAAATCAACTGGCAACCGTCAGTTACGGCGAGGAGCGTCCGGCGGCGTTGGGCAGCGACGAGAACTCCTATAGCCTGAACCGTCGTGTCGAGCTGGTGTATCGTTAGACGCCTGCAACATCAACCGAGGTGACAGTCATGCGCGATGCTGTGAACACCGTACGGATTCCGCTGCTGACCGTGATACTGGCGGGATGCGCGACCACGACTCCACCCGAAGAGGATCCGGTTTTCCTGAAACTGACCGATCTGGAGGCGCGCCTGATACGCATCGAAAGGGTCATCGACAACCAGAGCCTGATCGAGTTGACGACCCGCATCGATCAACTTCAGTCCGAGATCCAGACCGTGCGCGGCGACACCGAAACGCTGGCATTTCAGACCGATAACGCCGCGGAACGGCAACGCGACCTCTACGTGGATGTCGACGGACGCCTGCAGGAGCTGGAATTGACCCTGGCGCAACTGCAAATCTCCATGCAGGAGTTGCTGACGGAGGAAGAGGCGCCGCCGCCTCCGGTGTTGCTCCCGGGAAGCGACCAGGACAACTACCAGGCCGCCTTCAACCTGCTGCGGGACGGCAACTACGAGGAAGCCACCGGCGCCTTCGAACAGTTTCTGGCGGTATTCCCGTCCAGTCCGTTGGCCGACAATGCCCAGTACTGGCTTGCGGAAACGTATTACGTGCAACGGCAGTACATGGCGGCGTTGCCGGCGTTTCAACTGGTCCTGGACGAATATCCGGGATCCAGCAAGCTCCCGGACGCTTTGCTGAAGATCGGCTTCTGCAACTACGAACTACAGCAGTGGGACGCTGCCCGGGAGGCCCTGCAACGGGTCATCCGGGAATTTTCCGCCACCACTGCGGCGCGCCTGGCAACGCAGCGGCTTGAGCGCATTCTGCAGGAGCAGGGTTGAATGTGGACGCGGAGTCCTCCGGCCTGACGCCGACAGAGGATCGGCTGCGCCTCACGGAAATCTTTCATTCGATCCAGGGGGAAGCTCAGTTCAGCGGCTGGCCGACCGTCTTCGTGCGCCTGACCGGGTGCCCGCTGCGTTGCACTTACTGCGATACCGCGTACGCCTTTACGGGCGGCGAGTGGCGCAGCATCGAAAGTATCGTCACCGAAGTCGCAGGCTTTTCCACGCGGTACGTGTGCGTGACCGGCGGCGAACCCCTGGCCCAGCGCCGCTGCCTCGACCTTTTAGCCCGGCTCTGCGACCAGGGCTATCGGGTCGCCCTTGAAACCAGCGGTGCGATGGACATCGGCGAGGTCGACCCGCGCGTGCACCGCGTTGTCGACGTCAAGACTCCGGGTTCCGGAGAAGTCGAACGCAATCGCTGGGAAGACCTGGCGCTGCTGAATGAGAAGGATTCGGTGAAGCTCGTGATCTGCGACCGTGCGGACTACGACTGGGCCACGCGCGCACTGAAGGACCGGATCAAGGTCGACTGCCAGGTCTATTTTTCGCCGAGCTACGATGATCTCTCGCCGGGCGAATTGGCGGACTGGATTCTGGCGGACCGGTTGCCCGTGCGCATGCAGGTTCAGCTCCACAAGGTCCTGTGGGGCGATGTGCCCGGCCGTTGAGCGATGTCCAGCCAGTATCGCCCAGCCAACCGGGAGCGTCGCCGGTCCACCCTTGGCCCTCGCAGGTGAGCGATGCAGGCTGCCGTTGACGAACCATCCCGCCCGGGGGCAGAGGCCAGCGGAAGCCCGGCCGTGGTGCTGCTCTCCGGCGGCCTGGACTCGGCAACGCTGCTGGCCATCGCCCGGCAGCAGGGGTTCCGTTGCCATGCACTGAGCTTCGACTACGGGCAGACTCACGGCGCCGAGCTTGCGGCCGCACGGCGAGTGGCCGCCTATTTCGACGTGGAGCACCGGGTCCTGACTATCCCCATTGGCAGCCTGGGTGGTTCGGCCTTGACGGACCCTTCCATTCCGGTACCGGACGAGGGCGGGGAGGGCATCCCGGTCACCTACGTGCCGGCGCGCAATACCGTATTTCTGGCGCTGGCGCTGGCGTGGGCGGAGGTCCTTCGGGCGTCTGCCATCTTCATCGGCGTCAACGCGCTTGACTACTCCGGGTATCCGGACTGCCGCCCGGAGTTTGTGGCCGCCTTTCAGGACCTGGCCAATCTGGCGACGAAACAGGCCGTGGAGGGCGCGCCGGTGGAAATTCTCGCGCCGCTGGTGAACATGACCAAGGCCGAGATCATCAGGCGCGGAACCGAATTGGGCGTCGATTACTCGATAACGGTATCCTGCTATCAGGCAGACCCGGAAGGCAGGGCTTGCCGGCGCTGCGATGCCTGCCGGTTTCGGGCACAGGGTTTCAGCCAGGCAGGCTTGGCGGACCAGACCCGGTACCAGGCGTGACTGCGTAGACGGACGATTCCGACTTGTGCTGACGCCACCTTTCGGTATTATCCGTTCGCCACGGTCCGGGCCGCAGCCACGGCTGGGGCAACGGTCAATGTCGCGGCTGCCGGTATCGGAATTGCCGCATCCCGCGCACGTTCGGGGGTATAGCTCAGGTGGTAGAGCATCGGCCTTTTAAGCCGCTGGTCCTAGGTTCGAGTCCTAGTGCCCCCACCAATTTCATCGCGAGACTGTGCGTTTTGCCAGGAAATCGAACGTTGACGGGCCTTTTCCCTAAGGTAACCGATAATCGAAACCGTGGCGGTCCAACACCATGTGACCGAAGTCCAGCCACTGGTCCTCGGGCTTCCAGAGGGCGGCTACAGCCTCGTAGGCTTCTTCCGGCGCCACTCCCTGGTGAATCGTGCGATACAGGAAGGTGAACAGGGACGCGCGGTAGTTGACCATGCAGTGGATCAGCACCTGCTCGTGGCGTGACTGGTTGAGGATTCCGCTGAAGAATTCGAAATCCTCGTACGCAGGCGCCTGCCAGTCCACGGGGATGTTCACGTAGGCGATGCCCCCCTGGGTCACGAGTTGCCCTTCCTCCGGAACCGTGTTGGGACTCGTGGGTGTGGCCAGGTTGATGACCAGATCGAACCCCCGATCCGACAGGGTGCGGAGTTGCTCGCTGTCGGGTTGTCCCGAGGTGTGCAGCCGGTCGCTGGCGACCACGTAGTTGAGAAGGCCGGCTTCCTGTTGCGCGTCGCTAACGGAAATGGCGCCGGCGACGGCAAGCACTGCTGAAAACGCGGACACATCGACCAATCGCTTGCGCATTTGCATCTCCCGGGAAATCGACTACTCGTATCCTGCCATTATTCGCGCGACAACCGGGCTTCTCAAGTCAGAGGTACCTGAGGATGCCCGTGAAACGGTCTATCATACGCGCGCACCGGCGAGAGCCGCTTTGCCGAGAGGAGTCACATGGTCGCAGCATGTCATCGGGAATTGCACGGGAACCTGATCGGGAAGGGCGTTGCCGTAGGCTTGGCGATAATGTGCAGCGGTGCGGTTGTCGCACAGCAGGCTGCCGATGTGCCCCGCATCGAACCGGCGCCGGCGTTTTCAGGAGAACGGCTGGCCTCGCTGCCAAGGGAGGACTGGATAACCAACGGCGGCAATGTCTACAACCAGCGTTACTCGCCCCTGGACGAGATTGACCGCGGTAACGTCTCGCAACTTCGAGGGGTCTGGCGAACGCATCTGAACGGTTCGGGACTCGACAACAAGTACTCGGGCGAGGCCCAGCCGGTGGTTTACGATGGGGTGATTTACGTCGTCACGGGCGCCGACGACGCCTTTGCCGTCAGCGTGGACAGCGGTGAACTCCTGTGGAGCTACGAGGCCAACCTGGACCCCGCCATCGACGTCATCTGCTGCGGGTGGACGAGCCGTGGCGTTGGTCTCGGTGAGGGAAAGGTGTTTGTGGGCCAACTCGACGGCAAGCTGGTCGCGCTCGACCAGCAGACCGGAAGCGTGATCTGGTCCACACAGGCCGAGCGCTGGGAGGAGGGTTTCAGCATTACCAGCGCTCCCCTGTACCACGATGGGTTGGTGATCACCGGGTTCGCCGGCGCGGAATTCGGCGTTCGCGGCCGCGTCAAGGCCTATCGCGCGGATGACGGGGAATTGGCCTGGACCTTCTATACCGTGCCCGGCCCGGGCGAAATCGGCCACGACACGTGGCCCCAGGACAACGATGTCTATCTCTATGGCGGTGCGACCGTATGGCAGACGCCCGCGCTGGACCCCACCCTGGGACTGCTCTATTTCTCCACGGGCAATCCCGGGCCCGACTTCAACGGCAGCATACGCCCCGGCGACAATCTGTTTTCCGCGGCAATCGTGGCGGTGGACGTGTACACCGGCGAGTACCGCTGGCACTTCCAGCAGGTTCGCCATGACATCTGGGACTACGACGCGCCCAGTCCCGTCGTGCTTTTCGATATCGACATCGATGGCGTCACCCGGCGGGCACTGGCCGAGCCCGGCAAGACCGGCTGGGTCTACATCCTGGATCGTGTAACCGGCGAGCCCCTGATCGGCATCGAGGAACGCCCCGTACCCCAGGAACCGCGCCAGGCGACGGCAGCCACGCAGCCCTATCCCATCGGCGATGCCTTCGTCCCGCAGCATGTGGACATCGTGCCGGAAGGGTATCCGCCGCTGGTCAACCAGGGGCGGATATTCACGCCTTTCTGGACCGACGGCGCGGTGATCAAGCCCAGCCACAACGGCGGCGCCAACTGGCCCGGCAGCGCCTACGATCCGCAGACGGGCCACCTGTTCGTCTGCGCAACGGACCGGATGTCGTTCTTCAGGGGCGGCGAGATGGACGAGGACTTGCCCCCTCCGCTGGGCGAGCGTTTCCTGGGCGGCGAATTCCACGCTATTCCCGGATACGTCTCGGGAATCCTCGCTGCCATGGACATGCGCACCAACAGGATCGTCTGGCAGCAGCGGCTCATAGACCGCTGCTACAGCGGGGTGCTGTCGACCGCGGGCGGCCTGATCTTCGTGGGCCGAAACGACGGTCGCCTCACGGCACTGGATTCCCGCAACGGCGATCTGCTCTGGGAATTCCAGACCGGCGCCGGCATGAACGCACCGGTCAGCGCGTTCGAGTACAACGGCCGCCAGCATCTCGTGGCCTATTCCGCCGGAAACAATTTTGCCGGTTCCCCGCGGGGCGACAGCGTCTGGTTGTTCTCCCTTGATGGTACGCTGGATGAAGTGTCTGTCGATTCTGAAGCGGAACAGAACCAGTAGAGTGCACTGGAGACATGGGCGGGCGAGCGGTTACACTCTTGCCTCGTCGTGGGCGGGGCCCGTGAACGAACGCTCCGGGAATCGACCGGTCAGCAGGCAAGCAGGGAGTATCAGGATTATGGCAATCAGAAAGCTATCCGTGGCGGTATTGGCGCTGGCGGGGACCGCGGCGGGAACCATCGGCATGGCCGAACCCGTCACTTACAACATCGATCCCAGCCACACGTTTCCGGCGTTCGAGGCGGATCACTGGGGCGGGCTTTCGGTCTGGCGGGGCAAGATCAACCGGTCCTCGGGGACCGTAGTGCTCGACAAGGAGGCGGGAACCGGGACCGTCGAAGTCGAGATGGACATGTCGAGCATCGATTTCGGTCATGACGCCATGAACGAAAGAACGCTGGTTGACATCATTCATGTGGATCAGTTCCCGACAGCAACCTATGCCGGCACGCTCGTTGATTTCGAGGACGGCGGACCGACCGCGGTGGAGGGAACATTAACGCTTCATGGCGTCAGCCTGCCCGTCAACCTCCAGGTCAACCGGTTCCAGTGTCAGCCCCACTTCAGGCATATGCGGGAAGTCTGCGGCGCCGACGCCTCGGCAACGATCAACCGCGCGGACTTCGGCATCGACTACGATCTGGAGAACGGCTTCTTTCCGGAAGTCCATCTGCTGATCACCATCGAAGCGCAGATTCCTCCGCCGGCAGAATAGGCGCGTATCGACTGGTTGCCGGCGCCCTGCTTGACCAGGGTGCCGTAGTTGTCGAGTACAGGGGCCGGATAAAGGACTTCTGCCGGAGCCTTCGGCACTCCGGCCGAAACTACGTTAAATCATGCAACGAACCCTGATCCTGATCGGTCTTGCACTGCTCGTCATCGGCCTTGCGTGGCCCTGGCTCGGCAAGCTCCCGCTGGGCAGGCTGCCCGGGGATATCGTCATCGACCGGCCTTCGTTCAAGCTCTACCTGCCGATTACCACGATGATCCTGGTGAGCGCACTGTTGTCGTTGCTCATGTGGCTGTTCCGCCGCTGACGAGCCGATCTGATCGGCGCGGGCCGCGAGACGCGATTCGGGCCACCAGCGCCGCTGCGCCAAGATGGAGGCGGTGCGTCCAGTGTTGTTACGGTGCGGGCATCTGCTCGCCGTGTCCGATACCGGGCGTGCAGTCGTAGGTTCCCATCGGCAGCGTGGTGCGCATGAGAATGCGTGAACCGGACACCGTGCCGTTGTGGAACCGGGGATCGGTGGCCGTCCAGGTCACTTCCAGATCGCCGTTGTCCGGATTGATGTGGAATCGCTCGGTGAGTTCCAGGTCCATCGTGCGGACGAAGTCCGACCTGAGCAAGCCTTCGTCGAACAGCGCCGTGTGGACGATGAGGTCGCCATCCTCGTATCGTCCGATGGAGTGGCCCATCGTCGTTCGGGGAGCGCCCGCCGGATGCTCATCCATGTTGAGGTGGACGACGCGCTCGGTGTCCATGAATTCGTGGCGGATGACGATTCGATCGCCCTCATCGCGAATTTCCGTGGGCAGCCCCGGCTGGGACCAGGCGCGAATCGGGCTCACCGGGTTGCACTGATAGACTGGATTGGCGATCAACGGGTCGTTGGCGGCGTGGGCAGCCGCGCCTGCCGCGGTATAGGAATCCATGGGATCCGGATCGGTGCCAGCCCCGGGAAAGGCCTTGCGAAACCAGGTTCCGAAGATTGAACCCGAATCGTCAGGCTCCCACGGCGCCGCAAACAGGCTCTGCCCGCCGCTGGTTCGCAGCGTCAGGACCGTTCCGTCGGCCAGGTAGCCGGTGGCAAACTCGCATCCCAGAGGGTCGCGCCTGGCCTCAAACCCCTCAATGCGTACAGGGTCCCCGACCTTGAGCACATCCGGGCCGATTCCCTTGATCCGCAGTTGCGAACTGGCCTGCATCTCGCACCAGCGCACGACGGTCGCTCCGCTCTCGTCGGTTGTGCGTACGAAAACGAAGGAGTGGGGATTGACGAACTGGAACTCGGTAACCGTTCCCTGAACCAGCACGGGCCGGTCGCGATAGTAGTGCGTATCGAACCCGTGATGGGCGAAAGTTGTAACGGCGGGCGCCAGCAGCGTCACTATCGCGGACATTGCTGTGCAACCGATTCGGAAACGCCGATTGCTGTCCATGGCATCGGATCCTTGTAATAGAATGGCTTGGAGTTGTGACCAACCGATCCGCAACCGTCAGTTGGTACCGGCATTAGTATATCGCCCCAAGCGGGCAGTTGGATCAGAGCATGAATGACGACGTGGCGTCGACGCCGCGAACCGACTTGACGGCTACCGAAGGCACCGACGGTTCCACCCGAGACCTGGCAGAAGAGGTCCGGCGGCTGGAAGGCGAATTGCTGCGCTGCCGAAAGGCCCTGGAGAAGATTCGGGACCGGCGTTTCGAGCAGGCCAATTCACCGCGCCTGATTGACCAACTCTGGCATTTCGTGCGCTGGTCCAAGTCCGTTGCCCGTGAGGCGCTGGAGGATTCCCGCGGACAGGGCCGCCGCGCTGGGCGGAGGAAATAGCGGGTGACGGCAGCCGGAACAGGGGATTCGTTCGCCCGTCCAGGGGACGTCCTGAGAACCGCGCTCAAGTGGCAGGAAGAGGGCAGGGACGTCGCGCTGGCGACGGTGGTCAGTACGTGGGGGTCGTCGCCCCGGCCTGTCGGCAGCCACCTCGTCATCGATGCAGACGGATCGTTCGAAGGATCCGTTTCCGGCGGATGCGTGGAGGGTGCGGTGATCCGTGCCGCGAAACAGGTCATTGAAACCGGCGACCGCCAGTTGTTGAGTTTCGGCGTGACCGACGACGAGGCGTGGGAAGTGGGTCTGGCGTGTGGCGGCCGGATCGAGGTCCTGGTCGTGCGCGTCGAGTGAACGCGGCGAGGATTATCGTTGACGCAGCCGTACCAGGCTACATGGATGTGTTCTTCGAGCTGATGGGGCGCGCAGGGTGAACGGTCGGTTACTGCGGGCGTTGAGCAAATCGTTGTTCCAGGCGCGGGCCGTGGTGCTGTTGCGTCCCGTCGAGCCCGGTGCAGAGTTCCTGGTGGACCGTTCCGCCGTAACGGCATTCGGAGCGACGGATGAAGGGGGCGCGGCAACGGTCCCCGATGAACTGCTCAAGCATTGCCGCGACGCCCTGGCCCGGGACGATGCTCGAACCGTCGAGACAGAGCAGGGCCGCTACCTGGTACAGACCATCGCTCCTCCGCCAAGGCTGATCGTCGTCGGTGCCGTACATATCGCGCAGAAATTGATTCCCATGGCCCGGCTGGCGGGTTATCGGGTGCTGCTGCTGGATCCCAGGGAGGCGTTCGCCACGGACCACCGCTTTCCCGACGTGGAAATCAGCCACGACTGGCCGCAGGAGGCCATGCCGTCGCTGGCACTGGACGCGCGCACTGCCGTGGTTACCCTCAGTCACGACGCCAAGATCGACGAGCCGGCCCTGAAGTGTGCCGTGGAGTCGGACGCTTTCTACATTGGCGCCCTGGGCAGCCGAAAAAACCACGCCAGGCGACTGAAGCGCCTGGCGACACTGGGCTTTGACGACGAAGCGCTGGCGCGGATACACGGTCCCATCGGATTGCCCCTCGGCGGCCGGTCGCCTGCGGAAATTGCCGTGGCGATCCTGGCGCAGATGACCCGGTCCCGCTACGCCCGCTAGGATTGGGTAGAATTCGCAACCCTCGGACTGCAGAGTCGGCCCCCGGACGCTGAACCCGGGAAGGGACACGAATCCGGCCGGCAGCGTACAGGTCATTACCAGAACTTTCAGGAACGCAATCACATGAAGGCAAATCTATATTCAGGATTCTCGCTGGCGCTCGTCTGCTGTCTCGTCCCCGCAGTCTCCTTCGCGGACCAGGTGGTCACGGAATACTCGGTGGACCCGGCGCAGGCCATCGATTCGGAAACGGGGATACGGGTACCCCCCGGATTCATGGCGACGGTTTTTGCGGATATTGACGGCTACGGCCGTCATATGGCAATGCGCGACGACGGCACGCTTTACTACGCGTTGACGGTGCGTCTCGGGCGGGGTTCCAACATGGGCGTTGTCGCCCTGCGGGATACCGACGGCGACGGCGCCGCCGACATCATCGAGCGATTCGCCACCGAAATTCCTGGAACCGCCCTGCAGTTTCACGACGGATACCTGTATTTCGGTTCCAAGACCGCCGTTTACCGGTTTGCGTTCGAGGGTGACGAACTGGTGCCTTCCGCACCGCCTGAGGTTGTGGTTGACGGGTTCCCCGAACAGCGTCTGCACGAGGCCAAGACCTTTGCCATCGATGACGACAACAACCTCTACGTCAACGTCGGGGCGCCTTCGAATGCCTGCATGGTGGAGTTTCGAACGCGGGGCTCGCCCGGGCAGCTTCCGTGCCCACAGCTCGAGTGGCAGGGAGGCATCTGGCAGTACGATGCGAATGCAACCAATCAGTCCCAGGCGACACATGGCCGGCGTTATGCCACCGGCATTCGCAATGCCATGGCGATGGTGTGGAACCCGGACCATCAGCGGTTGTACTTCCTCAGCCACGGCCGGGATGCCCTTTACACGCTCTATCCGGAAAACTTCAGCGCCGAAGACAGCGCGGAACTGCCCTCCGAGCAAATGCACATCCTGGTCGAGGACGGCGACTACGGATGGCCGTTCACGTACTACGATCACCTGAGGGGTGCACGCGTGGTGGCGCCGGAGTACGGCGGTGACGGTCGGCAGGAGGCCGAAGCCGGCGTCTACGAACAACCCATTGCAAATTTCCCGGCCCATTGGGCGCCCAACGACATGATGTTCTATACCGGTGATGCACTGCCGGCACGGTTCCGCAACGGCGTATTCGTGGTTTTCCACGGCTCATGGAACCGCGCACCGCTGCCCCAGGGGGGGTACAACGTGGTGTTCGTGCCGTTCGTGGACGGCATGCCGGGCGAGGACTGGGAGGTATTCGCCGACGGATTCGAGGGACACGAAGTCCTTGAAGACCCAAACGATGCGATTCACCGCCCTACGGGTATCGAGCAGGGTCCCGATGGCGAAATCTATATCTCAAGCACCGTAAGCGGCCGCATCTGGCGGATCGAGTACCTGGGAGAATAGGGCACGTGTCGCTCTCCGGAATTCAATGATTTGAAGCGATATCTCTGCGGATTCGTTCTCGTCGCCTCGGCGGCGCTGACGCTGGTAGCCTGCACCGGTCCATCGGGAATGCTGCAAGCCGCAGCGGACTCGATTGACGGGCGCGAGATTTACGAGCGGGACTGCCTGGCGTGCCACATGTCCAGTGGAAGAGGCGTTCCGGGAATGACGCCGACGCTCATCGCCAGCCCTTGGATCGCCGGCAGCGAGGATGCCCTGATCGGCTACATGCTCACGGGCGGATTCGGGTCGCAAATCCTCATGGGAAGGTTCGACTTTCTCAACGATGCAGAGATGGCCGCGGTATTGAGCTATATCAGGCAGGAATATGGGGGTGGCGCCTCCCCGATTACCGTCGAGCGCGTCGCCTCCGTACGAGAGCAAGTGCTGGGCAACGAACCTGGCGCAGACCCGCTCGGCCATTGATGGGCTACCGATAGCCTCGATTCGTGCATTCTGTCGAAGTCTTGAGAGATTGCCGGTAGCGGCCGGTTCGGCTATGGATCCAGCGACGCCAGGTACGCCGCGATCGCCACCATGTCCTCGTCGGTCAGGTTGATGACCGTGGCCGTCATGAGCGGCGCAAGACTGCCGGCCCTGTCGCCGTTCTTGAAATCGTTCAGCTGGCGGACCGTGTACAGGGGAGAAACTCCCGTCAGTCTGGGCACGTCTCCGAGTCCCTTCAGATCGGGACCGTGACAGATGAAGCACTGGATCGTTCGGCCGCCGGCGCCTGTGGTTACCAAGTCCTCCCCGCGCGCCAGGCTGCCTTCGGGGGCGTATACGGTAAACCCGGAGTAGGGGTGCCGGGCAGTGGCCAATTCCCGGTCCTGCGGGACTTCGATAATGCGGCCATCTATGGGTTCGGTGCCGCCATCGGGATGGAAGTGCCGCATGCGGCCATCGCCGATGTAGGTTCTCGGCACGATATCCGCTTCGATCACCTCGTCGATCCAGTCGATGACCTCAAGCCCGGCGAACCATTCCGCCGCGATGCGCGTCTGTTCCTCGGAGACGTCGAAAGCATTCATCCAGAACCGCTCCTTCCTGGCTCCACTCTTGAAGTCGGCCATCTGCGCTTCGATGTACGCCGCCGTCAGACCCGCCAGGTGCGACGACTCGGGGTGACCTGCGCCGGTGAATCCATGACAGGCGGCACAGGCGCGCACCAGGGGGCCGGCGCCGTGAGCGACGACTTCGGGGACCGGGGCGTAATGATCGTCCGGAAACCAGTCGGGAGGATTCCAGTGATCGTCGATCTGTTCCTGGCTGCGCTGCAGGGAACTGCCCGGCACGGACCGCGGGGCCTGCAGGTCGATATCCAGGTCCCGCTGGGGGAGAAGCGATTCGTCCAGCACCTGGTAGGCCCACTCGACATCGGCGTGAACGGCTACCGAGAAGCAAAACGACAGGATGCCTGTGGCGGACGCAATAATCGCTCGTCGCATTAGTCCTTCCTCATGCAGGGAAACGTGAATGGCTTGCAACCATAGCCGAATCCGCGCTCCGAATCATGGCCCTCACGTTAACGGAACGTCATGTAAGGGACATTCCCGGGATGATCCGCTATGTTATCGTCAACTTGAGTTCGCCCCACAAAATGGCGTCTCGGGATAGTGGAGAATTGCATGTTCAATCAGGGGAGGCCATGAATCTTCAATCCTGTTTGCGAAGCGTATCGATTGCGGTTGCCGGATTTGTCGTTGCCGCGCCGCTCAGCCTGGCGCATCACGGCGACGCGGGCCGTTACACCGAGACCGTCACGACGGTGACGGGAACGGTGGTGGAGTTCCAGTTCATCAATCCCCACTCGCTGCTGACCATCGCCGTGGTTGACGAAAACGGCGAAACCGTCGAGTGGCACGGCGAACTGGGGCCGCCGAACAGCCTGGAGAACAGGTGGGGCTGGGACCGGAACACGTTTCAGGTGGGCGATGTGATCACCATGACCGGCCGGGCGCTCAGGAACGGAGGCCCCTACATGACGCTGTCCGAGAAGTCGCGCCTGCACGATGCCGAAGGCAACGAGATCTATGTTGGCAACTAGTTGCCGCGACGCCGGTTTCCGGTCACCCTGGCCTGGCCTTGTCCTGGCCGCCGCGGTCGCGGGCAATGCTGCGGCACAGACGGACACGGACGATGTTGCGGCGCAGACGGCTGAGCACGATGCCGCGGCGCAGACAGCCGCGACTTACATCAAGGCGTCCAATCCGGGCGTGGACGACCAGTTCGGCGGGAGCGCCGTTCTGCTGGGCGTATCGGTGGCCCTCAGCGGCGACGGTGCGACACTGGCCGTGGGGTCGCGGCTGGAAGACAGTGCTGCCACCGGTATCGACGGCGATCAGGAGGACAATTCTGCGCGCAACGCGGGCGCCGCGTACGTCTATCGGCGCTCCGGCAACGGCGCGTGGCAGCAGGACGCCTACCTCAAGGCGTCCAATGCGGGGCCGGGCGACCAGTTCGGCTTCGCCGTTGCACTGAGCGACGATGGCGCCACCCTGGCTGTGGCGGCCAACCTGGAGGACAGCGCAGGCACCGGCGTCAACGGCGATCCGCACGACAATTCCATGGAGAACTCCGGCGCGGTGTACGTGTTCCGGCGAGGCGACGAGGGTTGGCGGCAGGAAGCCTATGTGAAGGCTTTCAATACCGGCGAACCCGAAGACGGCGACAATTTCGGTTACGCCCTGGGACTCAGCGCCGACGGCAACACGCTGGCGGTGGGTGCGACGGGCGAAGACGGTTCCGGCGCAAGCGGAAGCGGCGACGGCAGCGACAATTCGGCGCGAGGCGCCGGCGCCGTTTACGTGTTTGTCCGGGAAGGCGGCGACTGGACTCAACAGGCCTATCTGAAGGCGTCCAATGCCGATGCTACCGACCTGTTCGGGGTGTCCCTTGCGATCAGCGACGATGGAAATACCCTGGTCATCGGCGCACTGGACGAAGACGGTTCCTCCAGCGGTGCGAACGGGCCGGATGACAACGACTCCAGGGGGTCCGGTGCGGTCTACGTATTTGCCCGCGAAGGTACGCAGTGGCATCAGCAGACGTACCTGAAGGCTTCCAATGCCTCTGGCAACGATGCCTTCTCTATGGTCGCGCTGAGCGGCGACGGCAATACTCTCGCCGTCGCGTCATTCGATGAAGACAGCAACGATACCGGCGTGGGAGCGGATCAGACCGATGACTCCTCCGAAGATTCCGGCGCCGCCTATGTCTTTTCCCGCGACGGCGGGAGTTGGACTCAGACGGCCTATATCAAGCCATCCAACACCAGCCCCTTCGATCAGTTCGGTACGCGCCTGTTTCTCAACCGCGACGGCAGCGTTCTGGCGGTGGGCGCGCCGCTGGAGGACGGCAGCGCCAGCGGCGTGAACGGGCCGCAGGACGACCTGGCCGACGAGGCCGGGGCTGTCTACCTGTTCCGCCGCACCGGCGGCGAATGGCGCCAGACGGCCTATCTGAAGGCTCCTGCGTCGGAAATCTACGACGAGTACGGCGCCAACATTGCACTGGACGACAGCGGGGAGACCGTGGCGGTCGGGGTTCGCGTGGAAGACGGCGGTGCGGCCGGCGTCGCCGGGGATCAGTCGGACAACTCCGTGCGGGACTCCGGCGCGGTGTTCGTTCACCGAGTACCCATCGGCTGATTGGCTTCACAGCGGATTGAGCACATGAAACTGAGTCTGGCTGCGCGGCTGCTGGTCCGCGATTGGCGCGCGGGGGAGACGCCGGTGCTGTTGACGGCGCTGGTCGTGGCCGTCGGAGCCATGGCTGCGGTAGGGTTCTTCACCGATCGGGTGGGGCAGGCCGTACGCCAGGAGGCTGGGGAGGTGCTTGCCGCCGACCTGCGCGTCGAGTCCAATTACCCCCTGTCTGCCGACTACCCGGAAGCCGCACGGGCGGAAGGACTGCAAACCGCTCGGGTGGTCCAGTTCCGCAGCGTGCTCATCGCCAACGGCGCCAGCTCCCTGGCTGACATTCGCTGGGTCTCCGACGGATACCCGCTTCGCGGCGAGGTCCGCGTAGCCGATGAACTGGCCGGGGAGCCTCGAACCGCTGCCGGCGTTCCCGGGCGGGGAGAGGCCTGGGTCGAGCCGGCGCTTTTGGCGCGTCTGGGGCTCGATGTCGGCGATACGCTGGGGATCGGCGAACTCGACGCCCGGGTCGCTCAGACCCTGGAGTTCCGGCCCGACGAAGGCTGGAGGTTAATGGAACTCGCGCCGACCGTCCTGCTCAACGTCGCGGACGTGGAGGCATCGGGATTGATCCAGCCGGGCAGCGTGGTCGAGTACGAATGGCTTTTTGCCGGCAACGAGCGGCAGGTGCAGACCTTCCGCGAACGCCTGGAAGTCATGATGGGCCCGGAAGAGGAACTGGACGACATCAGGGACGCACGGCCCGAAGTGCGCTCCTCCATCGAGCGTGCCGAGCGCTTCCTGCTGCTCTCCGCGCTGGTCAGCGTATTGCTGGGCGGCGTGGCCGTGGCGATGGCGAGCCGGCGATTCCTGGCCCGCCATCTCGACGGCGTCGCGTTGATGAAGTGCGTGGGCGCGCAGCACCGCGACGTGCTGCGGCTCACGCTGACGCAACTGCTGGCGCTCGCCCTGGTCGCCGGGGTCGTGGGCACGCTGCTGGGATTTGTCACGCAGCACGGTCTGGTGCTGTTGCTGGACGATCTTGTTGAGGCTCAATTGCCGGCACCGGGGATTGACGGATTCCTCATCGGGCCGGTGACGGCCCTGACCATCGCGCTGGGGTTTGCACTGCCGCCGCTGCTGCAGCTGCGCAAGGTGCCGCCCGCCCGCGTGCTGCGACGCGATCTTCAGCCCCCGCCGCTGGGGTATACCGCCGTTTACGGCACGGCCGCCGCCGCCGTCACGGCCATGTTGTACTGGCTCTTCCGGGACCTGGAACTCATCGGGTACCTGCTGGCCGGCGCCGTGGCGACATTTGCGGCGCTCTATGCCTCGGGGCACGTCATGGTCATGGGATTGCAGCGCGTACGAGGCAGGGTGGGGATTGCATGGCGGTACGGCATCGCCAACGTCGCGCGCCGCGGCCGGGAAAGCAGCGTTCAGGTGGTCGCCTTCGGGATCGGACTCATGGTCCTGCTGCTGTTGACGCTCGTGCGCACCGAACTCATGTCCCAGTGGCAATCGACGTTACCGGAAACGGCCGCGAATCACTTCGTGATCAACATTCAGCCCGATGAACGCAGCCGTGTAACGGACGTTCTGACCGATCATGGAGTGGAGGCGCCGCAATTCGCACCGCTGGTCCGGGCGAGAATCAGCCACGTCAACGGGGTGCCGCTGAACGAGTACGAGTTCCGTGACCGCCGCACCGAACGGGAATTGCGGGATGACCTGAACATCACGTGGGCGGCGGCGCTGAGTCCCGACAACGAAATCGTGGCCGGGCAGTGGTGGGAAGAGAACGATCCCGAACCCCAGTTGTCCATCGCGGCGGAGGAACTGGTGGACTTTGGCCTGGCGCTGGGCGACGAACTCACCTTCGCCATCGCCGGGCAGAGCACGACCGTGAGCATCACCAGCACGCGGAACATCAACTGGGACTCCTTCCGGCCGAACTTCTTCATGGTCGTGAATCCGGGCGTGATGGAAGAGTTTGCGCATACCTACATCACCAGCCTCTACCTGGAACGCGAACAGCGCATCGCCATGCTCGATCTGGTTACGGAACTGCCCGGTGTATCGGTGATCGACATCGACGCGGTACTGGATCAGGTCCGGCGCGCCATGGACCGCGCGGCGTCCGCGGTGCAGTACGTCTTCCTGTTCACCTTCGCAGCAGGCATCGTTGTATTGCTCGCCGCAATCCAGGCCACGCGGGACGAACGCATGTACGAGAGCGCCGTGCTGCGCACCCTCGGCGCCGGCAAGGGCGTGGTGTTGCAGGGCATCGCCGCCGAATTCACGGCGATCGGTGTGCTGGCAGGCACCCTGGCGGCCGCCGGAGCCGGACTCATCGGCTACTTCGTCGCCAGCGAACTCTTTGAACTGGACTACCTACCGGGGCCGATGCTGGTGCTCTACGGGCTGCTGGCCGGCGCGTTGGTCGTCGGAGTCAGCGGTACGCTGGCGGCGCGTTCCGTCGTCCGGGAGCCGCCCGTGACGACGCTACGGCGAATCTAGCCGGGTACGTCCCGGCTGGGTACGAAGGGCCGGTGTTGCCGCTAGTGCCAGTGGCCGTGTTCTTCCGACCAGACGCGGCCCCCGGTGGTGTTGGCGTGCGGATCGTAATCGTCGATATTGGTGAGGAAGACGACGAGGCCACCGACAAGAAAGACCGCCACCACGGCTGCCACGATGCGCAATGCCATGGGCGTCTTCGCCTGCTTGTTCGCGCAGCACTTCTTGTACTTCAGACCGCTTCCGCAAGTGCAGAGCTGGTTGCGTCCGATCTTTGCCATCTTCGATAGCCTCGCAGCTTACGCTATACCGGCGACACTCCCAATATACAACAAGCCATGGTTCAATGGCACGCAGGAACGATTGCGCCTGATGGGGAACTTGCGATGAATGAGACAGCGCCGTTTCGTGCGGATCACGTGGGCAGTCTGCTGAGGCCGCGCGCGGTACACGATGCCCGCCGAAAATACCATGCGGACCGTTTCGGCCCGGACGGGTTTTCGTCACATCCCGATCTCGAAGGCGTAGAAAATGAAGCCATTGACACTGCCGTGAAGATGCAGCAGGACCTGGGATTCATGGCCGTGACTGACGGCGAGTTTCGGCGGCGGTTCTGGCACTACGACTTCATGGGCGCGTTGACGGGCCTTGCGTTGGTAGAGCGGGACGAAGGAATCCAGTTTCATGGCGTCAATCTCCCGCCGATCTTTCCCACAATTACCGGGCGGCTCGATTTTCCGCACGACCATCCCATGCTGGATCATTTCAGGTACGTCGCTTCGATCGCGAATGTTCAGCCGAAAATATCTATCCCCGGCCCCAGCGCGTGTCACTTTCGGGTTGCGCCCGAGGACATCGCCCCGGCGGAATACTCCGACATGGACGTGTTTTTCGACGACCTCACACGCACCTACGCGAAAGCGGTGGACGCCTTCTACCGGGCAGGCTGCCGTTACCTGCAGATGGACGACATCTTTTTCGCCTATTTGTGCGATCCCAAACAGCGCGAACAGAAGCGGGCGGAAGGCTTCGATCCGGACTGGCTCATTCACCGGTATGCAAGGGTCATGCGCGATGCCATTGCCGACCGTCCGTCCGACATGGTCATCGCGATGCATCTTTGCCGCGGGAACTTTGTCTCGACCTGGAGCGCCCAGGGCGCGTACGATCCGGCCGCCGACGCCGTCTTCAACGAAACCGGCATCGACATCTACTTCATGGAATACGACAGCGAGCGGGCCGGCGGTCTGGAACCGCTGCGGCTGTTGCCAAAGGGAAGAAAGCGGGTCCTGCCCGGGTTCATCACCACCAAGACCCCGGAACTCGAGTCACTGGACGATCTCAAGCGGCGCTTTGACGAGGCCTCCAGGTACGCCGACATCGACCAACTCGGGATCGCGCCTCAGTGCGGGTTCGCCTCCACCGAAGAGGGAAACAAGCTGACGGTGGACGACCAGATGCGCAAACTGGAACTGGTGGTCTCGACGGCCGAGGCGATCTGGGGCGGCGTGGACCGTTAGCCTTCAGCACGGCCCCTTCCAGCACTAGAACCGAAACGTGTAGTAAAACTTCAACGCCAGGTCGGCCCCGGTCGAGCGGAACCGATTGTCAAGGTCCAGGTCCTCGAAATTGTGGTTGAGGACCACAAACCCCTCGCGTCCAGCCTGGGGTACCCAGTGCAGCCGGGCATTGATGCCCATGGATTCGCTGATGTCGTCGTATTGCAGCAGCATCACCAGGGAGAGCCTGGAGGAAAACGCCGCCTCGGCCGAGAATCGCACCAGGCGCGTCGTGAATGCGCCGTAGGGCAGCGTGACGTCGTTGTATTGGTAACCCAGCGTTGTGACAAAGTGCCTGGACGGGCGCCAGCCGAACGTCGTTGAAGTGCGCTTTCTTTCGCCGCCGTAAAAGTCTCCCGGGCTGTAGTTCACTTGTGCCCACACAGGCCGCGTGAAGGACGTGCTGAACTGAAACTCGGCCCCGTCGAACGAATAGTCGCCCGCGGGAATGACTACCTGCTCATCGCCTCGCCTCCATACCACGAAGGGCCGGGCCAGCACTTCCCGGGTCGCGTGCAGATAGGCATGCCCGCGCAACTGCTCGTCGGTGTCGAATTCCAGTGCCCGCAGCGTGAGTACTTGCGTCTGTAATCCGCCCTCGATCAGGTCGATGCGTTCGGCGTCGATCCCCCAGTACGCCGTGCGTATCGGCGCATTCCGAAACCGGTGGATGTAACCGAAGTTGGCCGTGTGGTTTCTCACCCCGGATCGATTGACGAAACCAAGCGCGGGGTAGAAGTTTTTCTCAATGGTCTTGCTTGCCAGGCTCCCCAGCAATCCGGTTCGGTTGGGAGCCCGAACGCGGAACCCGTAAGCATCGTCGTCCAGGTTGATTCCCTCGGTCTGCGAACGCTGGTACCAGACATCCGCTTCCAGTACCCTGCCGCCGGGAAGTTGCGTATTCGAGTAGCGAAAATCGACGCCGGTCAGCGTATTGTCCCGATTTGACCGGGGGTCGCCATCGGTGACGATGACGCCGATCGTCGATTCCTCCAGAATGTTGGCGGTAGCGCGGGCCACGAGGATATCGGTGGCTTCGACGGCCTCGAATTCATCCTGCCGAATGGCAAGCGCACCGACGTTCCAGCGGCCGATGCGCCCCGCCAATTTGCCGCCCTGGGCCAGGTCCACCGGACGTCCGCCCTGACTCAGGCCGATCCGGCGCGAGAAAAACGGTTGTCCGTTCTCCAGGTCGGGGCGCGAGAAGGTGTAGCCCAGTCCGACGCCGAAATTGCCGATGAATCCGATCTGCCCGAACTGAAAGATGTCGGAGTCGCGCAGGAAGAAGTCCCTCTTCTCGGGGAAGAAGAGGCTGAAGCGGGTGAACTCCACCTGGCGGTCGTCCACCTCCGTGGCGGAGAAATCGGTGTTCAGCGTCAGCGATGCATTGAGTGACGGGGTGACCTTGTAATAGACGTCCAACGACGGTTCCGCTGTGTAATCCGTGGTCTCCGGCGTGACTGTCCTGTGTCCCTTGAGTACGACGGACGGTACGACGTCGAGTCCGCGCCCAAGCCGCAGATCCGTAAACCCCACCGCTTCGCCGGCGATGCTGGGGTTTGTATTGTTGTTTCGCGACACCCAGCCGGATGTCTCATTGGTTCGTCCGACATCCCGCGTGAAATTGATGCCCCAGGTGTCGTTGTCCGGATTGAAGGAAAGCGACTTGAAGGGGATGGCCATTTCCGCCGTCCAGCCGCCGTCCTCCTCCGTGGCGGCGGCGCGCCAGATTCCGTTCCAGTCCCAGTTGGTTGCCGTCGTGTTCTCGTAAATGGCCTCCATGCGCACGCCATTCGGATTCACCTGGAAGCGATAGCCATTTCGCTTGTCGTTGAACGTATCGATGATGACCGCAAGGTAATCGTCGCTCCAGAACTCCTGGCCCTGGCGGAGAACGTTGCCGAGTACGGCAAGAGTCTGGGACATGCGTGCGCCCACGTAGAGCGCGTCGTCGTCGTAGAAGACCAGGATACGCGTGGGGTTCGACGGGGCCTGGTACTCGAGGGGCTCTATCTGGTGAAAGTCATCGACGACGGTCGCGTTTTCCCAGACTGCCTCATCCAGTCGGCCGTCGATGATCGGCGCGGCATCGGAAACGCGGCGGACTTCCATGGTCTTCATGGCCGCTCCCGGAGGTTCCTGGCCCAGGGCACCGCTGCACTGGACGAAGACGCATAGCGCAATGGCCAGTACGCGGAGTGAGCGGATGGTCAAGTTCGAAGATCCTGTGCTCAGCCTCATTCCGGAGGCTGTTCAGTCACGAAGCGGGTCGTTCATGGTTCGATTGTGCAACAAGTGCTGTTGGGGCGCACGGAAATTGGGAGGCGCTTCACCGAGACGTGGACCGCGGGCCTTGAGTCTGCTCCTGGCGCAGCGTGCCGGAGGAGCGGTGCCGCAGGAGTGCCACTGTACGATCGGCGCCGCAGGTGAGGACTCCGCGTATTGTGTATAGTTCACGCGCTTTTCTGCGTGAAGCCGGCCAGGGGAACATGAATCCACTGATTTCATTGGGCGATGCCCGCTCCTGGCGAATCCTGGGTGTGCTGTTTGCCGGCGTGTTCATGGGAGCGCTGGACATTGCCATCGTGGGCCCCGCGCTGCCGGCCCTCCAGGCCGAATTCGCCGTGGACAGCCGTGCGCTCTCCTGGGTCTTCAACGTGTACATCCTGTTCAGTCTTCTCGGCGCGCCCCTGATGGCGAAGCTGTCGGACCGATACGGCCGGCGGGCCGTCTACCTGGCCGATATCGCGTTGTTCGCGGCCGGTTCGGCCCTGGTGGCCACCGCGCCGAGTTTCCCGCTGCTACTGGCGGGCCGGGCGATCCAGGCATTCGGCGCCGGCGGGCTGTTGCCCGTGGCAAGTGCGGTGATCGGCGATACCTTTCTCCCGGCGCGCCGGGGACCCGCTCTGGGACTGATCGGAGCCGTCTTCGGACTGGCCTTTCTGGTGGGTCCGCTGTTTGGCGGTGTGCTGCTGCAGTTCAATTGGCGCTGGTTGTTTCTGATCAACCTGCCGGTAGCGGGAATCGTGTTCTGGCAAGCGGCGGCCATTCTGCCCGGCGACCGCGATCCCGATCGACGTCCATTCGACGCGGCGGGTACGGGGCTGCTGTGCATCGTGCTTGCGTGTCTGGCATGGTCGATCAGCGAACTGGATACGTCGGCAGTTGCGGGTAGCGTGGCCTCGGCGCAGGTGTTGCCCTTCCTCGTCGTCGCCTTCGTGTCGGCACTGCTGTTCTGGAAGGTGGAAACCCGCGCGGAGGATCCGGTCCTGCATCCCGATCTGCTGCGTTCCAGGGAACTGCGGCTGGTGGGCTGTATCGCGGCGGGCACGGGTCTGGCGGAAGCCGGTATGGTGTTCCTGCCCGCGCTGGCGGTGACCTCGCTGGGCGTCGAGGACCATACAGCCAGCTTCATGCTGGTGCCGCTGGTACTGGCGATCATGATCGGCGGGCCCCTTGCCGGGGTGCTGCTGACCCGCAGAGGCGCCAGACAGGTGATCCAGGCGGGCCTCGCTCTGGTGGTGTGCGGGTTGCTGGTGTTCGGGTTGCCGGCGCTGACGGTCGAGACCTTTTATCTCGGCGGCGCGCTCGTCGGCCTCGGGCTTTCCGGCCTGCTTGGCGCACCGCTGCGATACGTGGTCATTCGTGAGACGTCTCAGCGTCATCGGGGGGCGGGCCAGGGCCTGCTGACGCTCTGCCTGAGCATCGGGCGAATCGCAGGTGCGGCGGCCCTTGGAGGTTTCGCCGCGTCGGGGCAGGGGGCCGAGGCGGGCTATCGGGCAGCGCTGGTCACCGTCAGCGTTCTTATCGCGCTGCTGATTCTGTTGAGTTTCCGGCTCAAGCGGGACCACCCCGCAGCAGCGCGCGAAACCGGCTAGCGCGCGGTGGACGGTACGTGGTTGATGGCATGCGGTGGATCGCGGGTAGCGGTTAGAGTGTGGTGGATTGAATGCGGTGGAAGGCGCGTGGTTGGCACACCCCCATCACTACGGGCAGAATAGCCGCCGACATTCCCGTTCGGATAGAACCGTGCCAATGAACGACTACTGGATCGCTCCATCGATACTGTCCGCCGACTTCGCCCGCCTGGGCGAGGAAGTCGATGCCGTGCTTGCCGCAGGCGCCGACATCGTTCACTTCGACGTGATGGACAATCACTACGTGCCCAATCTCACCATCGGCCCGATGGTCTGCCGGGCGCTTCGCGACCACGGCATCGAGGCGCCCATCGACGTGCACCTGATGGTCAGCCCGGTGGATCGGCTGGTCGAGGACTTCGCGTCGGCAGGAGCCAATTACATCAGCTTCCATCCGGAGGCCAGCGAGCATCCGGACCGGACCCTGCAGCTCATCCGCAATTGCGGCTGCCGTGCCGGACTGGTATTCAATCCGGCAACGCCGCTGACCTGGCTCGAATACGTAATGGACAAGGTGGACATGATCCTGCTGATGTCCGTCAACCCGGGATTCGGCGGACAGAAGTTCATCGAAAGCGTCATGGACAAGGTGGAAAGGGCTCGGGGCCTGATCGAGTCATCCGGACGGCCGATTCGCCTGGAGGTGGATGGCGGCGTGAAGGCCGGGAACATCCGGCGGATCGCCGAGGCCGGCGCCGACACGTTCGTGGCGGGCTCCGCCATATTCGGCACTGATGACTATGCCGCCATCATCGGCCGGATGAGGGCCGAACTCGCTGCCGCACGCAGCGCCTGACCGAAGACAACCCGTGAGCTGGACCGTCCATAAATTCGGCGGCAGCAGTCTGGCCGATGCGGACTGCTTCAGGCGCGTGGCCGGCATCGTGCGCGACCAGCCTGCGGGCAACCTCGGTGTGGTGGTTTCCGCGGTTGGCGGCGTCACCGACATGCTGTTCGGCCTCATCGACCGGGCTTCCCGCCAGCAGCCGGTGGAAGAGGCAATGGACGCGGTGCGGCAGCGTCATGTCGAGTTGGCAGCAGCATTGCTCGGTGAGGATGCTGCGGCTCCGTTCGTGGAGCAGTTGGAAACCGATCTCGGCGACATAAGGCGGATTCTCGAAGCGTTGGCCCTGGTCAAGGCCACCTCGCGGCGCAGTCAGGACATGATCTCGGGCTTCGGGGAACTGTGGTCGGCAAGGCTTCTGTCGGCCTTGCTGGAAGTTCGCGTGGAAACTGCAGCAGCCGTCGCTCCGGCCGCCCTCCCCGATGTCGCGGACGCCGCTGATCGCACCGATACCGCAGGGCCCGCCGATTGTCGTGGAAAAGTCTTGTTCTTCGACGCGCGGGATGTGCTCACGGTGGAACCGGGCGAAATGGGGCCGGCGGTGGTCTGGGAAGAAACGCGCAGCAACCTGGCGGCGGCGCTATCGCCCGACTTCGACGGAGTGGCCGTTATCACGGGCTACATCGCCAGAAATTCCGATGGCTTGCAGACGACCCTGGGCCGAAATGGCAGCGACTATTCCGCTTCCATCTTTGCCGCCTTGCTGGGGGCGGACGCCGTTCACATCTGGACCGATGTCGACGGAGTCATGAGCGGAGATCCGCGGCGCGTGCCCGAAGCCACCGTAATCGACGAGATTTCCTACAACGAGGCCATGGAACTGGCGTACTTCGGGGCACGCGTGATCCACCCCCAGACCATGGCGCCGGCGGTTTCCCACGAGATTCCGATCCGGATTCGCAGCACGTTCAATCCTGAGCACCCGGGCAGCCGCATCATCGGGGCTCCCGGCGGGCCCGGGACCGTCGTCAAGGGCATAAGCGGCATCGACGGGGTCGCCCTGGTCAACCTGGAGGGCTCCGGCATGATCGGGGTGCCCGGAACCGCCGACCGTCTCTTCGGCGCCCTGCGGGACGCGGGAATCTCCGTCATGCTCATTTCCCAGGGAAGCTCCGAGCATTCCATCTGTTTTGCGGTACCCGAGGAATCCGCCGAACAGGTCAAGTCCGTTGTCGAGGAGGCGTTTGCCCTGGAACTGACCCAGGCGCAGGTCCAGAAGGTCGACATCACCACGGGATGCGGGGTGCTCGCGGTGGTCGGCGACGGCATGGCCGGGACCCCCGGTGTATCGGGCCGATTCTTCGCGACCCTGGGCAAGGCCGGAATCAACGTGCGGGCTATCGCCCAGGGCGCGTCCGAGCGCAATATCTCCGCGGTGATTTCGTCCGCCGACATGACCCGTGCGTTACGCACGGTGCATGCCAGCTTCTACCTTTCGGCGAAGACCGTCTCCATCGGCCTCATCGGGCCGGGTTCCGTGGGCAGCGTGCTGCTGGACCAGATGGCGGGGGAGGTGGACCGTCTGCGGGAGGACTTCAATCTCGATCTGCGCGTACGGGGCCTGGGCGGGAGCCGGCGCATGGCCCTGGACGACCGATGGGTCGACCTTGAGAACTGGCGGTCGGCGCTGGAGCAGGGGTCCGAAATGGATCTGCCGCGCTTTGTCGACCATGTGCAAGCGGATCACCTGCCGCACGCGGTGCTGGTCGACTGCACGGCGGATGCGGACGTTGCCGCCCGATACGTGGATTGGTTGCAACGGGGCATCCATGTCATCACGCCCAACAAGCGCGCGCACAGCGACTCGATGGACAATTACCGCCGACTCAAGTCGATCTGCCGAAGCGCAAACACCCATTTCCTCTACGAAACGACCGTTGGCGCGGGATTGCCTGTCATCAAGACGTTGCGGGATCTGGTGGAGACGGGCGACGACATTGCGAGCATCAGCGGGATCTTCTCCGGGACGCTGGCCTATCTATGCAACGTCTTCGATGCCACGCGGCCGTTTTCGGAGATTGTGCGTGACGCTCGCGCCCAGGGCTATACGGAGCCGGATCCCAGGGACGATCTGTCCGGCATGGATGTTGCGCGCAAGGCCGTTATCCTGGCCCGGGAGGCCGGCTTGGAGCTGGAATTGGCGGACATCGAAGTCGAGAGTCTCGTTCCGGCGGAATTGTCCAGTGAGGCCGTGAGCTCGGTCGACGAGTTTCTCGATCGGCTGGCAGACTTCGACGCTCCGATGGCGGGGCGATTCAGGGCTGCGGAACGGGAAAACCGCGTCCTTCGCTACGTAGCTGAGGTAGACCTCTCCAGCGGGCGGGCCGAGGTCGCGTTACGGACCTTCCCGAGAGACCATCCCTTCGCCGGGATCAGCCTGACCGACAACGTGGTGCAGTTCGTGACCCGGCGCTACGCCGACAATCCGCTCATCGTTCGCGGACCGGGGGCCGGGCCGGACGTCACCGCGGCAGGCATCTTCGCCGACATCCTGCGCTTGTGCAGCATGCTCGGCGCCAACCACGCCTGATCCGATGTGCTGCTCCAACACGCGCGGGTGCACGGTACAGGCTCCGACGCCATGGCTCCCGGAGAACCGATGAGATTCTGGAGCACGCGGGGCGCGCACGAGACGGACTTTATCGGCGCCGTCAGCCAGGGCCTGGCGCCCGATGGATGCCTTTACGTTCCCGAAGACCTGCCCCGGTTCGACCCGAACGACATTCAGGGCGACTCGCTCAAGGACATCGGCACCCGGCTACTGGCGCCCTTTGCCGCGGGTTCGCCGCTGGCGCCCGATCTGCGAGCGCTGTGCGGGCAGGCTCTCGATTTTCCTGTGCCACTCGTTTCCGTGGACAAGGGCAGGGGGCCGTTGTGGGTACTGGAAGTCTTTCATGGCCCTACCGCGGCCTTCAAGGACGTTGGAGCGCGATTCCTGGCCGCCGTCATGGAGCGCTCGCTGCCGCTGCTGGAACCGGAGGACCAGCGCCCACTGACCATTCTGGTCGCCACTTCGGGCGATACGGGCGGGGCGGTCGCCGCCGCCTTTCACCGCCGCCGCGGCATGCGAGTGGGAGTGCTGTTTCCCGCCGGGCAGGTCTCGCCGAGGCAGAAGCACCAACTCACCTGCTGGTCGGAAAATGTCCGCTCATTCGAGGTCAACGGCACCTTCGACGACTGCCAGACCCTGGTCAAGAGCGCGTTCACCGACCCGTCCCTGAACATGCGCCACCGCCTGAGCGCGGCCAACAGCATCAACCTGGGCCGACTGCTGCCGCAGGTGGTCTACCATGCGGCGGCCAGCTTGTGGCACTGGCGGACCGAGCACAGGCCCGCGAACTTCATCGTGCCCACGGGCAACCTGGGCAACGCCCTGGCCTGTATCTGGGCGCGTGCGATGGGCATGCCCATCGGGGACATCATTCTGGCCACCAACGCCAACCGGGTACTGCCCGAATTCCTGGCGACGGGGGACTGGCAACCTCGTCCCAGCATCCAGACCCTGGCTTCCGCGATGGATGTCGGCAATCCCAGCAACATGGAGCGCCTTCGGCACCTGGTGCCCGATTTTGGCGACCTGCGCAGCTCCGTGGAGGCCTATCCGGTCAGCGATGCCGCCATTCGAGAGCAGATTGCCCGAGACTACGAGCGTCTGGAGCGGGTCTGGTGCCCGCATACAGCCACCGGCTTCAACGTCTACGACCAGCTACCCCAGGCGCGGTGTACCGAAGCCTCCTGGATCGTCGTCGCCACAGCCCATCCGGCCAAGTTCGACAATATCGTGGAGCCGGCTGCGGGCACGTCCGTCCCGGTCCCCGCGTCTCTGGCCGCACTGCTGGAGTTGCCGAGCCGTTACGAGTCCATCGATCCGGATCTGGCAGTGTTCTCGGACATGCTTGATCAGTGGCGGTAGTCTTGAGATCGAAAAAAAGCAAATAATCAAATAGATAATACGATTTATTAATCTTATTTGTCGGATTGATTGCAGTCCTTGTCAGTCTGATTCGCAGGTAACGAAAACAGTTGCTCCGCGTTTCTGCGGGTGGCTTCCGCAACTTCCTCCAGGGAACGGCTCATAGCCTCCGCCAATCGCGCAAGGATGTGGGGCAGGAACCGGGGTTCGTTTCGCCGTCCGCGAGGTTTTTTGGGCAGATCCCGGGGCAGGAGATACGGCGCATCGGTTTCGATCATCACCCGGTCCAGGGGCAGGTGACGAACAGCATCCAGGAGATCGCCGCCCCGGCGTTCATCACAGAGCCAGCCGGTCACACCGATGTAGAGGTCCAGATCCAGGTAGTCGCGCGCCATCTTCGCGGTTCCTGTGAAGCAATGGGCGACACCGCCGCACAGGCGGTCGCGAACCGGGCGCAGCAACTCCACAAACTCGTCGTGGGCGTCGCGTTGATGCAGGAACACAGGCAACTGCGTATCCGCAGCGATTTCGAGCTGCTCCCGGAAAGTGTGCCGTTGAGCGTCGCGGGGGGAGAAATCCCGGTAGAAGTCCAGCCCACACTCGCCGACAGCGACGACTTGCTCCTGCGCCAGCAGACCGGTCAGCGCGTCACCGCTGTACGCGTCGAAGCCGCTGGCGTTGTGCGGGTGGACGCCAGCGGTGGAGAACAGTTGGCCGGGGTAGGCTTTGGCCAGTTCCAGCGCCCGAACGCTACCCGTCACCGACGTGCCGGTGAGGATCATTCGGCGCACACCGGCGGCCCGCGCTTCCAGGAGCACCTCGGCGCGGTCCCGATCAAAACTCTCGTGCGTCAGGTTGGCGCCGATGTCAATCAAGTCCGTCATGCACTTCGAGCCTTTGCGAAAGGAACCGGGTATGATCCACCCTGATGAAACGCTGTTGCACGTAGTTTGCGAAAACTCTGCCAGAGACGGTCAGATCGTACTCTTCTTGAGGCATTCTTGGGACAGGAAGAAACGCCGTGAGTGATGCCAAATCCCCACCCGACGCCGGATCGCAGGATTCGGCCCCACCGGACAAATCGTCTTCGAACGGGCCTCCGCTGGACCATGCGCCACCGGATGATCCATCTCCGGACCAACCGCCACCGGACCGTCCGTCGCTGGACCATCCGCATACCGGCGAACCAGCATCGCACCAACGGGCGTCGGACGAACCGCCGCTGGATCACGTTCCGCCGGACGAGCCGCCGCTGGATCATGTGCCACCCGACTCGAACAACAAACCGGAAACCCGGGAAGGCGGAATCGGCGAGCATCTGACGTCGCGCGATTCGTGGCTGCGTTTGCTGTTCATGGTCCTGTTCGTGGCACTTTGGAGCATTACCCGGCTGGTCGTTTTCGCCGTGATCATTCTGCAGATCCTGTTTCTCTTGTTCAGCGGCAAGCGGAATGAGCGGCTTGCCGGCTTCGGCGCGAGCTTGGCCATCTATTCCTACGAACTGGTGGCCTACCTCACCTTCGCCAGCGAGGAACAGCCATTCCCGTTCAATGACTGGCCCGATGGTTCGGCCCCGGCGGAGCAAACGGACGCCGAGTAGAGCCTGTCGCCGTCAGGCTGCGCGATCCGCGTCGGCCAGTTGCCGCAGTACGTAGTGCAGGATTCCGCCGTTGAGGTAGTAGTCCCACTCCTTGGGCGTGTCGATGCGCACCTGGGCCTGGAATTCGATCGCCGTGCCGTCGTTGCGGCTCGCGCGGACCTTCACACGCTCTGGCCGGCCCCGGCCCATGCCTTCGACATCGATGACTTCCGTGCCGTCCAAGCCCAGCGTGACTGCGCTCTCGCCCGCCAGGAACTGCAGGGGCAGCACGCCCATGCCGATCAGATTGGATCGATGGATTCGCTCGTAACTCTGGACGATGACCGCCTCGACACCCAACAGCTTGGTTCCCTTGGCCGCCCAGTCCCTGGATGAGCCGGAGCCGTACTCCGTGCCGCCGATGACCACCAGCGGCGTGTCGGACTCCCGGTAGCGCATCGCGGCGTCGAAGATGCTGATTTGCTCGCCGCTGGGGATGTGCGTCGTCCATCCGCCCTCGGTGCCGGGCGCAAGCTGGTTCCTGAGTCGGATGTTGGCAAACGTCCCACGCATCATCACCTCATGGTTACCGCGCCGGGATCCATAGGAATTGAAGTCCCTTCTCTCCACTCCAAGGCTGCGGAGGTAATGACCCGCGGGACTGTCGAGCGCAATGGCGCCCGCCGGCGAAATGTGATCGGTGGTCACCGAGTCGCCCAGCAGCGCCAATACTCGCGCCCCGCGAATGTCCTCGATGCCTTCCGGTTGCACCGCCATGTTCTCGAAGTAGGGCGGGTTCTTGACGTAGGTGGATGCCTCGTCCCACGCATAGGTCTCGCCTGTGGCCACCTCCAGCCCGTTCCAGTTCTCGTCGCCGTCGAAGACCCCGGCGTAACTGGCGGCGAACATGCCCGCGTCGATGTTCTCGGAGATCAGGTCGTGGATCTCCCGGGAACTGGGCCAGATGTCCCGGAGGTACACGGGGTTGCCGTCCGCATCCTCCCCGAGCGGATCGCGATAGAGGTCGGCCTTCATGTTGCCGGCCAGGGCGTATGCGACCACGAGGGGAGGGGAAGCCAGGAAGTTCATGCGCACCAACTGATGGATGCGGCCCTCGAAGTTTCGATTGCCTGACAGTACCGAACAGCCGATCAGGCCGGTGGACTGAACCGCCTCGGCGATGTCCGTGGGCAGGGGGCCGGAATTGCCGATGCAGGTGGTGCAGCCGTAGCCGACGACACTGAATCCGAGTGACTCCAGGTCATCGAGTAACTCGGTCTTGGCCAAGTATTCCGTGACCACCTTGGAACCCGGGGCGAGTGAGGTCTTGACCCAGGGTTTCGACTTCAGCCCCTTGGCTGCGGCGTTGCGCGCCAGCAGCCCGGCGCCCACCATTACGACCGGGTTTGAGGTGTTGGTGCAGCTCGTGATGGCTGCGATTAGAAGCGCGCCATCGGTGAGTGTGTGCTCTTCGTCGTCGCGCATCACCGTGGGTCCGGGAGGCGGCGCGTCGCCTCGCTCGCTACCTGCGGCGCTCGTCAATTCGGAGACCTTGGACGCCGCGCTGCGCAACGGAATCCGATCCTGGGGCCGCTTCGGCCCGGCCAGGCACGGTTCCACCGAGTCCAGATCCAGGGCCATCGTGTCGCTGTAGCGGGCACGCGCCTCGCCGCGCCAGAGCCCCTGCTCCTTGGCGTAGGCCTCCACAAGGCGCACCCGCTCGCCGGAACGTCCCGATAGCCTCAGGTAGCGAAGCGTCTCCTCGTCAATCGGAAATACCGCACACGTACTGCCGAACTCCGGCGACATGTTGCCCAGGGTGGCACGGTCGGCCAGAGGCAGGTGATCCAGGCCGTCGCCGAAGAACTCCACGAACTTCCCGACGACACCCTTCTCGCGGAGCATCTCGGTGACCGTCAGAACCAGGTCCGTCGCCGTGGCGCCCGGCGCCAGTTCGCCCCGCAGTTCAAAGCCGATCACCTGGGGAATGAGCATGGTAATAGGCTGGCCCAGCATCGCCGCCTCGGCTTCAATGCCGCCCACGCCCCAGCCCAGGATGCCCAGGCCGTTGATCATGGTGGTATGGGAATCCGTGCCCACCAGGGTGTCCGGATAGGCGACGCGCCGGCCGTCGCGCTCGCTGTCGAAGATCACCCGGCTGAGGTATTCCAGGTTGACCTGGTGCACGATCCCCGTGTTCGGCGGCACCACCTTGAAGTCGCTGAACGCCTGCTGACCCCACCGCAGGAACGAATACCGCTCCCTGTTGCGCTCGAATTCGATGGCGTTGTTGCGCTGCAGCGCCCCCGGCGTGCCGAAGTGGTCCACCTGCACCGAGTGATCGATGACCAGCTCCGCCGGCGACAGGGGATTGATGGCCGCCGCCCGGCCGCCCAGCTTGACCACTGCATCCCGCATGGCCGCAAGATCCACGACCGCGGGCACCCCGGTGAAGTCCTGGAGAATCACGCGCGCGGGGGTAAACGCGATCTCGGTTTCGGGCTCGGCCTGCGGGTCCCAGGCCGCCAGCGCCCGGATATCGCTCGCCGGTACCGTCGAGCCGTCCTCGTGTCGGAGGAGGTTTTCCAGCAGGATCTTGAGCGTGTAGGGAAGCCGGTGAACGCGTTCATCGCCAACGGCATCGAGGCGAAAGATATCGTAGCCTGCATCGTCCACCGTCAGGCGTTGACGGGCTCCAAAGGAATCTGTCATCTGCGGGTTCCTCAAGTAATGGTCCGACTTGACGGTTGCACTGCCGCGAACCATCGGGGCGGCGGCGCGGATTATAGCAAGGCGCCCGGGGGTGGGGATGTGAGGCGGCCATCAACTCGCCGCTCCTTGAGTTTTCCGCTCAGGGCGAGCTTCATTTCAATGTAAGCGGATTCCTCGGCGGAGAGATTCAGGAACTTGGCAACTGTTCCGACTCTCCACCCTTTTTTCACCAACTGTGCCTCTTTGCGCTCATCCATGGTCGTACTCTCGTTGCATCGCTTAGCTGCTGCTGACTCGTATGTGCGGCCGGTCAAAGGGCATTCGGTTAATCAGGCGCGTAGCCCAAGCCCCACATCCGCAGCAATTCGCGAAAACCGGCGTCGAAATCCTGCGTAAAGTCAATGATCTGAATTTGCTCCAGCGTCCAGGACAATTCGTCGTATGCACTGTCTCGGTGCATTAGCGGTGCAATGCGACCTTCGAAGCGATCCTGTTGAAGAGAGTACAGCAATTCTCTCTTGACCCACATGGAATTTACGGCATCGGGAGACAGCACGAGGACGAACCAGTCGCAACGTCTGAGCGCCGCACCGATCGCGTCGTGCCACATGCGTGCTCCCACGATATTGGCGTCGCTGTACCAGAACGGAACACCATGAGCACGCAGGACATCGGCGAGTCGCTCGACGAAGGTTCGATCTACACTGGAGTGCGAGAGAAAGACTTCGTTCGGCACGAGAAAGGTACGGGGGCGGGAGTGCGAGAGAAGTTCAGGCCGCGACTTGAATCGCATCCGCAATGCGATCGAATTGAGTGTCCTCGGTTCCTGGATCATCCAGTTCGACCGAGGGCATTCGACGAACAATCCACGGAATGTCGTGGGTTGAAAGTCTGGCACGGTCGCCGACGAATACGGGAATCAGCCGATTACTGAAACGCTTCTCGCCGAGGGCGTACTCCATTTCGCGCTTGACGTGCGAGGAGTTGACAGCGGCAGGCGTCAATAGAACGACCATCGCCTGGGATTCCTCAAGCGCACGCGCCACCTTTGCAGCCCAATTGTCGCCGGGAAGCAAGTCGACGTCGGGATCCCACACATCGAGGCCCTTCCTTTGGAGTGCCTCGGAAACACGCGTCGCCAATGGCGCGTCCGTGTGGGAATGGCTTAGAAATACTTTCATTGGACCTGGTTGCTTAGGTGCTCAGGAATTGCAGGGGATAGTTTAGCAGTCGCCCGACGTGGGGGAATGACTCGGCACTATTTTCGAAGTTGCGTTGACAAAGTAGCTACCAGAGGCTACTTTCGGTTTCATGCGCGCCGTAGGCCTGAAGCTGTTGAAGAACCGCCTGAGCGAGTACGTACGCCTGGCGGCTTCCGGAGAGACCGTCCTGGTAACGGACCGGGATCGTGTCGTCGCCGAGATCCATCCGCCGGAACCGACCAGAAGTCCTGTGCTCGCGGATGCATTCCTGGCCGACGCCGTGCGCAACGGCTGGCTGCGCCTCCCCGTGTTTCCGCCCGACGCTCCCTTGCCGGCATCTCATCCGGTGGCGCCCTTGAGCGAGATTCTTCGCGACCTCGATAGCGACAGAAGCGATCGGTGATTTACGTCGACACTTCCGTTGTGCTGGCGGAATTGCTCTCGGAAGATCGCCGACCGCCCGCATCGCTCTGGTCCGAGTCTCTGGTCGCCAGCCGCTTGCTCGGGTATGAGGTGTCGACACGCCTGCATGCGTATGAACTGGCAGAATCACACGGTGAAGCGGCGCGACTCCTGATCGGTCGCATTGCGCTGCTGGAACTCGCGCCACCCTTGCTCGCTCGCGCCCTGGACCCGTTCCCGATACCGGTGCGTACACTCGACGCCCTGCACTTGGCGTCGGTCGAATATCTGCGCGAGAAAGGACAAAGCGTCAGGCTCGCCAGCTACGGTCGCCGGATGATCATCGCCGCTGAGGCAATGGATATTGCCATCATTGACCTGGATGCTCCTTGAGCAGCGCAAATCGGGGCGACTCACCGAGCTGCTGGTCGGCGCCCTCTTTGCCGCCGGACCCGCGCCGGGGACGGCGCAGATCGAGGAGGTCGTGGTGGTCGGCGACCTCGACAGCCTGCCGGACGAGAGCGTGCAGTCGGTTTTCGGCTTCCCCAAAACGCTGTTGCATACGCCGAGGTCGGTGTCGAGCATCAGCGAGGAGATGATTGCGCGCTTCGACATGCGCGACATCGACGAGTTGATCGCGGTAACGCCGGGAAGCTTCACGCAGTCCTTTTTCGGCGTAGCCGGCTCGCTGGATATTCGCGGAACACCGGGTGAGACCTATTTCAGGGGGATGCGCCGGCTCGACAATCCCGGCAATTATCCCACCCCCATCGGCGCCTCGGACCGCATAGACATCGTTCGCGGCCCGCCATCGCCAATCCACGGTCCGGCGAAGATCGGCGGGTATCTCAATTTCTACCCGAAGTCCGCGCGAATCGAGGAATCGGGCGAATTCATCGCGGCGGCAACCGGCACGGCGGCGCTGAGCACGGGCAACTGGAACAAGCGAATCCTCGGTGCCGAGGTCGGGGGTCCGGGGCGCCTTGGCGCTCAGAACTACGGTTATTGGCTGTACGCCGAGGCGGAAAACTCGGGCAGTTACTATCGCGACAGCAGCCTGGATCAGACCCTGCTGCAAGCGTCCTTTGACGCCGACCTCGGGGAGCGCCTGCAGGTTCAGTTCGGCGGCATGGTCCACACCTACCTCGGCAACGAGGTGGCCGGATGGAACCGCCTGACCCAGCAGTTGGTGGACCGCGGCATCTACATCACCGGCCAGCCGCGGCCGCTGGACCGCGACGGCGACGGGCGCATCTCGCACCAGGAGTTCGATCTGGACGGCGACGGTTTCACGGACCTAAATCCGTTTGCCGCCGGCCTGACGCCGGGTACGCTCGGCGGTCTGGAGCCGGGCGTCCCGGACGACGGCCTGTGTTCGATCGGCCCCACCCCCGTGTATGGATGCCACCCCGAATGGCTGGGGCTACGCAATCTCGGGACCGCCACGCTCGACGGCAGTCAGGTGCTGAACGCCCCGGAAGACTTCCTCGACACCGATGTCATCACGCTGTACCTGGACGCGATCCTGCACTCGCCGGAGGGCGCCTGGACGTGGAGCAATCGATTGTTTTACGAGGCGTACGACCACCTAAAGGAAGTGGCCTACGGGTTTTCCCAGTTTCACGACACCTGGGCGCTCGAGTACAAGCTGGTGGCGGCCAATGACTATCGAGTCGGTGCTGCCGACGTGTCGCTGCAGGTCTCTCCGTCGCTGCGCTACACGAGCTTCGCCCACGCCAGCGACTACACCAACGAGTATTTCGACCGGCGCGACCTGACGCAGCCCGCCGGCCCGCTCGATACGCGCTTGCTTTCGACGCAGATCGACGACGACTACACACGCTACTACATCGGCGACTACGCCAACGCCGGGCTGGCGGCGCTGGCGGACGTGACGTGGGCGAGCGGTTTCAGCGCGCTTGCGGGCATCCGTTACGACAACCTCGAGATGCAGAGCCGCCAGCCGGTGGAGAAGCTCCTGCTTCCCAGCGTCCATAATTTCTGCTCGCCGCCGCAAGCGGACTGCGTATTCGCCGATGCGGCGGACCGCGTCGGCGGATTGTCCTGGACACTGAGCGCGACCTATGCGAGCCGCCTGGGGCTCATTCCCTACGCAACCGTCTCAAGACAATCCACGGTCATCGCCGGACAAGGCGCAGAGATCACTGCCGGCGGCATCGCCCGCGGCAGCGTGTTCGACACATCCCGTCTGCGCGAGATCGGCGTGAAGGGTTCGATGCTCGACGGATCGCTGTATTTTGCGCTGGCGCTGTACCGGCAGCAGCGAACCGACTATTCGGCTCAGTCCACCGTCACCAACCAGGCCTCCCGGACGACGGGAGGGGAGTTCGAGCTGCGCTGGGTCGCCACCGAGCAACTGTTGTTGACCGCGGGATATTCGAACATGGAGGTCATCAACCTCAACACGCTGCAGGCGGGCGGGCGCTTCAGTTACATCGGCGCGGCCGACGTCCCCGGCGTGGCGCCGGAATTCCTCTACGGCGGCGCATTGGCCGGCTCGGTTACGCGCGCGGGTCGCCAGGGTGCGCGCCGCGCGGGCATGCCGAAGAGCATCCGCTCGCTGACCGGCACGTACGATTTCGGCAACGGGTTGGCCGTGAGCGCCAGCGCGGTGGATGTCGACGCGGTTCCGTCGGGCTTCTCGGGTTCTGTGATGTTGCCGGCGTATACGCTGGTCAACGCCGGCCTGGTTTACGAGGCCGGTTCCTGGACCTTCTCTCTCACGGCCAGAAACATTACCGACGAGCGGTACTTCCGCGCGAACTTCCCCAATCTTTACGGCAGCGTCATCGTCCTCCCGGAACTGCCGCGCCACTACCAGGCGCGCCTGCAGTACCGCTGGTAAGCTGCGTCCGACCCAGATTAGGGCTTAACGAAGACCTGGGTGATCCTTGAGCGGCGTAAATCGGGCCGATTCGCCGCTCTTGTGCCTGAACGGCATGTCCGCGTCTTCATGGTGCAGTCAATCAGACATCGCCGACAAAGCGTAGTTTCAACGAGCGTCCGGCCGCATTTCCGCTGTTTCTATCGTCGCGCCGCCGAGACACCGGGAGCCGTGATAGAGCACTGCGTACTGCCCCGGCGTGACTGCGCGTTGCGGCTGCGCGAACTGCAATTGCAGGCCGCCGTGGGCGTGGCGCGTTACCGTACAGGCTTGATCGGGTTGGCGGTAACGGGTCTTGGCGCCGCATGCGAAGGGCAGGCCATCGGACCATTCCGGGGGCGGCTCGTTGATCCAATGCATCGGTCCGCTGGTGAGTTGGTCCTGGTACAGTGCCGGGTGCTCCGTCCCCTGAACAACGATCAGTTCATTCGCGTCCAGATCCTTGCGGACGACGTACCAGGCGCCCTCCGGGCAGTCCGCCTGTCCGCCGATTCCAAGCCCGCGACGCTGGCCGAGGGTGTAAAAGGCCAGTCCCTGGTGTTTGCCGAGTGCTCGCCCCTCCGGATCCTTGATCGCGCCGGGATTGATGGGCAGGTACTCGCCGATGAACCGGGAAAACGGCCGTTCGCCGACAAAGCAGATGCCGGTGCTGTCCTTTTTTTCTGCGACCGGCAATCTGGCGTCCCTGGCAAGTTTTCGCACGTCGCCCTTGAGGATCTCGCCCAGCGGGAACAGCACCTGGCCGAAGTCATCTTCCTCTAGCGCGTGCAGAAAGTAGCTCTGATCCTTTCCAGGGTCCTTGCCCTTGTGCAGTTCGACCCGGCCGTATCCTGAGCGCTTCAGCCGCGCGTAGTGTCCTGTCGCGAGCCACTTCCCGCCAAGACGCCTGGCGTATTTCCACAGCGTGCCGAACTTGATCTCCCGATTGCACAGCACATCGGGGTTGGGTGTACGGCCCCGACGCAATTCATCCAGGAAATCCGCGAACACGCGCTCCCTGTACTGGGCAGAGAAGTTGACCCGATGCAGGGGCAGACTCAGGTGCCTGCAGACGCGGCGCGCATCCTGGAAGTCCTGCGCGGCCTCGCAATAGCCGTCATCCTCCCAGTTGCTCATGTGCAGGCACTCCACGCGATAGCCCGCGTCACGGAGCAGCATGGCGCATACTGCGGAGTCGACACCGCCCGACAGGGCAACGATGATCGGGCCGTCAGGTTTCATGGCGCAAATTCTACGCGCAACGGCAGCATGGCGGGCGATCCTGACCGTTTACCCGTGCGTGGGGTTAGGCGCTCGGGTGCAGACCCGCAGACCCGGTCAGGACGGGACGCCGCTGTGGAACCGTAGCTGGGAATCGGGCTCAGAAATGAGCGCCTGCTCCCATTTCAGGAACTCATCGGTCCGCTCCGCCAGGGATTCCCCGGCCTCGTCCTCGGCGAGCGCCAGGTAGTCGGTAAAGTGCCTGGCCTCGGACTTCACCAGAGACCGGTAGAAATCGGCGAGTTCGGGATCGACCGGCCGCAGCGCGCCGACCAGGCGATAGAAGCGCTCACACGAGCGGGCTTCGATGATCGCGCCGACGATCAGCGTGTCCACCAGTCTTTCCGGCTCCGGGCCGCGGATGTGGCCGTGCAGCGTTGCGGCGTACCGGGATGCCGAAATCGGTTGAAACTCGACGCTGCGCTTTTCCATCAGCGCCAGCACCTGTTCGAAGTGCCGCAGCTCCTCTCTGGCCAGTCGGGACATCTTGTTGAGCAGCCGCAGACCCTTCGGCCCGGACCGCCCTGCATACCTCCGGATCAGGCTCTGGGCCTGCTGGGCCGCCTTCAGTTCCAGGGAGGCGTGATCCAGCAGGAGAGTCTGAATATCGGCAACGGCCCGGGAAATCCAGCGATCCGGCGTACGGCACTTCAGGAAACGGAGAATGGGGTCGATCGTGGACATGGGCGATCTCGAGCCGGGACGAACAGACCGCTCCGGAAACTCCCAAGCCGATCCTCTCAGGATTGTACCGAAGGCCTACGCGGTCAGAATAGGCTCCTGAATCAGATTTCGCTAACCAGTTTCGCGGCCAGGCCGACGTAGTCCGTTGGCGACAGGGCGGCAAGCCGGGCCCGCGCTTCTTCGGGAATGTCCAGCCCCGCGATGAATTCGTCCAGGGCTTCGCGCTCGATGGACTGGCCGCGGGTGAGCGCCTTGAGTTGCTCGTAGGCATCGGCGATGCCGTAGCGGCGCATGACGGTCTGCACGGCTTCGGCAAGCACTTCGGGGTTGGCCGACAGATCTTCCTGCAATCGCTCCCGGTCTGCTTCGAGATTGCCGAGTCCGCGCAGGCAGGATTCGGTTGCGAGCAGACTGTGCCCCAGCGGAACGGCGAGATTCCGCAGCGTCGTGGAGTCGCTCAGATCCCGTTGCCAGCGGGACTGGGGCAGCCGTTCCGCCAAGTACGCGATCAAGGCGTTGGCAACGCCGAGATTGCCTTCGGCGTTCTCGAAATCGATGGGATTCACCTTGTGGGGCATGGTGGAGGAACCCACTTCACCCGGCGTCGCGCGTTGCCGGAAATAGCCGAGACTGACGTAGCCCCATATGTCGCGGCACAGGTCGAGCATCACGGTATTGATTCGGAGCAGCGCATGGCAATACCCGGCGATCCAGTCGTGGGGCTCGATCTGCGTCGTGTAGGGATTGCTCTTGAGTCCGAGGGACTCGACGAATTGCGTGCTGATTCGTCGCCACGGCGCCTCGGGATAAGCGGCCAGATGGGCGTTGAAGTTGCCCACCGCGCCGTTGAACTTGCCCAGGATTCGCGCGTCCGAAAACTCCGCTGCCTGGGACGACAGGCGATGCGCGAAATTGGCCATCTCCTTGCCCATGGTGGTGGGTGAAGCAGGCTGACCGTGCGTGCGCGACAGCATGGGCACGTCCGCGAGCCTGTGCGCCATCGTTCGCAGGCGATCGATCAGGGCGTGACAGCGAGGCAGCAGCACGTCTTTACGAGCGTCGCGGAGCATGAGGCCGTAGGCGAGGTTGTTGATGTCTTCAGAGGTACAGGCAAAGTGCAGGTAGGCACTCAGACCCGCTGCATCCCCCGGAATCTCCGCCAGTTTTTCCCGCAGAAAGTACTCCACGGCCTTCACGTCGTGGTTGATTTCGGCTTCGATGGACTTGACCCGTTGCGCGTCGTCCCGATCGAAGTTGTCCAGAACTTGCTGCAGCGCGGTATCGACATCGTCTTTCAGGGGCGCAAGGCCATCAACGGCGGGTTCCGCCGCCAGGTGCCGCAGCCACTGGATTTCCACCAGCGTGCGGTAGCGGATGAGCGCGGATTCGGAGAGATAGGGGCGCAGCGGCGCGGTTTTGGGCGCGTAGCGTCCATCCAGCGGTGACAGTGCGAAAAGGTCTGCAGGATCCACCGGCGTGCTCGGCATCCCTATACAAGCAGCAGCAGAGTGCGCATCATACACCGTTACTCCGGGATAACCGATCCTCGCCGCCCGCAGCGGAAGGCCCATGCCGCACCGGGTCCGGCGAGGCGCCCGGCTGACGGGGCGCGAGCAGGGAGATGCGATGACAACCGACTATCGAATCGAACACGACAGCATGGGTGCGCTGGAGGTGCCGGCGGACGCGCTCTGGGGCGCCCAGACCCAGCGTGCCGTGACTAATTTCCCGGTTAGCGGGTTGCGCATGCCGCGGCAATTCATACGTGCGCTTGGCCTGATCAAGTGGGCGGCTGCCTCCGTGAATCACGATCTTGAACTGTTGCCGGCGGACAGGGCGGACGCGATTCAGTCCGCTGCGCTGGAGGTGGCGCAAGGCGATCATGACGCGCATTTTCCGGTTGACGTATTCCAGACAGGGTCGGGAACCAGTTCCAACATGAACGCCAACGAGGTGATCGCCAATCTCGCCAGCCGCAAGCACGGACAGACCATCCACGCCAACGACCACGTCAACATGGGACAGAGCAGCAACGACGTGATTCCGTCGGCGATTCACGTGAGCGCCGCGCTTGGGCTCACCGAAGCGTTGCTGCCGGCGCTGAAGCACCTGTCGGGCGTCATCGAGCGCAAGGCGGAGGAGTTGTCGGGGGTCGTGAAGACCGGACGCACTCACCTGATGGACGCCATGCCAGTGCGGTTGGACCAGGAACTGTCCGGATGGGCATCGCAGATCAATGCCGACTACCAACGGGTCGCCGGCGTTCTCTCGCGGCTCAGCGCGCTTGCACAGGGCGGTACGGCCGTCGGAACGGGTATCAACGCGCACCCGGAGTTCGGGGTAAGGATCGCCGCCCGTCTCGCCGAGCGCACCGACATCGCCTTCAGGCCGGCAGACAGCTATTTCGAGGCGCTGAGCTGCCAGGATACGGCGGTGGAACTGTCCGGCCAGTTGAAGACTACCGCCGTCAGCCTGATGAAGATTGCCAATGACCTGCGGTGGATGAACAGCGGTCCGCTGGCCGGTATCGGAGAAATCAAACTTCCCGCGCTGCAGCCCGGCAGCAGCATCATGCCGGGCAAGGTCAATCCGGTCATTCCGGAGTCCGTTGCCATGGCGGCGGCGCAGGTGATCGGCAATGACACGGCCATCGCGGTGGCGGGCCAGTCCGGCAACTTCCAGCTCAACGTGATGTTGCCGCTTATTGCGCACAATCTTCTGCAAAGCATTGAATTGCTTTTCAATTCGGCGCGGCTCCTGGCGGATGAAGCCATCGCGGGATTCACGGTCGACGAGTCTCACATCCGGGGCGCCTTGCAGCGAAACCCCATCCTGGTCACGGCGCTCAACCCGGTGATCGGCTACGACAGGGCCGCCGCCATCGCCAAGCGGGCGTATCGGGAATGCCGGCCCATCATCGATGTGGCTGTGGAGGAGACCGAACTGAGCCGGGAAGCGCTGGAATCGTTGTTGGACCCGTCGGAATTGACTCGTGGAGGGATCAAGGGTTAGCGGCCGGTGGCGGGAGTTTCGCATCGCATGGCGACCGGAGAGGCGCCCGGCCGGCGAGGGGTCAACGCAGACGCAGCGGCCGACGCCGACTCGGATGTAATGGCGGCGATGCACGCTCATATTCGGTCGCGGTTGGCCAATATGCAGCGTTCAGGGGACCCGCTGGCTCGCATGCGGCAGGATCTGGAGGGGCCCATCTCGTTACCGCTGCTGGAGTTGCTCGAACGGCGGCGCAGTCCGGCCGCCGTGCTGCTGGCCCTGATCGAACGGCCGGCGGGGCTGACGATGCTGTTCACCGAACGCTCGCCGGACCTCAAGGATCACCCTGGCCAGGTGAGTTTTCCCGGCGGCCGCATCGATGCCGGTGACGACGGGCCGGAAGCGGCCGCAATCCGTGAAGCCGAGGAGGAGGTGGGCATGGAGCGCCGGCTGGTCGCCGTCGCGGGCTGTCTGGACGACCTGCTGACCGTCACGGGATTCCTGGTTACGCCCGTGGTTGCGTTCGTGGACTCCGCTTACCGCCCTGTGGCCGATGGACGCGAGGTTGCCGAAGTTTTCGAGGTTCCCCTCGAGTACCTGCTGGACGAGAGGAATATTCGTTCGACCCACCGCGAACGCTTGGGTACCCGCATCCGCGTGTACGAAATCGATTACGAGGGCCACCGGATCTGGGGAGCGACCGCATCCATCCTGGTGCAGTTTCTGACGTTAATTTATGACGAACAAAGAACAAGATAAACGGAATATCTCTAATTTACTGAAGATAATGGCACGGCTTCGGAATCCAGACGGCGGGTGCGTTTGGGACCTTGAGCAGACCTTCGAGAGCATCGCGCCGTATACGTTGGAGGAAGCCTACGAAGTCGTGGATGCGATCACGCGTGAGGACATTGACGGCCTTCGGGACGAACTGGGGGACCTGCTGTTGCAGGTGGTCTACCACGCCCGAATGGCGGAGGAGGAAGGTGCTTTCGATTTCGGCGACGTAGTGGAGGGCATTTGCGACAAGATGGTACGGCGGCACCCCAACGTTTTCGGGACGGATCGGGTCGACACGGCCGAAGGGCAAACGAGGGCCTGGGAACAGAACAAGGCGATGGAACGGAGCGCGGCAGTGGCCGAGGCGCGGGATGGCGGTGCGGTTGCGGGCGCAACGGCAGGTTCGGACACAACGGCCCGTTCGGGCGCAGCGGCAAATTCGGTCTCGGTGGAGGTTGGCGCGCTCGACGGCGTTGCCGTAGCGCTGCCGGCACTTCAGCGCAGCACGAAACTTACCGAACGCGCTGCCAGGGTGGGTTTCGACTGGCCGGACATCGCAACGGTGCGGGAAAAGGTGGATGAAGAAATTGCCGAACTCGACGAGGCATGCGCTGCCGGCAACCCGTCCCACATGGCCGAAGAAATGGGCGATCTACTGTTTTCTCTGGTCAACCTGTGCCGGCACCTGAAGCTCGATCCGGAACGTTGCCTGCGGGAGGCCAGCGCGAAATTCGAGACCCGGTTCCGGCGTTTGGAGGGACTCGTGCACGCACAGCAAAGGGATTGGGCCAGCTACGATATCCAGGCCCTGGAAGAACTCTGGCAAGAGGCAAAACGGACAGGGTAGGAGCAAACCGGGCGGCGAGAGAGCGAAGCGGACAGGGTGAGAGCAAACCGGGCACGGGGAAAGCGAAACGAGCACGGTAACCCGGTTGATTTTCGCGGTAGGGCGCCTACACTTGGCACGTACTCAACCAAAGCAGAGGCCAATGGCAAACATCAGCTACCTGGCGCCGGATGAAATCGCCGATCCGGAGGCAAGACAGTGGCTCGAGGAGTCCATCGAGCGAGGCCGGCCGGGCCCCGAAAACCAGTCCATTCGCGCGCACCAGCCGGACGTGATGCGCGCCTTCACGATGACGCGCAAACTGTTGTTCGACAAGCAGGCCGAAGTCGGATTTGTGGAGCACGATCTCAAGGAGCTGGTCCGCACCTACATCGCCTACAGCCTGAACTGCGACTACTGAAGCAACCAGGGTGCCGCCCGTGGGGCGAAGGAAGATCCGGACAACCGCCTGAGCGAGCTGCTCAAGTTCGAGGAATCCGAACGGTTCAACAGCCGCGAGAAAGCGGCGCTGCGCTACACCGAAGCGATCCTGTGGGATCCCCAGCGGGCCGACGAAGCGCTCTGGCGCCAACTGCACGAGGCGTTCTCGGAGCCCGAAATCGTCGAGATCGGCTATTGGGCCGGATTCACCTCCGGCGGCCAGCGCTGGTTACACACCCTGCACACCCGACAGGGCGAACTGGCCGCCTACATGGAGAGCCGCGAACCGGCCAAGCGCACCGCCTGACGGCGCCAGCAAGTGCGAACACCCGTTCGAGTGCGGACAAGCAATCGCGCACCGCCGTGAGCGCGCGATACCGCAATACGTGCAAGAATTCCATCGAACAACACGCGAGCCCGCGTATGCGCGCGGCACGGTGCACACGTACCATATGACGTGTGAGACCGGAAGAACCGATCAGTCTCCGGGGGCCTCCAGCCGGTCGAATATCGGTTTTACCAGGTCCATCGGTAACGGGAACACGATGGTGTTGGTGTTCCGCTCGCTGGAAATCTCGGTGAGCGTCTGCAGATAGCGCAATTGCAGGGCCTGGGATTCCGAGGAGAGCGTTTTGGCTGCCTCGGCGAGCTTCTTCGAAGCCTGCAGTTCGCCCTCGGCGTGAATGATCTTGGCGCGCCGCGCCCGTTCCGCTTCGGCCTGCGCGGCGATCGCGCGAATCATGCTCTCGTCCAGGTCCACGTGCTTGATCTCGACATTGGTCACCTTGATGCCCCACGCTTCGGTGTTCTGATCGAGGATTTCCTGCACGTCCGCGTTGAGCTTGTCGCGCTCGGCCAGCATGTCGTCCAGCTCGTGCCGGCCCAGTACCGACCGCAGCGTGGTCTGCGCCAACTGGCTGGTGGCCTCGACCCGGTTTTCCACCTGGATGATGGCCCTCTCGGGATCCAGGACGCGGAAGTAGATCACCGCGCTGACCTTCACGGACACGTTGTCCCTTGAAATGACATCCTGGGTCGGCACGTCCATCACGATGGTTCGCAGGTCGACGCGAATCATCTTCTGAATGCCCGGTATGACGATGATCAGGCCCGGTCCCTTGACCTTCCAGAACCGGCCAAGCAGGAAGATGACTCCGCGCTCGTACTCGCGCAGAACCTTGATCGCGCTGAAGACGAACAGCGCCGCAGCGGCGATGAGGTAAGTGGAGAGTTGGAAAAACATGTTCCGTCCTTATGGGTTAGGTTGAATCCTTGGGTTTTACGTGCAGCGTCAGTCCGTCGACCCTGACGACTTCGAGCGGCTGACCGGTCGTGACCGGTGTTGAAGTCCTGGCAGTCCAGCGTTCGCCATGTACCCAGATCTGACCGCGTGTGTCGAAATCGTGCAGGGCCTCGGCGTGCGCCCCCACCATTTCCTCCTGACCGCTGACCACCGGGCGGTCCCGGGACCTTACTGCGAACCACACGATGCCGAGCAGGACCAGCGCACCGCTGGCGGCGATGCTGATGATGAGCGGCAGCGAGACGCCGAAGCCCGGAATGTCCGAATCGATCAGGATCACCGAACCGAAGATGAACGCGGCGATCCCGCCCATGCCCAGGGCGCCGAAACTCGGCACAAGGAATTCCGAAACCATGAGGATGACCCCGAGAGCGATAAGCGCCAGCCCCGCGTAGTTGATGGGCAGTACCTGGAAGGCGAACAGTGCCAGCAGCAGCGAAATCGCTCCCACGACGCCCGGAACGATGGCGCCGGGATTGTAGCCCTCGAAGATGAGTCCGTAAATGCCGAGCAGCATGAGCATGTACGCGACCGTGGGGTTGCTGATGACTTCCAGCAGCCGGGTGCGCCAGTCGGGCTCAATGCGCTCGTAGATAAGACCTGTGGTGTCGAGTTCTTCGGTTCGCCCGTCGATTTCGACTTCCCAGCCGTCCAGTTGTTGCAGGAGATCCGACAGGTCGTCGGCGATCAGGTCGATGACGTTCATTTCAAGCGCATCGCTTGAACTCAGACTTTCTGCAGCGCGCACCGCGTCTTCGGCCCAGTCGGCATTGCGGCCGCGCAGTTCGGCCAGACTGCGGATGTAGGCCACCGCATCGTTGATGGCCTTGCGCTCGGTGGCGGTTGCCGGGGCCGGGATCAGATCCGAGGGCTCCATTGCCTCGTCTGCAGCGTCGTCCGCCTCAATGCCGTCCGCTTCGCTGTCTTCCGCGTCAGAGTCTCCGCCGCCGGCTGAATCTTCATCGTCGCCTGCTGCCGTTTCGCCCTCCTCGTCGGAAGCCTCTGCGTCCTCGTCAGCCTCGTCATCGTCCTGCGCTTCGCCTGCGGGGTCGGTTGGCGAAGCGGGCGCGGGCGCGCCGATGGCCACCGGGGTCGCCGCGCCGAGATTGGTCGCAGGCGCCATTGCCGCGATGTGGCTGGCGTAGAGGATATAGGTGCCGGCACTTGCGGCGCGCGCACCCTGGGGCCACACGTAGGTTGCGACCGGCACCTCCGACGCGAGAATGCCCTGGATGATCTCGCGCATGGCCGTATCCAGCCCGCCGGGAGTATCCATCTCCAGCACGATCAGGGCCGCATTGGACTCTTCGGCCGTCTCGATGCCGCGCGTGACGAAATCCGCAGTGGCCGGCCCGATCGCGCCCTGGATTTGCAGCAGCGTTACGGTCCCGCCGCTCCCGGAAGAGTCATCCCCGGACGATGCGTCTTCGTCTTCGTCCGATTCGCCGCCCGATTCCTCGTCTCCGGACGCCTCGGAAATGCCCTCGTCGCTGTCCGAGCCCGCACCGGAATCTTCCGCCGAAATTGACTCCGTCGCGGCTGCCTCGGCCTCCGGTTCGGGCTCCTGAGCGTGCAGCCAGACCCCGAACCCTGCCAGGAAGCACAGCAAAGCTAATCCACGCCGCAGCAAGGGGGTCGGGCGTGCGGGATACTGGCCGGAGCGGGTCATGCCGACATGATACCAGCATTATTCGGGTGCAATACCCGCATTGTCCGGGCGCGATACCGGCATGGATCGGGTCCGATGCCTGCTTGTCCGGGCGGAATTGACGATCCCCTCACGCCGATATCAACACACATTTAACACGCATGTAGTTTTCTGCATATGCGTTCGCGGTGTATAGTCGCGCCCCTATGGCCGCGACAAAACCATTGATGGACTGGAGTCCCACGAGTTGGCAGAACCGCCAGGCCGCCCAGCAGCCGCTTTACAGGGATCCGGCCCGATTACAGGCGGCAGTGGCCGAACTGTCCAGATTGCCGCCGCTGGTCACGAGCTGGGAGATCGAGGAACTCAAGGCCAGGCTGGCACAGGCGCAGCAGGGAAAGGCATTTCTGCTGCAGGGCGGCGACTGCGCCGAGAGTTTCGAGGAATGCCAGTCGGAAATTATCGTCCAGAAGCTCAAGATCCTGCTGCAGATGTCGCTGGTGCTGACGGCGGGCATGAAGAAACCCGTGATCCGGGTGGGCCGAATGGCGGGGCAGTACGCCAAGCCGCGCAGCGCCGACGAGGAAGTGCGTGAAGGGCAATCGCTGCCGAGCTTCCGCGGGGACCTGGTCAATCGCAGCGCCTTCGTCGCCGAGGATCGGGAGCCGGACCCGACGCTCATGCTGCGGGGTTACGAGCGGGCGGCACTCACCCTCAATTTCGTCCGCTCGCTCATCGATGGCGGTTTTGCGGACCTGCACCATCCGGAGAACTGGGACCTGGATTTTGTCGGCGAATCGGCGATGGCGGCCGAATACCACAAGCTCGTGAAAACGGTGTCCGATTCCCTGGAGTTTTTCGAACTGATCGGCGGGGAGTCGATCGAAACCCAGCGTGTCGAGTTCTACACCTGCCACGAAGGGTTGCATCTGCCCTACGAGCAGGCGCAGACGCGGTTTCTGCCGCATCGAAAGAGCTGGTACAACCTGACGACTCACTTCCCCTGGATCGGCATGCGCACCGCAGACCCCGACAGCGCCCATGTGGAGTACTTCCGCGGCATCCGAAACCCGATCGCCATCAAGATCGGCGTGTCCGCGGGCAACGACCAGCTTCAGAAACTGATTGAGTACCTGAATCCGGACAACGAACCGGGGCGGCTTTCGCTGATTACCCGGTTCGGCGCTGCGCAGGTGGACGAACACCTGCCTCGGGTGATCGAGGCCGTTCAGGCAACCGGTACGCACGTTCTGTGGATCTGCGATCCCATGCACGGCAATACGGAATCCACACGGGAGGGTTTCAAGACACGCCGTTTTGACAACATCGTCGAGGAATTGAAGGCGGCGTTCCGGATCCACCGCGACGCGGGAACCATACTGGGCGGGGTGCACCTCGAACTCACCGGCGAAAACGTGACCGAATGCGTGGGCGGCGCCCGGGGGCTCGGGGAAGCCGATCTCGCCAGAGCCTACAAGACCCAGGTCGATCCGCGCCTGAACTACGAACAGGCCATGGAAGTCGCCCTGCGAATCGCCGGACAGTTGAACGACAATCACTGACCGCGGCGGAAGACGGGATGACTGCGTTCGATCCCAGGGTCTTTGCCGGCAGTCTCACCCAGCGCCCGGGCACGTACCAGATGCTCGATGGCAAGGGCCGGGTCATCTACGTGGGCAAGGCCAGGAACCTCCGCAAGCGCGTCGCGAGCTACTTCGGCGGCAGACCCCTCGATGCAAAGACCATGGCCATGGTGGCCAGGGTGGCCGACATCTGCGTGACCGTCACCGCCACGGAAGCCGATGCGCTGATGCTGGAGTACAACCTCATCAAGCGCCACAAGCCTCGTTTCAACGTCGTTCTGCGGGATGACAAGAGCTATCCGTACATTCGCGTCCGGACCGACAAGGCGTTTCCCCAGGTATCGTTCTACCGCGGCTCGCGCAGGGCCGCCGGGCGCCTGTTCGGACCCTATCCCAGCGCCGGTTCGGTGCGGGAGACGCTGAATCAGATACAGAAGCTGTTCCAGGTCCGGCAGTGCGAAGACAGCTATTTCTCGCACCGCCAGCGCCCCTGCCTGCAATACCAGATCCAGCGCTGTACCGCACCGTGTGTGGGCCTGGTGAGTGCGGAGGATTACGGGCGCGATATCGAGCACGCCATGATGTTCCTGCAGGGGCGCAGCGAGGCGATTACGCAAGTCCTCGTGAAACGGATGGAAGATGCGTCGGCGGAATTGAACTACGAGCGTGCCGCCCAGTACCGCGACCAGATCGCCAAGCTCAAGTCGGTGGAAGCGCAGCAACTGGTGACGCGGTCCCGCGGCGACCTGGATGCCGTCGGGCTGGTGAGCGATGGCGGCGTCAATTGCGTGGCCGTCATGTCGTTCCGGGGCGGGCGCCTGCTGGGGTCGCGCAGCCACTTTCCCAGGGCCGCGGACGGCACCACCCATCGGGAAATCATGCGGGGATTCCTGCTGCAGTACTACGGCCGGCGCGAACCGCCCCACGAAATCGTGACCAGTCACCCGGTAACCGATGTCGACGCCCTTGCGGAAATGTTCGCCGGCAGGGCAGGGCGCAAGGTGCAGATCAAGCACCGGGTCCGCGGGGATCGCGCAGCGTGGGTGGAAATGGTGCTGACCAACGCGGCGCACTCGGCGGCCTCGAGAAAACGCTCCGGAGTGGTGATCGCCCGCCAGTTAACGTCGCTGGCGGACTGCCTCAAGCTGAACGAGATTCCGCAACGGCTGGCGTGCTTCGACGTGAGCCACACAAGCGGTGAGTCGACGGTTGCTTCCTGCGTGGTCTTCGGTCTCGAGGGGCCCATGAAGTCCGAGTACCGGCGGTTCAATATTGCCGGCATCACGGCAGGGGATGACTATGCGGCGCTGACACAAGCCCTGGAGCGATGGTGCACGCGCCTGACCAGGGCCGAGGCCGGAGTGCCGGACGTCCTCTTCATCGACGGCGGGCGCGGGCAGCTCAGCGCCGCCGCCACCGTAGTCGACGAACTTCGATCGGGGGGAATGCGGCTGGTCGGGATCGCCAAGGGACCCGGGCGGCATTCCGGCCGGGAACGGCTGTACGTCGAAGGCCGCCGACCACCGCTCAAGTTGCCGTCCAACACACCTGCCCTATACCTGATTCAACAATTGCGCGACGAAGCGCATCGGTTCGCTGTTGCCGGGCACCGGGCACGGCGTCACAAGCGGCGCACGGCCTCGCCGCTGGAAGGCATCCCGGGCATCGGCCCCAAGCGGCGGCGCGAGTTGCTGCGCCAGTTCGGCGGGCTACAGGCGGTAACGCGCGCCGGAGTCGACGACCTGGCACGGGTCAAGGGCATTTCGCGCCGTCTGGCCAAGCTGATATACGAGCATGTACACTCCGATTGAACCGGATGACTCACCAACATTTCTCGCGCGGGTGGCAGGAAGGGGAGTCCGGTAACTGATCGGCGCTCGGCGATGCCCCTGACCATACCGAATCTGCTCACGTCATTTCGAATCGTCGCCATCCCGCTGGTGGTGCTGATCTACTACCTGCCGGCGGACTGGGCGGGACAGGCGGCCGGGGTGTTGTTCGGTCTGGCAGCGATAACCGACTGGTTCGACGGGTTTCTCGCCCGCAAACTGGATCAGACTTCAAGGTTTGGCGAGTTTCTCGATCCCATCGCGGACAAGCTTCTCGTGTCCACATCCCTGATCGTGCTACTGCACAACGACCCGACGTGGTATCTGGCACTGTTCGTGGCCATCATCATCGGCCGTGAGATCGCGGTGTCCGCATTGCGTGAATGGATGTCGCAGCTCGGTTCCAGCGCCGCCGTCAAGGTCACCTACTTCGCCAAGTGGAAGACCACCCTGCAGATGTTCGGAATCGGCTTCATGCTGTACCAGACACCATCCTTCGGCATCCCGGTCTATCCCATCGGCCAGATACTGCTGGCGGTTGCGGCCGGGCTGACTCTCTGGTCGATGGTGGAATACGTGAAGGCCTCCTGGCCGACGATAATCGGCAACGACTGACCATCAAGAACGCCAACCAATTGGGCGCGAAACGTCGCGTCTTCGTCGACGCGCTGGAAGTCGGCAACCATGAGGCTGAATTGCCGGTCTTCCTCCGGATGTCGATCGGATGAACGACGTTTGTGTAGAATGACATGTCATCACGCAATCCGAATGGGCGATCATGAATGTGCGGAACGCCAATGCGATGGACGACGAAGCGACTGTAGCCCGTCGCGAACAGCTGCGCCTGGCCAAGAGGCGGCAACGGGCGAGGGAAAGACGGCGCGGCCTCGCCACGTATCAGCTGCGTTTGCCGCACCGGCTTGCGGAGAAGCTGAAGGCAGGCGGCAAACGAGCCGGTTTCGTGGAAGCGTTGCAGGCGTTCATCGACCACGAGGTCCTGTGCATCGACGATTACGAGAATCTGCGTCTGATCGCGTGGAATCGCGCCGGGCGGTACATGACCCGGGCCGAGGCATTTCAGCTTTACGAATGCAACTGGCGCCACGTGGATCACAACGGCATGGACCCCGGGGAACGGGAGCTGATTGCGCAACTGGCGCGGGAGCATGGCAATGGCGTCATCAATGCCTGAGTTCAGGCGCCCGCGGCATCGCCTCGTGTGGAGGGCGCTGGCAGCGCTGGATGCGCGATATCTCGCCGATACCTGCTGTTACTTTGGCGGCGGTACGAGGATGGTGCTTTCGCTGGGCGAATACCGGCAGTCTGCCGATATTGACTTTCTGTGTGCGGACCTTGCGGGCTATCGAAAGTTGCGCAACACGATCACGCAATCTTCGCTCGGTGCGATCCTCAAGTCGCCGATCACCCTGGCTCGGGAGGTACGCGCGGACCGGTATGGCATACGGACCTTCATGGAACTCAACGGCGAACCCGTCAAGTTCGAAATTATCTCCGAAGGAAGGATCCGGCTCGATGCGGACCCGGCGACGGAACTGCCGGTTCCATCCCTGGATGCGGTTTCGTGTTTCGCCGGAAAGTTTCTGGCCAACGCGGACCGCTGGGCTGACCAGTCCGTTCTGAGCCGCGACATCATCGATATCGCCTTCATGATCAGGGGCTGGGGCGGCGATGCGGCGGTCGCCGGCCTGCGGCGTGCGACCGACGCCTATGGCGAGGTGGTTTTCAAGTCCACGAGAAAAGCCATCGGCGCACTGGAGGGCAAGCCCGAATACTATCGGCGCTGTTTGAGCGAGTTGGCAATATCCGATGGCAGGGCGTTGCGTAGCGGGCTTCGCCGACTGTCGCAAGTGCTCGACGGACATCAACGTCCTGTTGAATAAGCCCCAGTAGCGGACTCACGGATCCGTGCGAGACCGTCGTACCTGGCAGGTCGGCAGCGTATACTGGAATTGGACCCTTTGCCTTCGATACACGAACATCATGACGCCTCAAAAACACCCGATTCGCGCAATTGCGATCCTGATCGGACTTGCGTTCGCCGCCGCTGCCAACATCTGCGCCTCCCAGGATTTCGACTCGTTCGGGCGTTCGGAGGTACTGCCTGACCCCGAACGCGACTGGGTGTTCGTCGACTACAGTCTGGTCGATGCCACCGATGATCATTTCCTTGGATTGATCGGCGTGGCCCAGGCCGGGCGGCCGGCTGCCTTTCGGTTTTCTCCCGACGGGTTGTCGTTGTTTCTGGTCGAGACGTTCTACACCCGCGGCAACCGCGGGGAACGAACCGACACCGTCACGATCTTCGATACGGCGACGCTGGGTGTAGCGGGCGAGGTCGTGATCCCTCCCAAGCGTGCGTTGCTGCTGGTCGTCGAGGGCACGCTTGCGCTCACGGACAACGGGCGGTTCCTGGGCGTGTTCAACTTGACCCCGGCTACTTCAATCAGCGTCGTCGACATCGAAAGCAAGTCATTCGTCGGCGAGATTTCCACGCCCGGCTGCAGCCTGGTGTTCTCCGCTGGTGATCGCAGCTACATGATGATCTGCGCCAATGGCGACCTGTTGACCGTGACCCTGGACGAGGACGGACGGGAAGTTTCCAAGGAGCGAACCGAACGGTTCTTCGACCCCGAGACCGATCCGGTCCGGGAGCCGGGCGTGCGTTACGGGGACGAGTGGCTGTTCGTCTCGTTCGACGGGTATCTCCATACAGTGGACATCTCCGGTGAAATGCCCCGGGTGGGCGAGAGCTGGTCGCTGCTCACGGCATCCGACCGCGAGCAGAACTGGCGAATCGCAGGACGCCAGCCCCTCACCGTCCACCAGCAGAGCGGCCGTCTGTACGTTCTGGCACGGCAGAACGACGAACCGCTCGACGATCCCGCGGACGTGGATGGTACCGAGATCTGGTCGTTCGATCTGGCATCGCGCGAACGCCTGCAGCGGCTGGAGGCGCGCCCGGAAAGCGCGGCGAGCGGGGGAGCCGCCGCCACGCTCGGGTCCACCAGCGGCGACGGCGCCTCGAACATCCTGGTCACCCAGGGCGACGATCCGTTGCTGGTTTCGGCCGGCGGTACCGGGATTTCCGTCCGTCACGCGCTGACTGGGGAATATCTCCACGAGCGACTGCAGCATGCTCCGTCCAATGGGTGGTTGGCGCTGCGCATGCGGTAGCGGCGGACCATGGTGGATTCAACCGCCGCGCCAATGCGGACCTTCAGGGCAACTCCTGGCGAGAGCGTGTAGCAATGCCCATGATGGATCCGGTCATGCCACTGGTTGCCGTCCTTTCACTGGCGCTGCTGTGGATTGTGGCAGCGGTCCAGAAAGTTCGTGGATTCGCGGTTTTCTCGGTTGTGCTGGCTGATTATCGGTTGATCCCGAAACGGGCGACCAATGCCTGCGCCGTTGCCGTCATCGCTTTGGAACTGGGTTTGGGGACCGGTCTTTTGATTCCCGCCACGCGGAGCCTCGCATTGGTTGGCAGCGCGTTGCTGCTGGTGGCTTACGCCGCTGCCATCGCCTTGAACCTGTTCAGGGGGCGGCGCTTCATCGACTGCGGTTGCATGGGTCCGGTCGGCCATCAACCACTGAGCGGGTGGCTGGTGGCGCGGAACCTGTTGTTGGCTTGCCTGGCGCTTGTCGCCATGCTGCCGGTGCAGGGGAGGGCGCTGGTCTGGTTCGACGCGATCACGGTTTCGGCGGCCATCGGGTCAGCGGCGTTGCTCTACGCTGCCACTAATCGGCTTATCGCCAACGGACCGGACCTGGCGCGGTTGAGGACTTGATCGTGTCGGGCGCGCTGCTGGCATCCAACGTCCTGCTGTGGATTCTCGTGTTGGTTATGGGCGGCGTCATCCTGGCGCTGGTCCGGCAGATCGGGGTGTTGTATGAGCGGGTCGCGCCGGCGGGTGCCCTGGTTGTCGGCAGCGGCCCCAAGGCGGGCGAGGCGGCGCCGGTGTTCACTGTCAGCGACCTGGCGAATGATGAACACCAGGTCGGGGGCAAGCAGTCGAACGATCGCAGTACGCTGCTGTTCTTCCTTTCGCCGACGTGTCCCGTCTGCAAGACGCTGCTGCCGGCGCTCAAGTCCATAGCGCGCGAGGAGCGCAGTTGGCTGAACGTGTTGCTGGCCAGTGACGGGGCACGCAAGGAGCACGAGGCGTTTGTCTCGGAGTTTCGGTTGCAGCAGTTTCCTTATCTGCTTTCGTCGGAACTGGGCCTGGGCTATCGGGTCGGACGCCTGCCCCATGCCGTGCTGATCGATCCGGCGGGCATCATTCGATCGACCGGACTGGTGAACTCCAGGGAGCACTTGGAGAGTCTGTTTGAAGCCAACGAGCGGGGTGTGGCAACCTTGCAGGACTACATGGCCGCGAAAGATGCCGCGGAGAATGCGGCGGAAGAGGAGGTCGCCTAGTGGCGGGGCGTCAGGCTCGCTCCGGCACGGCAGCAAATTACGGAACAGGATTGGATATGGACCCATTGAACTGGTTTGACCGCAGATTCGAAACTGGCGCAAGACACCTGGCCCGGCTGACGTCGCGGCGCAGCTTTCTGACTCGCCTGGGCACACTGCTGGTGGGTACGGCATCCATCCCGCTGCTGCCGCTGTCCCGGGCAGGTGCCCAGGCCGCGGATGCCGGGTTCAAGGATCCCGACATCGAAGGGGACGAAGGCGATCCCACGAACTGCAACTACTGGCGATACTGCTCCATCGACGGTTTCATGTCGCCGTGCTGCGGTGGATCGGCGTCGTCCTGCCCGCCGGGGACCGAGATGTCCGCCGTCACCTGGATCGGCACCTGCCGGAATCCGGCCGACGGCAACGATTACCTGATTTCCTACAACGATTGCTGCGGCAAGAGCCCCTGCCGTCAGTGCTTCTGCAACAACAACGAAGACGACATGCCCGCCTACGTCACCGCGCGGTCGAACAATATCAACTGGTGCCTGGCCCACAGCACCACGGCCTACAACAGCACCGTTGCGCTGGTGCTGGGACGGGCTGACGGCTGAGCGTGCGCCGTGTGGATCGCATCGGCAGTCGTGGCGTCGCCGTTCGGGATGCGACGGCGCGTTCGCTCGATCGGAGCGTTTGCCGCGCTCCTGATGCTGACGCTGTCGTTCGGGCTGGCAGCGACGGACTCCGGGGCCGCCGGTTCGCCCCAATTCAACTACATTCTGCATTGCCAGGGCTGCCACCTGGCCGACGGCCAGGCTACGCCCGGAAAAATCCCGCCCCTGGTCGGGGCCGGCAGGTTTCTTGCGGTGGAAGGGGGCAGGGAATTCCTGGTGCGCGTACCGGGAGTATCGTTGTCAATCATTCCCGACGACGAACTCGCAGAACTCATGAACTGGATGCTCTATCGTTTCAGCGACGAAGACATGCCCGCGGACTTCGAGCCGTACACCGCCGAAGAAGTGGGCCGCTACCGGGCGGAGCCCCTGGTCGAAGTGGAAACGGTCCGGGCCGGACTTCTGGGCGACTACGAAGAAACGCGAGACGCCGGCGCCGCGCCGTAAGACTGGCGGACACGCCACGGGACTCGCAGACACGCCGCAGGACCTGATGCAATATCCGGGCGGACTGTTTTACAATAAGCGCCAGTCATAGCGCGGGTGTAGCTCAGTTGGTAGAGCGGCACGTTGCCAACGTGCAGGTCGACGGTTCAAGCCCGTTCACCCGCTCCAACTTTTCCCGGCCGGGGCCACCGCACATCCCGGGATACCGAAGGACTTGAAATTGATCGTGGCAGAGTGGCGAAGAACCGGGGGATTGGCGTTTATCGCACTCTTTCTGTTCGCTGCGGCGCCGTCCTGGGGCCATCACAGCGGTTCCGTCTTCAACACAGACGTGGTACTCGCAGTGGAAGGCACCATCAGCCGCTTTCGCTGGGGCAACCCGCACGTCTACATCTACATGACGACCGGAAACGAGTCGGGTGAGCCGGTCGAATGGGAAATCGAAACCGACGCGACGCCCATTCTGGCCCGTAGCGGCTGGTCCGCCGATACGCTGCAACCCGGCGATCCCGTGGTGGTGCGATTCAACCCGGTTCACGACACACGGCGCAGCCACGCCCGCCTGCTGTCGCTCACCAGGGAAGACGGGTCCGTGTGGTCGGCGCGGTCGTCGTTTGCCGGCACCACCAGCGACCTGGGCAGCGGCGCCACGGCGGACGATATCTCCGGCGTGTGGGCCACGCCGCTCTCCACAAACCGCCATATCTGGGGCCTGCGCGATACCGACAGGCGCCTGAACGAGCGGGGTGCGGCGCTGCAGGCAGCCTACGATATTGCCACCGAGAGCCCGGCCGGGCATTGCATCGCCTACCCGTCGCCGGGATTCCTCGCCGTGCCCTACCTCAACGAGATCGAGATTTTCGAGGATCGGGTGACCATCACGGGTGAACTCTACAACACGGTGCGAACCATCTACACGGACGGTCGGGAGCCTCCCGAAGACGGCGAATTGACCAACCAGGGGCATTCGATCGGCCGGTGGGAGAACGGCGGATTGTTTGTCGAAACGACGCTGCTCGAGTTCCATCGATCGTCCATGATCGACGGCTCCCCGGCCGGCACGCAGCGACGGGTCACGGAGTGGTTCAGGCTCAGCGAAGACCGCACACGATTGCTGATCGACTTTCGCGTCGAGGACCCGGAGTACCTGGCGGAGACTTTCACCGGAACGGGGGAGTGGGTCTACATGCCGCATCTGGAACTGATCGGCATCGACTGCGATCCGGAGGTGTCCCGCCGGGCGTGGGGGCACTAGGCGCCGCGACTCAGGACACAGAAGCATTTCAGGCAGGGGCATCGGACGACCGTGGAACTTTTTAGCGGCCTGTTACTGACCCTTGTGGTGCTCGGCATTATCGGTGTCGTCGGTCGGGAATTGATGGTCGAAGGCTCGGGCCCGTCGATGAAGAAGTACCTCGGCGATTCAACGCCCACCGATCCCCCCATGCTCGGCAAGCGCGGCACGGTGGAGGAAAGCCCCGGCGATCTCATGCGCGTTCGCATCGAGGGCGAGCGCTGGAGCGCCAGTCCGGTCGGTGGCACGGTCCTGCCTGCGGGAACGCCGATTCGGGTCATCGCCGTAAATGGCCTGGTGCTCGAGGTGGAAGCGGTCATTGAAGAGGAACGCGACATTGACGAAACGTCGGCGCAGCAGGCCGGGTTGCCCGAAACGGCGGACGCCGAGTCATCATGAACGTGCGTCAGAAGCGAAACGTATAGCTGAACTTGACTGCGAGGTCGGATGAGATCGGGTCGAACCGGTCATCGTGATCCATATCGCCCATGTTGTGGTTGAGCACGATGTAGCCTTCCCGGCCCGGCGCCGGAATCCACTCGATCCGGCTGTTAATGCCTGCGGTCTCGGAAACGTTGTCGTATTGCACCAGGTTCACCCAGGACCATCTGGACGAAAAGATGAGGTCCATGCGCAGACGCAACAGTCGTGTCTCGAACTCGCCCTGGGGCAGCCTGATCTCGTTGTAGTCGTAGCCGGCGGTGGCGCGGAAGTGCCGGCTCGCATTCCACGACACCTGCGTCCGGATGTTGAAGAGGTCGCCCTCGAAGAACTCGCCGGCCCGGGCGCCGCCCATCACCGTCACGGTCCGCTGGCCTGCCGTGCGCAGATCGAACCCGTACTGGTCGAACGAATATGAGTCCGCCGGTATGACCACCCCGGGGGAGATTTCGAACGGTCTGTAGAGAACTTCCGTGTTCCGGGTGTAGTCCACATTGAGTTCGTCGTTCAGCCTGCCCTCGACTTCAAGCAGCCGTAACCTGATGATCTTGCTCTGCAGTCCGCCTGCCAGGAGATTCACCTGCTGGGCATCCACCCCCGCGAGAATCGCGCGCAGGATGCCTTCCCGAGGCCGATAGCGGTAGCCAATCGAGGCATTGAAGTCCCGGACGCCCCTGCGGTCGACGAACCCCAGTGCCGGGTTGTAATGCGACTGTATTTCGCGCAGATCGAAACCACCCTGCCATCCAGTGGGATTCGGCATTTGCACGCCCAACCCGAAGGCACCGCTGTCGCCCGCAAGGTGCTCCGTGGACGAATCCAGGTACCAGGCGTCACCGCGAACGATCCGCCCGCCTGGCAGACGGGTATTCAGGAAGCGGAAATCCACTCCAAGTACGGAATTGTCGAGATTGGAACCCGGATCCCCCCTGGTCGCAATGAAGCCGATCGAGGATTCCGACAGCACGTTGGCAGCGCCTCGGGCGACGACGATATCCGTTGCATCGATGCCGCCGAACGCTTCCTGCCGGATCGCAAGTGCGCCCACGTCCCAACGTCCGATTCTGCCGCTGAGCTTGCCCCCATAGTCGAGGTCGACCGGCAGACCCGCGGCATTGAGACCGATTTTCCTCGAGAAGAACGGCTTTCCGCTCTCCCTGGATGGGCGTGATGCCGCCGTGAAGCCAACCTCCCCGAATTGATTGCCGGCAATTCGGCCAAACTGGAATATGTCGGTGTCGCGGAGGAAGAAATCGCGCTTTTCCGGGAAAAAGAGGTTGAAGCGCGTCAGGTTGACCTGACGGTCGTCGACTTCGGTGGCCGAGAAGTCGGTGTTGACTGTCAGTGACCCGTTCAGCGAGGGGGTAATCTTGTAGAACACGTCGATGGACGGATCAAAGGCCGTATCGCGCAGCGACATCTCGTGTCGTTGCGCATGGCGTACGCTGACCGACGGGACCACGTCGAGGCCCCGCCCCTGGTTGACGTCGCTTATGCCGATCATCGCACCGGTCACGCTGGGATTCAGCGCCTGGTTTCGCGCAACCCACATGACCATTTCCCCGATTCGTTGCGTGCGCCGCAGAAAATTGATGCCCCATGTGTCGTTTTCGGGATCGAATGCCAGTGTCTTGAAAGGCAGTTCCACTTCAACCGTCCATCCCTCGTCATCCATGGATGACGCCGCATAAAAGATGCCGTCCCAGTTGAACTCCATGCTGGTGGTGTTTTCGTAAAGGGCATCTTCGCGGACCCCGTTCGGGTTGACGGCAAAGAAATAACCGCTGCGCTGATTGTTGAATGGATCCAGGATGATCGCGAAGTCATCGTCCGCAAATATCGTTTCACCCTGGCGCAATACCTGAGCGGTGATGCTCTCCGGCGAATCCGTCCACGACCGCGCCGCAATGTAGAGCGCATCGCTGTCATAAGCGGCGAAGACCTGCGTGTATTCGGACGGTTCGTCACCTTCATTCGGCACGCTGACGACGAAGTCATCGATGACCGGCGCCACGGACCAGACGGCATCGTCGAGGTGCCCGTCGATGACCGGGCGTACATCGGTGCGAACGATTCGGAATTGTTTTTCTGCCGAAGGCCCGGATTCCTGGGCATGACCGCTTGGCATGGCAATCATCGCCATCGCCGCGGAAACAACTGGAAGTCTGTTCATTGGACCGGTTAGCCCAGGATACGCTCCCGCTCGTACAGGCGGACGGCCGCATAGGCCAGCAGCGCGCCAAGCAGCAGCGTCGTTGCGAAGGATACCGCCAGCATGGGCGCCTCAATGGGTTCCGCGCGGATCAGATTGGTAATGAGCAGGTGCTGGCTGAGGCTGGGAACGGCCATGAGTGCCAATGAGGGCCGCACGTTCAGAATCGCCGCGACGATCAACGGCAGGGTCGGTATGAGGATGACGAATCCCAGGTAGCTCTGGGCTTCCTTGTAGCTCTTCGTAAAGGACGCCACAACCGTCATCAATGCCGCGCCGAGCGGTGCGTAGGGTACGAGCACCACGAAGGCGATCAATGCCGTGACCAGGTTGAACGACGTACTCATGCCAAGTTCGTCCAGGGACATGAAGGGCAAGGCGACAGTAAAGCAGATCAGCGTCAGCGCGAGCGACAGAAGCATGTACGCGGCCGTTGCACCCATTTTCCCAAGGATCAGGCTGGAGCGCGGAACCGGCGTCGCCAGAAGCGGCTCGAGTGACTTGCGCTCACGCTCACCCGCCGTGGTGTCGGTGGCCAGGTACAGTCCCCCGATCAGGGTTGCGAACAACAGGAAGTATGTCAGCATCCCGAGCAGAATGGAGGAGCGCTCTTCCGCGGTTGAAACATCGAAGTTGTCGATGATCAACGGGCGTACGACGGCCGGATCGAGACCCCGGGCCAACAACCGCAGGTTTCCGATCTGCTGGGAGTAGGCGCCGATCGATCCGCGGATGCGGCCGACGCGCTGGTCCGAGGCGGTGTCCGATTCGTCATACACCAGGCTGACATGGGCGCCGGTCTCGCTTGCCAGATCTTCGCCGAAGGATTCGTCCACGAACACGACGACATCCTCCTCCCCGTTGCGAACCGCACTGATGGCTTCATCGATGCTGGCGAGGTCGTGCTCCTCGGAGGCGGAAATGCCGCGGCTGGCGAGAAATGCGACCAGATTGTCGGCGTACCCGGCGCCGATGATCGGCACGTCGATTGGCTGGTCCACCGACGATGTGACCCGGGAGATGGAGACGTTGAACATGACGACCAGGAGCAGCGGACCCATTAGCGGGCCCAGGAGGGTCGACGTCAGGAGGGTGCGCCTGTCCCGCGAGTTGTCGAAAATCTCCTTGCGGCAGACCGTGAGAATCGCCGACATCATGAAGGTTCGCCTCCGATGGCCGAGACGAAGATTTCCTCCAGGTCCCGGTTGCCGAACCGGTCCGCCAGTTCCATCGGTGTTCCCTTGGCCGCAATTCTGCCGTGGGCGATGATCACCAGGTCGTCGGCCAGCGCCGAGATCTCCTGCATGACGTGACTGGATATCAGGATGCAGCGGCCCTCCAGGGCGAGTTCCTGCAACCACTTGCGAAGCTGGCGAACGGCCATCACATCGAGCCCGTTGGTCGGTTCGTCGAGCAACAGGTGAGGCGGTTCGTGGACTAGCGCCCGGGCGAGCGCTACCTTGGTCCGTTCGCCTTGCGAGAACCCGCCGGCCTTGCGGTCGGCCACGTCACCCAGGTCGAGTCGCTGGATGAGTCGGTCGATTCGCCTCGCGAGCGTGGCGCGGTCCACGCCGCAGAGCAGTCCGAAGTAGCGGATGTTTTCGATGGCCGTGAGATGGGGATAAAGGCCAGCACCGTGGGGCAGGGTGCCGATGATCCCCCGCACAGCCAGGGGGTCGTGCGAAACGTCGATACCACCGACGCTTGCAGTGCCGTGGCTTGGCCGAAGCACGGTCGAGAGTATTCGCAGACAAGTGGATTTTCCCGCGCCGTTTGGACCCAGCAAACCGGTAATCTGCCCGTCCCGGGCACGAAAACCGACCTCGGACAGTGCGGCAATTTTGCCGAATGCCTTGCTGAGCGAGTCGGCCTGGATCACGGCAGGTTTGTGTACGTCGCGAACACGGCAGATCAGGGCCCCGGGCCGGCCGCGCTGAGAAAGATCGGCATTGGCATGGCGCGATCAAGACAACCGGCGTCGATGCCTTCGATCGCCGCGGCTTCGACGAACGCCTGCATCAGATCCGGAACGCAACCTACGGGCGCCATCCCGTGACCCTTGCCGGGACCGATGAGGTGGAGTGCGTTGCTGAATCCCCCGGCGATGGCGTCCTCACCGTACCGGGACGGGGTCGCCGGATCGTTTTCGCCGGACAACAGGAGGATCGGGTGTGCGCTCGCCAGCGGATCCTTGAAATCCGGGTCAACGTTTCCCCGCGGCCAGAGTCCGCAGATGGTACTCAAGGCATCGGTGATGGACGTGCCGAGATAGGCGTCGGCATACGCCGTGGAAGTCCCCGCCGCTTCGAATGGATAGTCCTCGGCGCATATCACCGAGTTGTGCATGGGAAAGCTGATCGATCTTTCAAGATCGCTCGTGATCATTTCGGCCTGCGCGAGCAGCATTTCGAAGCGCCCGTTCGCGGCCTCGTGGATGATCAGCGGCAGAAGTGCCGCCGTCGTGTCGGAGTAACTGAAAAGGCGGGTAACGCCCATCAGGTATTCATCCGTGACGAGCGTTTCTTCCATCTCTCCCGTCGCCGTATCTCTTGTGGCGACGGAGACCGGCGACTCCTGGATTCGGGACATCAGATCGTCAAATACAGACGCGAGATCGCCGAAGCGCGCAGCGCAAGCGTTGTTACCGGCGCAGCGCTGGAATATCCGGTCGAGGGCTGCCTGTGCGTAGATCGCCATCTCCGGCCCCAGCGTCAGCGTGGACGGAACCACGCCGTCCAGGATTACGGTGCGGACGCGCCCGGGAAAGCGCCGCAGATAGTGCTGTGCCACCCGAGTGCCATAGGACACGCCATAGATATTCCACTGCTCGACGCCGAGCTCACGTCTCACCGCATCGAGGTCCCCTACGGCTACGGACGTTGTGAATAAACCAGGGTCATGTTCGAGCGCCGCCAGGCAGTCGGCCGTCAGGTTCTCCAGAAGGTTTTCGTCGGCTATCTGAAAATCGAACTCGGCGGGCAGATCGCATTCGAACCCTGCCGCCGATCGTCCGGTCCCGCGCTGATCGACCAGGATGAGGTCCCGATCGCGCCGGATGGGCGCAAACACGCCCCGATACTGCATGTAGAAATCCACGGTGCTCTGCCCGGGACCGCCCGTGATCACTAGCAGGGGATCGGGCAAGGGATTGGCCACCTGCGAAGGGATTCTCGCGACGAAGAGATCGAATGTCTCCCCATCCGGTACGTCCGGATCCAGCGGGACAACAACCGTCGCGCACCGTGCGTAACGTTTCGATATACCGGCGACTTCGAGCTGGCAATTGGATTCCTCCAGTTCGGCGCCCGTCTGCACGGGTGCGACGCCAATGGCGATCGCGAAAGGGATGGTCAGCCCGAACCGGACCCGAGTGAGCTGCCGCATACGCGTTGCTATTCGCCGCCGGAGGGTATGCCCGGCAGCGACGGGGCCGAACGGGCCATGCCTGGCGATGCCGGAGCGATAACGGAATACTCGACGAGATCGTACATGCGTTGGGTGTGAGCACGCCGATCCGGACCCGGCCAGCTTGAGGAGGTTGTGACCACGACCAGGTCGAGCTCGGGCACCAGCACGATGAATTGGCCGCCGTAGCCCCAGGCATAGGGTGTTTCGTGACCCGCCATATCGCGAATCCACCAGCCATAGCCGTAGTAGCGGTCGTTGTCCCGGGTTGAAATTGCGCGCGGACTCAGGGAAGCGTCGATCCAGTCGGCAGGGATGATCTGCTTTCCGTTCGCGCGGCCCTTGTTCAGGTACAGCTTTCCGAATTCGAGCATCTCGCGGGGCGTCATTTCCATGTCATTGCCGCCGAAGTAAATACCCTGGGGATCCCTGGGCCAGGATGCAAGTCGGAAGCCCATTGGTCCGGCAAGGTACTCCCGGGCAAATTGCAGGGTGGACATCCCGGTGGCCCCGGTAAGAATTGCCGACAACAGGTGCGTATTGCCCGTGCTGTATTCCATGACCATTCCCGGCGGCAATTCAAGGGGTTGCCGCAGGGCAAATCTCACCCAGTCGGAACTCTGCACCCAGGCGCCGTAATTGCGATTACTGGTGGTTTCCAGCCCGGATTGCATTGTCAGCAGGTTCTCGATGGTAATTCGGGTCTTGGGTGTGTCCCCATCAGTCGTCAGCCGTTCGGGAAAGTAGGTGCCGATGGGTTGTCTGACGCTGTCGATGTACCCCTGTTCGATGGCGATTCCCACCAGCGCGGAAATCACGCTCTTGGAGACGGACTTGATGTTGGCGATATCACGGGGCGCCGTGCCGTTGAAGTAGCGTTCAACCACCAACTCGCCGTTGCGGCTGATCAGCAGGCTCCTGATGCGGGGCATGGTCTCGGCGTGACGGATCGCGCCATCGAACACGCCGCCGTCGGGCGTGCTCGCTTGTGCGAATACATGCGTCGACGGCAGAGGACATTGCAGGAGAAAACCGGCCGCAAATGCAACGAGCCGAGTCGATTTCCGCATGGACTGCGCCCTACACGATCAGAGAAACCGCAGGGACCTTACTACAGCCGATGCGCTTACTTCCAGTATCGTTCATGGCCTGAACGCACCATTTCCCGGTCCGGGCACGAGCGGATCAAAATTGTTGGGCTGGAAGGCTACGGTCCGTTCGTTTCACGCGATTTCAAGTGGATTCAGAACCTCGACATCGGCAAAGCGAGCGAAGTCACGATCCGTGGTCGCGATCCTCGCGCCGTGCTCCACTGCCAGGGCGGCGACGATTATCGCCGTCCGGCTGATCCGTCCAGCAGATCGAGCAGGCCGCCGATGTCGTCGATGTCGTATCCGTTCCTGACACCCATTGGAGCCGCTTCCACGGTGAACGGCGCTGCGAGTTGCTCTTCTCGGGGAGCCTCGAATCCGCGGCGAAGAAGTTTGTTTACGACATCCTTCATGCTGGTGCCGGTCCGCGCCATCTCGTCGCGCAGCTTGGCGGCGACGTCATCTTCAAGTGTCAGTGCTGTTCTCATGCGTAGTGATGATAATAGTGAAGCATAATGATGCTAATTGGCATGCATCAATAGTGCCACACCATGCCATCTCATTGGGCGCCGAAGCAGCATGATTGACGGCGCACCCGGTCAAAGGCAGGATTGCGCGCCACAGTCAAGCGAAAGGGAAGATTTCGATATGAAATTCGACCTGCATACCCACTACTACCCGCCCCACTACTTCGACTCGATACGGGATCTTGCTACGGAGTTCTCGTTTGCTACGGGTATAGCGGGCAACACCCTGATGAAGTACCGGGGGACCCGATTCTTCAGCATCACGCCGCCCATGACCGATCCGAAATTGCGCATTGAGGACATGGATCGGGTAGGAGTCGATGTTCAGGTCGTATCCGTGTCGACGCCCAATGTCTACTTCACCGACGCGGAGCATCAGCCTGAGGTCGCGTCCCGCCTGAACGATGCATATGCGGAATTGATCGCAGCATATCCCACTCGATTCAAGGGATTTGCCTCGATACCGATGGACAATCCCGATGCCGCGCTCAGCGAACTGGAACGCGCCCTGGACGTGTTGAAGCTCAATGGCGTCATCCTGCAGAGCAACTTGTCCGGCGCCCCCCTGACCGACCCGCGGTTCCGACCCTTCTTCGAGGAGGCCAACCGGCGCGAAGTCTGCATCTTCATTCACCCCATCCTGCCGGCCGACCCGGAGCCATTCGCCGAGTACTGCCTCGGCCCCATCGTCGGGTTCCCCGGCGACACCACCCTGGCCGTGGCAAAGCTGTGCTATTCGGGCATGCTGCGGGAACTACCGAACATTCGCTGGGTGATCGGGCACGCCGGCGGCACGATTCCGTGGCTGATGGAGCGTTTGGATAATGGCTACCGCGACTTTCCAGAATGCCGGGAGCACATCGACGAATTGCCCAGCGTATACCTGAAGAAGCTCTACTACGACACCGTCACCTTCAGCCAGCATACCCTGAAGATGCTGCGGGGCATTGTGGGCGCCGACCACATGGTCATGGGCAGCGACTACCCGCACTACCTCGGTTCCATCGACCGCGCCGTGAGTTCGATCCAGGAAATGGAGGCCAGCGACTCGGACAAGGCGTCAGTGTTTTCGGGTACGGCGCGGTCGATCCTGAACAACGTCGAGTAGTGGAGTCGGCGAAGTTAATAAGCGGCAGTGGCAGCGCGATTTATGCGAACACGCCATGTTCGAGCCGCGTCAGCGCCTCGTCAACCGCCTGCACGCCAGTGTCAGTTTCCAGCAGAGCCAGCGGCGTCTCGCCGCACAGAGTCCGATTCGGCAGAGAAAGCCATGCCTCGGCCTGTTCTTCAGTATCGAACACGGCGAGCGCGTGCTCCAGCACCTCGCGCACGCGTGGTGAATTGGCGAGCAGCTTGAGTCCGCCCGGTTTCACAGGTTCATGACCGCCACGGTGCAGCCCACCGCGAAGATGGGTATCGGCGCGTAGAAGAGCAATTCGCCGGTTGCGCCTTCGGCGGCGCCGGCGACGGAGATGAAGGTGCGAATCTCGAAGCCGCCCTGGCCGGCATCCCTGAAGGTTTCCTCGTCCGTGTAGCTCAGCAGTTCATCCTTGCGGTTGTTGAGGAACCGGTCGAGGAACTCGTGGTCCCAGGCTTCGTTGATGACGCCGGAGTCCGGCGTGGCCGGCCAGTGCGAGAGGCCGCCCGTACCGATCAGCGCGATGCGTTCGGGCTGGTCGTCGCAGGCGCGGCGCAGGGCGCGGCCGAACCGCCAGGCCCGGTGCAGGGGGGTCAGAGGCGGGCCCTGGCAGTTGATGTTCACCGGTATGACCGGCAGGTCGTAGCGGGGTGTCAGGAAGCTCAGCGGCACCATGATGCCGTGGTCGAACTTCCATTCCTCGGCGTAGGCCAGGTCCGTGTCTTCCATGACGGAGCGGATCAGGCGCTGGGATAAATCCGGATTGCCCGGGATCGAGCGGCGCTTGATCGCAAGCCATTCCTCGTCCTCGATGGGGCCTTCGTACTGCTCCGCCATGCCCATGCAATAGGCCGGCATGTTGTTCATGAAGAAATTGGCGAAGTGTTCGGCGGCGACGACGATCAACGCATCCGGTTCCGTGGCCTCGATGCGCTTGCGCAGCCGGCCGTAGTTGGCGTAGAGCTCGTCCCGAAGCGCTGGGTCCGCCAGCTTCGCGCGGCCGGTGATGCCCGGTGCGTGACTGCATACGCCTGCAAATACCAGGCTCATGGGTCGCGCTCCTCGAGCAACGTGTAGAGGCCGCCCCGAACCGGCCCGTGCTGCTTCACGCCGTCCTTCATGGACTGGATGTACTCATGCCATTCCTGCCCGATCAGGGCCGAGTAGTGCATTAGGATCTGCCCGTTGACGCCCATGACGTAGAGCAGCCCGATGTCGCCGTCGCGGATCGCTTCGCGTTCTTCGCCATCGAGCTCGTAGTCGGAGAGAAGTCCTTCGAAGTCGTCCCGGTAGCGTTGTTGCGTATGGGGATCGCGATTCAGTTGGTAGAGCAGCTTCTGGACGTAGTAGAGGCTCATCGTGCAACCCGTCCAGGATCAGGAGCGGGGCTGGGCGCCCGTCCGGATGGTAGAGAAGGTGATGGAGAGGCACATCCCGCGATCTCGCTACCGACCCAAGGACGGTACGCGGTGCGTATCGTGGGCGATGCAGATGTTCTTCGTTTCCATGTAGAAGTCGAAGCTGTAGTCGCCGCCGTCGCGCCCGATGCCACTGTACTTCATGCCGCCGAAGGGCGAGGGCAGGTGCCGGTTGTTTTCGGAGTTGACCCACACCATGCCGGCGTCCAGGCCCTCGGCAAACCGGTGGGCGCGTCCGGCGTCGCCGGTCCAGACATAGCCGGCCAGGCCGTAACGTATGTCATTGGCCAGGCGCAGCGCCTCGACTTCGTCGCTGAAGGGAATCGCCGTGAGGACCGGGCCGAAGATCTCTTCCTGGGCGATGCGCATGTCATTGCGGGCGCCGCAAAACAGGGTGGGACGCACATAGTTGCCGCCGGACCCGTCTGGCCCCACCGTCCCGCCCGGCGTCATTGCGCCATCGTCCCCCGATGTCCTGACGGTACCGCCGGTATGGACTTCGGCGCCTTCGTTGCGGGCGATTTCCAGATAGCTTCTGACCTTCTCCACATGACGAGGGTGGATCAACGGTCCGATCTCGGTCGTCGGATCCAACGGGTGTCCTACGTTGATCTTCCTAATTCGTTCAGCAACTTGCGAGATAAATTTATCGTAGACTGTGTCCTGAACCAGCAAGCGGCTGGAGGAGGTACAGCGCTCGCCGTTTAGGCTGTAGATCATGAATACGGCGGCATCCAGCGCACGGTCCAGGTCCGCGTCGTCGAAGACCACGACGGGATTCTTGCCGCCGAGTTCGAAGTGCAGGCGTTTCAGCGTGCCGGCGCCCTGGGCCATGATGAGGCTGCCGGTACGGGATTCACCGATGAAGGCCACGGCCTTGATGGACTCGTGTTCGGTCAGGGCCACGCCGGCCCGCTCGCCGATGCCCTGGACGGTGTTCAGAACGCCCGCTGGCAACCCGGCTTCATGGCATGTCTCGGCCAGAAGTGCGGCTGACAGGGGACTCCATTCGGCCGGCTTGTGCACCACCGTGCAGCCTGCCGCCAAAGCCGGCGCGATCTTCCAGGTCGAGAGCATGAAGGGCGTATTCCACGGCGTGATGGCGCCCACCGGGCCGATGGGCTGACGTACCGTGTAGTTCATGTGTTGCGCCGCCGGCAGGGCCAGCCCGTCGCGCGCGCCCGGAGCGCGATCGGCGAAGAACCGGAAATTCTCTGCGCCGCGCTTGGCCGCGGCAGCCATGAACCGGATCGCCTGGCCGGTATCCATGGACTCAACGACCGCGATCTGCTCGGCCTTGCCCTCGATTGCGTCGGCAATGTCATGAAGCAGCGCGCGGCGCTTGCCTCCCGGCATCTTCCGCCAGTCGGCAAAGGCCCGGGTTGCCGCCTGCGCCGCGCGGTCCACATCAATCGCGTCGCCCGAAGCCACCGAGCCGAGAAAGCTGTTATTCACGGGCGTGTGGTTGTCGAAGGTTTCGCCCGAAGACGGTTCCCTGGGTTCTCCATCGATCCAGTGGTGCAGCGTGCCTTGCCGGAACCGGGCCAGAGAGACCTCCGCCTTCGCAAGGATGTCATTCAGTCTATCGCTCATGGGTTCTGTCGCCCGTGGAGTCTATCGCCCGGTTTCCTGAAGCCGCCGCACGTCCGTACTTTCCGTGAGTTGGTTGTCCGAATCATGTTGACGCCGGCGAATCCGCCGCACGCGCACGCACGTGTTCGTGCAGGTTGTTTCGCTTGTAGTTGAGTTCCGGGTGGAACTCCTGAATGTTGAAGGAAATCGCAAGCGGCGAATCCCTGAATGGGGTTTCCAGCTGGTCGCAGATCACCTCGAACAGCCCCTGACCGACCTCCTTGCGCACCTCCAGCGGACGGCCGTGCCCGATGATGGCGGTGACGTGGATGAATCCGTTATCCGGATGACCGTCGGCGACGCGGTAATGCTCCCGGCGCTCTGCGCGAACGCGTAGTCCGCCAAGCGGAAAGACATCGTATCCTGCGGCCGCCGTGTGCAGGCATTCAAGCAGCCCGTCCAGGTCGATCCGGTCTTCGACGTTGGCGGAGTATTCGACGATCAGGTGCGGCATTCGGGCGGTGGCCGGACGTTGGCCCGGCGGTGTTGGGGCGGTGGTCTTTGCTCGGCTTGCAATCGCGTGCATTATATAGACAATCCGCTTCCGGTCCTGTCCAATCCACACGGCAAGTGGCCAGTCATCCCCGGGAATTATCACGTGACTCATCCTCCTCCTCATGACAGATTGAAGGGCTCGATTCCGCCCGTCATCACGCCGTTCACCAACGGCTCGGTCGACTACGGCGCTTATCGGCGTCTCGTCGAATTCCAGGTCGACAACGGCTCCCATGGGGTCCTGGTCAACGGCACCAGCGCCGAACCTTCGTGCCTGAGCGTCGAGGAGAGGAATCGCCTGGTGACGCTGGCAATGGAAACCGTGGATGGGAAAATCCCCGTGGTTGCCGCAACCGGGTCGCAGTCGCTGGCGGAAACCCGGCAGCTCACCGAACATGCGGTTGACGCCGGCGTCGATGCGTTGCTGGTGGTGACGCCCTATTACATTCGTCCGCCGCAGCGGGGGCTGGTGGAATACTATCGGCAACTGGCCACGGGTCATGACACGCCCTGGATGATCTACCACATTCCCGGCCGCGCCGCGGTTAGCGTGACCCTGGACACGCTCAGCGCGCTCAGGGATGAATTCGAGCACTTCGTGGGCATGAAGCACGCGGTGAACGACCTCGGGTTCGTTTCCGAGTGCCTCAACGCATTTGGTTCCGAGTTCAAAATTTTCGTCGGACTTGAAGAATTGAGTTTTCCGGAGATGGCCATCGGCGCCTGCGGGCTCATGAACGCCGTCGGTAACCTCAGGCCCGGCCCTCTCGCGGAAATCTGTCAAGCGGTCTGGGACGGCGACCTGCTGCGGGGCCGCGAACTGCACCACGCACTGTTCGAACTCAACCAGGCGGTCTTCTACGACACCAACCCGATCCCCATCAAGTACATGATGCGGCGCATGGGCCTCCTGTCCAACAACGAACACCGCCCGCCAATGATGCCGGCCACCGCGGAGCTTGAGCGACGTCTCGACGGCGTGCTGGAACGAGCCGGATTGCTGCCGGCGAGCGCTGCCTGATGCGATTGTTGAGTTTCGAGTCCGCCGCCGGAGCCAGCTTCGGCGCGGTCAAGGGTGATGGTGTCGTGGACTTGGGTCGGCGTATCGGCGATCGTGGACGCACGCTTCGCAGTTGGCTGGAAAATGGCACCGGAACGGACAACGTGGCTGAGATTGAGGCGATAGTTGCTCGAACGGACGCCGATTTGGCGTTGGAGGAGATTCGCTACCTGCCCACAGTGCCGGACCCGCAAAAGATCATCTGCATCGGCGTCAACTACGGAGACCGCAACGCCGAATACCAGGACGAAACCAAGCAGGCCCGGTACCCCAGCGTCTTTCTACGCACCCGTGAATCGCTGGTGGGCCATATGCAGCCCATGCTGCGGCCGCCGGAGTCCGAACAACTGGACTATGAAGGCGAGATCGTACTTGTGATCGGAAAGACCGGTCGGCGGATTCCGCGGAATCGGGTTTGGGATCACATCGCCGGCTTCACATTGATGAACGAGGGCTCGGTAAGGGACTGGCTCCGGCATGCACGCTTCAATGTCACCCAGGGCAAAAACTTCGAGCGATCGGGGAGCCTGGGCCCCTGGATGGTTACCACGGATGAATTGTCGGGCAAGGATGCCCTCCATCTGACCACCCGCGTGAACGGCGAGGTGAGGCAGGACGACACCACGGCCAACCTGTTGTTCCCGTTCGATTATCTGGTGTCGTACCTTTCCACGTTCATGCGCCTGCAGCCTGGGGACGTGATCGCTACCGGTACGCCCACAGGGGCGGGCGCTCGTTTCGAACCGCCAAAGTACCTCAAGCCCGGGGATGTGGTTGAAGTGGCGGTCCCTGAGATCGGCACGTTGGTCAATCCAGTAATTAACGAAATTGACTAATCGATAGGTTTCCCAGACTGAGGCTATATGAAGAAGGAAGCTGAAGGGGGCTTCATGCGGCCCGAATACGACTTTTCATCCGGAGTCAGAGGCAAGCACTGCGATGCATACGTGCGGGGAACAAACGTGGTCTTGCTTGAGCCGGACGTAGCTGAGGTATTCAAGAACTCGGCCGCAGTCAACGCGGCATTGCGGGCGCTGGCGCAGGTCGCGCGTACGCACGCCAAATCTTCTTCCGATCAATAGCGGCTGCGGACTTGGCCCGAATCATTTGCTCCGGAGACCCGGATCAAAATCAATCGGTTCGGCGCAACATCCACCAGTTAACCTAGCAACACTGTCGGCAGCCAGGTCGCGATGCCCGGAAAGATGCACAGCAGCACGATGCCCAACACCATCAACAGCACGTAGGGCAGGGCGCCGCGCAGGATCTTGGGTAGTCCCACATCCGGCGCAATGCCGTCGATGACGTAGAGGTTGAGTCCCACCGGTGGTGTGATCAGGCCGATTTCCATGTTGATGGTCAGGACGACGGCGAACCAGTACGGGTCGAAGCCGGCCTGAAGGACGATGGGCATGAGGATGGGCGCCGTCATGAGGATCACGGCGACGGGCGGAAGGAAGAACCCTGCGACCAGCAGGAATACGTTGATCATGGCCAGGAGCAGCCAGCGGTTCACCTCCATCGCGGCGATCCACTGGGCGATGGACTGGGTCACGAACAGGCTGGACAGCATGTAGCTGAAGAGCGCCGCCGCCGCGATGATCATCATGATCATGACGCTCTCGCGGGTGCTGCTGCTGATGATTCGCCACAGTCTCACCGGATTCCAGATCCTGTAGACGACTGCCACCATGATCAGGCAGAGCATCGCCCCGACGCCTGCGGCCTCGGAAGGTGTCGCAACGCCGCCATACAGCACGTAGAGAATGCCCACCACAATGAGCAGGAACGGCAGGACCCGAACTCCGTGCCGCAGGTTTTCCATCAGGTTGAATCGGCGCCGTTCCCGAATACGGCCGAACCCGTCCCGCCAGGCATGAAACATGGACCAGGCGCTGAACAGCGCCGTGAGCATGAGCCCCGGCAGGATGCCGGCGATGAACAGGCGGCCGATGGACGTTCCGGTGGAAATGCCGTAGACGATCATGGTCACGCTCGGGGGGATCAGTATGCCCAGCGTGCCGCCCGCCGCGATGGAACCCGAGGCCAGCCCGGCCGGGTAACCGCGCTTGCGCATCTCCGGGATGCCCATCTTGCCGATCGCGGCACAGGTGGCGGGAGACGAGCCGCTCAGGGCGGCAAACAGCGCACAGGCGCCCAGGTTGGAGATGGCCAGCCCCCCGGGAATGCGATAGAGCCAGCGATCCAGGGCGCCGTAGAGATCGCCGCCGGCCGGGGAGGCGGCCACGGCTGCTCCCATGGCAATGAACATGGGGATCGACACCAGCGTGAAATCGGCGAGCCCCGAGAAGAACAACTCGCCCGCGATGACCAGGCTGCCGACACCGTCGAAGAGCGCAAGAAAGGCCAGCGCGATCACCACGAGCCCGAAGGCCACCGGAATGCCGCTGGCCAGAACCACCACCGAAGCGATGCCGATCAGGGCGCCTATGGCCAGCGGACTCACGCGCCTGGCTCCTCGGCGGTGGCAAGGTCACGGGGGCGAGGACGCCCGGTGACGAGGCAGAGAATATCCGCCGTGAACTGGAGAGTGAGGATCCCGAGCCCCACGGGCAGCGTGAGCAGGGGAATCCACAACGGCGGCCCCCAGACGGTTTCGGTGGTCCAGCCGAATGTCCAGGCCTCGTGAAAGTACTGCCCGCCGGTCCAGGCGAGCACGGCGCATGCGACCCAGGCGCAGATCGATGCTGCGAGCGCTAGGCGCCGGCGGGGTTGCGCGGTAAGGTAGTGGGGCACCAGGTCCACCGTGACGTGGCCGCGTGTCAACAGCACGTAGGGACTGCCCAGCAGGGTTGCCGCGACAACCGCGAAGGTGACGAATTCGGTCTGCCAGATGGTCGGCCGACCGAGAACGTAGCGCACCAGGACCATCTGGCATACGACGACGCAACCTGCGGCAAGAGAGGCCGCGGCCACCGCGCCGCAGGCCCTGGAAAACGCCGTGACGGCGCGAACGAACGAATCCACGAAACGGTCGACTGGTTTCACAGGCGCTGGCGATCAGGTATGGCGATGCGCTGTTGCGGCCGGAGGATCTGTTTCGACAAGGACCGCCGTGTGGGGGTGGCGATCATTCGCCATTGCGTCGGCGGCCGTCTCACTCCACGGAAAGCGCTTTTTCGATGAGCTCGGCGCCGCCTTCGACTTCTTCGGCGAATACCGTGTAGGACGTCTCCTCGGCAATGGCCCGCCACGCATCCACCTGCTCCCGCGACATGTGGACGATCTCCACCCCCGCCTCGGAGAATACCCGTTCGAGTTCCTCATCCAAACGTTGCGCCTGCTCGAAGAAGTAGTCCTCGGCGGCCTGTCCTGCGGCCAGCAGCGCAGCCTGTTGCTCGGCGTTCAGGCCCTGCCAGGTGCGCGTGCTGATCAGAACCGGCTCGTACATGAACCACAGCCCGTATTCGCCCGGCGCTGTCAGGCACGTCGTGTGCTCGTGGATCCTGAAGGTCACGAAACTGGCGGAACTGGTACTGGCCGCATCCAGCACCCCGGTCTGCATGGCCGTATAGATTTCCGAACTGGGCATCGAGGTGATGGACGCGCCGGCCTGGACCATCATTCGCTCGAACGCGGGCCCCGCCGCGCGGATCACCTGGCCCTGGATGTCATCCGGCCACAGTATGCAGCGCTCGCTGGACACGAAACCGCCAGCCAGCCAGGAATCCGCGAGGACCATGGCGCCGGCGTTCTCGATGACCGCCTTGATGTCGTTCATGAACTCGGAATCGTTCAGGCGCGCGGCATGATCGTGATTCTTGACCAGGCCCGGCATGAGGGTCGCGCTGAATTGCGGATGTCGGCCGCTGGCGTAATCCAGGGGCAGGGCGGTGATGTCCAACCGCCCGCGCACCAGCGCGGACCACTGGTCGCCCGCCTTGAACAGGGACTGGCCCGGATAGACCCGGATCGTCAGGTCCACGTCGGCCTGTTCCACCTCCCTGGCGATGGTCTGCACCATCTCGTCCCGAACGTCGCCGGTGCCGCCCGGCCACTGGTGCGAGGCCCGCAGAATGGTTTGCGCCGAACCCTGGACAGACGCCACGCAGAGCATGGCGGCCAGGCAGATTGAGTAGCGGTTGGAGTTCTTCATTGGCCAGATTGTCATGGCTAGTTGAGGTGCCGGTCAACTTCGCGCCGGAAGTAGTACAATCCCACGCCATGAAAATCGGACGATATCTGCTTGCGTTGCTATTGGGTGGAACGGCAACTTCCGCTGCCCTTGCGCATGGCATCACCGGCGAGGACCAGGCGTTCCTGCTGAACAACGTCGGCGCGCAGATCGGGCCCTACATCTATCTCGGCGCCAAGCACATGGTGACGGGCTACGATCATCTGGCGTTTCTCGCGGGTGTGATCTTCTTCCTCCACCGCATGCGCGACGTGGTCACCTACGTAACACTGTTCGCGGTAGGGCACAGCACAACCCTGCTCCTGGGCGTACTCGGCGGCATCCATGCCAACCCCTATCTCATCGACGCCGTGATCGGCTTTTCCGTCGTCTACAAGGCGTTCGAGAACCTGGACGGATTCCGGCATTTCGGCTTCCAGCCCAACATGAAGGCCGCCGTGCTCATCTTCGGCTTCTTCCACGGCTTCGGCCTGTCCACGAAACTTCAGGACCTGGCGATCTCCCCCGACGGGCTCATCACCAACATGCTCTCCTTCAACGTCGGCGTCGAAATCGGCCAGCTTGTGGCCCTGAGCGTGATGCTGATCGCCTTCAACGCCTGGCGCGCCACGGACAGTTTCGTGCGCCACTCCTATGCAGCCAACGTCCTGCTGATGGTGGCCGGGTTCCTGCTGATCGGGTATCAGCTCACGGGGTACTTTACGTCGTAGCGGGTGTAGTGGGCCGGACGGCTGGCCGAATTTACCGTGGCGCGGGACTGTCGCCACGGGCTGCCGAGACCACCGCAGAGTCCTCCCCCGCAACGCTTTCACCGGAACCCGTGACAGGCTATCCTTCCCCCCAAGGCTAGGTGGCAGAGTGGTTATGCAGCGGCCTGCAAAGCCGCGGACCTCGGTTCGATTCCGGGCCTAGCCTCCAACCTTCCGGGTGGTTGGTGCTTGTCTCGGCGCGGATTGCCGTCGCTGAATGTCTTGATCTGAGCTGAGGATGACTGCCCGCACGATTGCCGAGGATTTTCTTATGTCTGTCTGTCGCTGTTTCACTCTGATTGCGCTTCTGGTCTGGTCCGTGCTGCCGAACTTGAGTCAAGCCGAAACGATCGCCTTGATCGGCACCGGCGACGTGTCGAGAGCCTTCGGGCCGCGGTTCGCCGAGCTTGGCCACGAGGTCGTCTATGGCTCGCGGACGCCTGAACGCGACGATGTTCGGGAGATGGTCCAGGCGACGGGTGGCGGCGCGTCTGCCGAGTTGCCCGCCGACGCGGCCGCGCAGGCGGATATCGTCATGCTCAACGTGCCCTGGAGCGTCGCCGAAGAAGTGGCGCTTGGGTTGGGCGACCTGTCCGGCAAGATCGTAATCGACCCGATAAATCCGCGCGTTGTCGGGGAAGACGGATACAGGGACTATCCGACCTATACCTCCAACGCCGAACGGATTCAGAATCTCGCGCCCCGGGCGTTCGTGGTGAAGGCTTTCAATACGATCAGCGCCGATACGATGATCGATCCGGACGTGCTCGGCCACCCGGTGACGATTCCCGTGGTCGGCAACGACGCGGCCGCCAAGGAAACGGTCATCGGCCTTGCCGAGGCGCTGGGCTATGAGGCCGTCGATGTAGGACCCGTACGTTACGCGCATATCGTGGAAGGACTCTACCTGCTCCGTTCGAATACGAGGGACCTAGGCGGCGACCACTTCGAATATCATTTTCGACGGCGCGAGACCGCTGCGCCGCAGACAATACAATAATCGCCGGAACCGGCTTTATTGTCCTGCTGGACATCAGGACACAGGTCGAGCGGGCCTTCACCGAACGCATGAATGACATGAGACCCCCCCTATCGAACATCCCCTGCTTTCTGGTGCTTGGCGCCTTGACGGGCTGCGGCGCGGATGAGGTGGGCGGAAACGTCGGTATCGAAAACACTGCCCTGCCAATGACTGCGCCGGTGATGATCGATGAAGTTGGCGCCACCGGTTCCGCGCCGTTTCCCCAATTCAGGAGCCAGGCAAACAATCGGGACGATGAAGAGTATTCGCTTTCCACTGAACTTGAAGCGGAAATCACGGCACACATGGGCGAACCGATCGAAGTTGAGATTGGCGAGACGTTCACGGAGTATGGGCTCCCGTTCGACGCTCACTTCGCCCGCGAACTCGATGCCCGCGACCGGTTCGCCGCGATTCACGCCGCGGGTTGCGGAGACATGGAGAACAGCGCTGCGTACGAACAGTCAGGCCGGGATTGCCGAAACTTTGTCAACCGCATTTTTGAACGATCGGGTCGCCTGCGTGGCACCCTCGCGTTCGCCCAGCGCAACTATCTTCTTCAAATGACCGATGCAGAGCTTCTGGCGTTGCGAAACGAGCTTGTTGCCATCTCCGACGACATTGGCGACATATATGAACAGATGCGGATGGACAACAGTCGCGGCCTGATATCGCGACAACAGCGGGAGGACATGCAGCAGACGCCCGGTGTGCTTGCTGAAATAGCGTTCGTGTGGGAACTGCGGGTTCTGGACGAATACCTGGCGCTCGACAACGGACAACGGTCGCGGTACCGGGCTGCCGTGCGCCGCTGGGTTGGTGACGAATAGAGCGCCGACGTAGCGATTCACCCCATGATGAAGCTCTCGAGCTGCTCGATCAGCGCCTGCTGATCTTCGATGACCGCCTTGACCAGGTCCCTGATCGAAACCAGACCGATCACGCCGGAACCGTCGGTCACAGGCAAGTGACGGATGTGTTTCTCGGTCATCATCGACAAGCCCTGCTGGACCGTGGCGTCCGGTGATATCGAGATCACAGGGGTGCTCATCACTTTTTCCACCGGCGTGTCCCGCGAAGCGAGCCCCTCAAGAATGACCTTGCGCGTGTAGTCCCGCTCGGAGAAAAAACCGACGAGTTGGCCGTCATTTATGACCAGCAGGGCGCCCACACCGTACTCGGCCATGCGGCGTATGGCGTCGAGCACCGAATCGTCCGGAGCGGTAGACCAGATGGCCGTGCCTTTCTCCTGGAGGATGTCACGGATGTTGTGCATAGCCTTTCTCTCTTTTTTGCGTATTGTATGTTCAGTCGATTTCGGAGTAACTGTTCGTGGTGCCGTGAGTCTTGGCGCCGCCTCCCGTCAGGACTCGATTGCCTCCACCGGTAGCTGCCTCACCCGCTCGATGATTTCCGCCACGGCATCGGCGCACTGACCCGGCGGTGGCTCTTTTCCGGGACCTGCGTCGTACTCTGCTTCCCAGCGTTCGACCCGCTCGCGCCGTAGCTGGTCACGGGCCCCGAACCAGCGCACGCGGGCTTCCAGGTCCATCGACTGCACAACCCCCTGCTTGCCCGCGCGGAAGCTCTCCGTGAGCCGTATGTGGCTCGGACAAACCACGTCGCAGCATCCGCATTCAATGCAATCGAACAGACCGAGGTCCTCGAGTGCGTCCAGCCGCTTGCCCTTTACCGCCCGGTGCAGTTCCTGCGGCATCAGGTGGGCGGGGCAGACGGCGACACAGTCGCCGCAGCGAATGCAGGGCATTTCATCGAGGTCCAGACCCAGCTCCTTTCGGGTGGGAAGAAGAATGCAGTTGGTGGCACGCATGACGGGCACGGCGTCGCTTTCGAGGGCAATGCCCATCATGCTGCCGCCCATGATCAGGCGCGTGACCGTCGGCTTGTACCCTCCGCACGCGGCCACCACGTCGGCGATTCGCGTGCCGAGACGCACTTCGAGATTGCGCGGGCGCGCGATACCGCGGCCGGTGACCGTCGTGATGCGACGGATCAACGGTTCGCCGGAGTCCAGGAAACGGTAGAGCGCGGCGGCAGTTCCCACGTTCTGGCACAGGTAGCCGATGTCTGTGGGGTATGCTAGGGAGGGCACCTCGTGCCCGGTCAGAGCCTGGATAAGCTGGCGTTCACCTCCAGCCGGATAGATGGTCGGGACAGTGACCACGGTGAGCAGTCTCGGGGCACCAAGCACGGCCAGTTCCCGATTCAGAGCCTCAACAGCTTCCGCCTTGTCCCTTTCGACCACCACACACCCCCGCGCCGCGCCGGTCAGTGCCATCAGCACGAGCGAGCCTGCCAGAATTGCCCGCGGCGACGTGCGCATCAGCATGTCGTCGCAGCTTATGTAGGGTTCGCACTCGGCGCCGTTGACGACAATCGTGTGTATGGGCTTGCGCCGCGTCGCCGCGAGCTTGACGCCCGTCGGGAACACGGCGCCGCCGAGCCCGGCAAGCCCGGCCCGGGACACGGCCGTAGCCAGTTTCTCGGGGGTGTCCCACTGACTCGGGTCGGGAGGTTGAAGACCCGGCCATACCTCGTCCTCGCCGTCGACCTCGAGTACGGCGCACAAGGCCTCTCGACGCCGCGCATGGCCTACCGGATGCGACTCCAGAGAGCGCACCGTGCCGGAGGTACTGGCATGGGTCCAGGTGCTCAGCGGTCCGCCGCCGCGCACCAGCGGTTGCCCGCGGAGCACTCGCTGTCCGCTCTTGACCGCCGGGCGCATGTCCAGGGTGGACAGCCCGCCTTCCAGTGGCAGGACAAGTTCGTCGGGCAGGGGCGCGGGTTCCAGCAAATTCCGTGTGCTTGCGCGTTTTCGTGGCGGCAACCTGATGCCCGCCGGCCGACGTACCGGACCCTCCAGAATATCCACGTTCTCAGTCGCCCGGCCCGTGGTTCACCACGAACTTCGCCAGGGAATTTCGATTTGGAATGGTCACTATCGTGAGCTGTCTTCCGAGCCGGCCCGTATGCTAGCAGGGATTGGCGATCGTTCGGGCACGATCACGCGAGGCCGAGTCGGCCGCGGCCTGGTGAATGGTGCGCCCGATTGAACGACCATGTGCCGCGGCTTGCAACTCGAAGGTGCTCTGAACGAATATGGAAAACGAAGCGTTGACGGGCTTCCGGCACGCGGTGCCGGTGGACGTTGACCGTCAGGGCGGGGCCGAAAAGACCTCTGAAGGAAAGGGCGCGCGTGGCGCCTTGCAGACGAAAGGAAACGACAATGATGATTCTTCTTCAAAAAAGCGTGTTGGCGATGGCGGGGCTCGCGGCCATTCTGTTGACAATGAACTACGCTGCTGCACAGAACGGCGGCGGCAGCGAAAGCCCGTACTTTCACAAGGCCGGCGCGACGGAAATATATTCGGGAAACAATTCACGGACTGAATTTCTGCTCACCGCGGAAGAGTCCCGGGGCCGGTTCAGCATCGTGGATGAGACCTTTTTCCCGGGTATGAACAGCGCACCGGGGCATACCCACCACTATCACAGTGAGGTCTTCTACATCATTTCCGGGAGTATGGAGTGGACGGTCGGTGAAGAGGTCGACACCCTGGAGGCCGGAGATCTGGTGTACGTCCCCCCAGGGGCCGTTCACCATACCCGCGTGCTCGGCGACGAACCCGTGCGCGCCCTCATGATCTACGAGCCGGCCGGCTACGAGCAGGGCTTTTTCACCAGGAGAGCGTTGACCGAAGAGCAACGCCAGGATCCGGATTTCATGATGGAATTACTTCGCGGCCAGGACGTGGACCCCGTGCGTCGTCCGGGCAGCGGCAACTGACTTCGTTACCAGTGTGCCCTGAGCGTGTCGAGTGTCCACGCTGGATTCGGTAATCCGACATCCGGAGGACCGAGCCATTGATCCGGACGCGAAAGAGCGAACAGGCACACGTTGCCGGATGGCCTTGCGAACAAGATGTTTGACCGTCGCGAGCTATTGAGAGCGATCGGGATCGGTGCCGGCCTCGTCGCCGGCGAATCTCTGCTGCAAACTGTGGCGGACCGAGGGCGCGCCGCCGCGCAGACGGCGGCTGCAAGCACAGTCGAACTGACTGCCGCCCAGGCGGCTGCCGCGATCAGAAACGGCAGCCTGTCTGCCGAGGCCTACGCCGAATCATTGATTGCTCAGGGCGCAACGTGGGGACATCTCAACGCGTTCATATCCCACGATCCGGATGCCCTGCTGGCAGCGGCGCGAGCGGCGGACGAGCGACAGCGTGCCGGTGAACCGCTGGGACCGCTTCACGGTGTTCCGCTCGTACTGAAAGACAATATCGACACGGTGGACTTGCCGACTACAGGCGGAACCGCGGCGCTGCGCGACCATCGTCCCAGGCGAAACGCACCGGTCGCGCAAGCGTTATTCGATGCCGGAGCCATTTTGTTCGGCAAGACCAACCTGCATGAACTTGCCATGGGCATCACGAACAACAATGGCGTGTTTGGAGCGGTCGGCAATCCCTATGACCCGTCCATGATTCCGGGCGGCAGCAGCGGCGGCAGCGGCGCAGCCATCGGAGCCCGGATCGCGCCGGCGGGACTGGGTAGCGACACCGGCGGATCGGTGCGTATTCCGGCAGCGCTTTGCGGCATTGCCGGGCTTCGGCCCAGTTCGGGGCGTTACCCGGGAGCGGGCATCGTGCCGATCTCCTCTACCAACGACACGCCGGGGCCGATGGCCCGGGACGTGACCGACCTGGCATTGCTGGACGGCGCGATTACGGGAGACTACGCCCTTCCCGCGCCATTACCTCTCTCCGGCCTGCGTCTCGGCATTCACCGCTCGCACTTCTGGGAGGACCTGGACGCCCAAACGGCCGGGATAATGGAAAGAGTACTTCTTGTCCTGAGAAGCGCAGGCGTGGAATGGGTAGAACGGAGCATCCCGAGGTTCCAGGAGTTGCGAACCGCCATGGGGTTTGCCGCACGGCAGGAAGTCCGCACCGAACTGGCTCGCTATCTCGAGGAGAGCGGCTCGGGGATCGACGTGGCAACATTGATCGAAGAGATCGGCAGTCCGGATGTGCGGGCGTTCGTAGCGGAGATTTTCGACGGACCGGGCATCAGTGACTCCGAGTACCGGGAAGCCATGGAAGTACACCGTCCACGCTATCAGGCCGCGTACGCCGAGTACTTTTCCGCCAATCGGGTGGACGCGATGATTTTTCCGGCGACGCCGCTGCCCGCGCGCCCGATCGGGCATGACGACACGGTGGAACTCAACGGCCGCCAGGTGCCCACCTTTTCGACCTACGTCCGCAACACGGCACCGGCCAGCGGGGCGGGAATTCCGGGGCTCGTGATCCCGGCGGGCCTTACGGAAGACGGCCTGCCGGTGGGCCTGGAGATCGATGGTCCCTTCATGAGCGATCGGCGCCTGTTGGCCATCGGGCTCGCGATCGAGCGTGAGCTGCCCGAACCGCTGCCTCCGGAGGAGCCTGGCGATGCAGTTTAGCGTTCCCCTCCGTTACACGATCCTGTCTGTCCTCGTAGCGACACTCGGGTGCGAAATCGAGATCGAGCGAGGCACACCGGCGGTTACGGCGCCATTCGACGTCATCGAAGCGACGATCCCGGAACTGCAGGCGGCCATGGAGGAGGGCCGTCTGACCTCGCGCGATCTCGTGCAGCAGTACCTGACGCGGATTGCCGTTTACGAGAATCGGTTGAACGCGACGATCACGGTCAACCCGAACGCGCTGGCGGAAGCCGGACGTCTTGACCGGGAGCGGTCCGAGTCGGGGGCTCGCGGACCGCTGCACGGAATCCCGATCGCACTGAAGGACAACATACACACCACGGACATGCCCACGACGGGTGGCGCGCTGGCGTTTGAAGGGCTGATCCCGCCCTACGACGCAACCCTGACGGAACAACTGCGTGACGCGGGCGCTGTAATCATCGCCAAGACGGTGATGACCGAACTCGCCAACTGGGTGGCGGGCGCGCCTTTCGACATGCCGGATAACTACAGTTCGCTGGGGGGATACTCTTTCAATCCTTACGACCCGCGCCGCGACCCCCGGCCGGGAATCGGCGACGGCATGCCGGTGCTTTCGCCGGGAGGATCGAGTTCGGGAATCGGCACCAGCGCGAACCTGTGGGTGGCTAACGTCGGAACCGAGACGTCAGGATCGATCCTTTGGCCGTCGAACCAGAACATGCTGGTCGGCATCAAGCCCACGGTCGGCCGTGTCAGCCGACACGGCATCATTCCGATCACGGCCGACCAGGACACGGCGGGGCCGATGGCGCGAACCGTGACGGATGCCGCCATTCTCCTGGGAGCGATCGAAAGCCGTGAGCCCGATCCGGACGATCCCGCGACCGGGCGCTGCGAAGCGCCGCCCAACGGCGACTACACCGCATTCCTTGACGCCGACAGCTTGCAAGGTGCGCGAATCGGCGTTCCGCGCGCTGGATTCGTCGAGCCCGTTGCCGTGCCGGGGCTGGATGGCACGCGAGGTGGGTTGAACCCGGCACAGGCCGAGCTGTTCGAAGAAGCGGTCACGGTGCTTGAGGCCCGCGGCGCGGTGGTCGTCGACCCGGCCGACCTGCCGAGCGTTGTCGATCCGGATCCTGATCGAAACCTCTTCAACTGGGGCATTTGCGCCGCCGAGAGCGCGACACGAGGCAACGACACGCACTGCTCCATCGTCTTCAAGTATGGAATGAAGCGGGATTTCAACGCGTGGCTGGCATCTCTCGGAGACAGTGCGCCAATGCGCTCGCTGACGGAGTTGCGGGCGTGGAACCGGGAAAATGTGCTTCTGGGGACTCTCACGTACGAACAGGCGCTGCTGGATATCTCCGACGAGATGGATCCGGAGCAGGACCGTGCCCGCTACGAAGCGGACCGGGCGAAGGATCTCGAGTTGGCGGGTTCGCGCGGCATTGACGCCGCCGTCGCCGAGCACGACCTGGATGCGCTCTTGTTTCCGATGACGCGAGGCGCAAATGTTGCTGCGCGGCCAGGCTATCCGACTGTCATCGTGCCGATGGGTCTGGTTCCAAACGAGGTGGATCCTGCATTTCCCGAAGGATTCGAGCCGCAACCCGCACCGTTCGGAGTGTCATTCGCGGGCCCGGCGTGCAGCGAGCCCCGGCTGATTGCGCTGGCCTACGCTTTCGAGCAGGCGACCCAGCGGCGAATAGCGCCGCCGGGCGCACCATAACCGGCTAACCCCGCTCCCGCGTTACCATGCGCACATCGGAAGGACACGTTTTGGAATCATGACCGCGTGGATCAGGACCATCGACTATCAGGATGCAACGGGCGTTCTCCGGGATTTGTACGAACGTGCAAAAACACCCCACGGAACGGTCGACAACGTAATGAAGGCACACTCGCTTCGGCCGCATACTATGCACGGTCACGTCGAACTGTATCGAAGCGTGCTGCATCATCCCGAGAACACGCTGCCGACCTGGTTTCTTGAGGTGGTTGCGTCCTATACGAGCATCTGCAACGACTGTGCATACAGCCTCACGCATCACTTCGCCAATGCCGCGCGATTGCTCGACGACGACGAGCGGGCCGATGCCATTCTCGAATCGCTCCGCGACGGCGCGCCGGAGCGTGTCTTCAAGGGCAAGGAACTGGAACTGCTGCGCTATGCGGCAAAGCTGACGACCAGCGTAGGGCAGATGGAACGGCGCGATGTCGACCGCCTGCGCGCATCCGGTTGCAGCGACGGAGAAATACTGGAGGTCAATCAGGTCGTCGCCTATTTCAACTATTCCAATCGCCTCCTGAACGGTCTGGGGGTGACGACGGACGGTGACGAAATTGGCTATTACGACTGACCAGGACGTCGGCCGGAACCGACCTGACCTCCTGAGCCGTTGATCAAGCGATGAAGAGCGTCGTAGTCGTCGGCTCCGGTATCGGTGGGCTATCAGCCGCCTACGAACTCCAGAAGGCAGGGTTCACGGTTACGGTGCTCGAGGAAAAACACTTGCCCGGCGGGCGAATGGCGGAGGAGAAAGTCGGTTCGTTCATGAACATCACCGGCGCCAGTGGGCTGAATCCCTGGTATCGGGAGATGTTCGACCTGTGCGATGAACTCGGGCACGGTGACTGCCTGGAAAAGCTGTCGAGCTTCGGGACCGGCACCGCGACGGACGGCAAGGTTCAGTTCCCGATGAGCAATGCGCCCACGCGATACGAGTTGCTTCGATCCCCCGTACTGAGCCTGCGATCGAAGCTGCGGCTTGCGACGCTGCTTCCCGACATCCGAAAGGCGCGCCGTCGAGTGGATCCGTGCCTGATCCACACGGCTGCCGATTTCGACGATGAGAGCCTGTCGGAATACCTGACGCGAAAGGTCGGCAAGGATTTTCTCGAGTACGTAGTATCGCCTCTGTTCAACGTGGCGCTCGCCTACAACATGGAGCAGTTGTCGAAAGCGGTGTTTCTCGCAAGGGTGGCCCACATAACGGAGAGAGATGGCTACTGCTTCAGGGACGGCATCGGTTTTCTGACGCGTACGCTGGCGAGCAGGCTGGACGTTCGCCTGAATTCCCGTGTCACCCGAATCTCCCGGTCGGACAGCGGAGGTGGCAGGCGGCTTTCCTACAATACGCCGGACGGCTCGCAAACGATCGAGGCGGATATCGCGGTCGTGGCCGCGCCCGGCAACCGCGTAGCGCAGATAGTCGGGGACAAGACCCGATGGGAGCAGCGGTTTTTCGAGGCCGGCGTTCCCTATTGCCAGTTCGGCATGGTTACCTATGTGCTGAACCATGAAGTCGAGAAGGTCCACGGGTTGTATTTCACACGCGATACACAGACTCCCTTGAACTTCTACAAGTTCTATCCGGGCGATCCGGACAAGGACGGCAAGCCGCCGCGTCTTTGGGTCAGCATCGCCGCGGAACGACTGCAGCATTACATCGCGAATAACGGCGAGAATCTGGAGGCGTTTGCGACAAAGTGCATTCGCGAACTATTCCCGGACATCGAAAAGCAGATTCGCGAGACGGTCGTTCAGTACGACGGTTACGTCACTCCGGAATTTCCGACCGGGCAAATCCGCAGGGTTCGGGAGTTTCTGGCGACCCAGGAGGCCGGTCCCAAGAACATTTACTACGTCGGCGATTACCTGAGCGGGGCCGGCACCGGTTGCTCCTGCGCGCTCGGCCGCCGCACCGGCCGCCTGATCGCGCGTCACTGGGGGGGAGTGACAGCGACTTCTTCCGGACCAGCAAAAAGTGAGTACCGTTGAACGCCACTAG
>JAJDWR010000046.1 GCA_022825505.1 Gammaproteobacteria bacterium | reverse complement strand
CACCTTCCTCCGGTTTGTCACCGGCGGTCTCCCTAGAGTTCCCGGCCGAACCGCTGGCAACTAGGGACAAGGGTTGCGCTCGTTGCGGGACTTAACCCAACATCTCACGACACGAGCTGACGACAGCCATGCAGCACCTGTCACTCGGTTCCCGAAGGCACCAGGGCATCTCTGCCAAGTTCCGAGGATGTCAAGGGCAGGTAAGGTTCTTCGCGTTGCATCGAATTAAACCACATGCTCCACCGCTTGTGCGGGTCCCCGTCAATTCCTTTGAGTTTTACCGTTGCCGGCGTACTCCCCAGGCGGAGAACTTAATGCGTTAGCTGCGACACCGAGGGGCCAATCCCCCCCGACATCTAGTTCTCATCGTTTACGGCGTGGACTACCAGGGTATCTAATCCTGTTTGCTCCCCACGCTTTCGCACCTGAGTGTCAGTATTGGGCCAGGAAGCCGCCTTCGCCACTGGTGTTCCTCCCGATATCTATGCATTTCACCGCTACACCGGGAATTCCACTTCCCTCTCCCATACTCTAGCCGGGCAGTTTCGATCGCAATTCCCAGGTTAAGCCCGGGGATTTCACAACCGACTGACCCAGCCACCTGCGTGCGCTTTACGCCCAGTAATTCCGATTAACGCTCGCACCCTCCGTATTACCGCGGCTGCTGGCACGGAGTTGGCCGGTGCTTCTTCTGTGGGTAACGTCGAGACCCGAGGGTATTAACCTCGAGTTTGTCTTCCCCACTGAAAGTGCTTTACAACCCGCAGGCCTTCTTCACACACGCGGCATTGCTGGATCAGGCTTGCGCCCATTGTCCAATATTCCCTACTGCTGCCTCCCGTAGGAGTCTGGGCCGTGTCTCAGTCCCAGTGTGGCTGATCGTCCTCTCAGACCAGCTACGGATCGTCGCCTTGGTAGGCCATTACCCCACCAACAAGCTAATCCGACTTGGGCTCATCCTGTAGCGCGAGGTCCGAAGATCCCCCGCTTTCCTCCGTGGAGCTTACGCGGTATTAGCCCGAGTTTCCTCGGGTTGTCCCCCACAACAGGGCAGATTCCCAAGCATTACTCACCCGTTCGCCACTCGTCAGCGCCAAGATCACCCCGAAGGGATCACTAATGCCTGTTACCGTTCGACTTGCATGTATTAAGCATGCCGCCAGCGTTCAATCTGAGCCAGGATCAAACTCTTCAATTTATATCAAGGAGTTGAGTTCCTGAACGCTTTCTTCGGGGTACCGAAGTACCCCCATGTCGGCGCTCATGCACCGTTGCTCCGGTGCGAGCGCCCACACAAGCTGCTTGAGTCCATTTGTTAAAGAGCGGACGGAATCAACCGTCAAGCCGATCAATTATACTCCCCTGCCAGCGCGTGTCCAAGCTGAAAACCGCCCTGGCTCGGAAATACTCCGGGCCATGTCCGGTCAAGTGCTTTGCTGGTTACCGCGGCAGGGAAGGCGCGGAATTATACCGATAGATTCGGCTCTGGCAAGAAAAATCTGCAGCGCTAGCCTTTTCCGGTGGCGTTCAGCGTCACCCTGGCGAACCTGCGCTTGCCCACCTGGACGGTTTTCGGCGTTCCATCGGCTTCAAGGGCCAGCCTTGGGTCGGAGATCCGATCACCGTCCACGCGGACCGCGCCCTGCCTCACCATGCGTATCGCTTCGGAAGTGCTGGCCACCAGACCGCAGTCCCTCAGGACATAGCCGATGCCCAGCGAGGCATCAGGGCAATTCAAGGCGATCTCCGGCATCCGGTCCGGCGCCCGTCCGTGACGGTGCCGGGAAATGAAATCCTCCTGCGCCTGCCCGGCCGCCGCCTCGTCGTGGAAGCGCGCGACGATCTCCCGGGCCAGCAGGAACTTTATGTCCCGCGGGTTGGCGCCCCCGGCGACACGGGACTTCAGATCTCTGATTTCCGCAAGTGAGCGGAAGCTCAGCAACTCGAAGTACCGCCACATGAGTTCGTCTGAAATCGACATGAGCTTGCCGAACATTTCGCCCGGGGCTTCGTCGATTCCGATCGCGTTGCCCAGCGACTTGGACATCTTGTTGACGCCGTCAAGCCCCTCCAGCAGGGGCACGGTCAGCACCACCTGCGGCGGCTGCCCATACGACTCCTGCAACTGCCTGCCCACGAGGAGGTTGAACTTCTGGTCGGTGCCGCCCAGTTCCGCGTCCGCCTTGAGCGCCACCGAATCGTATCCCTGGGCGAGGGGATAGAGAAACTCGTGGATCGCGATCGGCTGGCCCTGCTGGTAACGCTTGCGAAAGTCGTCGCGCTCCAGCATTCGCGCCACCGTGTGCCGTGATGCAAGCTGCACCAGGCCGGCCGCGCCCAACTCCGTCATCCAGCGGGAATTGAAGTCCAGCCGCGTCTGTTCCGGATCCAGCACCTTGAAGACCTGCTTCTCGTAGGTCCTCGCGTTGGCCTGGATCTGTTCCCGCGTCAGCGCCGGCCGGGTCGCCGTCTTGCCCGAGGGATCGCCGATCATGCCGGTGAAGTCGCCGATCAGGAAGATCACGATGTGGCCGAAGTCCTGGAACTGGCGCATCTTGTTGAGCAGCACCGTGTGACCCAGGTGCAGGTCCGGCGCGGTGGGGTCGAAACCCACCTTGACCGTGAGCGGCCTGCCCAGGAGCAACCGTTCCCGCAACTCGCTTTCCACGAGAACGTCCACAGCCCCGCGGCGCAATTCCGCTACTTGTTCTTCTACATCGATTTGCCTGGTACTGGGCATGGGACAGTGTTCGGGCCTGCGGTTACGAAGGCGAATCCTGCCGCGCGTCGTTACCTCCGAACGTCTGCAATCACTCGCCAGAATGTGAATCGCGGCGAGTATAGCCCGATCAATCCTCAACTAATATCGAAAAAAACGGCTCCGCCCGTGTTTTGACGACAGAGTAACATCCGGTTAGAGTAATCGGTCGTTTCTTGGAGGGTGTCCCGTGGGATCGTTTCCAAGTGGAATTCGCCACGATTACAAGGACGCCCCTCCGGCAGCGGCGGTTAGACCCCTGCCCGCCTGGCTGTGGTTTGCCGCCGGAATTTCCACACCGCTGATCGCCGCGATGGTTCTGATTCTCGTCAGCACCGGCAGCGAAACGGCGGCGGTTCCGGAGATCGACGATCTGTCGCGGGCTGCCGACCCGGTGGTGATTGCCAACACCTCTCAAACCGGCTTCGAGCCACTCATTCCGGACCGCGAACTGTCCGGCGACAGGATTCGGATGATCGTCGGCCGAGGGGACTCCCTGGGAGAGATGTTTCGCCGGCACGACCTGAGTCTCCGCGATCTCAGCGAGATGGTTGAATTACCCGATGCCGGCTACTACCTGCGGATGCTGAACCCCGGCAACGAGATTGTCGTCACCCATGACACAGGGCGCGTGCAGTCGCTGGAGCGTGAGATCGACGACTTCAGGGCGCTGCGCATCGTACGAAATTCAGACAACTTCAGCGCGGCCCTGGTCGAGCGGCCGCTGGAGGTCCGGGCCGCAGGCGCCCACGGGGTCATCGAGCGATCGTTGTTCGCGGCGGCTCAGGACGCCGGTATCGGCGACCCGCTCATCATGGAGATGGCCGAAATCTTCCAGTGGGACATCGACTTTCTCAAGGATGTGCGCGCCGGCGATGAATTCACGGTGATCTACGAGGAGATCTGGAGCGAGGGGGAGAAACTGAAGGACGGCAATATTCTCGCTGCCGAGTTTATCAACAGGGGAACGCCCTACCGTGCTGCGCGGTACACGGATGCAGGCGGCGCTGTCGATTACTTCACCCCGGAAGGGCGAAGCGTACGAAAGGCATTTATCCGCGCGCCTGTGGACTTCACGCGCATCAGTTCTACATTCGATCTTGCCCGGCGCCATCCCGTGCTCAACACGATCCGTGCGCATCGGGGCGTCGACTACGCCGCCCCCTCGGGAACGCCTGTCCGCGCAGCGGGAGACGGCACCGTCGGCTTCCGGGGGGCGCGCAACGGGTTCGGCAATACCGTGGTTATCGAGCACGGCGGCAAGGTGACCACGCTCTACGCGCACCTGTCCCGATTTGGCGACATTCGTGTCGGCAGCCGCGTCCGGCAGGGCCAGACCATCGGCTACGTGGGCATGACCGGGCTGGCGACCGGACCTCACCTGCACTACGAGTATCAGGTCGACGGCGTACATCGCGACCCGCAAACCGCCACCCTCGCATCGTCCGAACCCGTATACCTGGCGGACGCCGACCTGGCAGCGTTTCGATCCATCGCTGCACCCCTGTGGCTCGAGCTCGACCTGCATCGTCCGACCGAATTCAGAGCAACCGCGACGTACTAGCAGTCCCTGGCAATTACCGTGGGTGAGTTGTACCTCGGACTGATGTCGGGAACCAGCCAGGACGGCGTGGATGCGGCATTGGTCAGGCTGAATCCCGATAGCCAACGGATTCAACGCGCGTCCACCACCCCCTACCCGGAATCCCTTCGGCGCCGCATCGAAGCCTTGCTGGCAACCCCTTCAATCTCCCTGGAAAAATTGGGCGGACTCGATGTCGCCATTGCCGGTTTCTTCGCGGACTGCGCGGTACGCCTGCTGAATGACAGCAGTCTGGAACCGGACCGGGTGACGGCCATCGGCCACTCCGGCCATACCGTCTTCCATCGGCCGGAAGGGCCGGAGCCCTTTACCATTCAGCTTGGCGATCCCAGCACGGTGGCTGCCCGCACGGGCATCACTACCGTGGGACACCTGCGCCAGATGGACATCGCCCTGGGCGGCCAGGGGGCTCCGCTGGCGCCGGCATTTCACCAGTGGGCCTTCGCCGACCCCGACGAACGCCGCGTCGCCGTCAACATCGGCGGCATCGCCAACGTCAGCGTTCTCGAGCCGGGCCGGGACCTGCTGGGTTTCGACACGGGCCCCGGAAATACGTTGCTGGACAGATGGACGCAGCGATGCACAGGCGAGCCCTACGACCACGACGGCGATTGGTCCCGGACCGGCCGCGTGCACCGGGGGCTGCTGGACGAACTGCTGGCGGACCCCTACTTCCGGCGGCCGCCGCCCAAGTCCACCGGACTGGAACACTTCAATTTCGAGTGGCTCGAGGCAGCCCTGGCCCGATCCGGACAAACTCCCGGCGACGCGGATGTCCAGGCCACGCTGACCGAACTCACCGCCGGCACCATCGCAAGCGGGATCGGCGATACGGGCTGCCGGCCACAGCGCGTCATACTCTGCGGCGGCGGAGCGCGAAACGGGGCATTGAGGCAACGTCTTGGCGCTCGTCTGAAGGGTATTCCCGTGGAATCCAGCGCCCTTCACGGAATCGAACCGGAGTGGGTGGAGGCGGTGCTGTTCGCCTGGCTGGCGCGCGCGAGGTTGCGCGGCGAGCCGGGAAACGCGCCCTCCGTTACGGGGGCGCGGCAGCTCGCGCCGCTGGGAGGCGTATACTATGGGGTCCGCCGCTAGAAGCACCTGCCGTGGACACACTCAATCTCAAGCTGCCCGATTACTACGTCAATCGAGAGCTGTCGCAGCTCGAGTTCAACATGCGGGTGCTGCAGCAGGCCAGAGACGAGACGGTCCCGCTGCTGGAACGGCTCAAGTTTCTCTGCATTTCCTCCACCAACCTGGACGAGTTTTTCGAGATTCGAGTCTCGGGCCTCAAGCAGCGCCTGGCGATCAGTTCGGCGCCCATCGGCCCGGAATCCATGTCGCCGGCGGAAGTCCTGCGGATCCTGGCGGACAGGACGAATCAACTGGTTTCCGAGCAATACCGGGTACTGAACGACGAACTCATTCCGCAACTTGCCGGGGCCGGCATCCGGTTCATTCGGCGGGACGAATGGAGTGACGAACAACGCCGCTGGCTTGAGAACTACTTTCACACCGAAGTGGTATCGGTGCTCAGCCCCACGACCCTGGATCCCACGCGCCCGATCCCGCGTATTCTCAACAAGAGCCTCAACTTTATCGTCAGCCTGCACGGACAGGACGCCTTCGGCCGCCAACGGCATCGTGCCATCGTTCATGCGCCGCGTTCGCTGCCGCGAGTCATTCAGCTGCCTGCGAATCTGCCCGGCACCGGCGGGGCGGACTTCGTTTTTCTGTCGTCCATCATTCATACCTTTGCCGACAAGCTCTTTGCCGGGCTGACCATCGACGGCTGTTTCCAGTTTCGGGTCACCCGCAACAGCGACTTCTATCTCGACCACGAAGAGGTCGACGACCTGATCAGGGCGCTTGAAGGCGAGTTGTTCGAGAGCCGGTATGGTGCTGCGGTACGGCTCGAGACGGCTCACAATTGTCCCGACGAACTCGCGGAGTACCTGCTGGAACACTTCAAGCTGGGCCGCGAAGATCTGTACCAGGTGGACGGCCCGGTCAACCTCGAGCGCCTGCTGGCGGTGTACGACCTCATCGACGCGCCGCAATTGAAGTATCCCCCCTTCACTCCGGGCATCCCCAAGGTCCTGATCAAGACCTCTCACATATTCGACACCATCGCACAGGGCGATATCCTGCTGCACCATCCCTACCAGTCCTTCACGCCGGTGATGGACTTCCTCTACCGTGCCGCCGTCGATCCCGACGTGCTCGCCATCAAGCAGACGCTGTATCGGACCAGCCCGGACTCGCCCCTGGTGGACAGCCTGGTACAGGCGGCCAAGGCCGGCAAGGAAGTGATGGTGGTGATCGAACTCAGGGCGCGGTTCGACGAGGCGGCCAATATCGAACTGGCCAATCGCCTGCAGGAGGCGGGCGCGCATGTCGTCTACGGCGTTGCCGGCTACAAGACACACTGCAAGATGGTTCTGGTGGTGCGCAGGGAGGGCGGACGGCTGCGGCGCTACATCCACCTCGGCACCGGCAACTACCATCCGAAGACGACGCGGGTCTATTCCGACTACGGGCTGCTGACCGCCAACGAGCAGTTGGGCGAGGACGTCCACGAGGTCTTCATGCAGATCACCAGTCTGACCAAGACCTCGAACCTGAACCTGCTATACCAATCCCCGTTCACCCTGCGCGACAAGCTGATCGAGTTGATCCGGCGGGAAGCCAGCCACGCGGCCGCGGGCCGCAAGGCGAGAATTGTCGCCAAGGTGAACGCGCTGGTGGAACCGAGCGTGATCCGCGCCCTGTACAAGGCATCCATGGAAGGTGTATCGATCGACCTTGTAGTCCGGGGCATCTGCTGTCTGCGGCCGGGCATCCCGGAGATTTCCGAGAACATCCGCGTACGTTCGATCGTCGGGCGCTTCCTGGAGCACCCGCGGTGCTACTACTTCCGCAACGACGGCGCCGAGGAAGTCTTCTGCTCCAGCGCGGACTGGATGGACCGCAATCTCTACCGGCGCATCGAGATCATGTTCCCGATCCTGGACGGCAAGTTGAAACAGCGGCTGATTCGCGATCTCAAGATCAACCTCGAGGACAATACCCAGGCCTGGGAAATGCGCGCCGACGGCACCTATCGCCGGTGTCAGCCGCAGGCGGGCGACGCCGCTGTCTCCGCACAGACCGTGCTGCTGCGCGAACTGTCCGAGTCCTCCTGATAGCGAACGCGGAGTTTCACTCCGACTGCCTTGAGCCAAACCCGCTCCCGCTCGAGATCCGCCCGGGTGAGGTGGTTTTCCTCCAGCCAGTCGCGATTGAACGAAATCTTCAGCCGTTTCCCCGAGGCGCGGAGCAGGATCGGAGGCGATTCCACGGTTCGGCGGCTGCGATTGAGCAGCACCGCCAGCCGAAACAGCACCGTCAGCCTCAGGGCCGTCTTGCGCATGGACGAGGGAAGCGCCTCGGTGCTGAACCCATCCAGCTTGCGGCGGTGGTGACCCACGACGATGGCCAGCAGGTGCTGATCGAGCCGATTGAATCCGGGCAGATCGGCGTTGGCGATCAGGTAGCCAGCATGGCGATGATGCTTGGCGTGCGCAATATCCAGACCCATTTCGTGAAGTCGCGCCGCCCAGACCATGACCCGAACATGGAACCTGCCCGTCAGCCGCCAGTCGGCAGCCACCTGTTCCAGAAGCTTGAGCGCCGACGATTCGACCCGCCGCGACTGCGATCGGTCCACGTTGAAACGCAGTTGCAACCCGTCGATGGTCTGGTCCCTGGCATCGTGGCGCCGAATTCGACCGAGCATGTCGTACAGGAGACCCTCGCGCAGCGCGCCGTCACTGACCTGCAACTCGTCGATCCCCAGGCCCGCCATGGCTTCCCGAAGTATCGCCAGCCCGCCCGGGAACACCGGCGCTCGCCGCGGGTTGAAGTCCGGGAGACCCATTTTCCCGACCCCACCCGCACGAATCACCTCGGTGATGAGGGTTTCCACCGCGTCCACGGTCAGACCGCCCTCGATCAGGCCCATGCTTCGTGCCGCGCGCTCCGCCGCGCGGATCGTTCCCGAGGAGCCCACGGCACTCTTCCAACCCAGGGACTGAAACGTGGCGATCACCGGTTGCAGTTCGAGGCGCGCCGCAAGCCGCGCCCTGCTGAAGCGCGCCCGGCTGACCTCGCCACCGTCGAAGTAACGGCGGCTCAGCCCGACGCACCCCATGAAAAGACTCTCCAGATACCTCGGCTCGTAGCCCTCGCCGACGATCAGTTCGGTGCTGCCGCCGCCGATGTCCATCACCAGCATCTGCTCGCCGGCGCTGGGTACGTGGTGGGAGACGCCCAGGTAGATCAGCCGCGCCTCCTCGATACCGGAAATGACTTCCACCGGGTGGCCCAGCGCGGCTTGCGCGGAGTCCAGGAAGCCCCGTGCGCGTGTCGCACGCCGCAGCGTATTGGTTCCGACGACGCGTACGCGGCTCGCATGCATCTCCTGCAGCCTCTCGCCGAACCGTCCCAGACAGTCGAGCGCGCGGCCGGCGACCGCATCGCTGAGCTTGCCCCCGGAATCAAGCCCCGATGCCAGCCGCACCATCTCCCGGATCCGGTCGATGATCGTGAACTGCCCGTGCCTCAGCCGGGCGACAACCATGTGGAAACTGTTGGACCCCAAATCCACCGCGGCCATGACGGCCGGCGGTTCACCCGGGGTCGGCAGGTCGATGGCTTGTGGAAATTCCCCGTTCCCCGCTCTTGCCACTGGCGGCTAGACGGAGAAGGATGACCCGCAGCCGCAGGTCGTGGAGGCATTGGGATTGCGGATGATGAACTGCGCGCCGGACAGGTCTTCCCTGTAGTCGATTTCCGCGCCCATGAGGTATTGCACGCTCATGGGATCGATCAACAGCTTGACCCCGCAATTCTCGACCTCGGTGTCGCCATCCTCGATGTCTTCGTCGAAAGTGAAGCCATACTGGAATCCCGAGCACCCGCCCCCGGATATGTACACGCGCAGCTTGAGCTCGGAGTTTCCCTCCTGCTCGATCAACTGCCCCACCTTCACCGCTGCTGCGTCGGTAAAGTTAAGCGGCGGCGGAAATGGATGCTCGCTTGCCATGGGCTAATGATGACGCGATTGCGCGTTCGCGTCCATATTTGCCGCCGGCCGCCAGTGGCGGGGCCACCAACGGGGCGGGGGCGGAGGCGGCGGGCTGGCCAGCTTGCCGAGCTCAGTCAGCGCGCGCGCGTACACCTGGCGCTTGAAGTAGATCACCTTGGCGACGGGCGCCCAGTACTGAACCCAGCGGAACCGGTCGAATTCCGGCTCCACCGTGGTATCGCAGCGTATGCTGTCCGGGTCGCAGAGCAGCTTGAGCAGATACCACCGCTGTTTCTGGCCGATGCACAGGGGCTGCTGGCTGCGCCGGTAGCGCTTCGGCAGCTGATAGCGCAGCCAGTCGCGCGTGCGCCCCAGGGTCTCGACATCGGCGCACTCAAGACCGACTTCCTCCCTGAGTTCCCGGTACAAGGCCTCTTCGGCACTCTCGTTGTGCCGGATGCCGCCCTGGGGAAACTGCCAGCCGGACCGGCCTGCGCGGCCGCCGATCAGCACATGTCCGTCGCCGTCCATGAGAATCATGCCGACGTTGGCACGATAGCCTTGTGAGTCGATGCGGTCCATTGGAAATGCAGGGAACTCGATTCGATATCATTCTTTCACATTTCGCGCACCGCGACAGAACCGCGGCGAACGATGCCGAACGCACCTCAACCGTCACGTACGTCCAGATACTCCCTTCCTGCCTCCATCAGCGAGACAAATCCGGCTTCATTGTTGGTTTGCACCAGGTCCCTGATACGCACGGCCGCGTCCACGAGCGCTTCCAGCGCCGCGCCGCCGAACCGGTTGAGGGCCTGGATTTCGAAATAGAGCTTCGGATTGTCCCGGGCCACGCCGCTGGCCACATGCAACTGGGCGTCGAACGTCGTGCTGGAGAGCGCCTGCAGGGCGGGGACCAGTTCGCCGCTCTCCGCCAGGGCAGTGAAGAAGGCCAGGTTCAGGGCATGGGAAAGGCCCAGCACGTAGGCGATGGCGCGATCGTGATCGTCCAGGCTCATGTCGACGCGCACGGCCATCGTGGCCTCGAAGAGCCGCTTCGCCTCGTCCAGGGCGTGCGCCGAACCCACATCCACGAAAATGACATGACGGCCCGACAGCAGCCTGGTGTCCGGTCCGTACATGGGATGAATCGAGGCGACCCGGCAGCCCGCGGCGATCAGAGCCTCGAACCCGGATTTCAGCGGCGTCTTCAGCGATCCCACGTCGATCACCAGGCCGCGCGGACGGCGTCCCGCCAGTGCGTTGAGAATGTCCGCGGTCACCTGGATCGGCGCAGCCACGACGATGATGTCATGCTCCAGGTCGCTCCCCTCCCAATCCGGGATCCACGAATAGGGCAGATTCGACCGCCTGGGATCCGCCAGTTGCACACGATAACCCTGGGAAGCCAGGAATTCGGCCATCCAGCCGCCCATCTTGCCCGAGCCGCCGACGATCAGCGCGGACTTGCCGGCGCCGGCGCTTTCCGCCGCCACGCGCCGCTGTTCCTGGTGCGTCAGCGATGATCGAATGAGCGCCTGCATGACCTGCTCCGCCACGTCGGTGTCGAGCCCCAGCGCGCCGGCCTGACGCCGGGCGGCCTCGATCACCCGCCGCTCCCGCGCGTAATCGCGCGTCGCGGTACCGGTCTGCAACTTGTGGGCGCTTATCTCCGCAACAATTTCCTGGCGCCTTGCCACAAGCGAAATCAGCTCGCGGTCCACGGCGGACAGGCGTTCGCGTAAATCATCCAGGCTCATTTCATCGCTCCACAGGAGCCTGCACCGCAGGAAATCGCGGCTGCAAATTCGCTCTCATCCCTGGCTTCCGCCCCTCATTTTCGTTGAATATTGCCCGATATTCGCCTCAAATGAGGGGCGAAATCCAGGGCGATATCGAATTTTCGCTTTCGCGATTTCCTGCGGCGCAGGCTCCTGCACGGCTGCGGTAGTGTAACCTTGCGTCCCGCAGCTTTCAGTCCGTGCGTACGGCCCCGCTCCAGCCGGACGGAGCGCGGGCCGGCGCAGGCGCTGGAGGCCGCGCGCCCTTGACAACACCACAGAGAGAACGCGACATGAACGAAATCCGGTTGGTCTCCGAATCACGCTGCTTCGGCGGGGTGCAACGCACCTACGAGCACGATTCGGCAAGCTGTGCCTGCCCCATGCGGTTCGCCGTGTTCCTGCCCGGGGGCGCCGATGGCGTTCCCGCACTCTACTGGTTGTCCGGACTGACCTGTACGGAGGAGAACTTCGTCGTCAAGGCCGGCGCACAGCGCCCTGCCGCGGAACTCGGTATCGCCCTGATCGTTCCCGACACCAGCCCCCGCGGCGTCGACATACCCGGCCAGGATGAAGAGATCGATGTCGGCAGCGGTGCGGGCTTCTACGTCAACGCAACCCGGGCCCCCTGGGCGGCGCACTACCGAATGTACGACTACGTGGCAACGGAGCTTGTGGACGTGGTCAATGCAAACCTGCCCGTCGACCCGGGGCGCAAATCCATCTGCGGCCACTCCATGGGCGGTCACGGCGCGCTGCTCGTGGGCACCCGGCAGGCAGAACAATACCGGTCGGTATCGGCCTTTTCGCCGATCTGCGCGGCCAGCCGGTCGGAGTGGGGCAGAAACGCACTGGCGCAGTATCTGGGCGACGACGAGAATGCCTGGCGGGAGTACGACGTCAGCGAAGCGATCCGTCGCCAGCCCAGCGCCCACACGTTGCTGGTGGACCAGGGCGGCAACGACCCCTTTCTCGACCAACTGAGGCCAGGCGACCTGCAGGCAGCCTGCGAGGCCTCGGGCCAACCACTGCGGTATACGGAACGGCCGGGTTACGACCACGGCTATTTCTTCGTCAGTTCCTTCATGGAACGTCACATCCGGTATCACGCCGAAGCCCTCGGATGACATGAACGTTGCGGTTGCGTCGTCTTCACAACTCGCCGCGGATGTGGGCGCGGCCGTCGCCGGGCGTGGCGGCAACGCAGTGGATACGGCCATCGCCGCCGCGCTGGCTTCCATGAACACGGAGCCCGGCGTTTGCGGGCTTGGCGGGGGCGGATTCGTCACCGTCTGGCCGGCGGACGGGCCGGCCGTGGTGATCGACGGCTACGCGGCCGCACCCGGTCTCGGTCTGCCGGGGGACCGACTGGGTACGGGAGGCGTGGAGGTCTTCGTTCAGTACGGAGGGGGCGTTCGAACCGTAGTCGGCCCGGGTTCCGTTGCCACGCCAGGCGCCGTTGCGGCCCTGGGTGCGGCGTCGGACCGGTTCGGAGCATTGCCCTGGATCGCGTTGTTCGAGCCGGTCATCGAGGCGATTGAAGACGGTTTCCCCTTGCCCGACGCCTGTCATCAGTATCTTGAGGCATCGGCCGACTGCGTCTTCGGGCAGGACCGCGACGGATGGGATTGCCTGCACGATGAGCACGGGCATCTCAAACCGCCGGGCGCGACCATACGCGTTCCGCACCTGGCCGACAGCCTGCGCAGAGTGGCGCAGCGCGGCGCGCGGGAATTCTATTCCGGCGAGCTTGGACACCGGATTGCCGACCATGTGCAGGCGCGTGGCGGTACGCTGACCCGCCGGGACATGGCCGAATACCGGCCGCAGCTCAGAGATCCCCTGGTCACGCCGGTGAACCGCTGGCAAGTAGCCACGAATCCGTCACCCGCACTGGGCGGGGTCATCCTGACCGCGATGCTGACGCTCATGGTAGGGGAGTACCCGTCCCTGCCGTCCGACCCGGTCGCCAGGCAGATCGCCGTGCAGAAGCTGGTGCTCGGCTATCGCAATCGGCAGCGCGGCGACTCGCGGACAGTGGAAGGCGAGTTGGTCCGGCTGATGGCCAGCGTCGACCGTCAGGATCTTCACTTCCTCGAATCGCCTTCCACCGTGCAGACGTCCGCGGTGGACGGGACCGGACTGGGCTGCTCGATCACCCTGTCCACCGGCTACAGCTCGGGACTCATGCCGGCGGGCACCGGAATCTGGCTGAACAACTGCCTCGGCGAACTGGAGCTGATTCCCGAGGCGATCACGGGGCCTGCCCCCGGTGCACGGTTGCCCTCCAACATGGCGCCGACCATCGCCCGCAACGGCCGGGGCAGCACGCTCGCGATCGGTTCGCCGGGCGCAGACCGGATAACCACGGCGCTGCTGCAGGTCCTCGACCAGCACTTGCTGCAGGGCAGGTCGCTTGCCGAATCCATCAGCGCGCCGAGGGTACATCTGGAATACGAGGGCGATTCTCCCCGGCTGGCTCACGAACCGATCGGCGCATTGCCGGCCGGCGCCCCGGCGCCGCGCCCCTTCGGCGCACACTCCATGTACTTCGGCGGCGTCGCCGCGGCCAGGGCCGACCGCGACGGACAGGTTCAGGCGGCGGCCGATCCCCGGCGTGCCGGCGGCACACGCGTCGTCGCCGCGTGACCCGCCATCCCGGTCCCGAGAGCCATGACACGGCATCGCATCGAACTGCCCCCGCTGCCTCCAACGCCCCCGGAAGACCCGGTTCGCCTGGTGCACGACTGGCTGGCCGACGCCATGGAGCACTCCGGACAGCGGCATCCCAATGCCTTTTCGCTGGCGACGGCCGACAGCGACGGGCGCCCTTCCGCACGAATGGTACTCCTGAAGGATCTTTCGCTGGCGCATGGCTACGCGGTGTTCCATACGAACTATCGCTCCAGGAAGGGGGCCGAGCTTGACAGCCGGGCCGATGCCGCCGCGGTGCTTCACTGGGACCGTCTCGGACGGCAGATCCGCCTGGAGGGCCCGGCGGTACGCTGCCCCGCCGGGGAGAGCGACGCCTACTTTGCCACGCGCCCCTGGCAAAGCCGGCTGAACGCCTGGGTCAGCGACCAGAGCCAGTCCCTGAGGGATCCTGCCGAGCTTGCGGAGCGGGCACGGCAGAAAGCGCAGGAATTCGACCTGCCCGATCCCGCTGGCTCCGCATCGCCTGGGAAGTCCGCCGAATCGGGCCTTCGGCGGCCGCACTTCTGGGGCGGCTACAGACTCTGGTTCAGGGCGGTGGAATTCTGGAGCGAAGGGACCGACCGGTTTCACGACCGCGTGCGCTACGAACGAACGCTGACGCCCGCCGACCACTACTCCTTCACGGCCGGTCCGTGGCGCTGGCAACGGTTGCAACCCTGAGCGATGAATCCGAAGTTGGTCTTGATCGGCGGGATCCCATGAAGGTAAGTCCATGATATCCAACGCCCTTTGGCAAGCGACGCGCACCGTATCCGCCGCACCGCGGCGAAAATTCCGCATCTCACGCGGACTGGCGGCAGCGGTTTGCCTGATTGGCGGCACCGCTGTCTCCGCGGCGTTCGCCGACAGCCGGGAAAACCCCGTGGTCCCCAGCTTCGCGGTTTCTCCGGATGGCGGGCAGATTGCACTCAGCAACGATTCCGGACTCTGGATCATGCCGGTTGGCGGGGGTACGGCCAGACCGCTCCTGCCGGTAGGCACCGTCGCCCACAATCCGGGTTTTTCTCCGGACGGAACCCGTGTGGTCTACCAGAGCAGGCAAGGGGAACAGTGGGACTTGTGGATCGCCGATCTTGCGGGGGGCGACCCGCAGCAGGTCACGCGCACCGATTACCACGAGGTGGAACCGGTCTTCTGGCCCGACGGCCATTCGGTGGTCTTTGCAGCAGACCGGGCGGGCACATTCGACATCTGGGAGCTTCACCTGAGTTCCGGGGCCCTGCGCCGGCTGACGGGCCGCTCCGGAACTGCCTATTTCCCCAGCGTCTCCGAACACGGGGATGTGGTATACGCCAATGAACTCGACGGACGCTGGTCGCTGTACCTGCTGCGTACCGGCGTTACGACGCTGCTGGCGCGCCGCCCCTATCCGCTGCAGGCGCCGTCCTGGCGCCCGGGAGGGGGGCTGGTCGTACTGACCGAACAACCGGCCCCGACCGAGAGCAAGCTCGTGATGCTGTTGCTGGACGCCGATCCGTTGTTCAAGGACCTCAGCAGGGGCGAGCGGGTAGAGGCGACACCGGCATCCTGGTTTTCGGACGAGGAACTGGTCTATTCGGCCAGCGGCCTGCTGTGGAGCCGCCCGCTGGGGAGCGGTCCGCCCCGATCCGTGCCGTTCCTGCCGGTAGTCCCCTGACCTGCCAACAGGATTGGAGCGCCCGTTACAATAGTCGATCTGGATGTACAAAAATATCAACGTATACAGGTTCTTATAAGTATTTTATGATCCACAAAAATATAAGAATCCCGTAAGCTGATATTCCGTCTACATTATCCAATACTGCCAACCGTGCGCACTCGACGCACCCACGGGGACCGTTATAACTATCTGTTTTTTCATAGAAAAAAGAATTCTATCGATATGACCGCGCTACCGCTGACGCGACTGAAAGCAGAGAAATGGCCGCAATTCAACGGAAATTTGTGCGAATTCCCATTCGATTCTGTTAAATTAATCATCCGAACAAGAATCAGAACGAGTACAAGAAAAAGACTTGCAGGCTGTGACAACAATCAAAGAACGGTTGGACCGCTTGAAAAGACCCTTAGACTAACGAAGCAACACAACCAGCAGCCAGGCCGCATATTTGAAACCGTAAACTCCGATAACAACAATAATCTAACCCGGCGCTCCCACCGCCGGGTTTCTTTTGGGGAACCCGACCTTGTCTGCCGCGCGCACGATGCAGCGGCGCCTCGCGCCCGCTCTGAACAGGCAGGGAACGAACGGACAGAACGTCAGACGGCCCAACCGAACAACGTCATTACGGCAATCACCGTCACGCTGATGAAGAGCGTTCGGGAAACCAGTTTCATCGCGTGGCGCGCCGCGACGCTCGGATCGGAGATGTCCACCGCGGTACCGCCCATGGCCGCCTTGCCCACGCACGCAACCACCTGATCGTTGCTGTGATGGAACGGCAGGTCGGACTTCAACTCGTATTGACGCCAGCGGTTGAATGCCTCATCGAAATTTCCGCTCAGGGCGTATCCGAGAACCGCCAACCGCGCAGGTAGCCACACCAGTACACCGTTTACCGCTTCGATCGCAGGCAATGCCGGCGTGACCCGCTCCGGATCTCCGACCCCTATGGTCGTCGCACGCCGGCGGAGCAGGTCGCTGACGCGGAACAGCCAGGCGCCCACCGGGCCGAGTACGATAAACCAGAATACGACACCGAAGAAGCGGTGGGTGGCCTGCACGAAAATGGCTTCCTCCACGGCGACCACGTCCTTCGCCCCGGAATGCTCCACCTCGCAGAGATCGCTCAGGACGCGTTCGGCCACTTCCGCGTCGGCGTCGGCGAGGGCCCGGCAATATTCTTCCACCTCGGCGGCGAGATCCCGGGGGCCGAGACAGAAAAACAGCACCAGCACGGCAAAGAGCAGGTAGGGAAGGTCCCATGCCACGCCGGTCTGCAGCAGCGCACGACTGGCCCAGGCCACGGGAAGCAGCGGCAGCACGACAATCAGAATGCTGCCCGGATACACCAGCCAGATGCTGGCGCCCCGCAACCGGCCGAGGCCGAAGTCAAAGTAGGGATCGAGCCAGCGCAGCTCCCGCAGGTGCAGTACCTGGGTCGCAATCCGTTCCAGGCCGAGCCCGAAAATCAAGGCGATCAGTTTCATGAGCCCATGTTCACTTCGCTCTGCCGAAGCATAGGACGCACATCGTATTCGGACAAGGTATGGTAGGTTTCGCGTCGAGCCCGGCAGTCGAGAACAGTCATGAGCCGAATTCGCCGCCTTGGCGTCGTGATGGATCCCATCGAGAGCATCCAGCCGAAAAAGGATTCCACGCTCGCCATGCTGCTGGCCGCCCAGCGAAGGGGTTGGGAGCTGACGTACTTCCGCCAGCAGGATCTGGCGGTGCTCGACGGCGCCGCCCTCGGCCGCGGGCGGCGGATCGAGGTGCAGGACGACAACGAGGCTTGGTTCGAACTCGGCACGGAATGGCAGGGCCACCTCGAGGAACTGGATGTCGTGCTCATGCGCAAGGACCCGCCGTTCGACATGGAGTACATCTACACAACCTATATCCTGGAACTTGCCGAACACCGGGGCCTGCTGGTGGTCAACAGGCCGGCCAGCCTGCGCGACATCAACGAGAAGGCCTACACGGCGTGGTTTCCCCAGTGCACACCGGCCTGCCTGATCTCCAGGTCCCGGCACGACCTCAGGGCGTTCCTGGAGGAACAGGGCAAGGTGGTGCTCAAGCCGCTGGACGGTATGGGCGGAAAATCGATTTTCGTGGTCGGCAGGACCGATCCCAATACCAACGTCATTCTGGAAACGCTGACCGAAGACGGCACCCGTTACGCCCTCGCCCAGCGCTATATTCCGGAGATATCCGACGGTGACAAGCGGATCCTGTTGATCGACGGCAAACCGGAGCCCTATGCGCTGGCCAGGATCCCGGGACCCGGGGAATCGCGCGGCAACCTGGTGGTCGGCGCCCGGGGCGTGGGCCGGGAGCTGACCCCGCGGGATCGGTGGATCTGCGGGGAGGTCGGCCCGGTGCTGAAGCGCATGGGCGTCATGTTTGCCGGACTCGACGTCATCGGCGATTACCTGACCGAAATCAACGTCACCAGTCCCACGGGAATACGCGAACTGGACCGGGCATTCGATGTGGACATCGCCGGTTCGCTGATGGAAGCCATCGAGGCCCGGCTCTCGGGATGAACCCGGGCGGGCCCTTGCGATCCACCGGCTCCCGGTGCCGCAGGGTCCTGCAGCTACGGTAGCGGCCCGGGATGCGGGGATGCGATAATGGCCGCACGCAAGGCCCGTCGCGTTTCCCATGAGCACACTGCAAGACCAGTTCCTGATCGCCATGCCGAGCATGCGGGACCCGAACTTCAGCGGCACCGTGACATACCTTTGCAAACACGACGAAAAGGGCGCTTTGGGCATTATCATCAATCGCCCCCTGCGCATGCGCGTTTCGGAAATCTTCAAACAGCTCTCGATGAACGTGGTCGACGAGTTGCAGGCCGATCGCCCGGTGATGGGCGGCGGGCCCGTTCAGGTCGACCGGGGCTTCGTCATCCATCAGTCCGGAGAGCCGTTCGACAATACGCTTGACGCCACCGGCACGGGCATCAAGGTCACCGTCTCCCAGGACATTCTCGACTCCATGGCGCGCGGCGCCGGACCCGAGCCGACGCTCGTGGCGCTGGGCTACGCCGGCTGGGATCCCGGCCAGCTCGAAGCGGAAATCACCGCCAATGCCTGGTTGAACGTCCCCGCCGACCCCGCGGTCATCTTCGATACGCCCATCGATCAGCGTTGGGCGGCGGCTACGGCCTTGCTCGGCGTCGAACCCAGCCAGCTTTCAAGCTATGCAGGACACGCCTGAGTGCAGCACGGGCGGCCGGAATTGACCCCTGCCGCCGATCGCAACATCCTGCTGGCCTTCGACTTCGGGCACAGGCGGATCGGCGTGGCCACCGGAAACCTGCTCACCGGCACGGCCACACCGCTCGGGACGATCGACGCCGCAGGCGGTCCGCCATGGCATCTGCTCGACCGCTCCATGGAGGAGTGGCGCCCGGGCCGGCTGGTGGTGGGAATTCCAGGCGGAGCAGGCGCCGCCGATGTGGCCGCCGGCGCGCGTGAATTCGCAAGCGCATTGAAAAACCGCTACGGGCTCCCGGTGGTCACCACCGACGAACGGCTGACCTCCCGCGCCGCGGAGTCCGAGCTGCGCGAGGCCCGGGCGTCCGGGCGCATGAAGCGGCGCGTCAGCAAAGGCGACATCGACAGCCATGCGGCCTGCATCATCGCCCGGCAGTGGATGAGCGGCCCGGCGTGACCCCTACCGACACACGCGGAACGATCCACCTGGAGGACGCCGAAGTCCTCTCCCAGCGGCGCTTTCCGGGCAACCAGCTCATCCTGCGCGTGCAGGCGCCCGTGTGCGCAGCCCACGCGGTCCCCGGCAGTTTCGCCCACCTGACCTGCGACGCGGCGATCCCCATGCGCCGGCCCCTGTCGATCATGCGGGCGAACCCGGAACAGGGCTGGCTCGACTTCCTCTACAAGCCCGTCGGCCACGGGCTGGATGCTCTCGGCCAGCGGGTCCGCGGCGATTCCGTCAGCGTGCTCGGACCGATCGGCAACGGTTTCGCGCCCGATCCCGGACGGCCCGAGGTTATTGCCATCGGCGGCGGGGTGGGCATTCCGCCCATGGTTTTCCTCGCCGAATGCCTGAAGGACGACCCGGCGTTCCAGGTACTTGTATTGATGGGGTCGGAAGTGCCCTTCCCGTTTCGTCTGGCCGACGGAGGGATTAGCGTCACCGGCATGCCCGCACCGGCCTCGAGCAGTGTGGAGATGCTGGAGTCCTGGGGCGTCCCTTCGCGGCTGGCCAGCAACGAGGGTTATGACGGCTGCTTTTCCGGATTCGTCACGGACCTGGCCCGGCTTCGGCTGCAGTCCCTGCCCGACGGCCAACGGGACGAGGTTCAGGTCTTCGGTTGCGGTCCGACGGGCATGCTGAAGGCGACGGCCGATCTGGCAAGGGAATTCGACCTGCCGTGCCAACTGGCGCTGGAGGAGTACATGGCCTGCGCGGTGGGCGGATGCGCCGGCTGTACCGTACTGCTCAGCACGCCGGACGGTCCCGCCATGAAGCGCGTCTGTGTCGACGGGCCGGTTTTCGACGCCCGCCAGGTCTACCCGGACTGAGCGCGCTACCGGGCGGGGACTTGTGGCCGGCCCAATGCGGCGGGGCCTGTACCACGGGCTGTCGGGCGCCTTCCGGTCAGGTCCCGAGTCCCGACTGCGCCGTCTCGGCCGTGATGAGGTTCTCGTCGAGCAACTTGCGTACGGACTGCTCCAGCGTCCACATGCCGTGGGACCTTCCGGTCTGGATGGCCGAATACATCTGCGCGACCTTGCCTTCACGAATGAGGTTGCGGATCGCGGGCGTTGCGATCATGACTTCGTGAGCCGCAACGCGTCCCCCGCCGCAGCGCCTGAGCAGCGATTGCGCGATCACGGCCCGCAGCGATTCAGCGAGCATTCCACGGACCATGGCTTTCTCGGATCCCGGGAAAACCTCCACGATTCGATCCACCGTCTTGGCTGCGGAACTGGTGTGCAGCGTGGCCAGGACCAGGTGGCCGGTCTCGGCAGCGGTGAGCGCCAGCCGGATGGTCTCCAGGTCCCGCAGTTCGCCGATGAGCAGGACGTCCGGGTCTTCGCGCAGCGCCGACCGCAGCGCCGCGGCAAACCCCCGTGTGTGCTGATGGACTTCGCGCTGGTTGACCAGCGAACGCTTGCTCTCGTGAACGAACTCGATGGGATCCTCGATCGTGATGATGTGGTCCGGCGAGAGGGTATTGATGTGGTCCACCATGGCCGCCAGCGTCGTCGACTTGCCGGATCCCGTTGGACCCGTGACCAGGACCAGCCCTCGGCGGGCCGTGGCGATGTCCCGGAAGACAGCCGGTGCGGCCAGATCGTCCAGCGACGGGACCGCCGACGGAATCGTGCGAAATACCGCGGCGCAGCCGCGGCGCTGAACGAACGCGTTGACCCGAAACCGCGCCAGCCCGGGGGACTCGAAGGAGAAATCGGCTTCGAGATGCTCCGCGAACTGCCGCCGCTGATTGTCGTTCATGACCGCGTGCACCATACTCTGTACCCGCTCATGGGACAGGGGTTCCATATCGGCTGCCCTGACGTCGCCGTGAACCCGGATTCTCGGCGCCAGGTCCGCCGACAGGTGCAGGTCCGAAGCGTCGCTTTCGACCGCGAAGGCGAGCAGATGCGCGATGGACTCGGCCGGCAGGGAATCTGCCGGCAGCGAGTGGTCCGGGGACAAATCGCCGGCTACCGCTTCCGGGACAGGCCCGGCAATTTGAGATGAGTGTTGAATCGAAAAACCTCCCGGCAAGCGCGGCCCAGGTCGCGCAACGCCTCGAAAACGTTCGCGCCCGTGTGCAGGCGGCGCTTCGCGACGCCGGCCGGGGCGCGGATGAAATCCGGATACTGGCTGTAAGTAAACGACAGCCCGTAGCCGCCATTGAAGCCGCATTTCAGGCCGGACAGTCCAGTTTCGGGGAAAATTACGTGCAGGAGGCCCGCGCCAAGATCGCCGCGCTCGCGTCGCTGCCGATCGATTGGCACTTCATTGGCCGGCTTCAGGCCAACAAGAGCCGCGAAGTGGCCGAGCGCTTCCAGTGGGTCCATACCCTGGACCGCATCCGCATCGCCAGGCGGCTCAACGATCAACGCCCGTACGGCGCACCGCCGCTGAACGTGTGCATTCAGGTCAACCAGGCCGGTGAGCCGGGCAAGGGCGGTGTCGGCCCGGACGAAGTGGAAGAATTCGCCCGGCAAATCGGCGGGTTTCCCCGTCTGAGGCTGCGGGGCCTGATGACCATACCGCCGACCGCCGCCGACCCCGCCCGGTTCTTCACCGAACTTCGCATCCTGCGGGATCGGCTCAAGGTCCTGGGAACCCCCATGGACACGCTGTCCATGGGCATGTCCGCGGACCTCGAACAGGCGGTGACCGCGGGCAGCACCATCGTACGTATCGGCACGGCCATTTTCGGCCCCCGCCCGCCCGCCGGGGACCGGAAATGAAGAACAGCGGCGCAGGCCCGTGCTATCTTTGCGTCGGGAAACCGCGCGCCTGACACTTTCTGCAACGATCCGACAAACCTGACGTACCCCGCCGGCAATGCGTAGCTCACTCTTTTACCTGGTCAAGGCGCTTGGCGACCTCTACCTGCTGGCTTTCCTGCTGCGATTTCTCCTGCATTGGGTGCGGGCGGACTTCTACAACCCCTTCACCCAGGCCATCGTGCAGATCACCAACCCGCTGGTGCGCCCGGCGTCGCGTTTCATCCCGACATCGCGCAACATGGACGTTCCCACCGTGGTGGTACTGGTCCTGCTGGAAGGCATCCTCACCTGGCTGCTGCTGCGCATCGGCGGCGTTCCGTCCGGAACACTGGCGCCGCTTCCGTTGCTGATCCTGTTCCGCCTCATCAGCCTGGCGCTCTGGTTCTACTCGGTCAGCATTCTCGTCTACGTCATTCTGAGCTGGGTAGGCCCGCGCACGCGTCACCCCATCGCGGTCGTGCTGGCCGACCTCAACGAACCGATCCTCCGACCGGCGCGGCGACTGATCCCCACCATCGCGGGCCTCGACCTGTCCCCCCTGCTGGTGCTGATTCTCGTCCAGGCCGCATTCCGGCTGCTGCCGCTGCCGGGCTACCTGAGCTGAGCCGGAGCGAACCTGTCCGATGTTTGCGTGACATCAGTGCTCGCTCTTGACCCGATTGCGGATGCGGATGAGATCGCTGTGGGGTATGTACAGCAGCCCCGCGACCTTTCGGACCAGGTGATCCTCGTGCTTGTCCAGGCGGCTGTCCGCCATGGCCACGCGCCACAGCATCTCGACCACGGAGCGCTTCTCCGCGAGGGTCAACCTCTCGTGCAGAACGCGCGTGAACGACTGCAGCGAGACCGAGTGATCCGCCTCCAGTTCGGCTTCGCGGATCAGCAGCCGGGTTTCTTCGTCGGAGAGTTCGAAGAAACCCCGCAACAGGTCGAATACCGCCTTGCCCTCGGCCATGTCCTCGTCGTAGTCGGCGCGAACGACTTCCACCAGCAGGGTCGCCGTGGAGAGGCGCAGGGCGTGATCGCGGTCGCCTTCCTCTTCCCCGGCGCCGGCCAGAGTCTTGTTGAGGATTTCGCGTAGTTCTCTGAGCATGTGAACGGCCGTCGTTTCGCCTGCTGCGGCGCGCGGCTCCGGCAGTGCCTGACCGAACGGGCGCGGGCGGGAGTGCGTGCGCGGTGCGGATCAGTCCCCTTCACCGGACTCGAAATCCAGGGATGCGGAGTTGATGCAGTACCTGAGCCCCGTGGGTTGCGGACCGTCGTTGAAGACATGACCGAGATGCGCACCGCAACGGGCGCACACGACCTCCTCCCGGACCATGCCGTAGCTCGTGTCCCGGGCCGTGTCCACCGCTTCGGCTGTGGCCGGCTCCCAAAAGCTCGGCCAGCCGGTCCCCGAATCGAACTTGGCCCCGGAGGCGAACAATTCGTCGCCGCAGCAGACGCAGAGGTACATGCCGGATTCCTTGTGGGCGTTGTACTTGCCCGTGAACGGACGTTCGGTGCCCGCCTCCTGGGTCACGTGGAACTGTTCCCGGTTCAGGCGGGCCTTCAGGTCTTCCTTCAGGGAATTCGAATGCTTGCTCATCGGCGCTCCAGGTTTATCCATTCCGCGACTGGCCTGCCGGGCCATCGCGGTAATCCCTGTGGGCACCGTAATGGTATCGTACCTGCCCGATGGGCGGCATCATCGAATTCAGGCATCTGGCCAAGAGCTATGGGCAGACGGAAGTATTCCGGAATCTCGATCTCGACATTTCCCCGGGCGTCACGACGGGCCTTGTCGGGGAGAGCGGCTGCGGCAAATCCACGCTGTTGCAACTGATCAACGGCCTGGAGCGGCCGGACCGGGGCACCGTGCGGACCTTCGGCGAACCGGTCCCGGTGACCGGTCTTGCGTCGTTTCGCCGGCGCATCGGATACGCGGTGCAGGGGACGGGCCTGTTCCCCCACATGAGTGTGGCCAGGAACATCTCGCTGCTGGGCGAGCTGGAAGGCTGGTCCGATGCGAGGATTCGCGCCCGCACGGGAACGCTGATGGAGCTCATGGCGCTGGACGGCGAGCTGACGTCCCGCTACCCGCACGAACTCTCCGGCGGCCAGCAGCAGCGTGTGGGAATCTGCCGGGCCATGTACCTGCAGCCGGACATACTGCTCCTGGACGAGCCGTTTTCGGGCGTGGACCCGCTGACGCGGGCCGACATCCACGAACAGTTCCTCAAGCTCATGGGATCGGAGTCCACGACGGTGGTGCTGGTGACTCACGACATGTCCGAAGCGGTGGAGTTGGCCGACGAAATCATCGTCATTCGTGACGGCGAAATCGTCCGGCAGGGTCCGGTGGAGCGAATCAGGCAATCTTCCGATGCCTATGTGGCGCGGCTCTTCGGCCAGGGGCGGGCATCGTGAGTACAGACCGCAGGAGCTTGAAGAATACCCCGGCGGCGCCACGAACCGACCGGGGAGGGCGGCGGGCCGCCGGCAGCTCGCGGAGCAAGCCCCGCGCGGCGCCGCGGGTCATCCTGCTCCTGGCAGGACTGTGCGCCTCGCTGATTGCCTTCGCCCAGACGCGGCCCATCGTCATCGGAAGCAAGACCTTCACCGAGGGCTACCTGCTGGCGGAGATGATGGCGCAGGTGCTGGAGGAGCGCGGTTTCGAAGTCCGGCGCCGAACCGGGCTGGGGGGCACGCTGGTGGCCTTCCAGGCGCTCGAGTCGGGCGAAATCGACGCCTACCCCGAGTACACGGGCACCCTGGCGCAGGCCATTCTCGAAGCGGAAGGGGAGCTGGGCGAAGAGGAACTGAACGCTCGGCTTGCGCCCTTCGGGGTGGAATTACTCGCCGGACTCGGCTTCAACAACACCTATGCCATCGCGGTGACCGGGGAGACGGCGTCGCGCTTCGGCCTGGAGCGGATTTCCGATTTGGCGGCCCTTCCGCAATTGCGATTCGGTTTCAGCCACGAGTTCCGCGACCGCGCCGACGGCTGGCCCGGTCTGCAACAGCGGTATGGGTTGCCGCAAACCTCCAGCGGCATCGAACACGGCCTTGCCTACCTGGCGCTGCTGGAAGGCGACCTCGATGTCACCGACGCCTACTCCACGGATGGAGACCTGCTCCGATACGATCTCAGTGTGCTGGAGGACGATCTCGGTTTCTTCCCGGCCTACCTGGCAGCGCCTCTGGTGCGGGCCGATCTTGCACCTGACGTCAAGGCCGCACTCTCGGCACTGACCGACCTCCTCGACGACGAGACCATGCGCGCCCTCAACGCGGAAGTGGTGGTGGAGGAACGCACCTTCGCCCAGGTTGCACAATCCTTCCTTCTCGCCCAGGGTCTCGTGACACCGGGCGAAACCCGGGCGCCGACGCTATGGGAGACGCTGGGACGGAATACGCTGACCCACCTGAAACTGACCGCCATCGCCGTGCTGGCGGCGTGCGTGGTGGGGGTGGGCCTGGCGCTCCTGGTGTACCGCTCGCCCGCGCTCTCGGCGGGCGTCCTCTACGTGGCCGGACTGCTGCAGACGATCCCGTCCATCGCCCTGCTGGCCCTGATGATCCCGCTGGCCGGTGTCGGACAGGTACCCGCCATCATCGCCCTGTTCCTCTATTCGCTGCTGCCCATCGCGCGCAACACGATCACCGCGCTCATCACCATCGACCCGTTGCTGCGGCGGGTCACCCAGGCGCTGGGGCTCAGCGAACGGGAGCAGTTACGCCATGTCTACGTGCCGCTCGCCCTGCCCCACATGCTGGCCGGCGTGCGCATCGCCGCGGTGGTCAGCATCGGCACGGCCACGCTGGCAGCCTTCATCGGCGCCGGCGGCCTGGGGGAGCCCATCGTCACCGGGCTGGCCCTGAACGACACGTCGCTCATCCTGCAGGGCGCGATACCCGCCGCACTCCTGGCGCTTGGCGCGGAACTGTTGTTCGAACTCCTGGAGCGCCGGCTGGTGCCGCGGCACCTGGTGTCGCAGCAGGCGATGTGACGCCGGCCCGGGATCGAAATCGGGAAGGGGACGGCGGGCGGTCCGCCGGGCACAGGGCGGCTATTCCGAAACCGGCCCGGCGCCGAGCAACAGCGAATTGACGCGGCGAACGAAGGCCGCCGGTTGATCCAGGAGCCGGCCTTCCACCAGTGTCGCCTGTTCCAGCAGCAGCCAGGACAGGTCCTCGAAACGATCCTCCTCGCCCGTCTCGGTCATCATGCCGACGATCGGGTGATCCAGGTTGACCTCCAGCGACGGCACCGTCTCCGGGGGCTCCTGACCGGTGGCCCTGAGCAACTCGCGCATCTGGAATCCCATGTCCTGCTCGCCGATCACGAGACAGGCGGCGGACTCCTTCAGCCGGTCGCTCATGCGGACCTCGTCCACCTTGTCCCGCAGCACCCGCTTGATCCGCTTGAGCAACGCCTTCTGCTCCTTCGTGAGTTCGGCCTCGACCTTCTTCTCCGACTCGTCCCGGCCGAGATCGAGTTCGCCCCGGGCCACGTCCCGGAAGGACTTGCCCCTGTACTCGGTGAGGTACTGCATGACCCACTCGTCGATGCGGTCCGAAAGCAGCAGCACTTCCAGGCCCTGCTCGCGCAGCGCTTCCAGGTGCGGGCTGTTGCGGGCGGCCTCGGGCGTATCCGCGATGAGGAAGTAGATGGCGTCCTGGTCTTCGCCGGCGGCTTCGAGATAGCCGTCCAGCGACCGTTCCTGCTCGAGATCGTCGGAGGCGGTGCTGTTGAACCTGAGCAGTGCGGCGATCTTCTCCTGGTTCCCTGCGTCTTCGGCGAGCCCTTCCTTGAACGCCACACCGAATTCCTTCCAGTACGTGGCGTATTTTCCGGGCTCTTCCCTCGCCAGGCGCTCCAGCATGGCCAGTACGCGCTTGGTCAGGGCGCTCTTCATCACCCCCACCACCGGGTCCTGTTGCAGCAGTTCGCGGGATACGTTGAGCGACAGGTCGCCGGAGTCCACCACGCCGCGGATGAACCGCAGGTACAGGGGCAGGAATTGCGTCGCCTGGTCGGTGATGAACACCCGCTGGACGTAGAGCTTGACGCCGCGGGGCGACTCCCGGTTCCACAGGTCCCAGGGCGCGGCCGAGGGCACGTACAGCAGGCTGGTGTACTCGCGCTTGCCCTCCACCCGGTTGTGGCTCCAGATCAGCGGATCCTTGAAGTCGTGGGCAATGTGCTTGTAGAACTCGACGTATTCCTCGTCCTCGACTTCGGTGCGCGGCCGCGCCCACAGCGCCTTGGCCTTGTTCACCGGTTCCCCGGACTCGTCGTCCTCCTCGCCTGCAACGCCCAGCGTCACCGGAAAGGCGATGTGGTCGGAGTACTTCCGGATCAGGGCGTTCACCCTGTAGGACTCCAGGAACTCCTTCTCGTCCGGCTTCAGGGTCAGCGTGATGGTGGTTCCGCGTGCTTCCTTCTCCGCCGGTTCCAGCGTATAGCTGCCGTCGCCGGTGGAGGTCCAACGCACCGACTCACCGGCGTCGGCGCTGGCGCGGCGGCTGAGCACTTCCACCTGTTCGGCGACGATGAAAGACGAATAGAAACCGACCCCGAACTGGCCGATGAGGGCCGAGTCCTTCTGGGCCTTGCCATCGAGGGATTCGAGGAAACGGGCGGTCCCGGAGTGGGCGATGGTGCCCAGTTGCTCGACGATTTCATCACGGCTCATGCCGATGCCGTTGTCGCTCACGGTCAGTTTGCCGGCCTCCGGGTCAAGGGCAACCCTGATGCCCAGTTCCGGATCGTCGGCCAGCAGATCCGGTTGGCTGAGGGACTCGAAACGCAGCCGGTCGTTGGCGTCCGAGGCGTTGGAAATCAGCTCGCGGAGAAAGATCTCCTTGTTGCTGTACAGGGAGTGCACCATGAGGTGCAGCAACTGCTTTACCTCGGCCTTGAAATCGAAGGTAGTCGGTTCCCTTGCTTCGCTCATCGATGACCTCCCGGGCCGCCCCGCCCGATGGGGGATGGGGGCTAGATGGGGGCCGTATGCGTCAATATCAAGGCCGAATTTCGATGGGCATTCCTTCGCTGGTCATCAGCCAGATGTCCACCATGTCGGCGTTGGAAACCGCGATGCAGCCGTCGGTCCAGTCCATCCCCTGGCCGCGCATGGCCGAGTAGCGGCCGTTGTTGGGGTCGCCGTGGATCATGATCATCCCGCCGGGGTCCACGCCTTCCGCCGCGGCCAGGGCCCGGTCCCGCTCGTTGGGGTAGGACACTTTCAGCGCCATGAAGTATTCGCTCTCGGCGTTCTTCCATTCGATGAAGTACTGCCCTTCCGGGGTACGAAAATCACCTGACTCCCGTTTCGGGCCTTCGGGTGCGAGGCCCAGCGCGATGTCGAAACTCCGCAGGACCTCGCCATCCCTGTACAGGTGAAGCGTGCGTTCCGACTTGAGTACCACGATGCGGTCGGCCGGGGGATGCTGCGGCGAAAGTTCGTTGGCGAGACTGCTGCCGGGACCCGGAAAAGGCAATATGAGCAGCAACAGAGGACCGATCAGCCGTGGCATGGGCACGCTCCTAGAAGCGCTTCAGGGCGGCGATTCGCTCCTCCAGCGGCGGGTGCGACATGAACAGGCGCTTCAGGCCGACGGCGCGGGAGGAGGAAATTCCCATGGCCCGCATGGACTCCGGCAGCGCCGAGGGCTCGTGCGCCCGGCGCAGCCGCTCCAGCGCGTTGATCATGTTCTGCCGGCCGGCAAGCTGCGCCCCGCCCTGGTCGGCGCGGAACTCCCGCCGGCGCGAGAACCACATCACGATGGTGCTGGCCAGGATGCCCAGCACGATCTGCGCGACGATGCTGGCGATGAAGAATCCCGGCCCGTAGCCGCGCTCGGTCCGGAAGATGAGCCGGTCCACAAGGAAGCCGATGATCCGCGAGAAGAAGATCACGAACGTGTTGACCACGCCCTGGATCAGGGTCAGCGTGACCATGTCGCCGTTGGCCACGTGGCTGACTTCATGGCCGAGTACCGCTTCGAGTTCGCCGCGGGACAGGCGTCCGAGCAACCCCGTGCTCACGGCCACCAGCGAATTGTTGCGGTTCGCTCCGGTGGCAAAGGCGTTGATGTCGGGCGAATCGTAGATCGCCACTTCGGGCGTGCCGATGCCGGCCGTCTGCGCCTGCCTCGTTACGGTGTTCACGAGCCAGCGCTCGGTCTCGTTGCCGGGATTGGTGATGACCCGCGCGCCGGTGAGCCGCTTCGCCGACCACTTGGAGATCGCCAGCGAGATGAAGGACCCGGCAAAACCGATCACGGCGGAGAAGATCAACAGCGCCTGAAGATCCAGTTGCGTGCCCTGTTCGTTGAGCAGCGATTCGATGCCCAGAAGCTGCATGGCGATCGTCAGGACCACGAGGACCGCCACGTTGGTGGCGATGAACAGAGCGATGCGTTTCATGTTGACTCCGAATCCGGGCTGGGACCGCGCCCGGCAAAGACCGTGTGATTGACTAAGAAAATAAGGATAATCGGCGCAATTTCAAGTATCGACCCACTCCGTACGATCGCTTCGTGCGGTCCCGGTGCAAATCCTCGGACATGCCTGCAAAAGCCTTGACGTCTCCGCTCAGATTCTGGATGCCGTGGTACTGGCACGTCTGGCTATTCTACGCCTGGCTCCGGGCGGTTGCACTGCTTCCACTACGGTACCGGATTGCCCTGGGCAAGCGCCTGGGCCGCGTGCTCTGTCCGCTGTTTCGAGGCAAGTGCCGCACGGTTCGGGCGAATTTCGAGGTCTGTTTTCCCGAACTCACCGCGCGCCAACGGGAAAACCTGTGCCGGCGCCACTACGAATCCGTCGGGATCGGCCTGACGGAACTGGCGACGTCGTGGTTCGGCGTCCCCGAGCGCCTGCGGGAGACGGTGCGCATCGACGGCCGCGAACATCTGGAAGACGCCCTGGAAAAGGGCAAGGGTGTGCTGCTCTTCTGCGGGCATTTCACGCCGATGGAACTCATACACGCGGTCATGCGCCCGCTGTGTCCGAAGGCCACGGCCATGTACCGCCCGATGCGCAACGAACTGCTGGACCGGATCATCCTGAGGGGCCGCGGCCGGCATATCGACGAGCTGATCTCCAAGTACAGCGTGAAGACGCTGCTGCGCAGGCTGGCGGAGAATTCGGCGGTTTTCTACCTCGCGGATCAGAGCTCCCGGGACAAGTACAGCGCACCGGTGCCGTTCTTCGGCCTGCCCGCCATGACCAATACGGCCGTCAGCCGCATCCTCAGGATCAGCGGCGCCACGCTGCTGCCCGTGTACTTCAGGCGCCTTGAGGACGGCAGCGGCTATGTGGCGACCGTCGATCCGCCGCTGCCGGACCTGCCCAGCGACGACCCGGTGGCGGACACGACCCGCCTGATGCAGGCACTTGAAGACAACATTCGCACCTGCCCGGAGCAGTACGCCTGGATGCACAGGCGGTTCAAGGACCTGCCGGACGGGTATCCGGACATCTACGCCTGATGCCGGTACCGGGGCCGGCACCGCCGGGCGTGCTGGTTTGCCGGGGAAGCTGATCTACAATCGCAACCGTCATGCAACCTGCTTCCCAATCCGGTTCGATTCCCTGGCGCCGCTTCCTGGCGCCGCGGTTCTGGCCGGCCTGGCTGCTGCTGGGGTGGATGAAGCTCGCGGCCGTGCTGCCCTATCCCTGGCAGATCGTGGCCGGCAAGTGCATCGGGCTGACCGGCCGCTGGCTCACCCGCAGCTCCCGCCGCGTGGTGATGCGCAACCTGGAAGCCTGTTTCCCCGATCTCGCGCCCGCGCAGCGGCTGCGTCTCAGTCGCGATCACTTTGCCGCCGTGGGTGCGGCCTTCTCGGAGATGGGACTCGGCTGGTACGCCTCAAGCGAGCGGCTCAACCGGCTGATCCGTGTGGAGGGCCGGGAACATCTGGAGAAAGCGCTGGCGCAGGACAAGGGCATCATCGTCCTGACGGCCCACTTCACCAGCCTCGAGACCGGCTCGTCCATTCTCAAGGAGCTGTTTCCCGGGATCAAGGCCGTCTACCGCCCCCAGCCCAACGCCATGATCGACGCCATGATCTCCCGCGGCCGCCAACGCATCGTCGCCGAACAGATACCCAAGGACAACATTCGCGCCATGGTCAGAACGCTGCGCGACGGCGGTACGGTCGCCTATCTTGCGGACCTGGCGGGCAGAGGGAACAATCGCGCGCTCGTGCCGTTCTTCGGCGAGCCCGCCATGACCACCACCGCCGTCAGCAAGCTGGCGCGCATGACCGGCGCCACCGTGCTGACGTACTTCTTCCGGCGCCTGCCCGGTCGTGAGGGGTACATCGTGAACATCGGCCCGCCGCTGGACGGCTTTCCGGGCGACGATCCCGTGGCCGATACCCGCCGCCTGGTGGAACGGCTGGAGGATTACATCCGCCAGGCGCCGGAGCAGTACATGTGGACCTACCGGCGTTTCAAGGGCCGTCCGGAGCCCTGGCCCGACCTCTACGCCCCCGACCGGTAACCTCGCAGCAGCCGGCGCCAGTCCGGCTCCCCGAACGCCCCGCCGGAGGTGCGCGCGATCTTGCGCAGCGAACGGCGCAGCCGGTTGAAATTGCGCCGCTGCCAGCCCGAGCCGGTGCGCAGTGCGCCGCGGTCGAAGTCCACGAGAAACACTCCCATGCCCGCATCCAGCAACACGTTGTGGGCATTCAGGTCCGCATGATCCACACCCCGGTCGTGAAAGCCGCGCAATGTTGCGCCGACCGCCTCCCAGGTCCCGGCATCGACCTCTCCGGCGGTCATCGCCGAGGCCAGCGAACGGGTATCGGCGATGCGTTCGGTGATGATGTCGCCGCGCCAGGTCAATCCGCTGCGGCGGACGTGCGCCGCGACTGGCCTGGGCACCGGCAGCCCGTCGTCGTGCAGTTCGCGCAGCAGGCGCCACTCCCTGAAGGCGCGGGTGCGTTCCAGGCCCGTCCACAGGTACCGGTCGGCGGTCAGCCGCGCCGCCGCGCCGCCGCGGCGAAAGTGCCGCAGCGCCAAGGTCCGCTCGCCCCGGCGGACGAACAGCACGGCGCCCCGGCCCGGTTCCGCGCCGACGACGAGATCGCGCTCCCGCCAGTAGCGATCCCGGAACCACTCCGCGACGATGCGTTCCGGTTCCCCGCGGCGGCAAAGAATGAAGCTCGAGCCCTCGTGCTCGATCCGCCAATCCGCACCGCCCGTCGACCGCCGCTGCTTTCGGCGCCGCTTCATCAATGCCCGCCCCCGGTCGCCGAGGCGCCGTCAAGCGCGGTCATGGCCACCCTTGCGACATCATCCACCGTCATCTCCATCATGCAGTTGAAGTGCCCCAGCGGACACCTGCGCCGGAAGCAGGGGCTGCATTCCAGGTTCCTGTAAAGGATATCCGCACGGTCGGTCAACGGCGGGGTAAACCGGGGGGTCGTGGAGCCGTAAAGGCCGATCACGTGCGTATCCACCGCCGCGGCGATGTGCATCAGGCCCGAGTCGTTGGTCACCGCGACCCGGGCGGCGCCCAGCAGGTCGACCGCGTCGGCAAGGGTGGTCCTGCCGCACAGGTTGGCCACGCCGTCACCTCCCACCGCGGCCCTGACCGCCTCGCCCAGTTTCCGCTCCCGTTCCGAACCCAGTATCCACACCTGCGCTCCGGCACCGGCCAATCGCCCAGCCAACGCGCCGAAGCGCTCGGCGGGCCAGCGTTTCGCGGGTCCGTACTCCGCGCCGGGCATGAACGCGACGGTTGCGCTTGTCAGCCTCAGACCCAGGCGCTGCACGGCAGCGCTCAGATTCTCCCCGTCCGTGCGCAGCGACGGCTGGGGCGGCGGCGGCAGTTCGTCCTCGTCCCTGCCCATACCCAGCGCGATGAACCGCTTGACGGTCTGATCCAGCCGGCCGGGATCGAAGCGCCGCTGGTCGTTGATCAACGCGAATCTCCATTCGCCCCGGTACCCGGTGCGCACGGGTACCGAGGCGAAGAACGGCACCAGCGCGGCTTTCAGGGACCGGGGCAGCACGATGGCCTGCCGGTAGCCCCTGCCGCGCAAGCGGCGGCCGAGCTTCCGGCGCGTGCGCAATGCGACCCTGCCATGGACGACGTCCAGTTCGATGGCCTGCCTGACTTCCGGCATGCGATCCAGGATGGGCTTCGACCAGTGAGGGGCGATCACGTCGATCCGCGCCCGGGGGTTGCGGCTCTGCAGCAGCTTGTACAGCGACTGGGCCATGACCATGTCGCCGATCCAGGCCGGGCCCACGATGAGCAGCTTATCGTCCGTGCCCACTGCGCTTCGAATCGTATCCGTCGAGACGATCCAGATAGGCCTTGACCCCGGCCGAAACGTCGGCGAACGGGCGATCGTAGCCGGCGCGGCGCAGCTTGGCGATGTCGGCCCGGGTAAAGCTCTGGTAGGCCCGCCGCAACTCTTCGGGGAACGGGATGTAGCGCTTGCGGCCGGAACCGTGCCAGCCGATGACCACATCGGCCAACTGGTTGAACGTCGCCGCCCGGCCGGTACCGACGTTGAAGATGCCGGACACTTCAGCGTGCCGGCCGAACCACAGGTTGACGTCGACCACGTCATCCACGTATACGAAGTCCCGCGACTGTTCGCCCGCCGCGTAGCCGCCGCTGCCCTCGAACAGCCGGGCCTCGCCGTCCTGCCGGACCTGGTTGTGAAGGTGCCAGGCGACGCTGGCCATGGGGCCCTTGCGGGATTCCCCGGGACCGTAGACATTGAAGTAGCGCAGTCCTGCGACCTGGGACTGCACGGCGCCCAGCCGGCGACGCACGTAGCGGTCGAACAGCAGCTTGGAATAGCCGTAGACGTTCAGTGGGCGTTCCGTACCCGCATCCTCTTCGAAGCAGTCGCCCGCACCGTACACGGCTGCCGACGACGCGTAGATGAGGGGCACGCCGGCCGCGCGGCAATAGTCGAAAAGTACGGTGGAGTAGCGGAAGTTGTTCTCCATCATGTAGCGGCCGTCCCATTCGGTGGTATCCGTGCAGGCGCCCTGATGGTAGATGCACCGGGGCACGAATCCCGGGCTACCGTTCAACCGTTCGAGTAACGCGTCCTTGTCCCAGTAGTCGGCGATCCCGCAGTCCACGAGATTTTCGAACTTGCGGCCGTCGCTCAGATCGTCCACGGCGAGGATGTCGCGTTCACCGGCCCGGTTGAGCCCGCGCACCAGGTTGCTGCCAATGAACCCGGCGGCTCCGGTGACGATGATCATGCAGTCAGGATTCGTCGACGAGTATGTAAAGGGTACCGCAGTAGGGGCAGACGGCCCTGCCCGTGGCTTCGATGGGCAGGTAGACCTTGGGGTGGGAATTCCACAGATAGGCATCGGGCAGCGGGCAGTGCAGCGGAAGCTGCTCGCAGGTTACGTGAACGCGCCGTTCGGCGTTGGGCGGCTTCAGTTTTTCCTGCACCTGTCCCGGGCGTATGCGCACTGCCTTACCTCGAATTGCGGGGATGCCGATTATACCGGGATGAACCGCAATTCGAACGCGCGGCAACTGCGCGCACCAACGCCCCGCGGCATGCGTCGCGGGAGGCTCCGGACGCTGCGGCAGCGGATCGGCGACCGGCGCCGTTCAGACGTGGTACCCGTCCCTGCTCAGCGGCAGCGTGCGCACGCGGTGCCCCGTGGCTGCGTGGATGGCGTTGCAGACTGCCGGCGCGAGCGGCGGCAGCGCAGGCTCCCCGAGCCCCGTCGGCGGATAATCGCTGTCGACAAAGTGCACGTCCACCGCCGGCGCGTTGTTGATGCGCATGAGCGGATACTGGTGGAAATTGGACTCCTGCACGCGCCCGTTCTCCATGGTGATCTCCTGCCCCAGCATGGTGCTGAGGCCGTCCATCACGGCGCCTTCGCACTGGTTTTCCGCTCCGCTCAGGTTCACGATCGGACCGACATCGCCCGCCACGGTCACCCGGTGAATGGTGAGCCTGCGATTCTCGTCCACGCTGACGTCCGCCACCTCGGCGAAGTGCCCGGCGTGGCAGAAATAGAACGCCAGACCCAGCCCGCGCCCCGGCGGCAGCGGCCGCCCCCAGCCCGCGCGTTCGGCGGCGAGCCGGATGACCCCGGCGGCACGGCCGGTGTGCAGCGCGTTCGCGTTACCGTCCTGAAGCCAGCGCGGCTCGCCCATGATCTCCAGCAGAAACTCCAGGTGGTCGCGCCCGGCGGCCACGGCAAGCTCGTGATGGAAACTCTGCACGGCGAAGGCGATGGCATTGGACCCCGGCGCGCGCCACGGCCCCGTGGGCGTTGCCAACGGCAGCATGGTCTGGGTCATGCGGTAGTTTTCCGCCAGCCCGTCCGGGAATTCCCCGCCCCGGATCGAACCGCCCGTCACCGGCTCCCGGCCGTCGTGGGTGAAGGTGATGAAGTGATCTTCCCATCCGGACAGCTTGCCGGCGCCGTCCAGCGAACCCTTCAGCGCGTGGAACCCGCCGGGCCGATAGAAATCGTGCGCCATGTCGTCTGCCCGGTCCCACTGAAGTTTCACCGGAACGCCGACCTGCATGGCGATGGCCGCCGCCTCGCAGACGTAGTCGTTCATGATCCTGCGCCCGAAACCGCCGCCAATGCGCGTCTGATGAAGCGTGATCCGCCGCTCGGGAATCCCGAGCGCATTGGAGACGTTCTGGATGGCAAGCTGCGGCGTCTGGCTCGGCGCCCAGATTTCCATCCGGCCGTCGCGGTACCACGCGGTGCAGTTCTGCGGCTCCAGCGGAGCATGCGACACGAACGGATAGCTGTAGAACGCCTCCAGGGTCTGCGCCGCGGTCTCGAACGCCCCGTCCACATCGCCGGTCTCGTCAATGACTTCGCGGCCCTGGCGGCCCGACAGCGCCCGTGCCTGCTCTTCAAGGCTGCTCCAACTGTCGGTGGAGGCCTCGCTCTCGTCCCAGTCCACGCGCAGCGACGCCCTTGCGTTCTGCGTTGCCCAGGTGGAGTTCCCGACGATGGCGACCCCCGGCATGAGCTCGGTCGTGATGTCGTTGCCCTCGATCGCGAAGGCATCCCGTACGCCCGGAAGCGCACGGATCTCGTCCAGATTGGCGTCGCGGACCCGTCCGCCGGTGGCCGGGCACTTGGAGTACGACGCATAGACCATGCCCGGCAGCCTCGTGTCGATACCGAAGAGCGGCTGACCGGTGACGAGGTCTTCGTTGTCCACGCCGGTGATGCGCCTGCCGAGCAGGCGATACTCGTCGCGGGATTTCAGCGACAGGGTACCCGGGTCCGGTACCGGCAACGCGGCCGCGGCATCGGCGAGTTCGCCGTAACCGAGCCGCCGGCCGGTGGGATCGTGCGTGACGGCACTGTCCGCGGTCGAACACTCGGCGGCCGGGACGCCCCATTCCTCCGCGGCCGCGCGCACCAGCATGGCCCGGGCCGCCGCACCTGCCTCGCGCAGTTCGTTCCACTCACTCGGGATGGACCGCGATCCGCCCGCAACCTGGCGCCCATAGATCTCGGCGCTGATGGCGGACTGCTCCACCCGCACGTCGTCCCAGGCGGCATCGAGTTCCTCGGCCACGATCATGGGAAAGGCGGTCTTGATGCCCTGGCCCACTTCCGGGTTCTTGTTGTAGATTAGAATCGAGCCGTCCGTGGCAATGTTCACGTAAGCGTTGGGCGCGAAGTCGCCGGTTGCCGCCTGACCTTGCGCCGTGTGGGGCGCACCGGCCAGGAATCCCAGCGTCAGGCCGCCGCCGGCGATCCCCGTGAGCTTCAGAAAGGTGCGCCGGCTGACATCCTGCTGCCAGACTCTCTCGATACCGCCCTCGGCCTCCCGAATCGCATGCCTGAGGTTGGGGTCGCGCGCGAGTCTCCGTTGTGCGGCGTTCATGCGGCACCTCCCAGTTTCTCGGCCGCGCCGTGAATCGCGGCGCGAATCCGCTGGTAGGTCCCGCAGCGGCAGATGTTGCCCTGCATGGCGGCGTCGATATCGGCATCGCCGGGCGACGGGTTGCGCGCAAGCAGCGCCGCGGCACTCATGATCTGGCCCGACTGGCAGTATCCGCACTGGGGTACGTCGTGCTCGATCCAGGCCTCCTGGAGCGGATGCAGCCCTGCATCGCCGGCCAGGTTCTCGATGGTGCCGACCTCCTGGCCCTCGGCGGCGGAGGACGGCGTCACGCACGAGCGGACGGGCGAACCGTTGAGATGCACGGTACAGGCGCCGCAGTAGCCGCCGCCGCAACCGTACTTGGTCCCGACAAGACCCAGGTGGTCGCGCAGGACCCAGAGCAGCGGTGTTGCGGCATCCACGTCTTCAAGGACGTGAACCTCACCGTTGACATTGAGACTGATCATGACTGTTCCCCTTGACTGGTCTTGTTGGGGCCCGGAAGCCTGACCCTGTTCACGATACTAGTGCGCCGCGCCGCAATTTTCCACGGCAGCGGAGCGCGACTCACGCGCCCAGCACGTCAGACCACAGGCTGCGGATCCACTCGCGCTCCTCCGCAAACGCATCGCCGGAAACGACGCGGCCGCTGCCGATCAGCGCCAGTTCGTGGGCGCTGCCGCGCAGGTTGAGGTAGATCGACTTGATGCGGTCGGCCGAGGTACCCGGAACCAGGCCGTTGCGCGCCAGCGCCTCGAGCTGGCGGACGTTGTCGGAATACTCCACCAGGTCCGGATGGTCCGCCGCGTGCGCCAGCACCCAGTACTGCACCAGGAACTCGATGTCGGCCATTCCGCCGGCGTCCTGCTTGATGTCGAACTCGCCGCCGCGGCCGCGAGACAGTTCGGCGCGCATCCGCCGGCGCATCTTCACGACCTCGGCCTTGAGGTCCCGGCGATTCACGTGGTGGATCAGGATGTCGCAGCGCTCGCGCTCGAACGCCTCGCGCACGGCGGCATCCCCGGCAACGGAACGGCTGCGCAACAGCGCCTGGTGTTCCCACACCCACGCCTGGCTCCGCTGGTACGACCGGAAGGCGTCCATGCTCGACACGAGCGCGCCCGACTGGCCGTTGGGCCGCAGACGCATGTCCACTTCGTAAAGGCGGCCGTAGCGCGTCTGGATGCTCAGCAGGTTGATCAGGCGCTGCGCCAGCCGGATCAGGAAGACGCGGTTCTCCACCGGCACGGCCCCTTCGGTCCGCTGCGCATTTCCTTCGGAGTCGTGCAGAAAGATCAGGTCGAGATCGGAACCGTAACCCATCTCGATGCCGCCGAGCTTGCCGTAACCGACCACCGCGAAGCCGACCCGCCGCCGCGACTCGCCCATTCCGCACATCGGCGCGCCATGGCGTTCGGCAAGCTCCGAGTACGCCAGGTCCAGGGCGTAGGCCAGAATGAGCTCGGCGGTGTCGGTGAGCCGGTCGCTGACCTTCATCAGCGGCAGGTTGGCCATCCGGTCGGCCACCGCGATCCGGAACACGGCGCCGCGCTGGAAGGCGCGCATGACCTCGAGCTGGGACTCCAGGTCGTCGGCCACGCGCAGGCGGATCGCCCGCTCCAGCGCTTCCTCCAGTTCGCCGCGCGTGGGCGCGGCGTCGAAGATGCGCTCGTCGAGCAGTTCGTCCAGCAGCAGGGGATGCTGTTCCACCAGCGTCACCAGGAACTCGCTGCGTTCCGCCAGCGCCAGCAGGCGCGTCAGCGCGCCGGGATTCTCGCCGATCAGCGCGAGGTAGGCGCTGCGCCGGCAGATGGCCCGCAGCAGCGGCACGAGGCGGCTGACGATCCACGACGGGTTGCGGTACTCGCGCAGCCGCAGCGCAAGGCGCATCACGACTTCGGCCAGGCGCTGCCTCGATACTTCGTCCATCCGCCGGTACAGGCCGCTGTTGCGCAGGTCGTGGAGGTCCTCCGCCACCGCCGAGGCCTCGCGGACGCCCGCACCTTCCAGCAGGCCGGCCATGTCGGCGCGTTCCCAGGCGACGGCCCAGCGCTCGTCCGGTTCCGCGCGGTCCGGGCCCGGGGCCACTTCGGCGCCCGTGTCCCGGCCCTCGCCGCGCTCGTCGAACGCGAGCCGGGCGAACTCCGCATCGACGCGCCGCCGATGAGCCTCCAGCACGGGGGAGAACTCTTCCCAAGAAGGGCTGCCCATCGCCCAGGCCAGGATTTCGCGCGATTCGGCGTTTGCGGGCAGCCGTTGCGTCTGCTGGTCCTCCATGGCCTGCAGGCGGTTTTCCAGCGTGCGCAGGAACCGATAGGAGCCGGCCAGCCCGGCGATGGCGTCGGGCTCGAGGACACCGGTCATTTCCAGCCGCCGCAGCGCCGGCTGCAGCGAACGGCTCCGCAGTGCCGGGTTCTGTCCGCCCCGCACCAACTGAAACACCTGGACGATGAATTCGACTTCGCGGATGCCTCCGGGACCGAGCTTGATGTTGTCCGCCATGTTGCGCTTGGCCACTTCGTCGGCGATCAGCGCCTTCATCTGGCGCAGCGAGCGGAACACGCCGAAATCGATGTAGCGGCGGTAGACGAAGGGCGTCAGGATCTCGTCGAAGAGTTCGGCGCCGTGGCGCCGGCCGGTGACGAGCCGGGCCTTCTGGTAGGCATAGCGTTCCCAGTCCCGGCCGTGCCGGATCAGGTAGTTCTCCAGCGCCGGCAGGCTCATCGCCAGCGGGCCGCTGGTGCCGAACGGCCGCAGCCGCGTATCGACGCGGAATGCCACGCCGTCCGCCGTCGGTTCGTTGAGCAGCTTGATCAGCAGTTGCACCAGGCGGCGGAAGTACTCGTCCGGGCGGGTCCGGGGATGGCCTTCGAACACCACGCCCTCCGGATACAGGATCACCAGGTCCACATCCGACGAAAAGTTGAGTTCGCCGCCGCCCAGCTTGCCCATGGCCAGGATCATCGTCTCCACCGGCGTTCCGTTGGCGTCCACGGGCGCGCCGAAACGCCGCAGCAACTGCGACCGCGCGTAGCCGTCGGCGGCAATGATGGCGCCGTCGGCCAGCAGCGACAGGTCGGCGAGGTTGGTGTCCAGGTCCGACCACCCCGCCAGGTCCCGCCAGGCCAGGCGCGCCATCTCCACGTGGCGCACCTGCCGGAGCACGGTCATCGCCTCCGCCTGGGAGCGGCCGTCGAGGTTGAACCGCTCCGCCAGGCGCTCCCTGGCGAGCGGTTCGCCGTCCGCCAGGCGTTCCAGCAACGCCTGCGGATGGCGAAGCAGCGTGGCCAGGGCGAAATCGCTGCAGACCGCCACGCGGGGCAGCGTTTCCGCCGCCTGCGGATGCCCGGCGAACAGATCGTCGGGCAGCGCTGCGAGGCGATCCTCGACGCGCGCCCAGCGGTCGGAGAGTTGCGGCGGCAAATCGGCTGGAGCGGTGAAGTTCATCGGCATTACGCAAGCGCCTGCGGGCGCGGACCGGAACTGTACCATCAGGCATCGCGTCCGTGGCGCCGCGGCGCGCCGCGCATGGAAAAAACCCCGCACGGGGCGGGGCTTTTTCGTTTGGCCGACTTGCGGCCGCCGATGCGGCTCGCGGCTACATCATGCCGCCCATGCCGCCCATGTCGGGCGCCGCCGGAGGAGGATCGTCCTTCGGCAGCTCCGCCACCATGGCCTCGGTGGTGAGCAGCAGGCCCGCCACGGAGCTGGCGTTCTGCAGCGCCAGCCGCGTGACCTTGGTGGGATCGATGATGCCCATCGCGACCAGGTCGCCGTACTCGTCGGTGGCGGCGTTGAAACCGTAGTTCCCTTCGCCTGCGGCAACCTCGTTCAGCACGACGGAGGCATCCTGGCCGGCGTTGGCCACGATCTGGCGCAGCGGCTCTTCGATCGCCTTGCGCAGGATGTTGATGCCCACGTTCTGATCCTCGTTGTCGCCCTCGAGATCATCCAGTGCGGGCTGCGCGCGAATCAGCGCAACGCCGCCGCCGGGAACCACGCCCTCTTCCACCGCCGCGCGCGTGGCGTGCAGCGCGTCTTCGACCCGGGCCTTCTTCTCCTTCATCTCGATCTCGGTGGCCGCACCGACCTTGATGACCGCCACGCCGCCGGCGAGCTTGGCCACCCGCTCCTGCAGTTTCTCGCGATCGTAGTCGGAAGTGGACTCCTCGATCTCCTTGTTGATCTGGTCCACGCGCCCCTTGATCTCGGCCGCGCCGCCGGCGCCATCGATGATGGTGGTGTTTTCCTTGCTGACCTGGATCTTCTTGGCTTCACCGAGGTCCCCGAGGCTCGCCTTCTCCAGCGACAGCCCCACCTCTTCGGAGATGACCTGGCCGCCGGTGAGGACGGCGATATCCTGCAGCATGGCCTTGCGCCGGTCGCCGAAGCCCGGCGCCTTCACCGCCGCAACCTTGACGATGCCGCGGATGTTGTTGACCACCAGCGTCGCCAGGGCCTCGCCTTCCACGTCCTCGGCGATGATCAGCAGCGGACGGCTGGACTTGGCCACGCTCTCAAGCAACGGCAGCAGGTCCCGAATGTTGGAGACCTTCTTGTCGTGAATGAGGATAAACGGGTTCTCAAGCTCCGCCGCCTGGGTCTGTTGATCGTTGATGAAGTAGGGCGACAGGTATCCGCGGTCGAACTGCATGCCCTCCACCACGTCGAGATCGTTCTCGAGCGCGGAACCTTCCTCCACGGTGATCACGCCTTCCTTGCCCACCTTGTCCATGGCTTCGGCGATGTTGTTGCCGATTTCATGGTCGGCGTTGGCGGAAATCGTGCCGACCTGGGCGATGGACCGGTCGTCCTCGCAGGGCTGGGATAGCGCCTGGAGTTCGCCGACCACTGCGATGGACGCCTTGTCCACGCCCCGCTTCAGGTCCATGGGGTTGAAGCCCGCGGCCACGGCCTTGAGCCCTTCGCGAAGCACGGCCTGGGCCAGCACCGTCGCGGTGGTGGTGCCGTCGCCGGCCGCATCGGAGGTCTGCGAGGCCACTTCCTTGACCATCTGCACGCCCATGTTCTCGAACTTCTCTTCCAGCTCGATCTCCTTGGCCACCGATACCCCGTCCTTGGTCACGGTGGGGGCGCCGAAGCTCTTCTCCACCACCACGTTGCGGCCCTTGGGGCCAAGGGTGACCTTGACGGCGTTGGCCAGCACGTTGACGCCCTTGAGCATTCGCTGGCGAGCCTCATCGGCAAATCTCACTTCTTTTGCCATTTCATGTCTCCTGATTGATTTCTCGGAAATTCCTTGCGGCCGGGCCTCAGCCCTCGATCACTGCCATGATGTCGTCCTCGCGCATCACCAGCAGTTCCTCGCCGTCCACCTTGACCTCGGTACCGGAGTACTTGCCGAACAGCACCTGGTCGCCCACCTTGAGATCGAGTGGCCGAACGTTGCCGTCTTCCAGCAGCTTCCCGTTACCCACGGCGAGGACTTCGCCCTTGATGGGCTTTTCCGCCGCTGCGTCGGGAATCACGATGCCCCCGGGGGAGGTCCGCTCTTCCTCTGTGCGCCGGATGACGACGCGATCGTGTAAGGGACGTATCTTCATTGATGGGTCTCCCTTTGTTAACTTGTTGACTACGTTGGTAAAAAACCTTCACGCCGTTGCACTTGTTAGCACTCGGCCGAAACGAGTGCTAATGATAGGGGCGAATTTTGAATTTTCAAGACCCCAGGGGCTTGCGCCGTAGAAAATCGCGAAAGCGAAAATTCGATATCGCCGTCCCTTCGATCGATCGATTGAGGAGAATATCGGGTCATATTCGACGAAATCGAGCGGTCGAAGGGGCGGATGAGAGCGAATTTGCAGCCGCGATTTTCTACGGCGCAAGCCCCTGGATGCCAATTGCGTTCTCCGATCAATGACACGGGACGGCGGTGCCGCTATGCTTCCGAACGGTAAGGCGTAGTGCAAAGACGAGAAGGCCCGGACCGATCGGCAATGAGCAATTCCGCGCTTCTGGTACTGACGACCTGCGCAAACGCGGACGAAGCCGACGCAATCGCCGGCGCCCTGGTGGAACAGCGGCTGGCTGCCTGCGTCAACCGGGTGGATGGCATCGTGTCTACCTACACGTGGGAGTCCCGGGTGCATCGCGACAAGGAAACACTGCTGTTGATCAAGACGACGGAAGCCCGATTCGATGAACTGCAGCGGGCGATCGCCCGGCTGTCGAGTTACGACGTGCCGGAAGTCGTCGCGGTTCCGCTCAGCAAGGGTTCGAAGGCCTACCTGGACTGGCTCGCGGAGTCGGTGTCGTGAGGAGATACCGCGCATGACAGGCGCGACCGGCAGGAACATCGCGCGCCGGCTGCTTCTCCCCCTGCTTGCCGTCGCCGCCTCCGCGGCAGCCCAGTTCGACGAGCCCCTGCCGCCCGAGGAAGCCTTCCCCCTGATTGCCTTCGCAGAGGCCGGGTCGGTGGTCGTGAGCTTCCAGGTCCCCGACGGTTACTACCTGTACCGGCACCGCTTCGGCTTCGAGAGCCTGACCGACGGCATCGTGCTCGGCGTGCCGGAGCTGCCCGAGGGCCGCCCGCACGTGGACGAATTCTTCGGCGCCGTGGAGATCTTCCGCGGCGACTTCCAGATCCGGATCCCGTACCGGCGCTCCGGTACGATGGACGAAATGCGGGTCAGGCTCGAGCTCCAGGGTTGTGCCGATATCGGCTATTGCTATCTGCCCGTAAGCTGGGAAAAACGCGTGAGGCTTGCGAGCGGTGAGTGACATGACCCGTTCCACGATGCTGACGCTGGCGCTCAGCGCCGCCGCGCTCCTCGCCTATGCGGGCTATCGGGTTGTGATTCCCGGGAACCCGCCGGACAGCGCCGCGCCTGCCGGCGCATCCGTCATGGTGGAGACGCTGCCGGAGTTTGCGCTCGAAGACCTCAACGGGCAGGTTCGCTCGATCCATGGCTGGGAAGGCGACGCCCTGCTGATCAACTTCTGGGCCACCTGGTGTGCGCCGTGCCTGCGCGAGATTCCCCTGCTGAAGGCGTTCCAGGATGGCGGCAGGGCCGGCGACGTGCAGGTCGTGGGCATCGCCGTGGATCACCTGGAGGCGGTGCAGGCATTCGACGAGGAGATGGACTTCAACTACCCGGTGCTGGTGGGAGAACTGGAAGCCATCCAGGCCGCTGCCGAATTCGGGCTCCAGTTCTTCGTGCTGCCCTTTACCGTATTCACGGATCGCCACAGGCGCATCCTGGGCGTCCATAACGGCGAACTGCACGCAGAACACCTGGACGAATTCCTCCTGGTTCTGAACGAACTTGAATCCGGATCAATGGACATCGATACTGCCCGGGCGCGACTGCAGCACTAGCGCCGGAATCACCCGATCATTGCCGATCAGGCAGTTTGGGCACTCGAAAATCCTGCGAACATTCACAAACGTGCGTCGATTTGTGCTAAAATAGTGCCTAAAATCGTTGATCGTGAAAAAATGGCACGTCTGCTTCTGATCAATGGCCCCAACCTGGGCCTGCTGGGACAACGCGAACCGGAAATCTACGGCGCCGACACGCTGGCCGATATCGAGGCGCGCCTGGGCGAACAGGCCAGACAGCAGGGCCACGACCTTGAATGCTACCAGAGCGACGCCGAACACGAACTGGTCAGGCGCGTTCACGCGGCCCGGGACGACGGCGTCGAACTCATCCTGCTGAATCCGGCGGCCTTCACCCACACCAGCATAGCGCTTCGGGATGCGCTGCTGGCAGTGAGCATCCCGTTCATCGAAATCCATCTGTCCAACGTGGCCGCGCGCGAAGATTTCAGGCATCGCTCGTTCTTCTCCGACGTGGCGCTTGGCACCGTTGCCGGGTTCGGTGTCGCCAGCTACGAACTGGCCCTGATCGCCGCCTCCCGACATCTGGCCCGGCGGTCCGGGGCCGGCAGGGACCGCTGAAGGAGGCTTTCGTGGACGTCAGGAAAATCAAGAAGATCATGGAGCTCGTGGAATCCCACGGCATCACCGAGATCGAAATCTCCGATGGCGACCAGTCCATCCGCATGTCGCGCCTGACGGCACCGCCGGGCGCTCCGGCGGCCCAGCCTGCGGCGCCGGCACAGGTACCTGTCCAGGCGACGGAGCCGCCGGGCGCCGAGCGGCCGGACACGGCCCCGGCGGAGACCGCTTCCGGCGGCCATGAAGTCACCTCGCCCATGGTCGGCACGTTCTACTCCGGACCGGCGCCGGGCGCCAAGCCGTTCGTCGACCTGGGCTCCCGGGTCGAGGTGGGCGACACGCTGTGCATCGTCGAAGCGATGAAGATGATGAACCCCATCGAAGCCGACTTGGACGGGACCGTCGTCAGTATCCTCGCGGAGAACGGCGCCCCGGTGGAGTTCGGCCAGGTCCTGTTCCTCATCGAAGAATAGCTCGGTGCTGGACAAGGTCCTTATCGCGAACCGGGGCGAAATCGCCCTTCGAGTCCTCCGGGCGTGCCGGGAACTGGGGATCAAGACCGTCGCCGTGCATTCCTCGGCCGATGCCACGCTGAAACACGTGCTGCTTGCGGATGAGACGGTTTGCATCGGCCCGCCGCCATCCGCCGACAGTTACCTGAACATGCCGGCGGTGATCGCCGCCGCCGAAGTGAGCGACGCGGTGGCCATACATCCCGGCTACGGGTTCCTGTCCGAGAACGCCGGCTTCGCCGAGCGGGTTCAGGAGAGCGGATTCACCTTTATCGGCCCCGAGCCCGAGACCATCAGGCTGATGGGCGACAAGGTCTCGGCCATTCGCGCCATGCGGGAGGCTGGCGTGCCGTGCGTTCCCGGTTCCGACGGGCCCCTGTCGGACGACCCCGAGGACAACGCCCGGTGCGCCCGGGAAATCGGCTATCCGGTCATCGTCAAGGCCGCCGCAGGCGGCGGTGGGCGCGGCATGCGGGTCGTGCACAGTGAGGCCGCCCTGTTTCACGCCATCACCATCACGAAGGCCGAGGCGCTGGCCGCGTTCGGCAGCGACCAGGTCTACATGGAGCGATACCTCGAACAGCCGCGGCACGTGGAATTCCAGGTACTCGCCGACAACCACGGCAACGCGATTCATCTTGGCGAACGGGACTGCTCCATGCAGCGGCGTCACCAGAAGGTGGTGGAGGAGGCGCCTGCACCGGGGATTTCCGAAGAGGCCCGCAAACGCATGGGCGAGCGCTGCGCCCGGGCGTGCCGGGAGATCGGTTATCGGGGCGCGGGCACATTCGAATTCCTGTACCAGGACGGCGAGTTTTTCTTCATTGAGATGAACACCCGGGTCCAGGTGGAACATCCGGTGACCGAAATGATCACCGGCTTCGATATCGTCAAGGCCCAGCTCAGGATTGCCGCCGGCGAACCCCTCGGAACGAGCCAGGACGACGTTCGCTGGACCGGCCACGCCATCGAATGCCGCATCAACGCAGAGGATCCCAAGTCGTTCATGCCTTCACCGGGCACGGTGAACCTCTGGCATCCACCCGGCGGTCCCGGCATCCGTGTGGACAGCCACCTCTACAGCGGCTATGCCGTGCCGCCCTACTACGACTCACTGGTCGCCAAGGTGATCGCCCACGGAGACAGCCGGGCGGCGGCCATCTCGAGGATGGGCACGGCCCTGAGCGAGATCGTTGTGGAGGGTATCCGCACCAATGTTCCGCTGCACCAGGAAATCTGCCAGCACGCGGCGTTCAAGGCCGGCGGCACCGACATCAACTACCTGGAAAAGCGGCTTGGACTGAAGTAGCCGCGGCGCCCTCAGGAGCGCCATTGCACCCGTCCCGAAAATAGGTTTTCGGGACGTATTCGAGGCGTTGCGATCCCTTCCCTTGACCGCTCGCCGTGATATGATTCGCTCTCGTTTTCGTATCCGAACATTTACCATATTCAGAACATTTCAAAGCGTCCGGGGGAGTGCCGGATGTCCCACAGCCATACCCAGCGAGAAGACCGATCGGCAAACAGAAAAAACCGGCCATCAGGGGGAAACTCAAGAAGAAGCCGCTTAGCGAAATCACGGACAAGGCCCTCAAGCGATACCTCAAGAGCCTGAACGGCCATGATCCCGCCAACCTCTACCAACTGGTGATCGGCGAGGTCGAGCGGCCGCTGTTGAAGAATGCCATGGACTACGCCGGAGGCAACAAGAGCCAGGCGGCGAAAATCCTCGGCATCAATCGCGGCACATTACGAAAGAAACTGAAATTGTACGACCTGCTGGAGGAATGAGCGGCCGCCCGACGCGGCCCCGCCGCGCCCTGATCAGCGTTTCCGACAAGACCGGCGTGGCCGGGCTTGGCGGGGGGCTGGCGGACCTCGGATTCGAGCTGGTTTCCACGGGGGGCACGGCCCGCACGTTGCGCGCCGCGGGCCTTGAGGTGCTGGAAGTCTCCGAACTCACGGGTTTCCCGGAAATTCTGGGCGGCCGCGTCAAGACGCTTCATCCGGCCGTACACGGCGGGCTGCTGGCGCGCCGCGGTGTGGACGAGGCTGCCGTCGAAGAACACGGCATCGGCTGGATCGATCTCCTGGTCGTCAATCTCTACCCCTTCGAAGCCGCCATTCTCGACCCGGATACCACCGAGGAAGGCGCCGTGGAGCAGATCGACGTGGGCGGGCCTGCCATGCTGCGCGCGGCGGCCAAGAACCATGCCCGGCTCACGGTGGTATGCGATCCCTGCGACTACGCACGGGTGCTGGCGGCGTTTCGGAACGGCGCCGCGGCAGAGGGCTTCAGGCGGGAACTGGCCGCGAAGGCATTCGCCCACACGGCCCGTTACGACATCCTGATCAGCAACTACCTGGGCCGCCATGCCGAGGACCCGTTCCCCGGGACCCTGCTGCTGGCGGGGAGCAAGGCCCGCGAGCTTCGGTATGGCGAGAATCCCCATCAGCGGGCCGCGTACTATCGGCTGCCGTCGGCCGAAAATACGGGTATCGCCGCCGCGAACCAGCTGCAGGGCAAGGCGCTGAGCTTCAACAACCTGGCCGATGCCGACACGGCGATCCAGTGCGTCGGCGCCTTCCGGGAGTGCGCCTGCGTGATCGTCAAGCATTCCAACCCCTGCGGCGGCGCCATCGCCGCCACGCCGCAGGCTGCGTACGAACGGGCCTACGGAACCGATCCCACGTCCGCCTTCGGCGGCATCATCGCCTTCAACCGGCCGCTGGACGGCGAAGCGGCGCAGGATATCGTCGACCGGCAACTGGTGGACGTGCTGGTCGCGCCGCAAATCCTGCCCGCTGCCAGGGAAGCCCTGTCGGCGAAGAAGAATGTCCGCGTGCTGGAAGCCGCATCCGCGCCCGCCGGCCGTTCCAGTGGCTGGGATCTGCAGAGCACAGCGGGCGGACTCCTGGTGCAGGAGCGGGACCCGGGCATACCGGAAGATATGAAAGTGAAGATCGTAACCCGGCGCGCACCGTCCAGCAGCGAAATGGATGACCTGATGTTCGCCTGGATCGTCTGCAAGTTCGTAAAGTCCAATGCCATCGTCTACGCCCGCGACGGCCGGACGCTGGGGGTGGGCGCAGGTCAGATGAGCCGCGTGGTAAGCGCGCGCCTGGCTGCCATGAAGGCGGCGGACCAGGACCTTGGGCTGGCCGGCGCCGCCATGGCATCGGACGCCTTCTTCCCCTTCCGGGACGGCATCGACATCGCCGCCGGACATGGCATTGGCTGCGTCATTCAGCCGGGGGGCTCCGTACGGGACGAGGAGGCGATCGCCGCTGCGGACGAGCACGGCATCGCCATGGTATTTACCGGCATGCGCCACTTTCGCCACTGATGAAGATCCTGGTCATCGGCAGCGGCGGCCGGGAGCATGCCCTGGTGTGGAAGTTCGCGCAGTCGCCGGACGTCTCCGAAATCCTTGCGGCGCCCGGCAACGCCGGCACTGCCATGGAACCGCGGACCCGCAACGTGGCCGTGGGCGCGGGCGATCCGGACGGGATGCTGAACCTGGCGCAGGCCGAGGGCGTCGACCTGACCGTCGTCGGGCCCGAGCAGCCGCTCGTGGACGGCGTGGTCGACCGTTTCGAGGCGGCCGGACTGAAATGCTTCGGGCCGCGGGCGGCGCCCGCCCGCCTGGAGGGTTCCAAGGCCTTCACCAAGGCCTTCCTGGCGCGCCACGGCATTCCCACGGCCGCCTACGAGACCTTCGACGCGCCCGGCGACGCGCTCCGGTACATTCGTTCCCGCACCCTGCCCATCGTCATCAAGGCAGACGGGCTGGCGGCCGGAAAGGGCGTGATCATCGCCGAGACCCTCGAGGAGGCGGAAAGCACCGTACGGGGCATGCTCGAGCAGCGCACCTTCGGCGATGCCGGCGCCACGGTGGTGGTGGAGGATTATCTGCGCGGCGAGGAGGCCAGCTTCATCGCGGTGGTGGACGATACCCGCATCGTGCCGCTGGCAAGCTCCCAGGACCACAAGGCCCGGGACGAGGGCGACCGCGGTCCCAACACCGGCGGCATGGGCGCCTATTCCCCGGCGCCGGTCCTGACCCCGGAACTGCACCGCCGCGTCATGGACGAAGTCATGATCCCCACCGTCACCGGCCTGAGCGCCGAGGGCATGGCCTACCGGGGCTTCCTTTACGCCGGTTTGATGATCGGCCCGGACGGCGCCCCGAAAGTACTTGAATTCAACTGCCGGTTCGGCGACCCCGAAACCCAGCCGGTCCTGGCCCGCATGCGCAGCGACCTCACTGAACTGTGCCTGGCCGCGTTCGACGGCTCGCTGGACTCCATCGAGGTCGACTGGGACCCGCGGGCAGCCCTGGGGGTGGTCATGGCAAGCGGCGGCTATCCCGGCAGTTACGACACAGGCGCCGTCATCTCCGGCCTGGACACCGGTTTCGGCGACGACACCCTCGTTTTCCACGCCGGCACGCGGGAAGACAACGGCGCCATCCTCACCAGCGGGGGCCGCGTCCTGTGCGTCGTCGGCCTCGGCGACTCCGTCGCAGGCGCAGCCGAACTCGCCTACGCCTCGGCCGCGCGCATCGGCTGGAAAGACGTCTACTATCGCCGCGACATCGGTTACCGCGCGATCCGGCGGGAGCGCGGCTCAACCGACTGACCGGCCGTCTTCAGACGCGAGGGGGGGCGGTCAGCCCCGGGTGATGCCCGGCCTTCTTCCCGGCCCCACCATGCTCATCCAGGTCACGGTGTCCGCCTGCCACAACGGCAGGCCGGCGGCGGCAAACCGGAAGAGGGAACGCAGGCGGCGGTTGCTCGACAGGGCGAAATTGGTCGCCAGCATGGTCGCGCGCAGCATGCGCCGAGACACCTTGACCTGGTCGCCGGACGTGAAGTGCGGGTTTCGATGCAGGTTCTGAAGCGTCATCACGGCGAGTCCCAGCGCCCACAGGCAAAATCGCCTCATGCCGGCTTCACGCGCCGGAATCAGGCAACTGAACTCGAGCGCATTCTGCAGGTGCCGGTGGGTGACGCCGATGAGGGAGTTCATTCCTGCGCGGAACGCCCGGGTCTGGTGCAATTCGTCCAGCCGCTCCAGCCTGAACCGGCGGCCTCCGAACATGGACCGGGGCAACCAGCAGGTTCCGCCGCTCCTGTCCTCCCAGACGTCCTTCAGTATGTTGGTCATCTGCAATCCCTGACCGAATGAGACAGCCAGCCGTTTCATTTCGCGGCGTTGCTTCGCCAGGTCCGGGCAATGCGCACAGAACAGCTCGGTCAGCATCTCGCCCACGACGCCCGCGACCACGTAGCAGTACTCACCGAGTTCCTTCAGGTCCCGAAGCCCGCTGAGGCTCCGGCTTCGCTGAAATTTCGGCATGCCGGAACACATGACTTTCAGGCAGCGGGTCAACGCTTCGCGTTCCACCGGAGAAAATTCCTGCATCACGCGCACGACCCTGGCGGTATTGGCCACCAGATCGCGTTCGTCCGGCAACATGCCGGCCGACAGCAGCGGCGCCAGCTCCGCGGCGAACGCGTCGGCATCCGCCCGGCCCTGGATGACGGACAGGAATCGCTTGTGAAACTGTGTTTTCTGTTGGTCCGTCAGGGCCGTATCGTCCTCGATGGTGTCGGCGATACGGCAAAGCAGGTAGGCATTGGTGACCACGTCCGCGAGTTTGTCCGGCAGGACGGGAATGGTCAGGGCGAATGTGCGCGACACACCCGGCAGGATGCCGGCCTGGTAATCGCGGTCGCGGCGGCATGGCAATCCAGTGGACCCGGGAACCGTTTCGAGTTGCAGGGACACCGTGCTACGCAGCCTCGGCAGGTGTGCGATGGTGTAGATGGCTCATTGAAGTCTCTCGCGGTCGCAGTTCTCACTCAGGCGCCTGCACCAATGTAGTTCGTTGCGCCCTCCGGAACCAACACCGTTTTCTTTCAGGATCGATAAGTATTTCCAATACCGGTGGCGCCGACCCCGCAATGTCGTGCGGATTCCACGCCCGGTCCTGTGGCTAATCCCCACTTCAGTTTGTTTATCAGCTAGCGCTCATTAGAATGGTCCATGCCACCTGTTGCGGTGGATCGTCTACTCCAGTCAAGAGATCAGGGGAATGACATGAATCGCGGGAAAAATTCCAGTCTTGGCATCCTTGCATTTTGTATCGGCGCCGGTTCGCTCATCCTGATGGCGGAACAGGCTCTTTCCCAGGGCGCGAGTCCCGAGGAAATGGGGCTCGCCATCGCCGTGGAATCGCGTGAGCGCGGGCGCGGTTTCGGCAATTTCACGGCGAGCCAGACCATGGTGCTGCGCAACAGGCAGGGCCAGGAAAGCCTGCGGGAACTTCGTGTGAAGGTGCTCGAGGTGGAGGGCGACGGCAACCGCAGCCTGTTCGTATTCGATGTGCCGCGCGACGTGGCCGGGACCGCGTTTCTGATCCACGCTCACCGGGATACCGCGGACGATCAGTGGCTCTACCTGCCGGCCGTGACGCGGGTCAAGCGCATCAGTTCGGCGAACCGCTCCGGATCGTTCATGGGCAGCGAGTTCGCCTACGAGGACCTGGGCGTACCGGAGGTGGAGCGGTTCACATACCGGTATCTGAGGGATGAGCCCTGCGGCGAACTGACCTGCTCGGTGTCGGAGCGATTTCCGACGGAGGAGCGCTCGGGCTACCTTCGCCAGTTGGTGTGGCAGGACACCGGGGAGCTTCGCGTATGGAAGGTGGAGTACTACGACCGCAAGGATGCGCATCTGAAGACGCTGACGATGTCCGGTTACGAACTGTACCTGGACCGGTACTGGCAGGCGCACGAACTGTCCATGGTGAATCACGTGACCGGCAAGAGCACGGACCTGACCTGGTCGGATTTCGAGTTCGGTGCCGAAATCGATGACGCGGAGTTCACCCAGACGGGATTGAGACGGGTACGTTGATACGCCAGGGGACCATGCGTGTGACACTGCTTCACTGGGAGGGATCTTGAAGCCGGCCCCAACGGCCTACGCCCGCACCTACGCCAGGGCCCGGCGCCATGCGCGTACGCTGGCGGACAACTACATGAGCCACACGAGTATCGGCGACCCTCAACTGGACCCGGTCATGGAGGAACTCGCCTCCATGCCGCCGCACGACCTGCACCGGTTCATCGAGGCCGGAATCGAGCGGCAGAGCGACATTCTCCGCAAGGCGCCGCGGTCGTTGCGGAATTTCTTTGCGAATCTGGAGGAGCCCGAGTGGCTCGACTACGACGCGTTCCGGCCTGGGATACGCGCCTTTCACACCAACGCGGACCTGATGCTCGTGGCCTTCGTCGCCGGCGTGCTGGTGGAGGGATTTTCCACGCTGATCGCCAAGTCGTTCAACATGACCGGACGGGTCGCACACACGAAGCGGCGGCTGCAGCAGAACAACCGCCAGTTGATGGAGATCTTCTATCCCGGCGGGCTTCAACGGGACGGCGACGGCTGGAAACTGTCCACGCGCGTGCGCTTCGTGCACTGCCGCATCCGGACCCTGCTGGCGCAGTCCGACGAGTGGGATGCGGACGCCTGGGGCACGCCGATCAGCGCGGCCCACCTGGGGCTTGCCATCGCCGTGTTTTCCAAGCGACTGCTGGACTACTCGAAGAAGGTAGGGGCCACGTACGGGCGGGACCAGGAAGACAGCGTCATGGCCGTATGGCGATACGCCGGGTACCTGATGGGGATTCCCGAGTCGATTCTCTACCGCAACGCGGAGGAGGCCGAATCCATCTACACGATCGGATTCCTGTGCGAACCGCCGCCGACCCAGGATTCGGTGGACATGGCCAATGCGCTGATCAAGTCCATTCCCTCCGTCGCGGACATCACCGATCCGGTGGAACAGAAGAAGACCACGGCGCTGGCGTACAAGCTGTCGCGGGCGCTCATCGGCAAGACACGGGCGGACCAGTTCCAGTACCCCTGGACCCTGACCTTCGGGGCGCTGTTCCTGTTCCGGATCAAGCAGAGATTCCAGCGGGCGTTGCGCAACACGCAACTGGTCCGATCCGGCAACTTCACCCAGATGCTGCAGATCTCGGTGTACGACGAGGGCGGCCTGAGCTACCGGATGCCCGACAGCGTCCGTGCTTCGCAGTCGTCGGACTGGTGACCGGCTGATGCCTCACCTGCAATCGACGGTGCGCTTTGCGGGTACCGAATTCTTCCGGGAGTAACCATGACAACGAATCCCACGCGGCTGGACCGGGTGTTCGAACTGATTCTTGACCGCCCCTGGGCGACCGTCGCGGTGTCCGTGGCGGTCATGGGGCTGATGACGGCGGGCGTTCCCAACATCGCCGTCACCAACGATTACCGGATGATGTTCAGCGCGGACAACCCGGAACTGGCCGCGTTCGACGAACTGGAGAACACGTATTCCGAATCGAACCGCGCGCTGATTGCCGTCGCGCCCGGGGACGGCAATGTGTTCACACGCGAAACGCTCGCGGCCATCGAGGAACTGACCGATGCATCGTGGCAGGCGCCTTTTTCGACGCGCGTGGATTCGCTGACGAACTTCTCCCACAGCGAGGCGTTCGAAGACGATCTGACGGTCGAACCGCTGGTCCTGGGCGCCGAATCGCTGAGCGACGCGGAGCTGGCGGAGGTGGAGTCGATCGCCCTGAACTCCGTCGAAACCGCCGGCCGCCTCGTGTCCCTCGACGGCCGCGTCAGCGGGGTGGTGATCAACTTCTTTCTGCCGGAGGAATTCGACGCCGCGGTGATCGAGATCACCGAATACCTCAACACGCTCGTGGACGAAGCCCGCGCCGAACATCCCGGGATCGACTACTACCTCACCGGCGACGTGGTCATGCACCGGGCCTTCTCCGACGCCACGCTGGACGATCTGCGCAGGCTCATGCCGATCGTGTTCGTCGTGATCGTCACCGTGGCCGCCGTCCTGCTGCGGTCGGTCTACGGCACGGTGGCGATCGTGCTGGTGCTCATGTTCGTCGTCAATACGACCATGGGCCTCGGTGGCTGGCTGCGCACGCCGCTCAGTCCCACCAATGCCGGGGTCCCGATCATCGTCATGGCCATCACGGTCGCCTACGCCGTGCACATCGTGTCCATCGCGCTGCTGCGGATGGGCGACGGCCTGGACAAGCGCAGCGCAATCGCCGCTTCGCTCCATCACAACGTCAATCCCGTGTTCCTGACCTCCCTGACCACGGCCATCGGCTTCCTGAGCCTGAACGCATCCGATTCCCCGCCGTTCAACATTCTCGGCAACCTGGTGGCCTTCGGCGTGTTCTGCGCGTTCGGCTTCTGCATGACGCTGCTCCCCGCACTGCTGTCGATCTTCCCGCTCAAGGCCCGTGTCGCGGGCACCGGAAGCCCGCGCTTCTTCGACCGCCTGGCCGATTTCGTCATTGCACGGCGCACGGTGCTCTTCTGGTCGGTCGGGCTCGTCGCGGTCATCCTGATCGCCGGAATTCCCCGCAACGAAATCAGCGAAACCTGGACCCGCTACTTCGACGACCGCTACCAGTTCCGGCGCGACACGGACTTCGTGATCCAGAACCTCACGGGACTGGACACGCTGGAATTTTCGCTGAGTGCGGGCCGCGAGGGGGGCATCACCGATCCCGAATACCTGCTCGCCGTCGATGCCTTCTCCGAATGGTTGCGGTCGCAGCCCGAAGTCGTGCACGTACAGGCCTTCCCCGACATCATGAAGCGCCTCAACCGAAACATGAACGGGGACGATCCGGAGTTTCACCGGCTCCCCGACGACGCGGAACTGGGCGCCCAGTACCTCCTGCTGTACGAGTTCTCGCTGCCCTTCGGCGTCGACCTCAACGACCGCATCGACGTCTCCAAGTCCGCCACCCGGCTGACCGCCGCGGCCGCCAACCTGTCCGGCGGGGAACTGCGGGCGCTGGACGTGCGCGCGCAGGAGTGGCTGCAGGCCAACGCCCCCGGAATGGCCACCGCGGCATCGGGCGTCAGCATGATCTTCGCCCACCTCTCCCAGCGCAACATCGAAAGCATGCTGCGCGGCACCATCTTCGCCATGGCGCTCATTTCGGTGATCCTGATGATCGTGCTCAGGAGCGTGCGCATGGGCATCGTGAGCCTGGTGCCGAACTTCCTCCCGGCCGCCATGAGCTTCGGCCTGTGGGGCTACGTGGCCGGCCGCGTGGGCATGGCCGCCTCCGTGGTAACGGTGGTCGCATTCGGCATCATCGTCGACGACACCATCCACTTCCTCTCCAAGTACCTGAAGGCACGCAGGGAAGGCCTGCCGGCGCCCGAGGCAGTCCGATCCACCTTCCGCACCGTCGGCCACGCCCTGGCAACGACCACGGCAGTCCTTGGCGCCGGCTTCCTGGTATTCGCCGCATCCGGCTTCGAAGTGAGCTGGGCCCTGGGAATCCTGGTCTCGATGACGATCGTCATCGCACTACTCGCCGATTTCCTCCTCCTCCCACCCCTCCTGATGGCCATCGACCGGGAGAAGTAGCTGACCGCGCGGAACTCATTTCGGGCGCTGGCAGGACGCCGATGGCGACGTCATGGCAATTGAACAGCGGAATACGCGAGCGCAAGCTATCCTCATGTCTGTAGACACCGCCAGCATTCAAGCCAAACTCGAGGGATTGCGCAATCTCCCCACACCGGTGCGCGCATGGCGTGTCGAGGAAGGGCTCGACGCCACGGACGATCCCGCAGTGTGGATTTGGGCCCTGGTCGAGCAGAGCGACGCCGACGCCGACACGTTACTGCACCTGAAGTGGATGGCTCGGGACGTGGTGCGCGACGCGACCGGCCTCTGGACATACGTGCTCGTTCGCGGCGCGGATGAGGTTGAAGAAGCCGCGTGAGCTTGCCTCGCGACCTGCTCGCTCAGGTGAAGCGGGTGGCGCGCCAATTCGCCGAGCACAGCGTATCGCCCAGATTAACGCCTGGGCTGAACGGCTTGCCACTGCAGGACGAAATTGTCAGGGTCGCGGCGGCATTCGTCGATCTCCAGCAGCACCGGCATGAGGCCGACTACGACATGGGGAGACGGTTCACACGGCTCGAGGTTCTCAGCATTGTCAGCGATGCCGAGCGCGCCTTTGTCGACTGGCGTGCGGTGCGCAATTCGGTCCAGGCCGACACCTTTGTCGTAGGCTTGCTGACGTTCGAGAAGATACGGCTGTAACGCCGAATTTGATCATCGGGCTGTACAAGACCGAGGTCATTCGCCGGCGAGGTCCCTGGCGCCACCTCGAGGCGGTGGAGTTGGCGACACTGGAATGGGTCGAGTGGTTCAACCATCGCCGGCTGTTTGAACCGATCGGTGGCCTGACTCACACAATGGAGTCTCCGGCATACCCTGGGCGGTTCGGATACCGGCAACTCAGCGACAGCGCGGCTCAACGTCAAATCACACCATCTTGCGCCGCGAGGGCGTGTGCGGTCACCCGTTGATCGCGTCGTGGGCTCGGAGCGGGGCCACGGATGGCCAGGAGCACCGAGCCCCGATGTGAGCCCGCCATGGATGGCGGGCGAACTTAAGCGATCAACGGGTGGCCGCACACGCCCTCGCGGCGCCTCCACGGCAGAGAATAGCGACTCAGCGCTTCATCGCCTCGAAGAACTGCGCGTTCGTCTTCGTGTCCTGCAGCTTGTCCAGCAGAAACTCCACGGCCGCCAGTTCGTCCATGGAGTGCAGCACTTTGCGCAGCACCCACATCTTCTGCAACTCGTCCGGCTGAGTCAGCAGCTCTTCCTTGCGGGTGCCCGAGCGATTGATGTGGATCGAGGGGAACACGCGCTTTTCCGAAATCCGCCGGTCCAGGTGGATTTCCATGTTGCCCGTGCCCTTGAACTCCTCGTAGATGACTTCGTCCATCTTCGACCCGGTGTCCACCAGCGCCGTGGCGATGATCGTGAGGCTGCCGCCCTCCTCGATATTCCGGGCCGCCCCGAAGAACCGCTTCGGCCGCTGCAACGCGTTGGCGTCCACACCGCCCGTCAGCACCTTGCCCGATGAGGGCACCACCGTGTTGTAGGCCCGCGCCAGCCGCGTAATCGAATCCAGCAGGATCACCACGTCGCGCTTGTGCTCCGTGAGGCGCTTGGCCTTCTCGATCACCATCTCCGCCACCTGCACGTGCCGCGTGGCCGGCTCGTCGAAGGTGCTTGAGACCACCTCGCCCCGGACCGTGCGCTCCATCTCCGTGACTTCCTCCGGCCGCTCGTCGATGAGCAGCACGATGAGGTCGCACTCCGGCTGGTTGGCCACGATGGAGGCGGCGATGTTCTGCAGCAGCATCGTCTTGCCGGCCTTGGGCGGCGACACGATCAGGCCGCGCTGGCCCGCGCCGATGGGCGCCACCATGTCGATCACCCGCGCCGTCAGGTCTTCCGTGCTGCCGTTGCCCTGCTCCAGCTTCAGCCGGTCGGTGGGGAACAGCGGCGTCAGGTTCTCGAACAGCACCTTGTTCCTGGCGTTCTCCGGCGCGTCGTGATTGATTTCGCCCACCCGGAGCATGGCGAAATAGCGCTCGTTGTCCTTCGGCGGCCGGATCAGTCCGGACACCGTATCGCCCGTGCGCAGGTTCAGGCGGCGGATCTGGCTCGGTGAGACATAGATGTCGTCCGGCCCCGCCAGGTAGGAACTGTCGGAAGAACGCAGAAAGCCGAAACCGTCCTGCAGGATCTCCAGAACCCCCTCGCCGTAGATGTTCTCGCCGCTCCTGGCATGCGCCTTGAGGATCGAAAAGATGATGTCCTGCTTGCGGGAACGGGCCAGGCTCTCCAGGCCCATGGAGTGCGCCAGCTCCACGAGCTGCGACGCCGGCCGATTCTTCAGATCGGCCAGTTTCATGGCGGCCTTCGTCTGCTCGAGTTCGGCAGCCGGGATCACGTCGAAATCGTCGTCGTCCGGGAACTCGTCACGGCGGCGGCGGCGCTGGCGTTTCTTGCCCTCGCTGTTACGCTGGTGCCGCGGATTGTTCTTCGACCGGGCTCGTCCTGGATTACCCAAGTATCCCCTCACAGATTGCTTTCCAACCCCCCTGGCTACGACTGTGCGCCCACATGCTGGTCGATGAACGCGGCCAGCCTGCCCCTGCCGACAGCACCGATCTGCTGCCCTTCCACCGAACTTCCCTTCATGAGAATCAACGTGGGAATGCTGCGAACGTTGTATTTCATGGGCGTCTGCGGATTCTCGTCCACATTGACCTTCACCACCTTGAGGCGATCCTTGTATTCGTCCGCGATCGCATCGAGCGTCGGTGCGATCATCTTGCAGGGCCCGCACCATTCGGCCCAGAAGTCGATCAGGACGGGACGCTCCGACTTGAGCACGTCTTCCTCGAAGCTGCTGTCCGTCGTATGGAAGATATTCTCACTCACCTGCATGATCCTCCGATCATCCTGTTTCCAATGATTCCGTTTCCCGCACAGGCTTGCCTAAACGCGACTACGCCTGGATAAAGTGACGCAGTCCGCCCCATCAGGCAAAATGCCGCTACCTAAAGCTTCCTTGCGACAGTCGTTGGGAACGTAGTGGGTATCCGGGAAGGCGAGCTCGCTCGCCCTGTAAGCGCTATTCTGAACCTTTGAGAATGTAATTTGCAAGTCCTTCCGTCGGAGTCCGATGCCCCGACCGCCCCGGACCATCATCTGACCGAGGTTCCGTTTTCTTCACTGTCGCTGCCCGACATGCTTCAGGCAGGGATTGACGATGCGGGATTCCGGCGCTGCACGCCGATTCAGGAACAAACCCTGCCGCTCGCCCTTGCCGGAAACGACGTCGCCGGACAGGCGCAGACGGGGACCGGCAAGACGGCCGCCTACCTTGTGGCGCTCTACAACCGGCTGCAGGGCAGCAAGCCCATCGCCCCGCAGCACCACGGACCCAGAGCACTGATTCTCGCCCCGACCCGGGAGCTGGCGGTGCAGATCCATGCCGATGCCGAAATGCTGGGCAAGCACCTGCCTTTCAGGCTGGGCCTGGCCTTCGGCGGCACGGACTACGAGAAACAGCGCCGCCGGCTCGTCGAGGGCGTCGATATCCTGGTCGGGACGCCGGGGCGGATCATCGACTACTTCAAGCAGCGGGTTTTTTCCCTGAGGCGCATTCAGGTGATGGTTCTGGACGAGGCCGACCGCATGTTCGACCTGGGCTTCATCCGGGATATCCGCTACGTGCTCCGGCGCCTTCCCCCATCGGAAAAGCGCCTGAACATGCTCTTCTCCGCCACCTTGTCGCACCGCGTTCTGGAGCTTGCCTACGAGCACATGAACGATCCGGAGCTGATCCGCATCGAGCCGGAGAAGGTCACCGTCGACAGCGTCCGGCAGTGCATCTACTTTCCGGCCAACGAGGAGAAGATCCCCTTGCTGCTCACGCTGCTGAAGCAGATGGACGCAAGGCGGACCATGGTCTTCGTCAATACCCGAAGGGAGGCGGACCGGCTGGGCCGCTATCTCGCGCACAACGGCGTCAACGCCCGGGCCATCTCCGGCGATGTCCCGCAGAAAAAGCGCCTCAGGATGTTCGGCGATTTCCTCTCCGGAAAACTCGCCGTGCTGATCGGCACCGACGTGGCGTCCCGGGGGCTTCACGTTCCCGACGTGAGCCACGTGTTCAACTTCGACCTGCCCCAGGATCCCGAAGACTACGTGCACCGGATCGGCCGCACCGCCCGGGCCGGCGCTTCCGGCGATGCCATCAGTTTCGGCTGCGAGAGTTACGCCGCGTCGCTTCCCGATATCGAAGCGCTGATCGGCCAGAAGATTCCGGTTGAACGGATCGACCCCGACGCCCTGGACGCCGTCAGCAGACCGCCCCGCCGGCCGCGCCGTCCGCCGCCGGGCCGCGGCGGCAAACCGCGCCGCCGCAAGCCGCGCAGCGGCAGGCGGCGCAGGAAGCGTTGATTCCGAAGAGCCGGTAGCCCGCGCCGCAGGAAATCACGGCTGCGAATTCGCGTTCGCGATCTCCTGCGGCGCAGCCTCCTGGCCGTCCATCAGTTCGTGAACGCCGTCGACCGACGTGAAACCGTCGATCTGCCGCGGCGGGTGCCGGGTGTCCGGACACCGGATGGCGACGGTGGCCGCCAGGCCGAACCGGGTTGCCGCCTGCAGTACGGGCACGCTGTCTTCGACAATTAGCGTACGGCTGGGATCGAACGGTTCCTCGGCATGGAACCGATGCCAGAACAGGCCGGTTTCCTTGGGCGCAAGAAAGTTGTGCGAACTGACCATGTCGTGGACATGCGCGTCGAGGTCGGTCTCGGCGACCTTCAGCGCCAGCGTGAACGGGTGCGCGTTGGTGACCAGCAGTACGCGCTTGTCCTGTTCGCGCAGCCACGCGAGGAAATCCGTCGCGCCGGGCAGGTAACAGACACGGTGGCGCTGGGTTCGCTTCAGGGCGCGGATGTCCAGGTCCAGGGCTTCGCTCCAGTGATCGATGCAGTACCAGGCGAGCCGTCCCTCGATGGAGCGGTAACGATCCAGCAACGTTGTGCGTGCATCCTTCTCGCGCAAACCGCGCACGTGTGCATAATGCGCGGGAATGAATTCCGTCCAGAAGTAATTGTCGAACGCCAGGTCGAGCAGCGTGCCGTCCATGTCCAGCAGGACCGTGTCGACGCCGTCCCAGGCGACCACCGGATCGTTGTTGTGCTGGGTTGTTATGGAGGGCGCCGACATGGACGGCATGATGATACTCAAACCCGGGGCGCAGCGGGAATGAATTACACCACAATCCTGGAAGAAATACGGACGATTGCCCGCGCGGCGGGCGATGCGGTCATGTCGGTGTACGCGCGTGGCTTCCGCGTGGAACTGAAGGCCGACCGTTCGCCGGTCACCGAGGCGGACCGCGCGGCCGACGGCGTCATTTGCTCGGGTCTCGCAAAACTGCGTCCGGCGCTTCCGGTTTTGTCGGAGGAGTCCGCGCTCACCGACTGGGAGGAGCGGCGCCATTGGAAGAGCTACTGGCTGGTGGATCCCCTGGACGGCACGAAGGAATTCGTCAAGAGGAACGGCGAATTCACGGTCAACATTGCGCTGGTGGAGGACCATCGGGCCGTGCTCGGGGTCGTTTTGGCGCCGGCGCTGAACCTGGAATTCTCCGGCATCCGCGGCACCGGCGCCTGGCGCCGGAATGCCGACGGATCGCAGGTGCCGATGCGCGCGTCCCGGGGCCGTTCGAACCCGCTCCGGGTCATGGGCAGCCGAAGCCACCCCGGCCCCGGCCTGTCGGCTTATCTTGCGCGGCTCGGCCCGTACGAACTCCATCCCATGGGCAGTTCGCTCAAGGTCTGCATGGTCGCCGACGGGCAGGCCGACATCTACCCCCGCCTCGGGCCCACCTCGGAGTGGGACACGGGGGCTGCGCAGGCTATCCTGGAGAGTGCCGGTGGGGGTATGATTGACCTTGCTGGCCAGCCGCTCAGGTACAACACGAAGGATCGCCTGTTGAATCCTCATTTCCTGGCGGTCGGAGACCTCGGGCGGGACTGGCTCAGCGCGGTGCAGAATAGTTGAGTAGTGGCAGACAAAATAGAAACTGACGCATTCAAGAACGTGGCGCGACTGAAGCAGTTGCGAATAGAGCACCAGGACCTGGACCAGGTTATCTCCCGGCTAGCGACCGATCCCTATGTCGACCAGATCATGTTGCGGCGCCTGAAGAAGCGCAAGCTCATGATCAAGGACATGATCACGCACCTGGAGAGTTCCCGGATCCCGGACCTGAACGCCTGATCCGGGCGGAATCGTGCCACGAGCCTTCGCCGCCCGTGCGGCGAGGCATGACTTATTTGTTCTCCAGCGGCCGGCGGCAGGATTCCCGCCGCTCCTGACCCGTGCGGGTTAGAATCGCCGCGTGAATCTGATTGCCGACATTGGCGCCACGCAGACCCGCTGCGCGGTACTCGACGACGACGGCGGGATACAGGCAGCCGAAGTCTTCCGGAACCGCCGTTTCGACAGTCTGCAGGCGCTGTTGAGCGGTTATCTGGGCCGATGTCCCGCTCGCCCGGATTCGGCGGCGCTTGCCGTTGCCGCACCCGTACTCGGAGACGATGTGCGAATGCCCAACCTCGACTGGGAATTCTCGCAGAGGCTGCTTGCGTGCGAACTGGACCTCCGCCAACTCTCAGTAGTGAACGACTTCGCGGCCGTGGCCTGGGCGCTGCCGACGCTCGCCGGCGAGAATCTGCACGAGATGGGCGGTGGCGGCGCGGCTCTGCGCCAGGTGGGCGGTGGCGCTCCGGTGGGTGGCGCCGCTATGGCGACGCTGGGACCCGGATCCGGCCTGGGGGTGGCCAGCGTGGCGCCCTGCGGCGAGGCGTGGGCCGTCGTCGAGGGTGAGGGCGGCAATATCTCCTTTTCCGGCGTCACACCCGAACAGCAGTCGATCACCGACCGGATTCGGGCGCAATACGGGCACTGCTCGGCGGAAAGCCTCTTGTCGGGGCCCGGCCTGGTCAATATCTACATGGCGCTGGCCGAATTGCAGGGCCGGGACGTCTCCCGCCCCAGCCCGGCGCAGGTCAGCCGGGCGGCGGCGGAAGGCGATGCGCTGGCCGTCGAGGCGCGCGGCATGTTTTTCGAAATGCTGGGTTCGGTGGCGGGCAACCTGGCCCTGACCGTCGGCGCCAGGGGCGGCGTATTCATCGCCGGCGGCATCGTGCCCCGAATGCTGGAGCCGCTGGAACTATCGCGCTTCCGGGAGAGCTTCGAAGCGAAAGGCCGCTATCGCTTCTACCTGGAAGCCATTCCCACGTACGTGATCACGGAACCCTACCCCGCGTTTCTGGGGCTGAGGCGGTTGCTGGGATACGGCTGAGCGCAATACTCAGGTCGCCCGAGCGGGCTGTCCGCTTTCGGCCGCCCCGGCCGAATCGCCCCCGGCATCCTGTTCGGCAGGGTCCAGACGCTGCTGGGCACGGCCCAGCGCAATGGAGAGTGCGCACCAGACCGCCGCGAACGGCACCGTGGCAGCGGCCATCAGGGTGATGGTTCCCAGAGCGCTCAACGCACCCTGAATGCCCGCGCCGGCCACGTCGCCGCCGCGGTACAGGAAGACGTCGATGAGCGGCTTGGCCTTGTACTTCTCCGACGGCGGAACCACGCTGAACAGGGTCTCGCGGGCGGGCCTGGAAATGGCGTAGCGGGTCGCCCGGTGCAACGCCTGGAACAGCGCCATGACGCCGTACAGGGGCCAGATCGCCAGCACGGCGAACCCGGCCACGGTCACCAGCGGCAGGATCGCCAGGGTCCAGCCCACCCCCAGCTTCTTGATCAGCCGCGTGGTGATGAAGATCTGGGTGATCAGGGTCGCCCCCTGCGCCAGCGCGTCGAACTGCGCGAACGCGCCCACCCGCTGGCTGAAGGTGTCGGTGCTCTCGATGATGACGTTGGCCTGGGTGAAGTAGATCAGCGTATTGGAGATGGCCAGAAACACGATGAAGACGGCAATGCCCAGCAGGTAGGGCGATTGCACCACCGCCGTGGCGCCGTCGAAGAAACTGCCGCCGATGCGCTCGCCGGGCGCCGCCGCGGGCGCCGTGCCGCGTTCGCCCAGGCGCGAGTATTCCGAGCCCACCGCCATCCGGTCCAGCGTCAGCATGATGAGGATCGCGCCCGCGAAGAACCCGGCGCCGGTCAGCATGAGGCCCACCGGCAGGTAGATGGAATCGGTGGAGCCGCTGATCACGTTGGTGGCCCAGCCGCCGATCAGCGCACCGATGGTGCCGCCGATGCCGATGAAGGCGAACATGCGCTTGCCCTGGTCGACATTGAAGATATCCACCATGAACGCCCAGAACAGGCTGTTGACGAACAGGTTGATGGCGCTGAGCCAGGCGTAGAAGGAATAGCCCACGCCCCGTGCCAGTCCGGTCTCCGCGTCGGTGCCGATGATGCCGCCGCCGGCGCCTGCGTCGATCACCAGCAGGCTTGCGAATCCCACCAGGCAGACGATGACGAACAGGTAGCCGATGGGAATGAACTTGCGCCGGTCCAGCCGGCTCACCACGCCGCCGAACAGCAGCACCAGGATCAGCGAGGCGATGGACGTCATCACGAACAGCCAGCGGAGCTGGTCCATGCCGCCGGCCACGCCCATGGCTTCGCGCACCGGCCGCAGGAAGAAGTAGCCGCACAGCACGCAGAAATAGAACATCGCCGCGAGCACGCCCAGCGGCAGTTCGCCCCTCCTGAAATTCAATGCGCGCGCTGCCCAGTCGGTCATGGTTCCTGTTCCTCTGCCTGCCGCCGAATCGGTGTGCCGGGCAAGTATAGCCCGCCCTTGCGGGCGCCGCGCGCCGCCGGGGCGTCGACTCGCAAACCATTGTGTTATAGATTGCGCTTTCCGCAAGAACCGAAGAGACGCCTGTGGCTGCATCGCACACGACTGAACAGATACGAAACATCGCCATGGTCGGACACGCCGGCTCCGGCAAGACCACCCTGATCGAAGCGCTGCTGAAGCAGGCGGACGCCATCCGCTCCGCGGGCTCCATCGACAGGGGCACCACGGTGTGCGATTTCACCGATCACGAGAAACGGCTGGGGCATTCGCTGGACACGGCGGTCACGCACCTGGAACACGACGGCCGCCTCGTTCACATGCTGGACAGCCCGGGCTATCCCGACTTCATGGGCCGTGCCCTGGGCGCGCTGCCCGCCGCGGAAACGGCCGCGGTCGTGGTCAGCGCCCAGGCGGGGGTCGAACTGCTCACCCAGCGGATGATGGAGTCCGCCGCCGAGAACAACCTCTGCCGGCTGATCATCGTCAACAAGATCGACGCGCCGGATGCGGACCTTGCAGGCGTGTTGGCGGAGCTGGTCGAAACCTTCGGCCGGGGCTGCCTGCCGGTGAACCTGCCGGCCAACGGCGGCACGACCGTCGCCGACTGTTTCTTCGAGCCCGCCGACTCGACGCCCGATTTCTCCTCCGTCGAGGAAGCCCATACGCAAATCGTCGACCAGGTCGTGGAACTGGACGACGACCTCATGATGATGTATCTCGAAGGCGAGGAAATCTCGCTGGAACAGCTCCACGATCCCTTCGAACGGGCGCTCAGGCGCGGCCACCTGATCCCGGTCTGCTTCGTATCGGCCCACACCGGCGCCGGCCTGAACCAGTTGCTGCGCGTGTTCTCCGAACTCATGCCCAGCCCGCTGGAGGGCAACCTGCCGGAATTCCTCGACGGCGACGGGGAGTCGGCGGAACCGTACGAGATCGATCCGGCGAGCGCGAACGGCAACTTCCTGGGGCACGTGTTCAAGATCAACGTGGACCCCTACGTGGGCCGGCTGGCCACGTTTCGCGTCCACCAGGGCGAAGTCAGGACCGGCGGGATGGTATATGTCGGCGACCAGCGCAAGGGGGTGAAGCTGGCCCACATCTACCGCGTCCAGGGCAAGCAGCTCGAGGAAGTGCCGGTGGCCGTGGCGGGCGACATCTGCGCCGTCTCCAAGATCGAGGACATCGGCTTCGACCACATCCTGCATTCCAGTCATGACGACGACGACGTGCGGATGCGGCCGGTGGCCATTCCGGCGCCCATGTACGGCGTCGCCCTGGAACTGACCCAGCGGGGGCAGGAAAAGAAGCTCTCCGACGCGCTCCACAAGATGACCGCCGAGGACCCGAGCCTGCAGATCGAATTCAACGCCCAGGCCAACGAAACGGTGCTGCGGGGCATGGGCGAGTTGCACCTGCGGGTCGTCATGCAGCGCATGAAGGACGAATTCGGTATCGACATCAGCACGCGGCCGCCGAAGATCGCCTACCGGGAGACGGTGATGCGCCCGGCCGAGGGACACCACCGCCACAAGAAACAGACCGGCGGCGCGGGGCAGTTCGGCGAGGTCTTCCTGAAGATCAAACCGCTGCCCAGGGGCAGCGGCTACGAGTTCTCCAACAAGGTGGTCGGCGGCGCGATACCCGGCCAGTTCATTCCCGCGGTGGAGAAAGGCGTCAAGCAGGTGCTGGAGGAGGGCGCCATCGCGGGTTATCCGCTGCAGGACGTGAAGGTGATCGTCTACGACGGCAAGCACCATCCGGTGGATTCCAAGGAGGTGGCCTTCGTGGCCGCCGGCAAGCGCGCCTTCGTCAACGCCATCACCAAGGCGCGGCCGATCGTGCTGGAACCCATCGTCAAGATCGAGGTGACTACCCCGAGCACGTCGGTCGGCGACATCACCGGCCATCTGTCGGGCATTCGCGGGCGCATCGCCGGCAGCGACTCGGTGCCGGGCAACCGGGTGAAGATCTCCGCCCGGGTGCCGCTCGCCGAACTGGGCGATTACCAGACGACCCTCAAGTCGCTGACCGGCGGCGAGGGCATGTTCACGATGGATTTCGATCACTACGAGATCGTGCCGCAGCCGGTGCAGAAGGAGCTGGAAAGAAGCTACAAGCAGCCCGACGCTGACGATTCCTGAGCTCCATCGGTCAACCAAGTGGGCTGGGAGTTCTGGATCGACCGGGGCGGTACCTTTACCGATGTGGTTGCCCGGAGTCCGGAAGGCGACATCGACTCCGTCAAGCTGTTGTCGGAAAACCCCGGCCGCTACGCCGACGCCGCCGTGCATGGCATCCACGCGTTTCTTGACGGCCGAGAAGAAGCGCCGTCTTCGGCCCGCCGCGACGCGGGGACCGTCGCGGCGGTGCGCATGGGCACGACCGTGGCCACCAACGCCCTGCTCCAGCGCCGGGGAGCGCGGACCGCACTTGTCATCACCCGGGGCTTCGGCGACGCGCTGCGCATCGGCTACCAGAACCGTCCGGATATATTCGCGCTCAACATCGAGTTGCCGGACATGCTCTACAGCCACGTGGTCGAGGCCGGGGAGCGCGTTTCGGCGCAGGGCGAGGTGATCGTCCCGTTGGACGAAGCCGGCCTGCGCACCGGGCTTGGGAAGGTGCTGGAGCGGGGCGTGCAAAGCGTGGCCATCGTCTTTCTTCACGGCTACCGTTTCCCGGAGCACGAGCGGCAGGCCGCGCGCATCGCCCGGGACCTGGGATTCGCGCAGATTTCCGTTTCCCATGCCACCAGCGCCCTGATGAAGCTGATCTCCCGCGGCGATACCACGCTGGCGGACGCCTACCTCTCCCCGGTACTGAATCGCTACGTGCGCCAGGTGCGCGAGGGGCTCGCCAGCCGGCTGGGCGATGCGCCGCTGCTGTTCATGCAGAGTCACGGCGGGCTGGTGAGCGCGGATGCGTTTCGGGGCAGGGACAGCATCCTCTCCGGCCCCGCAGGCGGCGTGGTCGGGATGGCGGAAAGTGCTTCAGCGGCGGGGCTCCGGCGCCTGATCGGATTCGACATGGGGGGCACGTCCACCGACGTATCGCTGTACAACGGCGAATTCGAGCGGTCCGGCAGCATGACCATCGCCGGCGTGCGGTTCAGCGCGCCGGTGATGCGGGTCGAAACGGTGGCGGCGGGCGGCGGCTCGATCCTCAGGTTCGCTTCGCAGCGGCTTCAAGTAGGGCCCGAATCCGCCGGCGCGTACCCCGGGCCGGCCTGCTACCGCAACGACGGCCCGCTGACCGTCACCGATGCCAATGTACTTCTGGGCCGCATACAGCCGGACTGCTTTCCCGAGGTGTTCGGCCCGGAAGGGAACGAGGGCATCGATATCGAGGTCGTTGCAAGACGATTCGAGCAACTTGCGGGGGAAGTTGCGCAGCAGACCGGGCAGCCGGCGGATTGCGACAGGCTGGCGGCCGGGTTCCTGCGCATCGCGGTGGAACGCATGGCCAATGCCATCAAGCGGATTTCCACCCAGCGCGGGCACGACGTCAGCCGCTTCACGCTGTGCTGCTTCGGCGGTGCGGCGGGACAGCATGCCTGCCAGGTGGCCGATGCGCTGGGCGTGGAGCAAGTCTTCCTGCACCCCCTGGCCGGGGTGCTCTCCGCCTACGGCATGGGCATGGCGGAGATGCGTTCGCTCCAGCAGCGCAGCGTCGAGCAGCCGCTGGGGGACGAATTGCAGCAGGAACTCACGTCCGTGTACACGGAACTGGAGTCCGCCAATGCGGCGCTGCTGGCGCGCCAGGGAGTGGACCGCGCGCGCCTGCGATTCGTTCGGCGGGCGATGCTCAAGGTGGCCGGTTCGGACACGCCCCTGGTCGTGTCCTGGCACGGCGACGCCTCCCGAATGGAGGAGGAGTTCCGCCAAACGCATCTGTCGCGCTTCGGATTCGAGCCCGGCGGTGCGGCGCTGATCGTCGAGTCGGTGGAATCGGAAGCTGCCGTGCCCGGCGCCGACGTGACGGAACCGCGCTGGACCGGCGGCGACCGCGACCCCTCGGCGGAAGCCGTCCGAAAGGTCTGGTTCGGGGACCGGCGCGTGCAGACCCCTGTCTACCGGCGCGAGCGACTCGCCGCCGGGTGCCGGATCGAGGGGCCGGCGATCGTCGTCGAGGACCATTCCACGCTGGTCATCGAGCCGGACTGGCGCGCCGGGGTCAACGAATTCGGCCACGTGATTCTGACCCGGCACACGCCGCGGCCCGCGTCGGAGCGCATCGGCACGGATGCCAACCCGGTGATGCTGGAGGTCTTCAACAACCTCTTCATGCACATCGCCGAGCAGATGGGCGTCGTGCTGGAGAACACCGCGCACTCGGTCAACATCAAGGAACGCCTGGATTTCTCCTGCGGCGTATTCGACCCGCAGGGGGACCTCATCGCCAACGCGCCGCACATGCCGGTGCACCTGGGCTCCATGGGCGACAGCGTCAGGACCATCCTCGACCACCGGCGCGAGACCATGAAGCCCGGCGACACGTTCATGCTGAACGCTCCGTACAACGGCGGTACCCATCTGCCCGATGTAACCGTGGTGACTCCGGTGTTCGATGCCGACGGCGGGAACCTGATCTTCTCGGTGGCCTGCCGGGCCCATCACGCCGACATCGGCGGATGCTCGCCCGGGTCGATGCCTGCCACGAGCGCGTCGATCCACGAGGAGGGCGTGCTGATCGACAACGTCCGGCTGGTGGAGGCCGGCCGGTTCCGGGAGGATGCGGTGCGCCGGTTGTTGGCCTCGGGCGAGTATCCCGCCCGCAACCCGGATCAGAACGTCGCCGACTTCAAGGCCCAGATTGCCGCCAATACCCGCGGCGTGGCGGAACTCGGCGCGATGGTGGAGCACTTCGGGCTGGACGTGGTTCACGCCTACATGGGCCACATCAAGCGCAACGCCGAGGAATGCGTCCGCGATGCCATCGCAGCGTTGCGCGATGGCGAGTGGGCCGTGGAGCTCGACGGCGGCGAGACGATCCGCGTGCGCATCGCCATCGATCGCGGCCGGCGCGGTGCCAGCATCGATTTCGACGGAACCTCGGCGGAGAGTACGGACAACTTCAACGCGCCCGCATCCGTTGCCCGCGCCGCCGCGCTGTACGTGTTCCGGACCCTGGTCGAGGATGACATTCCCCTGAACCAGGGCTGCATGAAGCCGCTGACGATCCGCTTTCCCGACGCCTCGCTGGTCAATCCCCGCTACCCCGCCGCCGTGGCGGCCGGCAACGTTGAGACGTCCCAGTGCATAACCGACGCCCTGCTGGCGGCACTGAACGTCTGTGCGGCGGCCCAGGGCACCATGAACAATCTCACCTTCGGCAATGAGCAGCACCAGTACTACGAGACGATCTGCGGCGGATCCGGCGCCGGCCCCGGTTTCGACGGAGCGAGCGCCGTGCATACGCACATGACGAACTCCCGGCTCACCGATCCGGAGGTCCTGGAATGGCGCTTTCCGGTGCGCCTGGAGCGCTTCTGCATCCGCACCGACAGCGGCGGCGAGGGGCGCCATCGAGGCGGCGACGGCGTGGTCCGGGAAATTCGTTTTCTGGAACCCATGGACGTATCGATCCTATCCAACCGGCGGCGCCTGGCGCCGTTCGGATTGCACGGCGGCGCGGACGGGCAGCCGGGACGAAACTACGTGCTTCGCGCAAGCGGGGAAGTCGAGGAACTGACCGCAACGGCGGAGGCTCAACTCCAGACAGGCGACCGCTTCGTGGTCGAGACACCGGGCGGCGGGGGATACGGCCCAACCGAACATCGGGATTCGACCCTGCGCTAAAGCTTTGGCAGAATTGCGCCCTTCACCGATCAATGGAATTCAAATGAAAGGCAACGACGAGATCATCGCCATCCTGAACCGCGTGCTGCGTAACGAGTTGACCGCGATCAACCAGTACTTCCTGCACTCCCGGATGTTCAGGGACTGGGGCATCAAGGAGCTTGCGGAGCACGAGTACAAGGAGTCCATCGAGGAGATGCAGCACGCCGACAGCCTGGTCGAGCGAATTCTCTTTCTGGAGGGTCTGCCCAACCTGCAGGACATCGGCAGACTGATGATCGGCGAAAATGTCCGCGAAATGCTCGAGTGCGACCTCAAGCTGGAGCAGGCGGCCATTCCCGACCTGCGGGAAGGCATCGATCTGTGCGAGCGCGAGAGCGACTATGTCAGCCGCCAGCTACTGGACGATATCCTCAAGAACGAGGAAGAGCACGTCGACTGGCTGGAAGCGCAGTTCGACCTGATCGAACGGATGGGGATCGAGAACTACGTGCAACTGCGCAGCGGCGGCGCCTGAACGCTCCGTGACCGGATTCAGGCAGGCTGACTGAAATCAGGCGGCCAGGCCGAGACATGTCGGGTCGGTCAGGAAAGGCGGGCCAGCCTGGGTAAGGCGGCCCGGTTGAGATTACGCGGCCTGGGCGGCTCCGCCCGCGTTGGTGGCCGGCGGCGCGCTGCCCATGTGAACGTCGCGGATCACCTCTTCCGCGAACTCCAGGCACCGCCCGCAACTGGGTTCTCCGCCCAGTTCCCTGTATACGTCATGAGCGGACCGCAGCCCCGCGTGAGCGGCACGGCGAATGTCCTGCTCCCGGTATTGGCGACAGAAACAGACAAACATGGCGAGAAAGTATGACAAACAGGAATGATTGTCAATAACAAACGCGAACGCGTCCGTTTGCCGCGCCACCGGGGAAAGAACGCCCCCATGGGCCGATCAGCGCCTCAGCAGGCTCTCCGCACCCGAGAGAATGCGCTCGGACAGGGGCAACCGGCGCTTGAATGAGACCCGGTAGAGGTCTGCCTCGGCCACGGCCTCCGCAAGGAAATCGTCGCTGGTCCGGATTTCGTCGATCAGGCCCAGTTCCAGGGCGCGGCTGCCGTACCAGTATTCGCCCGTGGCCACCTGCTCCACATCAAGCTGCGGGCGGTGGGTGGTAATCTGGGTCTTGAACAGGTCGTGGACATCCTCGATCTCTTCCCGGAGTTTTTCCCGCCCCTCGTCCGTATTCTTGCCGAACAACGTCAGGGTGCGCTTGAAACGCCCGGCGGTCACCTGCTCGAAATCGACGCCCTTTTCCTCCAGCCAGCGATTGAAATTGGGCAACTGGGCGATCACGCCGATGGAGCCGATGATCGCGAACGGCGCGGCGATGATTTGACTCGCGACGCAGGCCATCAGGTAGCCCCCGCTCGCAGCCACCTTGTCCACGGCGATGATCAACGGCAGGTCCTTTTGCCGGATGCGCAGCAACTGCGACGCGGCCAGCCCGTGCTCGTGCACGGCGCCGCCGGCATTCTCCAGGCGCACCAGCACCCGGTCGTCCTTCGAGGCCACCGCAAGGATCGCCGAGACTTCCTCGCGAAGCGACGCCGTCGCCGTGGCTCGGATGTCCCCCTTGAAGTCGATGACGAAGATGCGCGGGCGCTGGGAGCCCTTCTTGTCGAGTTCCTTGCGCTCGGACTTGCGCTGTTTGGCCGTCTGCTTGAACTGAGCCTTGCCCAGCACCGCCCGGCTGAGCGTATCGCCCAGCTCCTCGAAACGCCTGTTCAGGTGCTCGACGGTCAGCCCGCGTTGTTCGGCGCCGCGGCGCATCTCCGCGACGATGAATCCGCCGACGAAGATGATAGCGACGGCCACCGTGCCGAGCTTGGCAAGGAACAACCCGTAGTCGAGAGCGTATTCGAGCATGATGGTCACAGACCGACGTTGTCCTTCTGGAAGACCCGCTCCGCCCGATAGCTCGAGCGCACCAGCGGCCCCGCCACGACCTCCAGGAACGCCCGCTCAAGGCCCCAGCGCCGATACATGGCGAAGTCCTCGGGCGGCACGTATCGCTCCACCGGGAGGTGGTTCATGGTCGGCCGGAGGTACTGCCCGAAGGTCACGATGTCGACGCCGCGATCGCGCAGGTCATCCAGGGTTTCCCGGATTTCCGCATCGGTCTCGCCGAGCCCCAGCATCACGCTGGACTTGGTCAGGACTTCGGGTCGATACCCCTTGGCATGGGCCAATACGCCCAGGGTCTGATCGTAGCCCGCCCTCGGATCGCGCACCGGATGGGTCAGGCGGCGCACCGTTTCGATATTCTGCGCGAACACGTCCACGCCGGAGTCCACCACGGTCTCGACGCTTGCGCGGTTCCCCGCGAAATCCGGCGTCAGTGCTTCCACCGCGGTTTCCGGGCAGCGCCGCTTGATGGCCGCAACGCAGGCGGCGTAGTGCCCGGCGCCGCCGTCGTCGAGGTCGTCCCGGTCCACCGAGGTGATGACCACGTACTTCAGGCCCATCAGCTCCACCGAAGCCGCGGCGTGATCCGGTTCGTCAGGGTCCAGCCAGCCCTGCGGGTTGCCGGTGTCCACGGCGCAGAATCGGCAAGCCCGGGTGCACACCGAACCCATCAGCATCAGCGTCGCGGTGCCGGCGGACCAGCACTCGCCGATATTGGGGCACATGGATTCCTCACACACCGTCGCCAACCGGTGCTCGCGCACGGTGCGTTTGACCTTTGCGAATTTCGCGCCCGAGGGGATCCGGGCCTTCAGCCAGGGCGGCTTGGGCAGTACCGCCCCACGGACATCCTGTCCGCCAGGCTTGACGCCGTTCTTCACCGCCATGAAGCCGACCGGCGTCCGGTATTTCCGGCCGCTCTCGACCACGGGTATGCCGCGAAATTCGCTCACACGGTTCTCTGGATTCCGGCCTGCAGGCCAGCGGTACGTTGACGTATGATAATCGCATGGATTCCGAGATGCACGACAGGGGCGGGTTTCTGAGCGCACCCGGGTCGGGGGGCGTGGCCGGCGGCATTGCGAAGCCCCGGCGCCTGCTCCCCGGCCCCGTGAGATCGTTGCGGGCAGGGTGGCGGCCGGTCGCTGCGATCCTGTGGTTGGCTGTCGCACTACCCTGCCTCACATCCGCGCAGGATCTTCGCAGCCCGCTGTTCCAGGCGGCGGACGCGGCGCTGGCCGACGCAAACGCGGCCAACGCATCCGTGCTGGCGCCGGTTGCCTACGAGTCGGGAATGAGCGACTACACCGCGGCGGAAAACGACCTCGCCCGAGGCCGGAGCATCAACCGCATCCAGAACAGGCTGGCGGACGCGGAAGCGGCCTTCACCCAGGCCGCGGCAACCGCGACGGTCGCCGCGGCCACCTTCGCGACCCTGCTCGAGCTTCGCGAGAATGCCATGGAGGCGCGAGCGGACCTGTTTGCGGAAGTACTCTGGAACGACGCCGAGGCCGACTTCAGGGCAGTCAGCCGGCGGCTGGAAAACTCCCCGTCGGCATCCCTGGGCAACCGGCCTGCGGCCGTGGAAACCCTGTACCGCGGCGCCGAACTCACCGCCATCAAGGCCCAGCATCTCAGTCAGACCCGCGCGCTGCTGGCCCAGGCGGCGCTGGACCGCGTGCCGCAGTATGCGCCGCGCACCCATGCCCGGGCCGAGGCGCTGCTCGCCCAGGCCGAGGCGGCGCTGGACGAAGACCGCTACGACGTCGAACCCGCCCGCCAACTGGCCGCCCGGGCCGACTACGAGATCCGGCGCGCCATTTCCATGACCGGGCGCGTTCGCGAGCTGGTGGACCGGGACCGGACCGTCGAAGACCTTATTCTGGAATACGAGGAGGGTCTCGTGGAGATCGCCGCAGCCGCAGGCCAGGATGCGCGGCTGGATGCCGGACCGGAACCGATGATCGCGGATCTCGTGGCCGGGATCGAAGCGCTTCGCCAGCGGGAACAGCAACTGCAGATCGACATCGACGAGAATCGCATCCGCATCGCCGGACTGGAGGATGAGATCCGGGAACTGGACGAACAGCTCGGCGGGGTGTTTCGGGAACGTGTGGAACTGGTGCAGCAGCTTGAAGCCGAGGAGCGGGTTCGCGAGCGGTTCGAAAGGATCGAGAACCTGTTCAGCGTCGACCAGGCGCAGGTATCGCGGGAAGGCGACAGCGTCATCATCACCCTCACCGGCCTGACCTTTGCCAGCGGTTCATCCCAGATCGACGCGGCGCACGCGCCGCTGCTGGAGGCGGTCGGCGAGGCGGTGGGCGTATTCCCCCAGTCCAGCGTCGTGGTGGAGGGGCACACCGATTCCTACGGCGGCGCCATTTCCAACATGTCCCTGTCCCGGGCCCGCGCCGAGGCGGTGGGGGCCTGGCTGAGCGGCCGGCTGGAAGTCTCCGGCGACCGGATCAGCTCGCTGGGCTTCGGGGAGACACGCCCCGTCGCCAACAACGAGACGGCCCAGGGACGGGCGCGAAACCGCCGCATCGAGGTGCGGATCACACCGTAGCGCAGGCGTTCGCCCTTCGCAGCCAGCCGGCGATGGATTCGGCCACCGGCCGGGTGATGAGATAGCCGTAGGACGTATGCACATCCAGCCGGCCGCGATCGCGGTAGTGATTGTAGAAGCCGGTGCAGTCCTGCAGCGCTTCCAGCGAGCCCAGCTCCACCATCTCGCCGTAGCGGGGCCCCAGCCTCGGGTGCAGTGCGGTGATTTCGCCGCGAGCCGAGAAATTCTGCCACCGGTCCACGATTTCCGGGTAGCGCGTTCGGCCCGACAACCGGGCGCCCTGCACACCCCGAAGGATCATGGGGCTCGCCAGGGGGCTGCCCAGGGTCATGAACAGGCTGACGCGGCCGATGCCGCGATGCTCCCCGTGGGAGAGTTCCCAAAGCGTGTCGTAGGCGATGACCGAGCCCAGGCTATGGCCGATCAGCAACACCTGCTCGCCCGCCGACCAGGCATCCACCAGCGCCTTGCGCACGATGTCGCGCACCACCGTGGCGATCCCGCCCCAGTTCATGAGATAGCGGTGAGTCTCGGTCACGGTCAGGCGCATCGAGCGCCGTGCGAACAGGCTCGTGAACAGGGGCGCGGCGTGCCCCAGCCGGAGCAGGGCCCGCCTCTTGCGCCTTGCGAAGGCCTCGATGTCCTCGATGTCGCGTTGGCTGGGATCCGGTTCCTCGAGGATGCGCTCGATGCTGCGCTTGTCCAGTTCGATATTGCGGTGCTTGCGATAGAAGGCGTGCGTCCACGCCGCCGTGCTCAGGCACCTGGCGCCGTCCCGCAGCGGCTCCGCCGCATCCGGATCGACCCGCTCGAGCCCCGCCCGCATGCATCGCCCCAGCACCTGGCGGTGAATCCGCTGCGGCGGCTTGGGCTTCATACCGGGGACGAAGATGATGCGCGCGGCGTTGCTCATGGGAGGTTGATATAGACTATGGCGCCCGGCAGCCCCCGGTACGCACCTCGATAAGACTCGGGGCGCTTACTGCGGGCCGCCGCGTTTGCGTAGCGTTTTCGAAGCACGATGGAGGATAGCTGGTGCGATATCTGCATACGATGGTCAGAGTAAGCGATCTTGACGAGTCGCTGGACTTCTACTGCAACAAGCTGGGGCTGAAACAGACCCGGAGATCGGATTTCGAGGCCGGCCGGTTCACGCTCATCTTCGTGGCTCCGGAAGGGCAGGAAGAGTGCCCGCTGGAACTCACTTACAACTGGGATCCCGAAGCCTACGGGGAAGGCCGCAATTTCGGCCATGTCGCCTACGAAGTCGATGACATCTACGCCACGTGCGAGCGGCTGATGCAGGCCGGCGTCACCATCAACCGGCCGCCCCGGGACGGACGCATGGCCTTCATCCGCTCCCCCGACAACATCTCCATCGAACTGCTGCAGAAGGGCGGCGCCAAGGCTCCGGCCGAGCCCTGGGCCTCCATGGGCAATACGGGCCACTGGTAGCGGCCGCGTACCTGCCTCGCCGGCGAACGGATGGGCAGCGCTGTCAGCGGATGGTCCCGGCATGCGCGTGCGGCCAATGGGCGAGTCGAGCGTTTCGTCCCATGTGGCCACGGGGTCCCGGCATGCGCGCGCGATCAACGGTATAGCGGCAGCAGTTCGCGCTCGCCCGCGTTTGCCGTGCCGGAACGGTTCACTGCGTCGGCCTGGGCCAGGGCGGCCTTGAGCGCGCTGCCGTCCCAGGCGGGCGATCCCGGTCCGTAGAGGCTGCGTTCCAGGTCGCCGATGGCTGCGGCCAGATCTGCCGGGAGCATTGCGGCGAGCGCGCCGAGGCTTTTCGGTTCCTCTCCGAAGCGCGCCGTCCCCCAGGCAAGCAGCAGCCGCCGTGCCAAACCGGCATCGTTGGTATTGCAGGCGGCGCGCAACTGCCGCAACAGGCGGCGCTCGGATACCCTGGGGGCTTCGGCCACGGGTTTACGGAGCGCGGCGGCGCGCTTGACGCGCCCACTCTGCCGCCAGCCCAACAGCGTCAGCATCCACGCGGCCAGCAGCCCGGCGCTGATCCCTTGCCACGTACGCAGCCCTGACGCCCCGGACTCTGCAGGCGGGGCGTCCGCCGTCACCGGCGGCGGTGCCGGTTCCGCGCCCGGTTCGCGGCTCGGAAGGACGGTGACCTGCCTGGGTTCGATGCGCGCCACTTCCCATTCCCTGCTGTCCACATTGAACCACGGCAACTCGACCGCGGGGATGATCAATGCCCCGGGCGCCTGGGCGATCACGGCGAATCGCTCGGTACGCACGGCGCGAGTGCCCTCGGCGCTGCTGTCGCGGGCGAGTTCCGGCTGATCCGCATACTGCTGCAGGGAATCGGTCTCGAACAGCGACAGGTCGGGAATCTGCGTCTCCAGCACGCCCTCCACCTCGACTCTCAGGGTTCGGGTCTGGGGTATGCCGGCCGTGAACTCTTCGGGATCGCCGCTCCACCGCTGTTCGATGGTCACCCCGCCGGCCGGCAACCAGGCGGCCCCGGCCAGTTGCGGCGGGGGCGCGACCGCCGGCAGCACCGACAGGCTGACCGGCTCGGACCGGAACCGCTGCAGGCTGGAAAACCCCGATGCGGTGATGACCACCGCCTCGAAAACCATGGGCTGGATGGTCAACTCGCCGGCGACCTGGGGAAAGACGGCGTAGCGGCGCTCCAGCACGATGAACGTGCGGTCGTCGCGAATGGTCTGATACTCCCGATCCTCGCCCAGCGGCACGACAATGGACTCGCCGCCGGTCACGTCGGGCGGCGTGAGGCTGGAGCGCCCCGTACTGACGGCACGGTACAGCCGTTGCGTGTAGATCACCTGGGACTGTACGAAGGCGGTGGCCGGGGAGATCTCCACCTCCAGGAAGATATCCCCCGGGGCGTCGCTCGCCAGCGCCGGCAGCACCTGCAACTCCACAGGGTTGGACAACGCGCCGGCAATTTCCACGGGCGGAAGCGTGAAAGTGCCGGGACCGGTCGGCATCAATTGATAGCGCCACTCGGTGATCTGGGACGTGCGCCCTCCCAGCATCTGAATGCTGGTGTTACGGCTCCGCTGCAGAATCTCAAAGTCCGTTGCGAGCAACGAGACATCCGGTTCGTCGCGAACCTGGCCCTCCACGGACAGCACATAGGTAAAGGACTCGTTCTCGCGGATCGTGGACCGGTCCACGGCGGCGCGCAGGGTCACGTCCTGGGCGCCCGTGACGCCTGCGGCCACCAGCAGCCATAGCGCCAGGCAGCGTCCGGCAGCCTGCGGCAAGAATCCTCCGGCAATGGGCGGAAGACCGACTCGCCGAATACCGCCTCCCCATATACGGCTGATCGCCCGACGATGCATTCCGTCCGATCTCGCCGTCACCAGGGCTGTTCCTCGTCGCCGGGCCAGACGTAGTTGCCGTCCTGATCGATGCCGAGACGCTGGTACTGGTACAGGAACTTGCGCCGCAGCAGTCCGCCGGGATCTTCAGGAATCCGCCGCAGCCATTGCTCCGCCGCCTGCTCGGACGCCCACTCTTCCAGGTCGCCCGGGGTCGGTACCGGGTCGCCTTCCGGGAGTTCGTCGCCCGCCTCGGCGGGCGCGGGCTGTTGCTGCGTCTGCTCCTCACCCTCGTCGGCGCCCTGCTCGCTCCGGGACTCGGACTCTTCTCCGGGCGAATCGTCCGGTTGTTCCGCTCCCTGGTTCTGCGCCGATTGCTGCTGCTCGCTTTCGTCGCCCGACTCGCCGTCGCCGCTGTCGCCCTGGGACTGCTGCGGCGGCTGCTGCATGAGCAGGTCGCGATTGAACAGCGCGTCCTCGTGTTGCGGTTCGATTTCCAGCGCCTGATCGTAGGCCTGGATCGCCTCGGCGAAGGCGCCGGCCCGTGCCAGCGCGTTGCCGCGGTTGTAGTGCCCGTCCGCGCTTTGCGCGGGCGCCAGCGTCTCGGCGCTGGACTCGAACTGGCCGTCGCGGTACTGCGCCGCGGCACGCCACGCGGGATCCTCGAACAGTTCGCTGGCCCGCGCGTGATCCTCCGACTCGAAGGCCGCCTGCCCCTGCTGATCCCGGCGTTGCCAGAGGTCGGCCCAGGTCTGCGCCTCCGCGCGCTGACCCGGCAGCGTCAACATCGCGACACACACCACGACCCAGCCGCGCCGGAATGACAACGCCAGCAACGGCAGCAGAAGGAGCACCAGCCAGACGCCCTGATCCCGCCAGATCTCCGTGCGCAGTTCCTCGCCGTCGTCGGTCAGCGCGCCGGCGGACGCGGACGTACCGGTCAGCAGCCGATCCAGGTCCCGGTCATCGGGCGTCAGCACGGCGAACCGACCGCCGCCCGCTTCGGCCAGGCGCTGCAACGCGCCGTGATTGACGCGGTTGACCACCACCTGGCCGCGGCCGTCGCTGAGAAAGCCGCCGCCGGCCTGGGGAATCGGCCCGCCCTGGACAGTTCCCACGGCCATCACGTGCAGGGTCATGCCTTCGCCGCGCAACTCGCGGGCCAGTTCGACGGCAGCCGGGGAGACGCCCGAATCGCTGACCAGCAGTATTTCTCCGCGACTCGCCGCCGCCTGGCGAAGCAATTGGGCCGCGCGACCGATACCGGCCTCCGGATAGCTCCCCCGGCTGGGCATGATGTCGCTGGTCAGGCTGGACACCAGCGCGGCGATGGTCCGCGTGTCGGTCGTCAGCGGCGTCACCGTGAAGGCGTGCGCGGAAAAGACCACCAGGCCGGTCTGGCCGCTGTCGCGCCGCTGCAGCAGCGACAGCAGCTTCAGCTTGGCCCGCTCCAGCCGGCTCGGTTCCACGTCGCCGGCGTCCATGGACCGGGAAAGGTCGAGGACGACCACCAGCGCCTCCGATGACCGCAGCGCCGGCACCGGCATCCGCTCCCAGGTGGGTCCGGCCAGCGCGAGGACGGCCAGCGTACACGCCGCTGCCGCACCCGATAGCAGCCACCGCTTGCCGCGCATGGCGCTGTCGGCGGCCGTCAGGACAAGCGGTTGCAAGGCCTCATCCACCCAGGTCCGCCATCGGCCCGCGTTCGCGCTGCCGCGCGCCAGCCGCCAGATCAGCCAGATGCACACCGGCAACAGCAGCAGCCATATGGGACGCACGAAATGAAACTCAGCCATCGGCCGCCTCCAGGACGACCTCGCGGGCGCTCCTGCGCAGCGCCGCGGCCGCCCATACCAGGCTCAGCGCAAGCGCCGCGCCCAACGGCCAGTAGAAGTGTTCGTTCACGGGCCGGAATCCTGTCTCGTCGCTGGCCGCCGGCTCCAGTTCGTCCAGCAGCGCGTAGATCTGCTCGAATTCCTCTGTATTCCGTGCCCGGAAATAGCGGCCCCCCGTACCCGCCGCAATGGTGGTCAGCGTTTCCTCGTCCAAGTCCGCGGAGGGATTGATCTGCCGCACGCCGAACAGCGAGCGGACCATCAGCGCGTCGGCGCCGATGCCGATGGCGTAGATCACCATGCTCCGCTCCCGGGCCAGGTCCGCTGCCTTGAGCGGGTCAACGGCCCCGGCGGTGTTGGCGCCGTCGGTCAGCATGATGAACACCCGGCGGTTCTCGTCGATGCCGGCATCGGTCAGGGTCTTGATGCCCAGCCCGATGGCGTCGCCGATGGCCGTCTCCTTGCCCGCGAGCCCGATCACTGCCTCGTCCAGCAACGTCTGCACGGTCTGGCGGTCGAAGGTGAGGGGCGCCTGGAGATAGGTCTCCCGCCCGAACAGGATCAGGCCGATGCGGTCCCCCACCCGGCGGTCGATGAAGTCGCGCGCCACGGCCTTTGTGGCGGTGAGCCGGTCCACCCACTCGCCGTTGAGCTGGAAGTCCTGCTCCTCCATGCTGCCGGAGAGGTCCACGGCAAGGAGGAGATCCCGGCCGGTTGCGGGTAAGGCCGTCGCCTCGCCCACGTACTGGGGCCGCGCCGCCGCCAGAACCACCAGCGCCCAGATGCCCCACAGCAGGAGCAACCGGCCCGTGGATCCGCTTTTCGTGCCGCCCGCACCGCTGAGGCCGGCGAACTCCTCAAGGTCCGGAACCCTTAGCGCGGCGTCACGGTCGACAGGGTCCGGCGTCGACCAGCGGCGCACCAGCCACGGCAGCGGCAGTGCCAGCAACATCCACCACCAGGCCAGTTGCCACATTTTCTAAACCCTCTTCTTCTGCGCCTTGATCCAGGCCTGGCAAAGGCGGCCCAGCTCAAGACAGTGCTCGCGGTCCAGGCGCCCGGCGCCGACCCAGGGGGCCGACAACAGGCCCCGTCCGGCGCCCTGCGAGAACGCCTCGCGCTCCCAGCGGCTGTCCAGCCAGGCGAGCCACGGTTCACCGGTCAGGCCAGCCACGCGGTCGGGCTGTTCGCTCGTCGTCATGGCGAATCGCCTCAGCGTCGTGGAAAAGCGTTGTGCGCAGAGCACGGGATCCCCGCCACGCTGCAACGTCGCCAGCGCAGCCTGCAATTCTACCGAGGCCGCCCGGTGGCGCCAGCCGGCGCGATAACGGAGCGCCCAGACCACCGCGCCCAGGAGCACTGCCCCCACGAGTATCCACCAACCGAAGGCGGGAGGCCACCAGCCGACGGCCTCGGGAAGGTGGATATCCCGCAACGGGAGCTGTGTCGGGTCCAGTGCCGGATTCATCTGCCTGCGAAACGTGCGCTCAAGACCTTCTGCGGGTCCATGTCGGTACCGCATTCCAGGAGTTGGACACCGGGGAAGCGCGCCAGTTTCGCAAGCCTCGCACGCCGTTCCAGGAACCGGTCCCGGTAGGCGCGGCGTTCCGCGGCGGCGCCGGTGTCGATGGCGACCGAACGGTTGCCGGCGAGCACGCGGTAGCGCCCCGGGGGCGGCAGACTGCGCTCCACCGGATCGAAGAAGTGCACCAGCGAAACGTCACTGTGGCGCGCCACCTGGCGAAGGTGGCGTTCGAATGAATGGTCCAGCGCGCGGAAATCGCTGAGCAGGAAGATCTGGCTCCCCGGGCGGGCGACCCGGGTCAGGCGCTCCAGGGTATGCGGCTGGTCCGCGGCGGCGGCATGCGGAGCATCCCAGAACGCCGTGTCGCTGATCACCCGCAACACGCGCAACGCGGCGCGGCGCCCCAGGCGCGGCCGGAGTTCCACATGCTCACGGTCGGAAAAGATCAGCCCGCCCAGGCGATCGCCGTTGGCCACGGCGCTCCACGCCACCAGCGCGGCCGTCTGCGCGGCGCGCACGGCCTTGAAGACCCCCCGGGTGGCGAACAGCATGGGCCTGCGCAGATCGAGCCAGAGGATGACCGGGCGGTCCCGCTCTTCCCGGAACACCTTGGTATGAGGCTTGCCGGTGCGTGCCGTCACCTTCCAGTCCATGGTCCGCAGATCGTCGCCGGGCTGGTACGGCCGCGACTCGTCGAACTCCACGCCCCGGCCCTTGAGCCTTGACAGGTGGCCTCCGGCATCGAGGGCCCGCACCCGCAACGCCCCGATCTTCAGGGACTCGCCTGCCGGCCTCAGGCGAATGAGTTCGGCCAGTTCGATGCGGGCGGGCGAGGACGTCGATCGTGCTGCACCGGCCGCATTCATCAGGGCACCCCGATGCGCGCCAGCAACTCGTCCACGACCTCGTCCGCCGCGCGCCCCGCGGCCTCGGCCTCGAAGCTCAGCAGGATCCGGTGCCGCAGGACGTCGTGGGCCATGGACTGCACGTCTTCCGGCGTGACGTAATCGCGGCCCGCGAGCCACGCACGGGCCCTCGAACAGCGGTCCAAGGCTATGGTCGCCCGCGGGCTGGCGCCATACTGCAGGAGGTCACGCAAGTCTTCCCCGTAGCGCTCGGAGCGCCGGGTCCCGAGCACGACCTGGACGATGTATTCCTCCAGGGGCTGGGCGAGGTGCACCTTCAGCACCTCGTGGCGCGCGGCGATGACCTCCGCCTGGGCCAGCACCGTGGTGGGCTCGAAGAGTTCCGCATCGTCGGCCGCCTTGCTCGCTTCGCGGCGGTTGATCGCAAGGATCGCATGCTCCCCCGCCGCATTGGGGTAGTCCACCAGCACCTGCATGAGGAAGCGGTCCAGTTGCGCCTCCGGCAGGGGGTAGGTGCCTTCCTGCTCGATGGGGTTCTGTGTGGCCATGACCATGTACAGCTCGGGCAGCCGGTAAGTCACCGAACCGACCGTGATCTGCCGCTCGCCCATCGCCTCCAGCAGCGCGGCCTGGACCTTGGCCGGCGCGCGGTTGACCTCGTCGGCCAGTATGAGGTTGTGGAACAGCGGGCCTTCCCGAAACACGAATGAGCCGTCCTGTGGCCGGTAGATCTCCGTGCCGGTCAGGTCTGCCGGCAGCAGATCAGGCGTGAACTGCAGACGATGGAAGTCGCCCTCCACGCTGTGGCTCAGCACCTTGATGGCGCGGGTCTTCGCAAGGCCCGGCGCGCCCTCCACCAGCAGGTGCCCGTCGCACAGAAGCGCGACCAACATGCGGTTGAGGAGTTGCTTCTGCCCGACCACGAGACCGGACAGGTGCCCTTCCAGACTGGCGAATTTATCCTGCAGTGACATCGGCGCAACCGTTGCTCAAGGCGGGAAATCTTACCTTTCAGGGACTTGCAGTCCAAATCCCGGGACAGCCTGCCCGACGCATCCCGGTAACTCTACTCCGATCGCGTCAGGGCCGAAATCGCCTTAGCGAAATACCAGGCAGAAAACGATAATGGCGGTCATTGGCTGTAATCAGCGTCAGCCCCAGCTCGATGGAGGTGGCGGCAATCAGCGCATCTGCCAATCGTAGTCCGTGTGACAAGGCGTGACCTTCGATCAAGGCGATGGCCCGAAAGCTCATGGATTCGGTTACGGGTTCGATTCGCCAACCGCTTTCCCCGATGGTCTGCCGCAATAGCCTGAGCTCGCTCTGGTTTCGCGCTCCTTGAGCGAGTTCCATGTAGGTGACCGCCGACAGCTGAACGGGCGCACACTCCTCGAGCGTCACTCGTGCCGAAGCGCTTCCCCGAAGAAACCAGATCAGGATGTCCGTGTCAGCCAGCATGACGTGGTTTTCGCAAGTTACGGACGTATTCGCCCACATCGACCATGTCTTCCCGATCCTTCCACATTCCGAAGGCACTGTGATCTTCGGGTTTCGCTTCGCCCTTACCGGGGTCGTCGATTCCCACCAACCGTGCCCTCGGTTTGCCGCGGTAAGTGATGGTGACCGAATCGCCTCGCTCTACGCATGCGAGCACCTCCCCTATGCGGTTTCTCAAGCTCTTTGCAGTAATTTCCATCGCGAGTTCCATAGTGGAGTGTACACTTCAAAGTGTACACTTTTGCCTTAAAATACCCAATCCCGCACTTTTCGATGTCGGCGCGCATGGAATGGGCTACGATTCGGGACCCGATTGATTGCGCCTGGCGCTCACAACCGCTACCCAGCGTGCTACTGATCAAGTTGCCAGTCATCAATTGTTTTGAGGGAGTATCTGCAAAAATGCCAAGTGGAAAGGGACCCATCCAATTTCGCCGGGGAGCCTTGCGTGCCACCGTTGTCGCGATTGCACCGTTGTTCGGCCACGCGGCCGTCGCGCAGGCGCCCCTCGACCCGAGCCTCGCGGAAACGGTCGAGACCGTGCGGATCACGGCCTCGGGGCAGCGCTTTGTGCCGCGGCAAAGCCTCACCCCCGGCGGGGCGCCCAAGCACACCGCCGACTACGACGTCACGGTGACGTGGAATCCCGGCGGGTGGCTGGCGCGGGAGGAATGGCAACTCGATACCGTCTTCCCGGTCGTGACCGGATTCGCCTATTCCATGACGTACGGCGAGATGACCGGCATCAAGGATGGGCAGGACAACTTCCGCGCCGCACTGGACGGCCCGACACCGCTGTCCGCGGCGCGCATCGGCGCCAACTTCAAGGACCTGTGGCTCACCAATCCGCTCATCCTGGCGGCGCACTCGGACGCATCGCTCCCACCCGTAGAGTTCGCAAGCGGCGGAAACGTCCGGCACCGGATCGCTCTATCCGCTCATGACACGGAATGGACCCTGATCATCGACCCCGCCACAGGCCTGCCGAGCGAAGTCACCACCATGGAACAGGACCCCACCTTCGGCGAAGGACCTAACCGCGTGGTCTTCTCCGACTGGCGGGAAGTCTCCGGCGTGCCTTTCCCGTTCAAGGTCGAACAGTTTCTCAACGGCGGACTGCTGCGCCGGGAGATGCGGTCGGCCATCGAGGTGAACCCCGCCGACGCGGACAGCGTGCTCACGGTAGCCGACGACCTCGAACCGGGGGATGCCGCGCACCGCGACTGGGGATGGAGCATGTCGCACCTGCTGCTCGCCCGCGCCGGCCTCGGCGGGCCGGCCGACACCCCGCAATTCGACAATGTCGAGCTGCTCGAAGTCGGTCCCGACATCTACCAGGTCGTCGGCGGAAGCCACCACGGGCTGGTGGTCGTCGGTCCCGACGGCATCGTCGTGGCCGATGCGCCCTGGTATCCGCAACGCTCGGACACCCTGCTCCGGCTACTGGAGGAACGCTGGCCGGACCAGCCGGTGCGGTACATCGTCATGACCCATCACCACCTCGACCACTCCGGCGGTTTCCGGAGCTTTGTCGAAGCCGGCGCAACGCTGGTCGCCCACGAGGACAGCATGTGGTTCTACGAAGAGGCCCTGGCACGGGCAGGCTTCAGCGGCCTGAGTGCCGTCGCGGTGGACGGCCACGCCGAACTCGACCGCATCGGCCGCGCCATCGGCGTATACGACATACCCAATCCCCATTCCGACGGGATGGTCGGCGTCTACGTGCCCGACACCAGGCTGTTCTTCAACTCGGATCTCTATTCGCCCGGGCGGGAACTGCAATTTCCCCTGTCGATGAATGCGCTGTTCGCCGCCGTCCGCTACCACGGCCTGAATGTCGAACGGCATGTCGGCTCGCACGGAATGGGCTACGATTCGGAACCCGAGTGATTGCACCGTGTCGGCCGATCCCTGGAGGGCCTGTGTCATGACGATCCATATTCGGCAGCTGTTGGCGATCGGCGGCGTCTGGCTGCTGGCCGCGTCGATTCAGGCGCAGACGCTCGACACCGTCTCCGCCCAGGGCCGGCCGCTGGTGCAGGACTTTCCCCAGTCCTCGCTCATCATCGACACCGCTGCCGACACCTGCGAGCACTTCGGGATCTTCATCGCCTCCGAGCGAAACGCCCAGGCCCGGGGACTGATGTTCGTGCGCGAGATGCCCGATGACGTGGGCATGCTGTTCATCCACCCCAGCGAGCGGATGATCTCCATGTGGATGAAGAACACGCTGATCCCGCTGGACATGGTGTTCATGGACAGCGCCGGCGTCGTCATACACATCGCAGAGAACACCGTCCCGGGCTCGCTCGACTCCATCAGTTCGATGCAACCGGCGCTGGGCGTTCTCGAGATCAATGGCGGGCTGGCGGCGCGACTGGGGATACAGCCGGGAGACCTGGTAAGGCATCCATTCTTCGGATCACTATAGGACAAACAATGTACCGGATTATTTTCGGGCCGATCTGCCTGCTCTGGAGCGGCATCGCCCTGGCCGACTGCGACATGGAAAACTGGGCCCGGGATGCTGCCGATGCCTGGGAAAACAGTGGGGTGGTGGAGGAAACGCTCTGCTATATCGAACTCCTGAACGCGATGGATCTTGAGACCGCGCAGGAGTACGGCCGGCAGTACGATGAGGAACTTGAGCGCCGCGGTCACCCGGTTGCCGCCTACAAGATCGGCATCCATCTGCCGAGCGTGCAGCCGAGGTTTGGTCTGAGCGGTCCGTTGTTCGGCGTCCTGCACGGCGAGGGCGCGTTGTTCGAGGACAACGGCGAAGTGCCGGTGCAGGGGCAGGCGCTGAATCTGGAGCCCGACTTTCTGTTGCGGGTCGGCAGCGAGCGCATCCACGAGGCGACGACCATCGAGGAAGCGGCGCAACACATCGAAGCCGTCTGCGCGTTCATTGAGCTGCCCGTCTTCCTGAACAATCGGGAGCAGGTCGAGCCGGGCGTCGGCCTCAGTGCGCATTTCATGCAGGCGACCAGCGCGGGCGGACGCTATGGCGTCGTCGGAGACTGCCTGAATACGGCGGACGACCCGAACATCGTGGAGAGTCTCCGCACCATGCGCGTCGTGGGTACCGACCACACGGGCACGGAACAGTCGTTCAAGGATCAGCAGACGGACGAACTTCACCTGTTGGTCACGGCACTGATGGCGGCGGACTTTCTCGAGCGCCGGGGCCAGTCGCTGCAGCCGGGCGACCTGATCAGCGTCGGCGCGCTCGCGGGCAACCCACGCCGCGCCCCCGACGCGGCGGGCGCCGGCGGCCAGGACCCGGAGTGGTCCAATCTACACGCCGACAGCCCGGCCAAGCATGTGACCTACTACATCGGCGACCGAATCCTGACGGTTACGGCGAATTTCAGGTAGGGATCGAGTGCCGGTCCACACCGCCATGCGGTAGCGCCTCTCCGGAAACTTCGCGGACTTCTAAGCAGCGGTAGCAGGTTCGGCAACTTCCAGTAATATGTCTCGAAGTTCAACCGCCAAAACGTCGAGTACCTGATCGCGACTCAGGGCATTCTCGTAGGCGCAAGCTCTGATTCTCGCGTCCTGTTCGTCGGTAGGCGTGAACTCATTTCTTACGTAACCGAAACAGATTTCCTGGACTTCATACGGTTCGCGGCCCCTCACAAGTTGGCTCAGGCTGGGCGCCACTCGTTCCGCCCATGCCCGGCCGCCCAGCGAGTCGGACATTGCCCGGCCCAGGTCCGTCAACCTATAAGGGCTTTCCCCGGCAATCGGGCTGGCGGGAAGCCGTGCGAAAATTCCAGTGATGCTCGCACGGATCTCCTTGATGTCATTGCGGATATCCCGCATGAACTCTTTGAATACGTCCCGATCGGAGTTAACGCTACCCATCCATTGGCCGAATTTAATGAGACCAGTGCCAACGGCCATGGTCGCGATAATGATCAGGGGAGTGTTGAACCACTCAGGCATGCAATTTCTCCAAACCGATGCGATGAAATATAGCAACTATGAAACATGCTTGCGTTCCCCGTCGAAAAGCCAGGTACGGCCCAAGTCCATTGCGTCGAACGGCTCCATAGTGTGTCTCCGACAATCACCATATGCTTTCGTAGGCGGTAGCGATATTGGCAAATCCGGTGACATTGCCGTGAAAGTCGCGAAAATCTGTAAGTGGGGAGCTAGCCCGGATTTCTCACCGACAAATGGAATGGGACCTCGATTTGTCGGATAATGTGAGTTAGCTCAATCACTTACATTAAGCCGACGGTGAGGTCCCATGTCCACACAGTGTACACCCGCACAACTTCAGTTTCACGCCT
>JAJDWR010000034.1 GCA_022825505.1 Gammaproteobacteria bacterium | reverse complement strand
ATGGCCTCGGTAACGGCGGTGCCGGCGGTAATCACGTCGTCGACGATGAGGACACGGCCTGCAATGGCAGCGCCGATGCACGAGCCGCCTTCGCCGTGGTCCTTGGCTTCCTTGCGGTTGTACGCGAACGGGCAGTCCAGGTCGTGGTGCTCGGCCAGCGCGGCGGCGGTCAGGGCCGCCAGGCTGATGCCCTTGTAGGCCGGGCCGAACAGCATGTCGAAGGGCATGCCGGCGGAAGCCAGCGCGGCGGCGTAGCAGCGACCGAGTGTCGCGGCCGCCCGCCCGGTACTCAACTCACCCGCGTTGAAGAAATACGGGCTGATCCGCCCGGACTTGAGTTCGAATTCGCCAAAACGAAGTGCGCCGAGCTCAAGGGACAACTCAAGAAATTGCGTCTTGTGATTTTGCATGATGAGGGGAAATCGGCTCCTGTATCATACAGCGCATCCGCGCCTGCAGGGCGCCATCAATCGGCTGCAGATCACCTCATGACGAATGCTTCCGCTCCGGCGGTTCCCGGTACCGCGACCCAGAGTTGGCTGGAGAGTTTCCTCGTCTACCGCAAGCCGCGGGTCATCGGGATGCTGTTCCTGGGATTCGCTGCCGGATTGCCCTTCCTGCTGGTGTTTTCCACCCTGAGCGCGTGGCTGCGCACCTATGACGTCAGCCGCACGGCCATCGGCATGTTCGCCTGGGTCGGGTTGTTCTATTCGATCAAGTTCTGCTGGGCGCCGCTGGTGGATCGTCTCCCGCTTCCGGTGCTCACCCGTGTCCTGGGCCGTCGCCGGAGCTGGATGCTGATCGCGCAATTGGGAATCGTCGCGGGCTTGCTGGGGATGGCCGGACAGGACCCCGGCGCGGCACTGTTGCCCATCGCCCTGTTTTCGGTATTCGTCGCCTTCTGCTCGGCCACGCAGGATATCGCGATCGACGCTTACCGGATCGAGGCGGCGCCGGCCGAGGATCAGGGCGCCATGGCGGCCACCTATCAGCTCGGCTACCGCGTAGCCCTGCTGGTGAGCGGCGCCGGAGCGCTGTACCTGGCCGAATTCTACTCGTGGAGTGCCGCTTATTCGGTCATGGTGGCGTGCATGCTGGTCGGTCCGGTTTGTGTTCTGATCATCGCCGAGCCTGAATCGAACGCGTCCGCAATGCCGGGCGAAGACGAAAGCGGATTCGGACTGAAGCGCTTCGCGGAGTGGTTCGGCGATGCGGTCATTGGCCCCTTCGCCGAATTCTTCAGGCGCAATGGGGCATTCGCCCTGCTGGTGCTGACCTTCATCGGTCTTTCCAGGGTCAGCGATCTGCTGTTCGGCAACATTGCCAACGTGTTCTACATCGACCTGGGTTACTCGCTCTCGGAAATTGCCACCGTGGCGAAGTTTTTCGGCTTTGGCGTGACCATTTTCGGCGTATTCTTTGGCGGGGTCATTGTCAGCCGCTATGGCCCCGTCCGACCGCTGCTGGCCGCCACCGCGCTGGTTGCGGTCACCAATCTCTGTTTCGCGGCCCTGGCGGCCCACGGCTCGGCGGACATTCTGTACCTGGTTGGCGTCATCAGCGCCGACAATTTCGCCGTGGGATTCGCGGGCACGGTGTTTATCGCCTATTTCTCCAGCCTGACCAACGCCGCCTACACGGCCACCCAGTACGCCCTGTTCACCTCGCTGATGCTGTTGCCGGGCAAGTTGCTGAGCGGTTTCTCGGGCATGGTGGTGGACGCGACGGACTACGTCACGTTCTTCCTGTACGCATCGGCGGCGGGCGTTCCGGCCGTCTTGCTGGCTATGGTCATCATGCGCAGGGTAGCGCGGGACCGGCGGAACGCCGCGTGAGCGCCCGCATCGGCCCAAAACCCGGCGCCATCGCCGAAACCGTTGTTCTATGCCGCCTCGACGATCTCGCCGATCCCGGCAGCCGCGAGTTCAAGTGGGGGGCGGGCATCTGGCCCCTGGAATTCTTCGCCGTGCGCAAGGGTGAGCGGGTCAGCGGCTTCGTTAACCGATGTCCCCATGCGGGCAATCCACTCAACTGGCAGCCGAACCGCTTCCTGAACCGCGACGGCGACCGGATCCTGTGCAATTCCCACGGGGCCGTGTTCCGGATCGACGACGGTGTGTGCGTGGACGGTCCCTGCCCGGGCGAGGCACTGGAACCCGTGCCGCTGCGTGTGGAGGATGGCCGGGTCGTCGCGAATGAGGCTGAGCTGGCGGAGGTTCTGGATCGCTGGCTCAGCGGCTCCGCGCCCTAGTACCCCATCCAGCTGCCAGGCAATTGCCGGTTGGATAAAGCGCTACCCGGTCCTGCGAAAATGAAGATCGGTCACCGTGTGCCCCAGCGCGATGCCGCGACGTTCGAACTTCGATGTCGGACGGTCGAAGAGGGGCTCGCATGACGCCTGTTCGGGCGTCAGCGCCACGAACTGCCCGCAACCGTCCATCACCTCCGTCACATGGCCGGCGTAGTCGGCCCAGTCGGTGGCGATGTGAAATGTGCCGCCGGGCTTGAGAGCCCGGGCAATATCCCGAACGAAGTCCGGCTGCACGATCCGGCGCTTGTGATGGCGCTTCTTGGGCCAGGGATCCGGAAAGAACAGGTTCACGGCATCCACCGCTCCGGCGGGCAGCATGCGCCGGACCACCTCGACCGCGTCGTGAGCGACGATTCGGATGTTGTCGAGTCCGGCGCGTTCCAGTTGCAGCAGGAGACGGCCGATCCCCGGTTCGTGTACCTCGACGCCGAGGTAATCCCGGTCCGGGTGATTGGCGGCCAGCGTCAACAGGGCCGACCCGTCGCCGAAACCGATATCGAGCACAATGGGCGCCCGCCGCCCGAAGACGATGGCGAGATCCAGGGTGCTGTCCTGAAACGGGACGCCGTAGCGCGGCAGCAGGTCTCTCAACGCCCGCTTTTGCGCCGCCGTCGTCCGCCCGGCGCGCTGCACGAAGCTGCGGACCTTTCTATGGTGGAGATGTGTCATTTGCCGGCATCCTGCGACAACGGCGAAGTAGCGCTTGACCGCATTCGTGTTCGCCACGACCTGGTCATGCGGACTACCGACCGCGATTTCGGTCATATTGCCTGTCGGACGCGGCTCGAGCGATGTCGAACGAAACAGCGTGACTGCCGGCAGGAGTGCTAGTGCAACCTGGCTGCAATCCCGGCCAATGTCTCCACGAGAGCAGTCTGCCGACTTGTCGTGATGCTGTCTTCAACGTCCGTTTCCACCGACGCCGCCAGCGACTCGAGTCGCGCGGCCAGCGCTTCATCGCGCGTGCGGTCCTCCAGCGCGGATGCCGATTGGTCCAGCGCCACATCGAGATCGGCCGCCAGGGATGCCGCCAGCGCATTACCGCGCTCAAGCTGATCGAGATAGGCCCGTGCCACCACCGGCTCGGCCGGCCAGTCATACCTCAATTGCTGTTGAGGATTGAACACGCTGCCCTGGTCCGCCAGTATAGCGGCGGCGATTTCATTCCCGGACAGGAATTCGCTCGGCACCAGTGACAGCACGTCCAACCCGCGCACGATCTCTGTCCCGTAGATTTTCCCCCGGTACCAGTACGCCGACCAGTATCCACCGCCAATCATGTGTTCCGCGTCGATGGGTCCGCGGTCGAAATAGGCAATTTCGATGGGGTTGGACGAATCGGTGAAGTCGACCACGGAGATGCCGCCCTGGTACCAGGCCTGCACGAAGATATCGCGGCCCGGTACCGGAATCACGGAACCGTTGTGCGCCACGCAGTTCTCCTGTTCGGTCTGCGGCGCCGGCATCTTGAAATAGCTGCGGAACTCGAGTCGACCGTCGACGATGTCGTAGATGGCGTCCGCGCCCCAGTCAAGCGGATCGAACGCACGGCAACGGGGCATGCCGCCGCCGCCCCATTCGTCGGTGAACAGGACCTTGGTGGCGTCGTTGTTGAATGTCGCCGAGTGCCAGTAGGCAAAGCCGCTGTCGACGACCGCATCCATGCGCTGCGGGTTCAGCGGATCGGAGATGTCGAACAGGATACCGTTGCCCGAACACGCGCCGCCGGCAATCCCGAGTTCCGGAAACACGGTGATGTCGTGGCATTCATCGGTGCGGCTGGATTCCTGCGTTTCCTCGCCATGGTCGCCCCCGCGCCAGAGGCCTGCCAGGGTGCCGTCCTCGGGATCGGCGAAAACCGCGGGGCTGTGGACGATGCGCGCTGCCGAGGGATCGTCCACAGGAATCTCGATGACGTCGATGCGGAACAGCGCCGTCCGATAGTCGCCGGGCGATTCGTCGACGCAGCCTTCCAGTTCCTCCTCCTCGCGGATTCGCGAAGTACCGGAGTTGTAGACGATGATGCTCTCGTCGTCGGCCGTGACGACGGAATGGGTGTGGGAACCGCGGCAGGTCTGGACCGCGCCCGCCTGTACCGGCCGGGTCAGATCGCTGACGTCGAAGATGCGAATGCCGCGGAACCGGTCGTCGCTAACGTCCTCTGCGACGCCCTGGAGCCCGCAGTCGAGCCGCCCGCGGGTTTGCTCCACCGACATGATCAGCAGGTCGCCGACGACCGAAACGTCGCCCTGCCCGCCCGGGCAGACGACGGAGCTGATCTGCTGCGGCAGGCCTTCTTCGTCCAGCCGATAGATGTTGAACCCGTGGTAGCTGCCGGCAAACATGACATCGTCCCTGAAGGCCATGTCGGTGTTGCCGAAATTGAGCAGCGGTGAGCGGTCCCACTCGTCGCTGTCCTCGTCGTCCTCGCCGCCGCTGTCGGCCTGGTGCGCGTCGCTGTCCTCATCGTCGTCGCGGCCATCGGCACCCTCGCGGTCGCCGGTGTCGTCCCCGTCCTCTGCATCCTCTACTTCACCCGCATCGTCGTCGTCTTCATCCCGCGGGCGTTCCGGCGGCAACTCGGCCGGGTTCCCGGGGTCGTAGAAGCCCGGCGGCTTGGGCATCGAGGCCACGAGTTCCAGGTTCATCAGCGCCTGGCCGGCGTCTTCGAACCCGGCCGAAAGTCCGGCGCGCGGGTCGTTGGAGAGCGTGATCAGCAGCGCATGCATCCGCTCGATCTCGGCGGTCTGGTCGTTCTCGACATCGTTGGCGAATTCGAACAGCACCGGGTCGTACGCGGAACCCGGCTGTTCCAGCAACTCCTCGACCATGGTGACCGCGCCTTCGTGGTGCGTGATCATCAGTTGCAGGAACAACCGATCAAAGTCGGTGCCCTCCGACGAGTCCAGGTCCGCCAATTGATCCGGCGTGGCCATGCCGGCCATCCGATGGCTCGTGTGCATCGCCGCGTGATCCGCCGGATCGGGCACCGGCTCGCCGCGATCCGTCAGCCACTGCTCCATGAGCTCGATCTCGTCCTGCTGGGAGAGGGTGATTCGCCCAGCCGCATCGACGACCTCGGGCCGGTTCGTTCGATCGGCCACAAGATCGGCCATCTGGACGGCCTGATTGTGGTGCGGAATCATGTCCTGCATGAAGCGCACGTCGTCCGGCGAGTGGCTGGTCACGGCGATATCGGTCGCCTCTTCGGCGGTGAGCTCCCGCGCCGTTTCACCCGGTGCGCCGGGTTGAACGATGGGCGCCTGGGCCGCGGCAAGCGTGGTTGTACCAAGCAGGATCAATGCCGCGCAGAGGCGAGGAAGCCGTCGCATCAAGAAGTCAGTGGCAGTAATCAATGGATTCGCTCCCATAATGAACTTTGTATGAATTGGAGCGGGCGATGGGAATCGAACCCACGTCTCTAGCTTGGGAAGCTAGGGTAATAACCATTATACGACGCCCGCGCCGAGGCCCATTGTAGCGAAGTACGTTGGAGAAGGCGCAGGCCGCAGGACAGTCGCAGGGCAAGAGGAAAAAGCGTTCATCAGCATAACGTGGGCAGTGCCGGTCATCGACCGCTTTCGAACGGATCGAACACGTCGACGCCCAGCGTCCGGAAGTCGCTGACATTCCTCGTCGCAACCGTCAGTCCGCGCACCTTGGCCGTGGCAGCAATCATGGCGTCCACGATCAGCGTATTGGATTGCTTGTGCTTGATGCGCCCCCACTCCCGGAACAACGCGGCATCCATCGGGAGGACCTCGTGGCTTGCAATCAACTGTGCCAGCCATTCTTCCAACTCATCCGCCTTTGCCGGGTCCTGTTCGCGCGTGATTTCTATACCGCTCTGTATCTCTCCCACCGTAACGGCCGATATGAACAGAGCGTCCGGCGAAGTTTCCTCTACCCATTGGACCACTGCGGGATGGGGCTTGGAGCGGCGCAGTTCAGACACCACGTTGGTGTCCACCAGGTACACGGCTACTCGAACGTCGGCGGCGGGCGCAGACGCTCACTCCTGCGCGGCGGGGTGAGTTGTTCGGTCCTGGCCCGCGGCGCGAGCAGAACGTCCTTGAGCCGCGGTGTGGCCGCCTTCTCCAGTTGCCGCCACCTGTCGATAGGGACCAGAACCGCAGTCTGAACGCCCCGTCGAGTCACAATCTGGGGACCCTCCGTCAAGCTGGCCGAGAGGAACTCGCTGAAGCGTGCCTTCGCGTCCTGAACCTGCCAGGATCTGGCCATGATGAGTCTCCAATTCTCTATCTGACTAGATATATGACTATTGCGGAGAAAATGCAAGGAGCGGTGTCGGCGCCGCCGATTTTCGGCGATTCCAGCCGGAATGAAGCCCGCCAATATAATGCGGCCATGAGCAGGCGAGAGTCATGGCGTTGGGTGCCGCTTGAAGGCATGCCCCCCGGTGCCGCGGGTCGGGCGCTGCCGGGGCAGGCGGAGCGGATGGCGGATTACAAGGGTGCTCGGTGAATTCGTTCGCGGAGCGTCTTCTCGACTGGTCCGAAAAATTCGGACGCCGCGGACTGCCGTGGCAGAAGAAGCGCACACCCTATGGCGTCTGGGTGTCGGAAATCATGCTGCAGCAGACCCGGGCGGGCACCGTTATCCCGTATTACACGCGGCTCATGACGGCGTTCCCAACCGTCCATGACCTCGCCGCAGCGCAGCTTGATCGGGTGCTGGGCCTCTGGTCGGGGCTCGGCTACTACGCCAGGGCCCGCAATCTCCACCGTGCTGCCCAATTGATTGCCGAGGAACGCGGAGGCGTGTTCCCGACGACTGTCGAAGGTCTCATGAGCTTGCCGGGCGTGGGCCGCTCCACGGCCGGCGCCATCATGGCCCTGGCCCATGGGAAGAGGGCGCCCATCCTGGACGGCAACGTCAAGCGCGTGCTGGCCCGCTACGAAGCGGTGGAGGGCTGGCCCGGACGTGCCGCCATTCAGAAAACCCTTTGGGCATACGCGGAGCGGTATACGCCGCACGAGAGAGTGGCCGAGTACACCCAGGCGATCATGGATCTGGGCGCCACGGTGTGTACCCGCACCCGGCCCCGCTGCGGAGAGTGTCCGCTGGCCGCGGATTGCAAGGCGCGCATCCGCGGTCTGCAGGCGGTGCTGCCCACGCCTCACCCGGGGAAGGTCCGGCCGCGGCGCGACGTCAGAATGCTGCTGATCGCCAACCCGAATCGGGAAGTGTTGCTGGAGAGGCGCCCGCCCAACGGCATCTGGGGCGGACTCTACAGCCTTCCGGAACTGGCGGCCGACGACGATCCGCAGGAGTGGTGCCGCCGCCATCTGGGCCTCGATATTCCCGACCACACAGTCGGCAGCCCCCTGAAACATGGCTTCAGCCATTTCGACCTCGTCATCCACCCGCTGGAAATTCGGCTGGATACGACGGCGAACGCGCTCATGGATTGCGAAGGGTGGCTCTGGTATAACCCGTCGCAGAAGGCCCGGATAGGTGTTGCCGCACCCATTGCGGTCCTGATAAAGGGTCAGAATCGCTCAAGGGAGATGCTGTCGTGAGCCGAACCGTCCATTGCATCATTCTGGGGACGGAAGCCGACGGGCTCGACCGTCCCGTCTATCCCGGAGAATTGGGCCGAAGAATCTACGACAACGTCTCGAAGATCGCCTGGCAGCGCTGGCTCGGCCACCAGACCATGCTCATCAACGAATACCGCCTGACGCCAATCGAACCCAAGGCGCGGCGCTTTCTGGAACAGGAAATGGAGAAGTTCTTCTTCGGCGACGGCTCCGAAAGGCCGCCGGACTTCGTAGAAGAATAGCGAACGCGCTCGCCCCGAAACAGGTTGTCGGGGATGGCACTGTAGAGCGCGCGCAGGTCATCAACCTCCTGCTGCGGGCTTCTTCGCCGTGCACCGAATCAAGGGACAATTGATTTTGAACGGAAGGGCGTTCCGCAACCCAAGGACTCTCGGACACCGCAGCACTGGAATTGCGGTGGCGCAGGACCAGGCGCAACCAGTAGTCAAAGGCCGTTCCCACGAGGCCCGCGCGGTACCCGGACCCGGTTGCCGCGCCATTGAGGACATCGACACTTTCAAGCTTTGCAATTGAACAAAATAGTGAAATCGGTTCCAGTGACCGTGCCGGGAAGATGCCGCGAACCGGCCACCGGCGGCTTCAGTCGACGATGTCGTCGATGATTTCGTCCACGGCGTCCTGCGCAACGAGGATGTAGACGATCGCCAGCGCTCCGCCGGCCGCGAGCGCGGTCCGCGCCGGATCGGCCCGCTGGGTGCGGACGCTGACGATGCTGTCGACCGGTATGCTCACCGCATCGCCACGGACAGCGCTGTCGGTCACTTCCAGAACATCGAACACATGTGTCGCGCCGTCGTCCGTCGTCAACGAGACGCGCTCCCCCGGCCGCACGATCTGGCCGTTGCGCACTTGCTCGCGCAGCTCTTCCGGGGGCGATTCCACGGGCTTGAGGCTTGTGCAGCCTCCCAGCAGCAGTGCGATTGCGGCGACTGCGGCTGTCGTTCTCATCGCGGAGGCTTCACCGAGCCTGGCGGTCCCGCTGCCTCCGAGGACGGTTCGATTCCGATCTTTCCGCGGTCGCGTGCGGACCGAATGTCGCTGTCCGACAAAATCATGGAATGCCCCCCGGAAACGAGAAGAGTATACCCTTCGGGTTGCTGGAGCGTTGCGTCAATTCCATGTGCCGGATCCCGTTTTGCCGCTTGGGGCGGCGCAGTTTCTTCGGTATCTATCCTGATTCCGGCTCATCATTCGGGGACAATTCGCGGACTCACCGCGGTTCCACCCGGAACGTCACGATGTCGGTGTCGTGGTATTGCTGGTGGCGTACGGACGTGGCGTAGTGGCGCAGCAACCGCAGCGGCATCTCGGCTTCGTTGGGCAAGCCCGTCACGCCCTCGCTCAGCATCGCGAGCTGCTCCTCGAGGTTCGCGTCCGCGCCACCGGCAATGAACTCCAGGTCCGCCGACCGGCCGTCGGCCCGCGCCACCAGTAACAGATCCCGCTCGCGGCGCGACTCGCCGTCCCCGAGCAGCGTGTGCACTGCTTCTTCGGCCACGGCCCGCAGACGGTTCGTCATCGCCTCGTCGCACCGCATGCGCTGCGCGAAATCGCACAGGAACGCGTCGATCGCGGGCAGCGCGTCGATCGAGAGGGTCGACCGGAGACGTCTCGGCCGCCTGCCCGTGAGATCGAGAAAGCCCGACAGCAGGATGACCGTGAGGCCGCCGGCGGTCATGCCCTGCCCCAGAAGGTCGCCCCAGAATCCCTGGACAAGCTCGGGATAGATCATGTCGAACTGGAACGCGAGGCCCACCCAGAACGCGAATCCGACAATCAGGCTCTTGCGGTAGTCGAGACCGTCGTTGGCCAGAATCTTCACGCCGAAGACGAAAATCAGCGCCACGATGATCGCAAGATAGGCGCCCGCGACCGGGCCCGGCAACGCCACGACCACGGCCACGAGTTTCGGCAGGAACGCAAGCGAGATCAACAGGATTCCGACCCAGACGCCCACGGCGCGCGACGCGACGCCGGTGAGCTCCGCGATCGCAATACTTGCGCCGTAGGTCGTGTTCGGGACCGTCCCGCCCACGCCCGACAGCAGGTTGCCGAGGCCGTCGGCGTTGATGGCGCCCTGGATGGAGCGGAAGTCGATGGCGCGCGGCTTGCGCCAGGACGCGCGCTGAATGGCAATGGCGTCGCCGAGGGTGTCCATCGCGCCGACCAGGGTCACCATGATGAATCCCGGCAGCAGGGCCCAGAACACGCCGCCGAATCGCAGGTCGAGACCCGGGTACCCGCTGAAGTCGGGCAGCCCGATCCACGGCGCATTCGCGATGCGTTCCAGGTCGTAGATGCCGAAGGCGAGACCCGTCAGCCCGCCGGCCGCGAGCCCGATGGCCGGCGCCCAGACCCGCCAGGCGCCGGACAGGCGCAGCGCCACCAGGACGACCACCGCCAGCGTGACGATGCCGGTGACGGGCGCGGCGGCCTCCGGGGCGCCGGCGGGAACGTCCGTGAGCTTGTCGAAGACGATCGGCGTGAGGCTCACGGGGATCAGCATGAGCACCGTACCGGCCACGGTCGGCGTGAACACGCGCCGCAACAGGGCCATTTTCGCGCCGAGCAGGAACTGCACCATGGACGACATGACGATCAGGGTGGCCAGCAGCGCGGGACCCCCCTCCACGATCGCCGTGACGCTCATCGGCAGGAAGGCCGCCGTGCTGCCCATGACCAGAATATAGCCGGCGCCGATTCGCCCGATGCGCAGCGCCTGCACGATGGTGGCCACACCGCTTACGGCGAGGGCGCCGAATACGGCCCAGGTCAGGTACGCTTCGCTTCCTCCGGCGGTGCTGATCAGGATGGTCGGCGTCAGGACCACCGAGGCGAGTGCCAGGACCGTGTACTGGGCCCCGAGACCGACGGTCAGGCCGAGCGGCGGTCGGTCATCCGCTTCGTAGCGGACCTCGTGGTTGGTATTGTCCATTGGGTTATCGGGTTCCGGTGGGCGGCGCCATTCTAGACCGGAAAACGTACCCGCAGTCGATTTCGGGTGAATTTCCGGGGTGTCCTGGCATTTGCCGGGGCTGCGGATTTGCGGGAATCCGCAAGTCCGGAGCTAAAGCGCAATACGATTGGCGACCAGTTCGTCGACCACCGCGGGATCGGCGAGCGTCGACACGTCTCCCAACTCATCGGGCGCATCCTCTGCAATCTTGCGCAAAATGCGGCGCATGATCTTTCCCGAACGGGTCTTGGGCAGGCCGGGCGCCCATTGCAGACAGTCCGGGCTGGCGATGGGGCCGATTTCCTTCCGTACCCAGGTCACCAGTTCCTTGCGCAGTTCTTCGCCTGGCTCCTCGCCGATGTTGAGCGTCACGTAGGCGTAGATGCCCTGACCCTTGATCGGGTGCGGGAAGCCGACAACGGCGGCCTCGGCCACCTTGGCATGCGCCACGAGCGCGCTCTCGACCTCGGCTGTTCCCATGCGGTGACCGGAGACGTTGATGACATCATCCACCCGGCCGGTGATCCAGTAATAACCGTCCGCGTCGCGCCGGGCGCCGTCCCCGGTGAAATAGGTCCCCGGATATTGGCTGAAGTAGGTATCGAAGAAGCGCTGATGGTCGCCGTAGACGGTGCGCATCTGTCCCGGCCAGCTATCCAGCAGCACCAGGTTGCCCATCGCTTCCCCTTCCATCACCTGCCCGTCGCTGTCGACGATGGCCGGCTGCACACCGAACAACGGGCGTGTCGCCGATCCGGGCTTCAGCGCGGTGGCGCCGGGCAGGGGCGTGATCAGGATGCCACCGGTTTCCGTCTGCCACCAGGTATCCATGATGGGGCACCGGCCGTCACCCACCACGTGGTAGTACCACTCCCAGGCCTCCGGATTGATCGGCTCGCCCACGGTGCCCAGCAGGCGCAGGCTCTTGCGCGACGTGCGCTTGACCGGCGCCTCGCCTTCGGCCATCAGGGCGCGAATCGCCGTGGGGGCGGTGTAAAAGATGTTCACCTTGTGCTTGTCGACCACCTGCCAGAAGCGGCTCGAATCGGGATAGGTGGGCACGCCCTCGAACATGAGCGTGGTGGCGCCGTTGGCCAGCGGGCCGTAGACGATGTAGCTGTGGCCGGTCACCCAGCCCACATCCGCGGTACACCAGTAGATGTCGCCGTCGTGATAGTCGAACACGTACTGGTGCGTCAGCGAGGCGAACACCAGGTAGCCGCCGGAGGTGTGGAGCACCCCCTTGGGCTTGCCGGTGGACCCGGAGGTGTAGAGGATGAAGAGTGGGTCCTCCGCGTTCATGGGTTCCGCCGGGCAGTAGGGGTCCGACGCGCGGGTGATGTGCTCGTACCAGTGGTCGCGGCCGTGTTGCCACTCGATGTCGGCGCCCGTGCGGCGCACGACCACCACGGTTTCCACTTCGGTCTCGCCGTCGGCAGCCAGTGCCGCGTCCACGTTGGCCTTGAGCGGGATGCGCCTGCCGCCGCGCACGCCTTCGTCCGCCGTGATGACGACGTTCGATTCGCAGTCCTCTATGCGTCCACGCAAGGCCTCGGGTGAGAATCCTCCGAAGACAACGGAGTGAACGGCGCCGATGCGTGCGCACGCGAGCATGGCGACGGCCGCTTCCGGGATCATGGGCATGTAGATGGTGACCCGGTCGCCCTTTGACACACCCAGCGCCCGCAGCGCGCTGCCGAGCCGGCAGACGCTCTCGTGCAGTTCCCGGTAGGTGATGCGGGCGTCGTCGCCCGGTTCGTCTCCCTCCCAGATGATGGCGGTCTGCTCGCCCCGGGTCCTGAGATGCCGGTCCAGGCAGTTCGCAGCTACATTCAGCGCGCCGTCGGCGAACCAGCGAATGTGCAGGTCCTCCGCGTCGTAGGAGACGTCGCTTATCTGGCTGTACGGCCTGATCCAGTCAATGCGCCGGCCGTGTTCACGCCAGAAGTCTTCCGGATCTTCCACCGACCGGCGGTAGAGTTCCCTGTAGGAGGTTTCATCCACCCACGCTCGTTTCGCAAGCTCCTCGGGTACCGGATATATCTTTTCTTCGCTCATGACCGGCCTGTTTCTCCCGATAGTCCCAATCCGCCGCCAACGCGGAAACTACCGAACGGGCGTCCCGCTCCCGCGTCCTCCGCATCCGCTGCAATGCGGATACTACGCCACCATGTCTCAAAGTCTAGTCGAAACCCGCTGCGGCTATGGCGGCCTCCCGCCGGCATCTTGATATGCTTGACGGTGAATGCTGCGACACGCTGGCTTATGCTGCCGAGAGGGGCGGAACAATGATAAAGATTGCCGTTGCCATGGTTGGATCACTTGTCCTTTGCGCCCAGTGCTGGGCTCACCATTCGTTCGCCGACTATGACCGGGGCGAAGTCAGGGAACTCGAAGGCGAACTGGTTGACGTGCGCTGGCGAAATCCACACGTTAATTTCACCGTGCGGGTCGCGGACCCGAATGGCGAGGCGACGGACTGGGTGTTGGAAACGGGGGCGTTCTACCTGCTCGAGAGACGCGGTCTTGAAGAGGAGATGTTTCCCGTCGATGAACGGGTAAGGGCGGCGGGCTCCGTGTCGGTCACGCGGGCCGGCCGGATGCAGGTGTCGAACATGCTGCTGCCCTCGGGTGAGGAAGTCGTGTTCAGTGGCGGAGGCAGTCCGCGGTGGGCCGACGCGTCCGTCGCAGGCGAATGGAACAGCGAGATAGTCGATCGGCGGCATCTTGGCCTGTTTCGAGTCTGGAGCGTTGAAGACCTGGGATCATACGGACCGGCAGTACGGTCGATGTCCTCCCAATTTGCTGCTGCATTGCGGGAAGAGCCCGCAGCGGCGCCCGAACTGGACCCGTGTCTGCCCATGGGGATGCCTCCGGCCATGATCTCGCCTCTACCGGTGGAGTTTGTCGATCGCGGCGACACGATCGAGTTGAGACTCACGGGATTCGGCAACGTGAGAAGCATCGAACTGGCGCCTGTCGACGACCCCGAAACGGTCCCGCTGTCCGATCTCGGGTACTCCACCGGAAGCTGGACGGGTCAGACCCTGGACGTGCGGACGACGCGGATCGGTTGGCCTTACCTTGACGATGCCGGCAGACCCCAATCCAGCGATGTCGAGATTCGGGAGCAGTTCGCGCTGTTGGATAACGGCGACCGCCTCCAATATACCAAGACGATTGTCGATCCCGAATCGTTGACGCAGCCGGTGACCGTGACCTGGGACTGGATCGATATCGGTGAAGAGAGCCTGGGTTCGGTGCAGTGCGAATGATCGCCCTGTTCCGGTGCCGCGCCGGAATCAGTAGCGGGTCAACCCGTGTACCTCTCCCCCAGCAACGGTTCGCCGTCGAGAAGAATCTGCTCGACCCAGATCGACGGCGCGTCGTTCCGAGCCGGCGCACCGATGATGGAAATCTCGTCGCCCGGCGTGATGATGTCCGGGGTCCAGCCTTCTTCCTGGATCAGCCGGATGCTGCCCGGCAGACCCGCCAGCCACCTGACGACCGAACCGTCGGCAGCCGTCACGTTGAAGAGGATCTGGGTGTGCGGGTTGACGAACTGAAATTCGGTCACGGTTCCGTTAACGGTGATCGACCTCGTCAGGTCGTAGACCACATTTGAGCCGTGGTGACTCAGGGACGGGACGAATGGAAACGCCATGGCGATTCCGGCGAGAATTGCGGCCACTCTGGTACTCATGGAAACATCCCGTGTCACTCGAAGCGGAGACAGAAAAAATTATAGCGGCAAGGAGAATCATGAGGCACGCAAGAATGGCCGTGCCGGCGCTCATGGCGGTTGCCGGCGTATTCGCACTGTCCACTGCCATCGCCCAGGACTGGGTCGCGGAGTCGGTCTGTGCGGACAACACCCCGGCCGTATTCCACGCCTGCGCCCTGGAGGCAGCAGGGTCGTTCGAACCGCCGCGGTCGTCCGACGGCCGACCGGAGCTTGGTGGCTTCTGGATGCTGCCGGGTGGGCAGTTCGGCGGCGCGTACGAGGATCTGGAGGAGCATCCGGGTGAACTGGATGCCCTCGGCGGAGCGGCCGCGATCGTCGACCCGCCGGACGGCACGTTGCCGATCCTGCCCTGGGCCGCCGAGCAGTCGGATCTCAACGCGGTGCAGTATATCCATCACAACGCGGCATGCCTGCTGGCCGGCGTTCCCAACACCATGTATCACGGCGGGCCGCGCCAGTTCCTGCAAACGCCGGACCACTTCGTGATCCTCTCCTATAATGCGCACGCGTATCGAATTGTCCGTCTGGATGACCGCCCTTCGCCGGGAGAGGCAATCCGCCTGTGGAACGGCGACTCCAGGGGCTGGTGGGACGGCGACACGCTGGTGATCGAGACAAGCAACCAGAACGCTCTGCCCTGGCTCGACCAGCGTGGAAGGTTCTACACCGAGGAGGCCCGGGTGGTCGAACGTGTCACGCTCATCGATCCCGACACCCTCCATTACCAGGCAACCGTCGATGACCCGAACGTCTATACCCGGCCCTTCACCATCGCCTTGCCCTACCGTCGCATCGGCGATGAGACATACGAGATTCCGGAGCTCGCGTGCTACGAGAACAACGTGGAGCTGATGGAGGTTTACCGCCAGGTGGGGCTTGCGCTCTATCCGGGCATCAGCCCCGAAGAGGCTCGGCTCATGTTGGAGGACCGATGAGGATCACGCCGGGCAACTTGGCGGTTCGCTTGACTCTGTCGCGAGCAGACCGGTCTAATACCGCCTCTGCAAGGGGGCCAGGTAGCTCAGTTGGTAGAGCAGCGGACTGAAAATCCGCGTGTCGGGTGTTCGATTCACCCCCTGGCCACCATCTTCAAATAACAGGAAATTCACGGTGGCCTTCGGAAGGCCGGGAACAATGTGCGAATCGTAGGACTTCCCTCAGTACGGGACCGAGCCCGGTCCCATGCCGGGGTTGGCCTGCTTGCCTCGCTGGCCATTGTCATGACCGGGGGCCTCCTGCACCCGGGCGCCCCGGTTCACGCCCAGGCGGACTTCGAAGGCATATGGGTCATCAACCCGCGCCCAGGCGTAAGAGGCGCACCCAGCGAAGACGAAATCAGGTACACGCCGGCCGGGCGGGCGGAATGGGAACGGTTCGGCGCAGAGGTCGATCCTTCGTTCCGGTGCATCATGCCGGGCATTCCCCGGGGGTTTACGGATCCCTACCCGATTGAAATCATTCAGCAGGATCATCAGATCGTGATCCTGCACGAGTACTACCACCAGGTGCGCCGCATCTTCATGGACGGCCGGGAAGCGCCGGACTACTGGCCGAATACGCTGGGCGGTTACTCCACCGGCCGTTGGGAGGGTGAGACGCTGGTCGTCAGAACCACCCATATGTCGCCGGACAACCTGATGGATATCCACGGTCGCCCGTTTTCGGGGGCCGCCGACACCTATGTGATCGAGCGTTTCACCCGTGACGGGGAACTTCTTTCGCGGATCGCCGAAGTGCACGATCCGACGTACTATGAAGCACCGTTCGTGATCACCCACGAATGGAAGCTTGAGCCTGACGGGGAAATCTGGGAGTACGCCTGCGATCCCCAGTTTGGCGACGTCGGACCCGGAGGCGCGATTCAGGGTGGTTCAGAGGGCTAGAACCAGGAGGCCGCAGTCATGAGAGCCAGGGCGCTTGCCGGAAAACTCTCGCCCGTCATTCTCGCCATCGGCGCGGGCGCGCCGGCAATCGGTCACCACAGTACGATCTACTTCGATCTCGACGCCGAAATCGTGCACGAGAACGTGCGTGTGGTCGCATTCCACGTTACCAATCCCCATGGAGTCCTGGTTTACGCGGTTACGGACGACGCGGGCAACGAGGTGGTGTGGAATGCGGAACTCCCCAGCGCCAACTTTACGATGCGCGGCGGTATCTTCGAGTCGATGCTGAGCCCGGGAGACGTCATACCCGTCGTGGTCGGCTGGCCCGGCATTCCCGGCCGCACCCGGGAACACTTCACGCGCCTGAAGCGCATGACGATGGCCAACGGCGACATGGCTACGTTCACGATCACCAGCGCAACGCTGACTCCGGCCGAAACCGGGTAAGGCCCGGCTCGCTTACCGAATTGCCACACGGGGGCACAGGCCCTCGCGAGGCCGGGACCGGCGATGAAGGCGAAGCCGCGTGCCGGACGTGACTTCCCCCTCCCGCGCTCAAGGGTCGGGCGCAGGCGAGAGAACGATCTGCCTGTAGCCGCCGGAGCGCCGGAAGTGGACGATCAGGAACAGGAAGCCGAGCGCCATGAACGCCGGGACCACCGCGGTGGCCTTCAGCGCGCTCTGGCCGCCGTAGAACGACGCGTCCCGCACGGCCTGTTCATCCGGGGTCAGGACGATACTGAAGTCCTTGGCCTTCTCCATCACGGGGCCGGCCCTGGAACCGTCCAGCCCCTGGACGGCGGGGAAGAACAGGAACCGGTTCGTGCCTTCGGCCCTGTACTCTTCGTAGACGGCGGGGGCGTTCGCCTGGAGATGTTCGGAGGCGTAGCGGTCCTGGAGGTAGCCGATGCCCGGGCCGCCGAGCAGGCCGGCCGAGAGCATTCCGACGCCGCCGACCGCGCCCAGGGTGAGCGCTCCGCCCCTTGGGAAGCGCTCGGACACGACACCCAGCATCGTCGGCCAGAAGAAGGTCTTGCCGACGCCGTAGATGGTTGCGGCCACCATGACAGTGACGGCGGTGGCGAAGGAGCCCAGCGCATAGAGGCCGATGACGGCGAGCACGGAGCTTGCGAAGAGCAGGCCCAGGGGATTGATCCGATGGACGATGGGCCCGGCGAAGAAGCGCAGGACGAACATCAGGAGGGCGGTGTAGAGGAGGATGAACAGCCCCACGCCTCCGAGCACCGTGTCCATGATGTTGGCGATCCAGCTGTCGGTGCCAAGCTCCACGTAGCCGACGCAGACGTGGAGGACGAGGAGAAAGATCATCATCGGCGCCGCGAACTCCCTGATCATCTCGCCGAACCTGACCCCCGCGGCAGTCGCCTCGGACATCGGGAATCTCTCCCCGACCATCATCAGGACGTAGATCAGCGTCGGGACGAGATAGAGGGCAAGGACGATCTCCCAGTGCACGCGGCCGATCATCGCCACACCCAGGAGGGCGCCGATGATTATGCCGCCCGGCCATCCCGCGTGCAGGATGTTCAGGTAGTGGGTCTTCTCGTCGCGGTAGAGCGTGGCGACCAGGGGATTGACGACGGCCTCGCAGATGCCGTTCGCGATCGCGAAGATGAAGACGCCCCAGAACAGGCAGAGGTAGGCGCCGGCGCGCGCGACGTCGGGGTTGGTGTCGATGGCGCCGCTGTAGACGAACGTCGCCGCCACCGTCACGATTACCGACAGCACGTGGAGGGCGCCCGCAAGCAACAGGAACGGCTTGTAGCCGAAGCGGTCGAGGAATAGGCTCGCGATGAGGATCACGAGGCCGAATCCGACAAAGCCACCCCCCGTGATCTGTCCGAGCTCCGTTTGCGTGAAACCGAATTCACTTCCCCACTCCAGGAGGAGCCCGCCGCGGACGGCGAAACCGAATCCGGCAACAAAGATGGTCAGGAAGCTCGCGATCAGTAGTTTGGTGTTATTCATGGAGTCCTCTGGTCGTCGGAGTGGGAGTGGGGGGTGACGGGTCAGCTGGTGAGCGTGAAGTCCGGCAGGCGTACGATCTCGCCGCTCTTCGTGGCGGATTCGTGGGCGCCGATGCCGACGCACGTCCAGTTAGCGCTCACTTCCGCATTATGCCACGGGTCCCGGTCTTCGCGCAGAGCGAGCCGGTCTCCTCGTCCTGGACCGCCCGGAGCGGGACCGCGTTCCCGGACTCCCGGGCCTCGGCTCCGCCGGCGTGCTGCGTCTGGACCGGGGCAACGACGGCAGCCTCTACGTGGGTCAGACCGGCCGCAGCTGGGGATCGACAGGAGGCGAGAATTTCCGCCTGGAGCGGGTCGTCCGGAGAGGCGATGTCCCCTCCGAGATGAAGGCCGTGCGCGTCATGCCGGACGGCTTCGAGATCGAGTTCACCAGACCCGTGGCGCGCGAGACGGCCTTGAAGACGGGCATTCGCGGGGCGTTCTACGGGTAATATATGGGATGGGACATCGAATCTCCGCCCATGGTCATGATCGCAGGGTTGTCCGTGACGATTTCTTTCACTAATGCGCCCTGCCCGGCACCCATGATCGCCGTGGCGAAATGGAAGACTGAATGAAGCGTTATCATCTGGAATTGACGGTTGGATTGATCTGCCTTCTGCCCTGTGTTGTCCGTGCACACCACTCCATTGCCGTGGAGTACGACATGCACACGCAGGGCACCATTCAGGGAGTCGTGAGCGAAGTCTGGTTCAAGAACCCGCACGTGCGCTATTACGTGTCGGTGACGGACGCTCAAGGCGAAGAGATTGTCTGGAATGCCCATGGTCACAATCCCGTGACGCTCGTGCGAACGGGATGGATGCTTGAAACCATTAAGGTGGGCGATCGCATAGCGATCACGGGAGACCTCACACGCGACGGTTCGCCGAAAATGTTCATCCGCACCGTCGAATTGGCGGATGGGCGCGTGCTGATCAGTCATCCCGGCGCGGACAATCACGCAGATGGGGGATGACACAATGAAGAAGTTTGCCTCCCTGGGCACGCTCGGATTGATCGCAATGGGGTTTCAGTCCTTGCCCGTGGCAGGTCAGGAAGAGTTTGCCGGTGAGTGGGTGCTTTCGATCGATCAGGGCCGCGGGCCCATGATGGGCCATCTCGAGCTTGTGCATGACGGCGGTGGATTCGCCGGTCACGTGGAAGGTGGCCCGATCACCGTCGATGTCGAGGGTAATCGCATCGAGCTCGGCATTGACGATCGGACAGGCGCTGGCGAGCGCTATGTACGTACTTTGACCGGCGAGTTGAACGGCGACGTCATGGAAGGGCGGTTCGGGCCGGAGGAACCCAGCCAGTTTTGCCGGAACTTTCCCTTGAGCTGCGATGAGCCCGCGGGCACATGGAAGGCCGAGAGAATAATGGACGCCCCTCCACTGGAGCAGACGCCCCTACCGGCCGATTTCTCCGGAATCTGGGTGACGGCGCCCGGGGGCGGCGGAATTGCCCGCTATACCATGGATCTGACCCCCGCCGCACAGGCCTGGGTCGATGAATTCGATACGGAGCTGGACCTGCCGTCGCAGCGTTGCGTCTCATCCGGCCTCTTCAGGAGATTCACGTCCAATATCGAAATCATGAAGGGCGATACGCATTTCACGTTCCTGTATTCGGTGGGAGAAGCCCGCCGCATCTACACCGACGGCAGGACACCGCCGGAATCGCGGTTTCCGACACCCCTGGGATATTCAGTCGGAACCTGGGAGGGTAGTACATTGGTGGTCACGACCACGCATCTCCAGCCCACGGTCCGGGGATACCGCGGTGAGCCCATTTCCGAGAACGCTCAATTCGAGGAAAGGTACACGCTCAGCGAGGACGGTATGACCCTGTCGGGCGTGCTGGTGCTTCACGACCCGCAAAATTACCGCAAGCCCCCCATGAGGCGCAGGGTATGGAGGCGCGACCCGCAAGCCGAATTCACGCTGGTGAGTTGCGACCCGGACTCGTTCTTCCGCCAGCTCTACGAAGACGGCAAGATGGAGCAATATATCGACCGGACCGATCGGCGCCTGTAACCTGTCCACGCCATATCGGCGCCGCACCCGCGGGTCGAAGTCGACCGAATGAGCCTGGGATAGACTACGCAGCCATGCAGCACGCGACCGCAACACAAATCGCAGGCAACTATTCACGCCGGGGCATTGCATCAGCCTTGGTTTTCCTCTTGCTCGTCGCTTGCGGGGAGCGCGACGCGCCAACAGGAGACGCTCCGATCGACGCCAGCAACCCTACTTCCGCAGTCACGCCGCCATCGGATCCCACCATCGCTACCCCCACAGTCACGCCGCCGCTCGAAGCCGACTCGGTGCCGGTAGCGCCGCCCGCCGCCGAGGCGCGTGCGCACGAAGTGGCGGCACCGCACGGGGCGACGCGCCAGGACGAGTACTACTGGCTGCGCGACGACGAGCGCGCCGACCCCGACATGCTCGCGTATCTCGAGGCGGAGAACGACTATGCCGATGCGGTCATGGCGCCGCTGGCCGACTCGGAAGCTGCCCTGTACGAGGAACTGGTCGGGCGCATCAAGCAGGACGACAGCTCGGTTCCCTACAAGTACAAGGATTATTGGTACTACACGCGCTTTGAAGAGGGCGAGGAGTACCCGATTTACGCGCGCCGCGAAGGCAACATGGACGCGCCGGAAGAGGTCATGCTCGACGTCAATCGACTGGCCGAAGGACACGACTTCTACCAGGTCGGCAACTGGCAGGTCAGCCCGGACCAGACTCTGTTGGCCTATGTTGAAGACAAGGTCGGGCGCCGGCAGTACACGTTGAGAATCAAGGACCTCGGGAGCGGCGAAACGCTTCCGGTTCAAATTCCCGGAGTATCTACGAGCCTTGCATGGGCCGCCGACAACAGGACGCTGTTCTACGTGGTGAACGATGAGGAAACGCTCCTGACTCGTTGGGTCAGGACGCACACGCTGGGAGGCGAGGCCGGCAGCGACCCGGTCGTCTACGAGGAACCCGACGACAGTTTCTACATGGGCTTGAGCACCACGCGATCGGAGCGATATATCTGCATCAGCCTCTCCAGCACCGTATCCAACGAGTTGCGGTGCACGGAAGCCGCCGCACCGGGCGAGTTCCGCGTACTCGCGCCGCGCGAACGGGACTTCGAGTACTCGGCGGACCATCTCGATTCGCGTTGGGTGATCCGCACCAACTGGAATGCGGAGAACTTCAAGCTGATGGAAGTCGGCGACGACGTCTGGGGAGACCGCTCCGAGTGGCGCGACCTGATCGGGCACGATGACGGCGTATTCATCGGAGGCTTCGAGCTGTTCGATGACTTCATGGCCGTGGGCGAGCGATCGGGCGGGCTCACGCGAGTGCGTATCGTCGACGGGGACGGCCAGACCAGCTACGTCGACGCCGATGAGACGGCCTATGCCATGAACCTGTCGGTCAATGCCGAGCCCGGAACCGATCAGCTTCGCTATACCTACACATCGCTGACCACGCCTGCCAGCACGTATGAACTGAACGTCCGCACCGGCGAACGCACGCTCCTGAAGGAGCAGCCCGTGCTCGGGGGCTTCGACAAGACCGACTACGTGACCGAGAGACTCTGGGCCACGGCGCGCGACGGCACCCGAATTCCGGTCAGCGTGCTCTACCGCGATGGCTTCGAGCGGGACGGTACGGCCGCGCTGCTGCAGTACGGTTACGGCTCCTACGGTTTCAGCAACGACCCGCGGTTCAGCAGCAACGTCCTGAGCCTCGTCGACCGCGGCATGGTCTACGCGCTGGCGCACATTCGCGGCGGCCAGGAAATGGGCCGGTCCTGGTACGAAGACGGCAAGCTGCTCAACAAGGTCAACACATTCTCGGACTTTATCGACGTAACGGACTTCCTGGTCGAACAGGGTTACGCGGCGCCCGATCGGGTGGCGGCGATGGGCGGCAGCGCCGGCGGTTTGCTGGTCGGGGCCGTGACCAATATGGCACCGGAAAAATACCGCGTCATCGTATCGCTCGTACCCTTCGTGGACGTCGTGACGACGATGCTCGACGCAAGCATTCCGCTGACAACCAATGAATACGACGAGTGGGGCAACCCGGAGGACGAGACCTACTACGACTACATTCTCTCGTACTCTCCCTACGATCAGCTCGAGGCGAAAGACTATCCCGCCATGTTTGTCAGCACGGGCCTGTGGGACTCCCAGGTTCAGTACTGGGAGCCGAGCAAGTACGTTGCGCGCCTGCGCGCGCGCAAGACCGATGACAACCTGGTGGTCTACCGCGTGCAGATGGAGGCCGGGCACGGTGGCCAGTCGGGCCGATTCCGGCGCTACCGCGAAACGGCCGAGCAATACGCGTTTCTGCTGAATCAACTGGGCGTGGAGATGCGTGTCGCCTCGCGATGATCCGGATTCATCCGGATGAAGAAGTTCACGGCACCCGTTGCGCGCCACACGAGGGCGCGAGAAAACGCGCGAGCATATAGACTATGGCCCCCGAACGGTTCTCCGGGATTGGACAGGGCAAGGGCCTTATGAACGAAAGATTGTTTGAACCGCACCGGTTCGAAGCGGATACGCCCGAAGCTGTCCTGCAGTGTGCCGTCGCTGTGGCTTGTATCGACGGCGAATTTGCATCTGACGAACGGGATCGGGTTCGAAAGGTCTACGCGGATATCTGCCGCGAAATGACCTATGCCTACAACGCACCGGATGTTTCCGACGAGTACGCGTACATCGCGGAGTCCACAGCGGATGTTGCGCTGGCCCTCGACGATACGGAACTCAAGTTGGCATACATCGATTACCGCGCGGAACTGATCACCGATCCGGACCTGCAGGAACTGACGCTCGTCATGTCGCTGCGCATCGCCGGCGCCGACGCGGAACTCGCCGGCACCGAAAGCGTCGCCCTCCGCCACCTCGCCAATTCCTGGGAGATCAGTCTCTCCGACGTGCTGGCGCCCTACGTCTGAGCCGGCGTTCTGCCGCTTTGCGCCGGACGCTGCCGCTCATTCTCCGGTAGTGACGAGCGAACGCGCTTCCCTGGCGAATTCCTCGAGATCGCCCGAAACGCCGATCGCCATATCGTAGGTATCCCGGGTCGGGATGCTGACGCCCTTCTGCACGGCGGGGCGCTCTTCGATGGCCGCGAGCCAGCGCTGCAGGTTGCCGAGCCCGTCGATGGACAGCCCCGGCCAGAGGTAGCCCCGCGCCCAGGTCCAATTGGCGATATCGGCGACGGAATAGCCGCCGGCGAGGTATTCGCTTTCGGCGAGACGTGTGTCCAGCACTTCCAGCAGGCGCCGCGATTCCGCCTGGTAGCGATTGATCGCGGCGGGGACGTGTTCCTCCATGTAACGGTAGAACACATTGGCCTGGCCCATCATCGGGCCCAGTCCGCCCATCTGGAACATCAGCCACTGGATCTGCGACATGCGGGTCTTTTCGTCGTCAGAGAGGAACTTGCCGGTCTGTTCCGCCAGGTAGATCAGAATGGCGCCGGATTCGAACAGCGTGAAGCCGCCGTTCTCCCGGTCCACGATCACCGGGATCCGCCCGTTGGGGTTCATGGCCAGAAACTCGGGCGATTTCTGCTCGCTGGCCATCAGGTCGATGGGATGCACGGTATAGGGCAGCCCGCACTCTTCCAGCATCACGGAGATTTTCCAGCCGTTGGGCGTGGCGGCGGTGTAGAGGTCGATCATGAGGAATTTCCTTTCCGTTCAGCGGTCGATGATGGCACAGCTCAAATCCTTTATATTGGTTCGTCCGGCGCGATCGGCGCATGATAAGCGGCGGAACCGGAGGTAAGGAAATCATGAACAGCAAATGTCACCGAACCGCCATCCCGGTTTTCGCCGTGATGTTGATGGCGGCCTGCGCCGACGAAGAGGCGGGAAGTCCCGCGGCGGAATCCGGCGCAGACTCTCCAGATGTAACCGGCACCGATGCCATGACCGAAGAGGGAGATTCTTCAGAAACCATGTCCGGCGATAACCCGTTTCTCGTTGAAAGCCCCCTGTATCTGCAGTATCCGCCGTTCGACCGGATCGACGACAGCCACTACCTGCCGGCGTTCGAAGCCGGCATGGCCGAGCACCTTGCGGAGATCGACGCGATCGTCGATCAGGACGAGGCGCCCACGGTAGAGAACACACTGGTACCGATGGAATTGGCGGGCCAGGTTCTGAACCGCGTCGCGCGCGTATTCTTCGGCCTGATGTCGGCGCATACCAACGACGAGATGCAGGCAATCGAGGTGGAGATTGCGCCGCAACTGTCCGCGCACAGCGACAGCATTCTGCTCAACGGCGCATTGTTCGAGCGGGTCAAGGCGCTCTACGACAATCGCGAGTCGCTGGATCTCGACCCCGAATCGCTGCGCCTCGTGGAAGAGACCCATCGCCAGTTCGTCCGTGCCGGCGCCGAACTCTCCGAAGAGCAGAAGGAAAGGCTGCGCGCCATCAACACGGAACTGGCGGAGCTTGAGACCGAGTTCAGCCAGAACGTGCTGGCTGAGGTCAATGCCATGTTTACGGTCGTCGACACGCGCGAAGAGCTTGCGGGCCTGACCGAGGCCCAGATCGAAGGGGCTGCGGACGAGGCGGAAGCGCGGGAACTGGCCGGCAAGTTTGTCATCCCCATGGTCAATACCACCCAGCAGCCGCTGATGGCGGCACTGGAGAACCGCGATCTGCGCGAGCGAATGCTGACGGCCTCCATGAGCCGGGGCAACCACGGCGGGGAATACGACAACCGTGAAATCGTGAGCCGCACGGCCATGCTGCGCGCCGAACGGGCGGCGCTGCTGGGCTACGAGACCCACGCGGACTACATTCTCGACAACCAGACCGCGAAGACCGTCGCGGCCGTGAACGAACGGCTGGCCTCGCTGACGCCGCCGGCCGTCGCCAATGCCGAGCGCGAGGCGGCCGACCTGCAGGCCATGATCGACGCCGAGGGCGGCGACTTCGAACTGGCGGCCTGGGACTGGGACTTCTACACCGACAAGGTCCGGCAGGAGCGTTTCCAGTTCGACGCTTCGCAACTCAAGCCCTACCTGGAGCTGAACAGCGTGCTCGAGAACGGCGTCTTCTTCGCGGCAACCCAGGTGTTCGGGATCACCTTCGAGGAACGCTTCGATCTGCCCGTCTACCAGGAAGACGTACGCGTCTTCGAGGTCTTCGATCACGACGGTTCCACGCTGAGCCTGTTCATCTTCGACCCCTATGCGCGGGAGTCCAAGCGCGGCGGCGCCTGGATGAACTCCTACGTCGGCCAGTCGCACCTGGAAGACAAGCTGCCGGTGGTGGCAAACCACCTCAATATCCCCGAACCGCCCGAGGGCGAACCGACGTTGATGACCTTCACCGAGGTCATCACCACCTTTCACGAATTCGGACACGCGCTGCACGGCATGTTCTCGGACGTGACCTACCCGTCCTTCGCCGGCACGAGCGTGCCCCGCGACTTCGTGGAATACCCGTCCCAGGTCAACGAGATGTGGGCTACGTGGCCCGAAGTGCTGGCGAACTACGCCCGGCATTACGAGACCGGCGAGCCCATGCCGCAGGATCTGCTGGACCGGGTCCTGGCCGCAGAACAGTTCAACCAGGGCTATGCGACGACGGAGTACCTGGCCGCCTCCATCACCGACCAGGCCCTGCACCAGCTCACCGCCGACCAGGTGCCCTCCGCCGACGACCTGATGCAGTTCGAAGCCGACGCGCTGGCCGCGGCGGGCGCCGATCTGGCCAGCGTGCCGCCCCGATACCGCCTGACGTACTTCTCCCACATCATGGGCGGCTACTCGTCCGGCTACTACTCCTACATCTGGAGCGAAGTACTGGACGCCGACACCGTGGAGTGGATCAAGGAGAACGGCGGCATGACCCGCGAGAACGGCCAGCACTTCAGGGACACGCTGTTGTCCCGGGGCGGCAGCGCGGAGGCGCTGAGCCTGTTCAGGGACTTCGCCGGCAGGGAGCCGAACGTGGAGCCGCTGCTGGAGAGGCGGGGGTTGAACTAGCCCGGATTTCTCACCGACAAATGGAATGGGACCTCGATTTGTCGGATAATGTGAGTTAGCTCAATCACTTACATTAAGCCGACGGTGAGGTCCCATGTCCACACAGTGTACACCCGCACAACTTCAGTTTCACGCCT
>JAJDWR010000005.1 GCA_022825505.1 Gammaproteobacteria bacterium | reverse complement strand
CTCCTAGTACGAGAGGACCGGAGTGGACGTACCTCTGGTGTTCCGGTTGTCACGCCAGTGGCATTGCCGGGTAGCTACGTACGGACGGGATAACCGCTGAAAGCATCTAAGCGGGAAGCCCCCCCCAAGATTAGGTTTCCCCGGGGACACGATCCCCCTGAAGGGCCCTCGAAGACTACGAGGTTGATAGGCTGGGTGTGGAAGTTCAGTAATGGATGAAGCTAACCAGTACTAATTGCCCGTGAGGCTTGACCATATAACACCCAAGGAGCTTGGTGCGAAACGCGGATCAATCCAGATTTGGCGCTCGAGAGAGCGTTGACCGGTTTGCCTGGCGGCCATAGCGGACGGGAACCACCCGATCCCATCCCGAACTCGGAAGTGAAAACGTCCAGCGCCGATGGTAGTGTGGGGTCTCCCCATGTGAGAGTAGGTCACCGCCAGGCTCATGAACGAAAATCCCCCCGGCCTTTTGGGTCGGGGGGATTTTTTGTTTGAGGGCAGATTAAGTCGGGGGGGTATTTCGCGCGGGGCCGCGAGGGTGGGTGCAGCCACCCCTTGCGAACTTAACCGAGCCCGCCATCCCTGGCGGGCTCGGATCGGCGCTCGGCGCTCCTGGCCGTCCTTGGCCCCGCGCCGAGCGACGACGTTCGCAAGGGGTGTCTGCACCCACCCTCGCTGTGGGAGTGGTGCGAAAGGGGGGCGACTGCGGGTGGGTCAGTAGCCGGTGAGTTCTACGTAGCCGTCGCCGGTGATCGGGGCTCCGCTCTGGGTTCCGGTTACATTGACCGCGCCTTCCCAGTAGCGGACGGTCAGGTTCAGTTCCTGTTCCTGAAGGTACGGCCGGACCTGGAGAGTCATGTCCTGTCCGGGCAGATCGAGTTGCCAGACCACAGGGTAACGTGCGCCGCTGGCGTCGCTGGTCCAGTGCTCGAGCGGTGTCAGGATGACGTCCCTGGGGCGTAGCGCGATACGGGCGCCGTCGGCTTGCACGACCGATCCACCGCTGAACGGGCTGGTTTCGCCGTCTTCGGTTCGGAGCCGGTAGTACATGACCTCGCGGTTGTCGGCCAGTTGCAGCGCGAACCAGTCCCAGCCCGCCAGTTCGGGGCTAAGCGCACTGGTTCCCCACTCGCGATCCATCCAGGCTGTGCCGCTGACGTCGAATGTTTCGTCAGCCACGCGTACCGTGCCGGTGGCTTCGAGCCGGGTGAATGAGTAGTAGTAGGAGGCGTTTCCGGGTTCGGGCCCCTTTGGGTCGAGGCCGTTGTCGCCCTGGAACACCATGGGCTTCGTGCTGTTCAATGTGAGTTCGATTCCGGCCCGGTCCGTACCGGCACTCAAGTGCAGAGGCGGGATTCCGGGGCCGTCACCGGTAGCGGCCCAGTCTTCAAGCCAGACCCCGAAGGGCTCCGCCCGGCTGCCGGCGAGGCCCAGAGCCTGCCGGGAAAACCGTTCGGCGGCCATGAACTCCCGGCCCCCGGTGTCGGTGACCGCCAGGTGGGCCATCCATGCCTGACTGGCGCCCCAGGCGGATTTGCGGTCGACCGGTTCCGGCGACATCGCAAGACGAAAGAACGTCAGCTCGAACCCGAAGTGCCTTCCGTCGTCGTCGCGCAGGTTGCCTGTGAAATACCACCACTCGTTGCGGTACTCGTCGTGGGCCGCGTGATCCTCCGGGAACCGGAAGGCCCGGCTTTCCAGCGCGCGGGCGTATTCCTGACCGCCGGGTTCGGTGAGAAACCGGGTTGCGTTGCCCTGTTGGGCGGGTCCGGGGCCGTCTTCCGGGGCAGTGCAACCCCCCAACGCGAACACGACCAGCCAGATGCCGCGAGTCACTCGCTACTCCTCCCTCAACTGGCCTGCGACTCCGACGCGAACTGCGCGGACGGCGGGATAGATTCCGGCCAGAACAGCGGCGCTCAGCGCCAGTGCGACCCCGAGTGCGAGCGGCTGGGCGGCGACCGCCAGATCCATGCTCCAGCCGAACGAACGTACATTGATGACCTGGATGAGCAGGGCCGCCATGACGATTCCCAGCGGGATGGCGAACAGTCCGGCAGCCAGGCCGAGCAGGCCCGTTTGTGCAAGGGTCAGGACCCGCACCTGGCGGGGCCTCAGCCCGAGGGCACGAAGCACCGCCAACTCCCGGCCCCGCTCCAGTTCGATGGACATGACGGCGCTGGCAAGCCCGAGGAATGCGACTATCCCGGCCAGAATTCTCAGTACTTCGGTAATCCTGAAAGTTCGGTCGAAGACCTCCAGCGAGCGCTCCCGGATGAATTGGTTGGACCGGAACCGCACCGGATTGGCGGCGCCGAATACGCTGCGTATCGCTCCCAGCGCGGTCTCCCGGTCGGTGTCATCGTCCAGGTAGACGCCGATTCCGTTGATGTCATCGTCCGCCCAATGGGATCGGTACTGGTCCAGGGGCATCAGCACGGTGCCCCCGTTGCTGCTGTAGTCGCGAAAGGCGCCGAGCACGGTGAATGCCCGCTCGCCGGACGCCGTGGGCAGGGTCAGGTCGTCCCCCGGCTGCAGTTGACGATGAAACGCCAGGGGCTCGGAAACGAGAATGCCTGCGCCGGATTCCATGTGCTCTACGGCCTCCGTACCTCCGGCCGTCATGCGCAGCCCCCAGCCGTCCGGTCCCGGGTCCAGGGCGCGCAGACTCACTTCGCCCGCCGCCGTGGGCAGCCGTATGAAGCGAGTCAGGCTCGACCCCCGTACACCGGGAACGGCCGAGAGCGCGTCCCGATGGCTGTCCTCGAAGAACTGCTCGCCGTCGATATTGACGTAGACGTCCGCCGTCAGCGTGCCGGTCAGCCAGTCTTCCACGCTGATGCGGAAACTGCCGATCATCAGGCCGATTCCAACCACGGTCGCCACCGCCACCGAAAGCGCGGCCGTGGCCACCCCGGTCCGGCTCAGCGACGCGGCCATGCCCCGTGCCGCCAGGGACCCTGCGATACCGAACCCGCTTTCGACCAGCGGCTCGGCCAGTCTGGCCAGGAGGCGCGTGGCGGCGGGAACCAGCAGGGCGCCGGTCGCGATCACGAAGAACAGTCCCGCAAACGCCAGCACCAGGCTCCGGGACGACAGCAGCAGGAGTGCGGCGGCGACCGTGGCTGCGGGCAGGGCAAGCCAGGTCGCGCGCCGGGCGAGCCTGCGCGTGCTGTGCTCCAGGGCAGCCCGGCTCATGGCGGTGTTCGGCGTGCTGCGGGCCGCGTCCAGCGCCGGTGCGGCAGCGGCCAGCAGCGTCATCCCCAGGCCCAGTGCAATGGCGCGCCAATAGATCGTCGGGGACGGGGTCACGGCGCTCACGCTGGATTCAAAGTAGAGGTCGCCCACGGTTCGCAGGACCAGGTCCACCAGACCCTCCGCGAGTTGTTGCCCCAGCAGAATGCCCGCAGCCGTGGCCAGTGCGCCGAGCGCCAGTGCTTCTCCCAGCACACCGGTCAGCAGTTGCCGCCTGCCGATACCGATCGCGCGCAGCACCCCGAATGTCCCGCGCCGCTGCACCACCGCGAACGACATGGTCGCGTAGATCAGGAATACGCCCACCAGCAGCGCCAGCAGGCTCAATGCCGTCAGGTTGATGCGAAATGCCCGCGCCAGTTCGTCGAACGCCGCATTGCGGCCCTCGGCGGGCACCAGCGTGCTGTCGGGCAGGCCGATCGCGCGGATCCGCTCCGCCTCCGCCTCGTCCAGAATCAGGTCCACGCGGGACAGCGAGGCTCTGCCCAGCAATTCCTGGGCCGTGGCGATGTCGGCGACGATCGGAGCCGTTGGTCCCTCGTTGGCGGAGGATGTTTCCAGGACCGTCCCGACCGCACGGATCGTCCGTGCCTCGCCGCCGATCAGCAGAGCGAATTCCGCGCCCGACTCCAGGTCCAGTTCTTCCAGCAACGGCGCAGGCACCAGCACGGCACCGGGTTCCACGATCAGGCGCGTCAGGTCGGTTCCGCGGCCGGGCACAAAGCCCGAGAAGCCTCGAAAGCCGGATTCTTCCAGGGGGTCGACGCCCATCAGGGTGAACGATCGATCCGGCAGCCGGCGCACGCGCACCTCGGTCTCGATGACCGGCGCGGCACGTACCGGTCCGTGCTCCATCCGCAGCGTCCGGTACACGGAATCGGCGATTTCGCCGCGGGTGCCCATCAGGTGGTGCGTCGTGCTGCCGGTGACCAGGTCGGAGGTCAACTGAAACGCCCGCCGTGCACTGTCGTTGGCCAGGTCCACGCCCACGTAGACCGCAACGCCGAGAGCGATGCCGCTGACGGCCAGGCACAGTTGCCAGGGGCGGCGCCAGTAGAACCGCAGCCCGGATCGCGCCAGCAGCCCGATCATCGCGGTTCCTCGTGAATGTGTGCTGCCCGTATGGTGAAGACCCGGTCCGCGGTGCCGAGCACTTCCCGGCTGTGGGTTGCCATTATCAGCGTGGCCTTGTGCCGGCGGCAGGTCTGCTCCAGCAGCGCGAGTACTTCTTCCGCGGTTTCCAGATCCAGGTTGCCCGTGGGCTCGTCCGCCAGCACGATGTTCGGCCTGTGGGACAGGGCCCGCGCGATCGCCACCCGCTGCTGTTCGCCCCCCGACAGTTCCTCGGGGAACCGGCTGCCGCAACCGTCAAGCCCCAATTCCCCCAGCAGCGTGTCCGCGCGCCCGACGCCCTCCGCCCTGCCGGCCCCGTTGAGCGCCATGGGAAGGCGCACGTTTTCCGCCACGGTCAGCGTGGGGATCAGGTTGAAGAACTGGAACACGAACCCAAGGCGGCGGCACCTCACCCGGGAAAGCTCGTCCTCGCTCAGCCCCGCGAGCGACTGTCCGAGCAGTTCCACGACGCCGTCGGTTGGCCGGTCCAGTCCGCCGATCAGGTTCAGCAGGGTGGACTTGCCGGAGCCGCTGCGTCCCACCACCACCACGAATTCGCCGGGCCGGACGTTCAGGTCGCACTCTTCCAGGACCACGTGATCCCCGTAGGATTTCCGGACGCCGATGAGGCGAATGTGGGAGTCAGCGTTGTGCAAGGTCGGTGTCCTGCGGAGTCGGGGGATTATCTCAAAGTGGGCACCGTCCGTCCCACCGGCTGCTGCAGACCCGCTTTGTGTCACAGGCCCATGGAATCTGCGACCGTAGTGTAGACTACGCGCTCGCTGCCCCGCGGCCCGGGAGCCCCGGGATCGGGGCGGCACGACACTCTCACAACGACAGCGCAGGTCGGAGTCGGGCGGATTCGCCTCTGTCGCCGCCTCCGGCTCCTGCTGCGCGAACAAGGCGGACAGGAACAAGGATTGATTGGCCCATGAAGCTTTACTACTTCCCCGGAGCCCCGAGCCCCCGCAAGGTGGGAATCGTCATCGCAGAGAAGGGCCTGGACATCCCGACCGAAATCCTGAACATCCGCGCCGGGGAGCACCGCACCGGAGACTATGCGGCCGTCAATCCGAACGTGACCGTTCCGGCACTCGAGCTGGACGACGGCGCCTGCATCACCGAGAGCCTGGCGATCGTGCACTACCTGGAGCAGCTTCAAACGGAGCCCAACCTCATGGGCCGCGACGCCACGGAGCAGGCGCTGGTGCTGATGTGGCACGACATCGCGACCCTGGAAGGCTACCTGGGCATCCAGGAACGGTTCCGCAATTCCGAGGCCTTTCCGGCCGGCCGGGCGCTGCCGGGACCCACGGGTTACGAGCGCATCCCCGCGCTGGTGGAACGGGGCGACAAGCGCATCCATGCGTTCTTCGACAAGATCGACCGCCGCCTGGGCGAGAGCGAATACCTGGCGGGGGACCGCTATACCTACGCCGACATCGCGGCGTATGTGTATCGATGGTTCGCCCATTGGGTAACGAAGGACGATCCCGCGGCGCATCGGAAGCACCTGCGCCGGTGGACGGAGGCCATTGACGCCCGTCCCGCCGTGGCCTCGTTGAACGCCTGAGCCGCGTGGGATCGGGGACGTGATCCGATACCAGGTTCGGCTTGCCGGCATGAGACCGGTGTCATGATCCGCTACCGGGTCCGGCTCGCCGGCCTGAACCGTCACCATTTCGAGGTGAGCTGCCGGGTCGCGAACCCCGCGCCGGGCCAGCGATTCTCGTTGCCGTCCTGGACGCCCGGAAGCTACATGCTGCGGGAATACGCACGACACGTGGTCGCCATTCGAGCCGCTTCGGACGGCAGCCCCGTTCCGCTGGAAAAAATCTCCAAGAGCTCGTGGAAATGCGGCGAGGCAGGCGCGGAACTGACCGTCACGGCCGAAGTGTTCGCCCTGGACCGTTCCGTGCGCGGAGCGTACCTGGACGCGAAACGCGGATACTTCAACGGCGTCTGCCTGTTTCTTGCGCCCGAGGGACGCGAAACCGACCCGGTTGAAGTCGTGCTGGAACGGCCCGGGGACCCGCGCGCCAGGGGCTGGCGGGTGGCGACGTCCATGCGGGCCGTCGAAGTCGACGAAGACGGATTCGGCTGCTACCGGGCGGAAGACTACGATGAACTGATCGACCATCCATTCGAAATCGGCGATTTCGCCGAGGTGAAGTTCGAGGCGGCCGGGGTGCCGCACAGGCTGGTCATCGCGGGCCGTCACCAGACGGACATGGACCGCATCGCCGCCGACCTGGCGCGGCTCTGCGAGGCGCAGATCGAATTCTTCGGCCTTCCGGCCCCGTTTCGGCGCTACCTGTTTCTCGGCTACGCCTCAGGCCGCGGCCGCGGCGGATTGGAACACCGGGCATCCAGCAGCCTGATTTTCTCCCGGGACAACCTGCCGGTGCGCGGGCACGATGCGGTGTCGGATAACTACCGGAACTTCCTCACCCTCTGCAGCCACGAGTACTTTCATGCCTGGAACGTCAAGCGCATCAAGCCCCGGGCGTTCAGTCCCTATCGTCTGGATCGGCGCAGCCACACGCGGCTGCTGTGGGTGGTCGAGGGCGTCACCTCCTATTACGAGGACGTGTTGCTGTTGCGAAGCGGTCTCATCGACGCGGCGGCCTACCTGCGCAGCCTGGGCAACAAGCTGACCCGGGTCTACCAGACCCCCGGGCGACTCCGGCAGAGCCTCTCCGAGGCCAGTTTCGAGGCATGGGACAAGTACTACAAGCCGGAAGTGAATTTTCTCAATGCCAATGTCAACTACTACAGCAAGGGTGCGCTGGCAGCGCTCGCCCTGGACCTGACCCTGCGCAGGGAGTCCGCCACGACGCTGGACGAGGTCATGTGCGAGCTCTGGAAACGCTACGGCCAATCCGGTGAAGGGATGCCGGAAACGGCATTCGAGCAGCTCGTTCAGGACCTGTCCGGCCTGGACCTCACGGAATTCTTCGACGCCGCCGTGCGCGGTACGGACGATCTTCCGCTGGCCGAACTGATGGCAGATTTCGGTGTCACCCTGGAGTTTCGCCGCGACAAGCGATTCGGACGAGCGGGAAGCGGCACGGGCGCGGCCGCCGCGCCGCCGCTGGAACTGGGTATTCGATTCCGGCCGCACGGCGCCGGCCTTGAAGTGGCTGTGGTGATGGCGGACGGTCCCGCGGAGCGGGCCGGCGTGAGCCCCGGCGATATCCTGATCGCGATCGACGGGCTGATGTTGAGCGAGAAGAATCTGTTGGCGCGATTGGCCAGATTCGAAGCCGGACAAACCGTCCGCATCAGCGGTTTCCGGGACGAAGAACTGCTGGAGTTTCCGCTGACCCTTGCCGAAGCCGCCCGGGAGTCTTGCGTGCTCGGTTTCGCCGGCAAGCCGGACGCCGACGCCCTGACTCGACGGATAGGCTGGCTGGGTACCTGACCGCAGTTGCGGTGATAGAATCGCGCCGGGTGTCCCGGTGGGTCTTCGGGCATGATCGAGTTGGGTTTGAAGTTTACCGCTGCGTACCTGCTGGGCTCCGTGCTCGGCGCCCTGGTGATGGGGCGGCTTCGCGGCGGCGTCGATATCCGCAGGTTCGGCAGCCGCAATCCCGGCGGCACCAACGCGCTTCGGACCCAGGGTTTTGCTTTCGCCTTCTGGGTCATGTTCATTGACGTCGGCAAGGGCATCCTTCCGGTGGCGCTGCTGCCCGCGCTCGACATACCCGGGGTGGGCATCGATCCGCAGGTCAGCCGGGATCTGATCCGCTACAGCGTCGCCGCCGCGGCGATCCTCGGTCATGTCTATCCGCTCTGGCACGGTTTTCGAGGCGGCAAGGGCGGGGCCACCGCCATCGGCGTGCTGTTCGTGGTGGCGCCGCCGATCGCCCTGCCCGCGGTGGTCCTGTGGCTGGCCGTCATCGCGGTCACGCACTACGTCGGCCTGGCGACGGTGAGCGTCGCGGTGGCCGCGCCGGTGTATTTCGGATTGACGGCCCTGCCGGAGGAGTTCGGCCTGTTCATCTTTGCCGCCTGGGTGGCCGTGATCATTACCTACACGCACCGGGAGAATCTCCAGCGAATCCTTGCCGGCACCGAGCACCGCGCCAACCTGCTGCGCATGCGCCGATAGCGCACCGGACATGCCGCAACCGCTCGAACCCCTTGACGCCGACCTGATCCGCTCCGGGATCGGCGCCGGTGTTCTGCAGCAAATTGCCCGTCTGGAGGTCTTTGCAGAACTGGGTTCCACCAACGCCTGTCTGCTCGCAGCGCCCGCGCCGGCTCCGGGCAACCTCACGGCGGCACTGGCCGAATTCCAGCGCGCCGGCCGCGGCCGATGGGGCAGAACGTGGAACATGCCGCCGCGCAGCGGCATCGCGCTGTCCGTGGGTTGGTCCTTCGCGGAGGCGCCGGGCGACCTGTCCGCGCTCTCGCTGGCAGCGGGTGTAGTCGCGCGACAGGCCATAAGGGCGGCGAGCGGCCGTGCGCCGGCGCTCAAGTGGCCCAACGACCTGGTGTGGGCCGACCGAAAACTCGGCGGCATCCTGGTGGAGACCGCGTCCAGGCCGGGCGGTTCCTGCCATGTTGTCGTGGGGTTGGGGCTGAACGTGTCCATGGACGACGAGACGCTCTGGAACCTCGGCGAGCGGCCTGGCAGCGCAATCGACATGGCGATGATGACAGCGGGCCGCCCGCCGCTGCGGAATGAATTGGCTGCCCGCCTGATCGAGGGTTACTTCGGAATGTTCGGGACTTTCGAAAGATCGGGATTCGCGGCGTACCGGGTCGCGTATCGCGAGGCAGACTACCTGAAGCGTCGGCCCGTGACCGTCAGCGACGGTTCGAACCGCCTGTCGGGAACGGCCGAAGGCGTGGATCCCAGTGGCGCGCTGATTCTGATGACCGGGGATGGCAGGCGCCGGATCGTTGCCGGGGATGTCACGGTAAGGCCCCGCCGATGATTCTCGCCGTGGGCATCGGCAACACCGCGATGGCCCATGTCGCGCCGGTCGCGGGGGCATCCGGGCGATGATTCTCGTCGTGGACATCGGCAATACCCGAATCAAGTGGGCGTATGTATCCGGGCGGCGCTTGATCGATCCCGGTGAAGCCGTCCACAAACGGATTCCGGCGGCCGCCCTGGAATCGCTGGCCAAAGCGGCGCCGGGGCGGCCGGATCGCGTAGTGGCCGTCGACGTGGCGGGAGAGGGTTTCGTGTCGGCCTTCACGGAGATGGTGAAGCAGCGCTGGGGCCGGGTCCCGGAGTTCGTGACCACCGAACATCACGGACACGGCGTGCGTTGCGCCTACGCTGACCCGTCGCGGATGGGTTCGGACCGATGGGTTGCATTGATCGCAGGCTTTCGGCTCGCGCGCGGCGCGGCTTGCGTGATCGATGCCGGGACGGCCGTCACCCTGGATGCGGTCGACCCGCGCGGACGCCACCTGGGCGGCCTGATTCTCGCCGGTCCGAAGGTCATCGCCACGGCGCTGGATCGGCAGACCAGCGGTATCGGCGAAACCGGCGGCCGTACCCGGCCGGCCCGCGGAGCCGACGTGCTCGGAACCAGCACCGACGAGGCAGTGGCCAGGGGCGCGATGCTGGGTCTTGCCGGGGCGCTGGACCGGGCAGTGTCCGCCGTCGCCGGCGAACTGGACGAACGGCCGCCGGTCTACCTGACCGGCGGTGACGCCACCGGGCTGTCTTCGTGGCTGGAAACGCGCTGCGAGTACCGCCCCCACCTCGTGCTCGAGGGGCTGGGCTGCATCGCCGGCGCGCTGGATCTCCGCCCGCTCGACCAGTGAAGGATTCCGGGTAGGTTGATGACGATATTACCGTTATCATTCGCGCCATGATTGGAGTGCGGCCCGGTTTCCCTGCAACAACCGTTGCCCGGGCGGCGCCCGGGGGCGCTTGAGCCATGTCCCGGCGACTGCGCATCGGCGTCATCTTCGGCGGAACATCCGGCGAACATGACATCAGCCTGCTGACCGCCAGGGGCGTGCTCGGCGCCATCGACACCACACGTTACGATGTCGTGCCGATCGGCATATCCAGGACCGGCAGATGGGCCGTGGGCGAAAATATCCTGGAGCAGCTTTCCCGCGACGCCGAGGCAGGCCACGTCCAGAGTGTTCCAGACACGTCCGCGGACGCCATCGGCGCCCTGTCCGAAGCTCTTTCCCTGTTGTCGAACGCCGATGTCGACGTGGTCCTGCCGCTCCTGCACGGCCCCATGGGCGAGGACGGCACGCTTCAGGGCCTGCTGGAGTTCTGCGGTGTGCCCTACGTGGGATGCGGCGTCGCGGCCAGTGCCGTGGCCATGGACAAGGGACTGGCCAAGGACGTATTCCGGTCCAATTCGATACCGACGTTGCCATGGATCATGGTGCAGCGGAGCAGATGGCATGATAAGCGCGGCAGATCGCAGCGTCAGCGCAGCAAATCGCAAGGTCAGCGCCGACGTCTCCTGTCGGATATCGAGTCCTCGTTCTCCTATCCCCTTTTCGTGAAACCCGCCAACCTCGGCTCCAGCGTGGGCATCTCCAAAGTCGGCAGCCGCGAGGAACTGGCCGCAGGCCTCGACCTCGCGGCGCGATATGACGAGCGGCTGCTGGTGGAGCCTGGCATCGACGCCCGCGAGATCGAGATCGCGATCCTGGGCAACAGCGATCCGCAAGCGTCCGTTGCCGGGGAAATCCGTTCGCACCGGGACTTCTACGACTACAAGGCGAAGTACTTCGACGATGCCACCGAGCTGATGATTCCGGCAGCGCTGGACGACTCGTTGACACGGGAACTTCAGGCGTTGGCGGTGAAGTCGTTCGAAGCCCTGGCCTGCAGCGGGATCGCCCGCGTGGACTTTCTCCTGGAGCGGGGCACGAACAAGGCTTACATCAGCGAAATCAACACCATGCCGGGGTTCACGGAGACCAGCATGTATCCCCGGCTCTGGGAAGCGAGCGGCATCGCGTACAGTCAGTTGATCGACCGCTTGCTGGAACTCGCGCTGGAACTGCGGAGCGGCGGCGTCGTGTAAACTAACCCGTTTCCACGCGGATCAATGGTTATTTTTGGGGAGAACAGGATCATGAGGACGAGAAAGGGATTGCTGATCGCCGTAACGGCTTGCGCGGCAATGTTTGCCGGCGGCGCTTGGGCGCAATTGGCGCCGGGATTCCAGATGGCTCTGATGGCCGAGGAACGCCCGGCCGAAGAAAAGGAACGGGATGCGTCCCGAATGCCCGCCGAGGTGCTCGACTTCGTCGGCATCGGGGAAGGCATGACCGTGCTTGAAGCCATCGCGGGCGGTGGTTGGTACACCGAAGTGCTGTCGGCCGCCGTGGGACCGGAAGGCACCGTCTACTCCCAGAACGCGGCGCGCTTTCAGGAGCGCGTGGGCGAAATGGCGGCGGCCCGTGCGGAGCGCCTGGGCAACGTGGAGGTGATCTACACCGAGGGTTCGGCCATCGACCTGCCCGCGCCCGCGGACGCAGCGTTTACCGCGCTGAACCTGCACGACATGGCCAATCGCGGTGACGAAGCCGGATTGGCGTTCCTCGGCGGCATCTACGACGCGCTCGCGCCCGGCGGTGTCTTCGGGATCGTGGACCACACGGGCATCGCCGGCCAGGACAACGCCGAACTGCACCGCATGGAAGCGTCCAAGGCCCGGGAGTTGATCGCCCAGGCCGGTTTCACGATCGAGGCCGAGTCGGACATCCTGATGAATCCGGATGACGATCACACCCTGCGCGTCTTCGACCCGGCGATCCAGGGCGTAACCGACAGGATGCTGTTCAGGGCTAGGAAACCGGAATAGCCTCGGAGGCGAAAGCCAGCGGGAACGCCGGCGAGCCGGGACTCCCGTTTTCCCGCAACAATCGAAGCGAGCGGTGTACGCGTCAACGCGCGCACCGCTCCATGCCGTGCTTCAGTGCCGTGCCGGTATAGCTCAGTTGGTAGAGCAGGGGTTTTGTAAACCTCAGGTCGGGAGTTCGAGTCTCTCTGCCGGCACCAAGTCCAGGACTTTGCGGAACCGCAACCAAGTCACTGCCCGAACACTTCGCCGCCCTTCATCACGAAGTGCACCCGTCCGAATTCCTCCACGTCCTCGCGGGGGTCGCCGGGTACCGCGACGATGTCCGCGTACTTGCCCGGCTCGATGGAGCCCAGGTTTTCCCATTGGTTCAGCAGCACCGCCGCGCTCCTGGTCGCGCTCACGATCGCCTCCGTGGCCGGCATGCCCGCTTCCACCATGTAGACGAATTCGCGCCAGTTGTCGCCGTGGGGTGAGACGCCGGTGTCGGTGCCGAATGCGATCGGGACGCCGGCCCGGTATGCCTGAGCGAAGGTGTGGAAAATCTGCGGGCCGATCGCCGCCGCCTTGGGGCGTACCAGCTCGGAAAAATAGCCTTCGACCTTGGCCTGCTCGCCTACGAATACGCCGGCGCTGATGGTCGGCACGTACCAGGTGCCGCGCTCCTTCATCAGCTCCATCACCTCGGCGGACATGAACGTGCCGTGCTCGATGGAATCGACGCCGGCAACCACCGCACGACGCATGCCTTCGGTACCGTGAGCGTGGGCGGCCACGCGGTAACCGTAGTCCCGGGCCGCGGCGACGATGGCGCCGATTTCCGCCTCGGTGAACTGCGGGTTCTCGCCGCTGGCGGCCTGACTGAGCACGCCGCCGGTGGCGGTGATCTTGATCAGGTCCGATCCTTCCTTGTAGCGGGCGCGCACGGCCTCGTAGGCGTCGTCGATGCCGTTGACGACCCCTTCCGCGGGACCCGGATCGCCGCGCAACGCTGTGTTGACGCCGTTGGTGGGGTCCGCGTGTCCCCCGGTGGTGGCGAGACTCTTGCCGGCGGTGAAAATGCGCGGCCCGACGATGTGGCCTTCGGCGACCGCGCGGCGGACCGACTGGGCCACGAGGTGGTCGGTGCCCAGATCCCGTACGGTGGTGAAGCCCGCCATCAGGGTCCGTTCCGCATAAGGAACCGCCCGCAACGCCAGGTCCGCAGGTTCCAGGGTGAATTCCTCGACGAAACTGTCGGGACTCAGTTCGCCGCCGATATGCACGTGCATGTCGATCCAGCCGGGCATGACGAAGGCTTCGGTCAGATCGATGTCCGGCTCGCCCGCGTAGCCCGTTTGCACGACCGCGATGCGCTCGCCCTCCACCACGATGGTTGCTGCGTCAATCACAACGCCTGCGGCCGAGTCGAACAGTTGCCCGGCGTGAATGATCGTCTGCGCCCAGGCGCCACCCGACAGGAGCAGCGCCAATATCGAGATCGGGAACCTCATGACATCTCCGGATTCTTGTGGGATCGGACAGAATAATGGCTGTCCCGCCGCAATGCCAAAACGGTTGAGCCTGCGCCGGAACGCCGTGCGTCCCGGCTGGTTCCCCCTCAGACGTCCAGCTTGTAGAGCCGTCTCGCGTTGCCCTCGAAGATCTTGGTCTTGTCTTGCTCCGACAGCCAGTCGAACCCCTGGATCATCGGCGCGATCTTGTCATAGGTCTCGCCGGTCTCGGGATTGATGGACGACCCCACGCCCGGGCACTCGGAGCCGAACAGCAGGTTATCCGGGCCGACGACCTTGATCAGCAGTTCCAGCGCTTCCTTCGAGTAGAGCACGGTGTCGAAGTACATCTTCCGCATGCGGCTCTGGAAGAGCGTCGCGGCGCTCGCGCCGGGCCGGCGCGCCGACGAGGCGTTGAAGCGCCCGACCTGGTAGGGAATCGCGCCGCCCCCGTGCGAGCACATGATTTTCAGATCGGGAAAGTCGTCGAATACCGTGGAGTTGACCAGCCCGTAGACGGCCGTCGTTTCCTCGTTGACGAAGTGCATGCTGTACGGCGTCTTCTGCGGGCGCCGCGAGCCGGCGGTGTGCAGGTGCAGCGGCACGTCCAGTTCGCAGGCCTTCTCGTACAGCGGATACCAGTAGCGGTCGCCCAGCCGCGGCGCCTCGTTGCCGTCGTTCTCGTACGGGTCGGGATTCATCAGGAACCCCTTGAAGCCGTACTCCTTCACGCAATGCTCCATCTCCCCGAAGACCACCTCGACGGGCTCGCCCGCCTGCTGGGGCAGGCCGCCCACGCCGATGATCCTGTCCGGGAACAGCTTTGCGCTGTCATGGATGATCCGGTTGACCTCGTGGATGTACCACTCCACCAGGTAGCCCGGCTTCTCCGAATGCATGGTCTGGAACGGGCGCGGCGAAATGAGCTGCACGTCGATGCCGCAGTAGTCCATGTGCTCCATGTGCCCGGCGGGCGCCATTTCGACGCGGTGCCAGGCTGCCCGTAGCTGCTCCTCGCTGTAGTGGACCTTGCCCCGCCCGTGGGCGCCGCGGTGAGAAAGCAGACCGGCCTTGTAGGCTGCCAGGGTGGGCGGGGACGCGGTATGGGCGTGGGCATCGATGATCATGTCTGTTGCCGCTCCGGGGTGACTGCAAAATCGTGCCGCGGATGATAACCGCGGGCAAACCGGACCACCGGCCTCGTGCGGCCGGGGACGCGGCAGCATAACAAATCTTTTCGGCTTTGCCGGAAATCCAGGGCGTTGCGCGACGCCGGCGAATCAGGAAGCGCCGCTTGCGGATTGGCGCGAAATTCCGACGCGCTACGGCACGCGGCTGAACAGGTAGACGGCGCCTGACTCGAAGGCCGAATTGTCGTCCTGGTCGGCGTTCAGGCCGGCGGCGCCGCTGTCCTCGCCGCGGGCGCCGATCGCCATGAGCGTGCCGTCTCCGTTTAACGCAATGGAACTGCCGAATTCGTCGAATGCCTCGGTGTTGGAGCCCTTGACGTAGGCGCTCTGGGTCCAGGACGAGCCTTCGCGCGTGAACAGGTACACGGCCCCGGCTTCCTGGGCGGAATCGTCGTCCTGTATCGGATTGACGCCCCGACCTGCGCTGTCTTCCAGTTGCGCGCCCACCGCCAGCGTGCCGCCATCGGCGCTGAGCGCGAGGCGAGCGCCGAAGGTGTCGTTGGGCCCGGTGTTCGACGCCTTGATATAGGCTTGTTCCGACCATCCGGCGTCGTCCCCCGTGTAGAGGTATACGGCGCCCGTGGAGAGGTTGATTTCCATGTCCGGTTGCGGAGTGGAGTTGACTCCGGTGGTCATGCCGTCTTCGTCCAATGCCGTTCCGACAACCGTTCGGCCGTCGGCGCTGATGGCGACGGCGACACCGAACGCGTCGTTGCGTTCGGAGTTCGACGGCTTGAGATACGCTTGCTGCGTCCAGTCGCCGCCGTCGCGGGAGAAGATGTAGAGCGCGCCGCTGCCGACGGCCTCGTCGTCCTGGACCTCGTTGGTTCCGGCCAGGGAGCCGTCCTCGTCGTAGGCGGTCGCGGCCAGCACGCTGCCGTCGGCGCTGAGCGCGACGCTATAGCCGAAGAGATCGCCCGCACCCGGATTCGAGGACTTGAGGTACGCCTGCTGTGTCCAGGAATCCCCGCTGCGCGAATACAGGTACACCGCGCCGGCGGACAAGGCCGAGTTGTCGGACGGGTCGGCATCGGCGCCCGTGGCGCCGCTGTCTTCGGAGATCGCGCCCACGGCCAGGGTATTGCCGTCGGCGCTGAGCGCGAGCCCGAAACCGAACTGGTCGCCGTCGCCCAATTCGTTGCCGACGCCCGCCTCCCCGGTATTGGAAGCCTTGATGTACGCTTGCTGCGCCCAGGCGTCATCATTGCGGCTGAAAACGTAGACGGCGCCCGCCTGCGGAATGGAATCGTCGCTCTGGTCGCCGTCGATGCCGGTTGCCGCGCTGGCCTCGTAGGGTGCGGCGACGGCCATGGTGTCGCCATCTTCGCTGAGGGCGATCATGTACCCGAAATTGTCGGTCAGCCCCGGGTTGGAGGCCTTTACGTAGGCCTGCTGACGCCAACCTCCGCCGTCGCCGACGTAGACGTAAACGGCGCCGGCTCCATAGACGGACTCGTCATCCGGGTCGCCGTCGATGCCGCCGGAGCCGCTGCTCTCGTAGGGCGCGCCGATCGCCAGCGTCATGCCGTCGGCGCTCAGCGCGACGGCGTTGCCCAGCAGCGTGCCGCCGCCGCCGAACTCGTCGCCGAATCCCGGATTGGGTGACTTGATATAGGCCGTCTGGCGAAGGACGCTGCCGGCTTCGCCGGTTGCCGCTCCGCCTTCAGCTGCCGCCTGCGCCTGTGCGCCGTCCCAACCGCCGCCCGCAGCCAGCCCGATCAGCCACAGGCCGGCGAAGGCCCCGGGCGCCGCGCCCGAACCTAGTCGCACGGGATCGGGCCTTGCGGCTCGGATCGGGTCCGGTAGATTTCCTCGCAGGTATCCTGGCGCACGACCCTGGCGTTTTCGCTGAGATTGATGTACGGCGCTCCGCTCTTGATCAGGCGGCCGGACACGATGATGCGGTCACCCGCCTTCAGCGTATCCCTCGTCCAGCCGCTCCGGGAGAGGTTGTTCACACCGGTCAGCTCCGCCTGCCACCGCACCGGGTTGCCGCTGTCGTCCGGGATGTCGAGGATGATGGTGGAGTGGGGATTGACCAGTTGCAGGGCGACGACCGTGCCCGACAGCGTGGTGATGGTTTCCTCGAAGCGTCCCGCGTCGCCATGGTGAGCGGAGATTCCTGCACAAAAGCTCAAAAGCCCGCCTGCGACCGCGCCCTTTGCGAGAGAATGGAGTCTCATGGCGTTGTCTCCCGTCACTTGTTCCGACTGGACAATATGCCTTGTTGCCGATTGCTAATCCAGTTAATTCTTGTCAATCTGCGGGCATGTCCTGTCCGGCTTCCATCCTGCCTGCACAGGGTTGACGGGAACGGGTCTTGAGCGTTTCATACGTGCTCGCGGCTCGAGTTCGGGGAGTGGTATTCTCAAACCTTAGCCCGGGAGAATCGAAGATGCAGGAAACAGGCGGAATCACCCTCTCAAGCGTCCATGCCGCGCGACGGCATGGCAGTCGGCGTGCTCGAGACCTGCGCCGGTGGAGCACACTGATTGTCCTGTCTGTGCTGCCGGCAGCCGCGATGGCTCACCACTCGACCGGGGCGATCTTCGACCGCAGCCGACCGGCCGAGGTGGAGGGGACGGTCGCTGCCGTGTTCTGGCGCAATCCGCATATCGGCCTGACCCTGCTGGTCGAGAACGAAGCCGGCGAGCCGGAGGAATGGGAGATCGAGGGCGGAACGTACAACGATCTCATGCGTGCAGGCTTCGATACCGAAACCGTCGCGGTCGGCGACCGCGTACGCGTCGTCGGCGCATCGTCGCGGCGGGGATTGAACGAGATCTATCTTTCCCGGGTGCTGACGCCTGCCGGCGAGGAGCTCTTCCATGCCGGCGTGGTGAGGACGAATGCCGGCCGGCTGCAGGGCTCGGAAGAGCAGAGTGCCGCAACCGGCATCTTCAGGGTCTGGGTCAATGGCGGGAGGCTTCATCGACTGCGCGAACCGTTGTCGCTGACGCCCGCTGCGGAAGCGGCCAGCTCCGACTGGGATCCGTTCAACGACGATCCGAGCCATCGCTGCCAGGCGCCGGGCATGCCGAATGCGGTCCTGAATCCATATCCCATGGCGTTCGAGGATCAGGGCGACCGGATCGTGCAGCGGATCGAGGAGTGGGACGCGGTTCGGACCATTCACATGAATGCGGACCCCGCCGACCCGCGCGAAGCGTCGCCGCTCGGCTATTCAGTGGGCCGATGGGACGGAAACACACTCGTCGTGGAGACCACGGACGTCAATTATCCGCTGCTCGACGACAGCGGTACGCCCATGAGTCCGGCTGTCAACGTCGTGGAGCGATACACGCTGAGCGGGAGCGACACGCGTCTCGACCTCGAGTTGACGGTCACCGATCCGCCGAACCTCGCCGAACCCGCGGTCTGGGTGGCAGTGTGGGCCTGGGAGCCGGGCGTGCAGATCAGGCCGTTCGAATGCACGGTGCGTTAGCGCCGGCGCGCGGACCTATTCCGCTTCCAGGCTCTCCCAGCGGGGTCCCGATCTCGCCCACTCCTCGACCGAGAGCCTTTGGTCTCCATTGTCGTCCAACTGGTCCAGTGCAATGCCGCCGAGCATCAGCGAGTCCAGGCTGCTGAACTCCGCAAGCGACAGAAACCCGTCCGAATCGGCATCCACCCCGGCAAATCGGGGGCCGCGCCGATGAGCGAACTCGTAGAGCGAAAGGACATTGTCTCCATCGGCGTCAAGTACCGAGAACGGCCCGTCAGGCGTTCTGCCTGCCGCACTGGCCGGCGGATACGCGGAGAACTCGTGCAGCGTAAGCGTTCCGTCGCCGTCGGCATCCAGACCTTCGAACGTCGTGGGTCCCGAGAGCGGCGCTCCACCGGGGGCAACTTCAAGCGCCCGCTCTTCACACGCGTACTCCATCAGCTCCCATTCTGGCATCCTCACGAACTCCAGGTTCCAGACGTGGGGCTCGACAAACACATTGGGATCTTCGAGTGTCATATCCACCCGAAGTACAGGCCGCCCAGCCTCCTCCCTCAGGTAGTAGCGCTCGGTGATCTCGGAATCTTCAGTTTTCGGCGTGCCATTGAAGTCCTGTGGCCGACTGTCCATGTGCGTGGTGCGCACCACCAGCACATCGCCTTCCCAATGGGCATTGGAGTAACCATCGGGCGTTCTCACCTGCCCGGGTTGGGGCTCCCGGCCGAAGTGAACCAACCGGGCGATATCGAAGCTTTCGTAACGCACAACCATGAGCCTGTCTTCGATGAAACTGAATTTCATCGGACTGATCACATGCAACGTGCGGGGCATGCCGGGCTGCCCGCAGCCCTGGACAGGATCGTCGGTACGCCAGGCGAACTCCTCTCTCCTCTGACGCGCCCATTCCGTAAGCTGCTCTGATCGAGGGGAGCCGGTGAACGTGCCGGAGGGCTCCACGCGGCCGTTTCGCCAGCCTGCCCAAACGCCCTCCGCTTGAAGCTCCTGCATGAGGCGTTGCGATTGAGCGGGCGCGTCGAACGACCAGCCAAGGACCATCGCACCGATAACCGAAACCAGAGGTTTGTTTGGATGGAGTGTCATGCGCGAATCCTCCAGTATTCGAGGATGTTTTTCCGTTTGATCATTTCCACGTAGCGGATTTTCTATTCCACGAGTGCATCCAACAAGACCTCGCCGTCATCCGTGACCAGATGGCTCAGGTACATCCCCGGATACTCCCTGGCGCGCCGACCCTGCGCCGTGACCACGTCCCCCGGCAGGAGTATCTCCGCGTGCCAGCCCATACCGCGAATCAGCTTTGAAGCAGGCCCGAAATTCAGGGTCCAGCGCTCCACCTCTCCAGCTTCATTCTCGACATCCAGCAGAATATAGGTATGAGGATTGATGAGTTTCAGCTCCACTACCGTTCCGGTTACGTCAACGATGTTGCTTCCGTCGAACTCGCCGGCGATGCTGTGATGCGCAACCGTCCTTGCGCTCCACATGGCCAATACGCCGACGAACATCACGTTTAATGATCTGACAGTCATCCCAATTCTCCGCAAGAATATACTCCAGCCGCTTCGCTGGAATGGCACGACAATGGTTACACGTTAGCCATCTCGATGGCGAGATCGCGGCTTACTCCACTACAATCCGCGAGTAGTGGCTTGGGAGGCTACTCAATATGTTTCGACTTTGCTTGCTGCAGTTTTTGTCCTCGAGCCTCCTGTTGGTCTGCCAAACGGGAAATACGCAGGCCTGGGACACCGGCGTCGGTGCTGATTTCTCGTTCCGGGAACTTGGCAATTTCTGGATTGGCGGAGAGTTCGTCGATAACGGGAACGGCACGCAAAGCGTCAGGGGGCAGACCTATGTCGAGTACTACCTTCCCGCGAACCCCCGTCCCGATGCGCCGCCCATCGTCCTTGTTCCGGGCGGAGGCCTGTTGGGCAGCATCTATGGCACGACACCCGATATGCGCCCGGGTTGGGCCCTTTACTTTGCAATCCAGGGTTTTGACGTTTACACAACCGAGCCCTATGGGCGCGGTCGAGCCGGAAGCGGCCCCTGGAACAGCGCCGCCTGGGTCCTCTGGGATATGGGCGAGGAACCTGGCGTGCGTTGCGACAACTGCGCGTTTCCCGAAGAGGCAGGCGCCTACAGGATGTGGATGTCGCAGTTTGCGGGGCCCGAACCACCCGCGCCGCAAGGCGCAGGCCGGGGAGGCAGGGCCGGCGGCCCCGGAGGCATTCCCACGGCCAGTGCGACCGATCGCCTGGGAGAGACCGGTGGCCCCGGCGGAGGTCAGCAAACTGCAGCACTGACCGAATTGTTGGACCAAACGGGCAAAGCCGTTGTGATCGCACATTCTGCGGGAGGTGCGGCCGCGCTGCGTCTGGCCGCGGCACGCCCGGAGCTTTTTGCTGCGCTCATAACTGTCGAGCCTTCGGGTTGCCCGGGCCTCGGTGGCGAGCAACTCGCGGCGGTGCCCTACATGAACCTGCTGGGCGAATACGGCAATCTCACCACACACACAAACTGCATGGCCTTGATGAAACAATCCCTGGAGGCGGGAGGCGCCGGGGGCGCCGCGCGGTTTCTCCCGGATTTTGGATTGACGGGCCATGGTCACCTGCTGATGCAGGAGACCCGCAACGACGAAATTGCCCAGCTGATGATCGACTGGATTTCGGCAGGCTACCCGAATGAAATTGAATAGACCCCGCGACAACCCGGCCGGGTTGCGGAAGTCGGGCTATCGAGTGCCGGCGCTCTCGCCGAAGGTCACCGGCCGTTCGATCCGTTCTCCGTCACGCTCGACGACCACGGTGCTGGCTTCGCCGGGTCTCGATTCCCTGAGCACGTACATCAGGTCGTAGATGTCGCGAATCTCGCGGCCGCCGAGTTCGACGATCCAGTCGCCGCGCTGCAGGCCGGCACGGTCCGCGGGGCCTTCGGGGCGAACGCCCGCCAGCCGCATGCCGGGCCGGTTGTCGGGCGAGCCCGTGTAGTCCGGAATCGTGCCCAGCGATGCGCCGTAGCTGCGCATGTCGCCCAACGGCGCAGGGGCTTCGGCGGCCACGTAGGTGAGGCCCTCCAGGGTCGTCAGTTCCGCGGCGACTTCCGCCACCAGGTGGGCGATCCGCACGCCGCCGGGTCCATTGATCAATTCGATGTCGTCGGAGGGCTTGTGGTAGTCATCATGGGCGCCGGTGAAGAAGTGCAGCACGGGGACCCCGGCCGCATAGAACGACATCTGGTCGGACGGGCCGTAACCGTCGCCCCCGAGATCGCAGCCGAGTTGCAATGCCGCGCAGTACGGCTGGATTACGCTGGCCCACTCCTCGGCCGATTCGCCGCCCAGAACGGACAGCCGGTCGTTCCTGAGCCGCCCCACCATGTCCATGTTGAGCATGGCCACGAGACCCTCCGGCGCGGCGCCGGGCGGCGGTACCCGGGTGAAGTGGCTGGACCCCAGCAGGCCGTTTTCCTCGCCCGTGAAGGCGACGAAGATCACGTCGCGGCCGAGCTCTTCGCGGCGGGCGGTCAGCACGCGGGCGGCCTCCAGCAGCGCCGCGGTGCCGGAGGCGTTGTCGTCCGCGCCGTTGTGCGGTTCGTGGGCATCCGGGGCGAGCGACGACGCGCCGCCGAAGCCCAGGTGGTCGTAGTGGGCGCCGAGCACGACCGCGCCGGGGAACCGCTCGCCGGCCGGGATGCGTCCGACGATGTTGTCCACTTCGCGGGTCTGTTCGATCACCTCCGTGGCAAGGCTGACCTGTGCCGCACCATTCAGGACTCTCTGCGCCAGGGAGCGGCCGATCACTGCGATCGGGATGCCGGCGCCGCCCTGGAGGTCGACCCGCATGGACGGCAGCGGAGACTCCTCCTGCTCCTCGCCTTCCGGCGGCAGATCCGCGACCAGCAGGCCCACGGCCCCCCGCTCGCGCGCTGTGAACGCCTTGTAGCGCAGGTCGCTCAGGCGCCGGCGGAGGGATTCGTCGGCGAATGCGCCGTCCTCGGGCGTATAGCGGCGCACCAGCACGATGCGCCCCTCTGCATCGATCCCCTCGTAGTCATCGATGGCATTTTCTTCGGATACCACTCCCCAGCCGGCAAAGACGACCGGGGCCGTGACCGCGCCGCTGGCGGAGAAGCCCGGGACGGTGAATTCCACGTCGGGAACTGCCTCGCCGCCCACGGACAGGCGGGTTGCGGGGCCGCGTTCCACGTCGACCACGGCGTGGAAGCCCTGGCGATAGCTGCCGTCCCCCGCCGCCGGTTCCAGGCCGATCAGCGCGAATTGCCGTTCGAGCCAGTCGGCCGCCGCCGCCAGCCCGGGCGTGCCCAGTCCGCGGCCGCCGCGGGCATCGTCGGCAAGCCAGGCGACATCGGCCAGGTAGCGTTCCACGGCGCCCGTGTCGTCAACCGGCCGGGTCCGGGCAACGTCCTGAGCATGGGCGGGCGATGCCGTCAGAAGCATGGCGAGGACGGCTCCGCCGATTGGCCCGCATGAGTTCATTTTCACCCCGCCGCGGAATCTGCAGTCACTGGTACGCACGCATTCTAACTGCTGGCGCCATTTCCAACAGAGAATTGCGTATCGGTTGGATGTGGCGCCGGGTGCGCCGCGTTCGCAGCCCGACGGCGCCCTGAAGGGGTTGCTGTTCCCGCCCGTCTTCTCTGGTAGCCTCTTGCCCTGCGACTCAGCGAGCTTTCGCGCTCAAGGGAGAAACCGGCAGTGAGCAACACGCCCGCGGCTTCCAGGCCCGGTCCCTACCGGTTGGGCGAGGACTTCCGGCTCGACACCATGGATATTGTGGCCGCGGTACTGCTGGGCGTGATCCAGGCGGTGATCGAGATCGTGGGCCTGCTGGGGTTCCTGGAGCGCACGGTCTGGGCAGCGGGACCGGTGGGTTTCGCCATCTACGCCTTCTACAACGGCACCACCTGGATCCTGTTCTATGCGGGCGCGTTCCTGCGAAAACGCGCCGCACTGGTGATGCTGGCGGCAGCCGTCACGGCGCTGGTGCGCTGGTTCGCGGGCGATCCGGACGGACCGATCCTGATGTTTTACGGCCTGTTCCCGGCGGCTTGCGGCGCGGCGGTCTTCGCCACCCTGCGCTGGCGCGGCGGGCGGCTGCTGTTTGCTGCCGCGGTGGCCGTCACGTCCGTTGCCAACCAGGTGGCGCTGTTCGTCGGCCAGGGTGGATTCCAGTTGGTCGACGGTGCCCGATGGGCGCTCGTGTCCATGACCATCGCGGCTTTTGGCGGCGCGATCTGGGGTGTGGCCGCGAGGTACCTGGGGCGGGGGCTGGAACGCGCCGGTGTACCGGCCGTGCACGTTCCACCGGCGCTGGCGGCGGACGAGACCGATCAGGCGTGACCGCCGACACGAGCTGCCGGCGGGATTATGCGGGCATGACATCAAACTCGTCTGCGGAACGGGCTGCCCTCGTTCTGGAGGAATATTGCTTCTGGTTCAAGCCGGCTGCCCGGGCGGCGGAGGGCCCATCGGCGCTGGAGAACGTCTCGCTGTCCGTGGATGCCGGATCGCTCGTGCTCATCCTCGGGCGCAGCGGTTCCGGCAAGAGCACGCTCGCGCTGAATCTGGTCGGCATCTACCCAGACTACATGGGTGGCAGGAACAGCGGGCGCGTGCTTATCGCCGATCCCGAACGCGGTCTGATCAACCGTCGCGATCTGGAAGCGGCGGAACGCTTCCGGCGCGTCAACATGCTGTTCCAGAATCCGGAGGATCAGATCGTGACCCTCACGGTGGAGGAGGAGGTCGGTTTCGCGCTGGAGAATTACCGGGTCGAACCGGCCGACATCCATCGCCGCATCGACGACGCCCTGGACCTGGTGGGCCTGGCCGGCTTCAGGCAGCGCAGCATGCTGGAACTGTCCGGGGGCGAGAAGCAGCGCGTGGCGCTGGCGGCGATGCTTGCCCTTGAGCCCGCCGTCCTCATCCTCGACGAGCCCACCTCGAACCTGGACCCGGCCGGCACTGCGGACGTCCTGGCCACCATCGACCGGATTCGGGCGCGGAGCGGCCTGACCGTGATGGTGATCGAACACGAGGCCGACGAGATCTTTCACCGGGCCGACGCGGTGCTGCTGGTTGAGGATCGGGGCGTGCAGGGTCCCTGGACGCCGCGGCAATTCCTGGAGGCACGCGGACTCGCGGTCCGGGACGAACTGGGTTTGTGGATACCGCAGGCGTCGGAAGCCGGACTCGAATTGCGGGCGCGGGGCGTGAATTTCGACGGCGGCGTACCCCTGGATGGAGATGAACTGGTAGCGTCGGTGGAGCCACTGGTAGGGGCGGTCGAGCCAGTTGGCCTTGACTCAACGTTACCCGCCCGGGACGCGGTGCCAGGCGGTGCTGCGCTTGGCCAGCCCGACGTCGCTCCGCCCCATCAGAGGGACTTCGTTTCGCCCGGCCAGCACGACGCCGCTTCGACCGGCCGACCCGGCTTCGCCTCGATCGGCCAACGCGACTCCGCTTCGCCCAGCCAGCGCGACCCCGTTTCGACTGGCCAGCCCGAGGAAGCACGAGCAGGATGGCCGGATCCTGCCGGCCGCGGGACGAACGCCGCGTTTGCGGCCATCGAAGTCAGGGACGTCAAATTTGCCTACGGCGCACGCAACGTGCTCGATGGGGTCAGTTTTTCGGCTCACCGCTCCGAACTCCTCGCCCTGGTGGGCCAGAACGGTTCGGGCAAGTCGACCCTGGCGTCGCTCTTCAACGGCATTGCCACGCCGGATGCCGGTGTAGTCCTGGTAGACGGTATCCCTACCGACGAATACAGGTTCGCTCACCTGGCCAGGCGCGTGGCACACATCTTTCAGGTTCCCGAGAAACAATTCGTCCGTGCCACGGTCTACGACGAGATCGCCCACGGGCTGCGGGCCCTGGGCCTGGCCGCGGACGAAGTGGAGCAGCGCACGCTGGACTGCCTGCGGACCGTGCGCCTGCTGAAGCGGCGCGATGCCAGCCCATACGTGCTGAGTCACGGCCAGAAACGCAGGCTTTCGGTGGCAGCGATGGTGGTCGGCGAGCCCGACGTGGTGGTGCTCGACGAGCCGACCTTCGGCCAGGACTACCATCAGGCGAGGAATCTGATGGAACTGCTCCGCAAACTCGCCGCTGGGGGCGCGGCCGTTATATTCATTACCCACGATATGCGGTTGGTGGCCGAGTATGCGGATCGCGCCGTGGTGCTATGCGAGGGTGCGGCCGAGTTTGACGGCGCACCGCAAGCGCTGTTCTCCACCCCCGAGGTGCTGGCCCGGGCGCGGCTGCGACCGCCTCCGGTCCATGAAATCTCTGCACGCCTCCTGGGCGAAGCGGTGTTGACCACGGCCGCCCTCGTCGAGCGCATCGAGGCCGAATGCCGTACCGCTGCGGCGCCTCATGCCGAATCCGCCCGCGAAGCCCCCGGGTTGCACGCGTCGAGCACCCGGACGCCGGATCGCTGAACATGCGTGCCAGGGCCGAACTGTCGTTTATCCGGGGAGATTCCCTGGCGCACCGCATGACGCCCTTCTCCAAGCTGCTGCTGGTCCTGAGCGTGTCGTTCGTGGCCATCTTCAATACCAACCTGTACGTGGGCGCGGGGCTGTTCGCCGCCTGTTTCTCATTTGCTGCCTTCTTCACGGGCGTGTCGCTGAAACAGTACTGGGCCCTGGGCAGGATCATCGTCCCCTTCATCCTGATCCTGGCGGTGGTGTTTCCGTTCTTCTACGGCGGGCAGGCCACCGTCGGCGCGGATACGGTAGCGTTGCGCACGCCCGTCAAGGACCTGACGTGGGCGGCGCTCGGATTCGGCGCGCTCCTGGCGCTGCGGTTCCTGGCCCTGGGAACGGCCGGCCTGGCCTTTGCCTTCACCACCCATCCCACCGACCTCGTCCAGAGCCTGTCGCGGCGCGGGTGGGACTATCGCCTGGTCCACGCACCGGTGCTCGGGCTGATCCTGTTCCCGTCGTTTCTCCAACTGGGCCGGGAGATTTCCATCACCCAGCGGATCCGCGACCTCGGCCAGGACACCAACTGGTTCCGGCGCAAATGGATCCGTATCCGCCACCTGGCCTTCGCCATGCTGGTGCTGGGCTTGCGCAACGGGCAGACCCAGGCCATGGCGCTGGATATCCGCGGCTACGGCGCCCACAAGAGCCGGACGTTCATGCGGGAACTGCCAAGGCATCGTGGCGGCGACATCTTCGCGTGGGCGTTCTTCGCGCTGTCGGTGATCTACCTGATCTACGAATTCAACCCGGCGACCATGCAGTGGAACATCGGGCGCTGAACGAGCTGCGGCAGCCTGGTGCGGGCATTCAGAAACGCAACTGCAGCGCTCCGCACAGAAACGCCATGAAGGGACGGGCAGCCGCGAAGTCCGCCGCCACCCGATCCGCAAAACCGGCGTCGGCGGCCGCGTCGAATCCGAACTCGGTGACGGCGATGAAGTCCTTGCGCTTGAGGTCCTTCACGTAAGGGTGTTCGGGCGGATAGCCTCTGGGCGCCCGCTTCAGGCTGTCGCCGGAAAGCTCGAATCGCCGGCAAAAGCCCCGGTCGTCGCGTGCCGCGAGCCAGGCGTCCGGATCCTCGACGATTCGATCGCGGATCATCCCCAGGGGCCCCGAAGCCGGGTGCCACATGCCCACCCCCAGGAAACACGAGTCGGGATCGATGTGGACATAGAAGCCCGGCGCGTGAACGTCCTTGCCGAGTTCGTGGCGGAACTGGATCCCGATGTTCGTCTTGTAGGGGGTCTTGTCTCTGGAGAAGCGGGTATCGCGGTAAACGCGCATCAGCGAGCCGCCCACCCGTTTGGGAATGGCCGTGAAGTGGGGTGTCACGCGCTCCAGCCGCGGTCCCATGGCGCTGATGAAATCCAGCGCGGGCTCCAGAACCCACTCCTCGTATCGCGGCTTGTTCTCGTTGAACCAGGGCCGGTTGTTGTTGCCTGCCAGTTCGCCCAGGAACCGGATAGTTTCGGCAGGAAATCCTTTGAAGTCGGTGGTGATGGTCACAGGGCAGCCTCCGCGCGATGATGCGAGCGAAACCGCAACCAGGCGGCGGTTCAGGGATCCGGGTTCAGGACGGTGGGAACGGTGGCCTGGCGGGCTTCGGCCCCGAAGCGGATGCGAAACAGCTCGATGTAGCCCGTGCGCTCCTCCTGCTTGCTGAGCTGAAAGAGGTCCGGCCACAGCTCGGCCATTTCGGGATCGTAGAGCGGCAGGTACCGCATCGCCAGCCGGGTCTCGGGAGGCCGCTCGAATCGTGCCCGCCAGTTGGCGCCCAGATCGGGAATCCGCCACTGTTCCCTGCCGACGACGACGATCTCCTCCAGCACCTCCTCCCGATCGGGCGGTAGCTGCGCCAGGCTTGCCTCGCCGGGCGGGTCATCGAGGATGCGCGGCGGCAACGGCGGTTCCTCCTGGGCGAGGGCGGGTCCCACACACAGCATCACCGGCAGGAAAACCACTCGAGACCGGACCGGCGGCATCCTATTCCCTCCACCTGAGCGTCTGGAACCAGTAGCCGTGCGTGGAAGGCAGCCAGGTATCGGCTTCCCGGGCCGTGATCCAGGCGTCCAGGAAGTTGACGAAATCCGGGTCGCCCTTGGCGACCGCGAAACCGGCGGGTGTGGGCAGCAGCGGATCCGGAAGGGGCACGTCCACGATGGCCGGATTCTCCAGGGCCAGGAACGTGGGTATGGGCTCGTTGTCGAGATAGGCGTCCACTTCGCCGGACACCAGGGCGGAACTGGCCGTGTCGGCGTCCTCGTAAAGCTGAAGCTCCGCGCGGGGGAACAGCCGCCTGGCCAGTTCCTCGGCAGCCGATTCGGAAATGGCGGCGACCGTGTAGAAGGTGTCGTTGAGATCGTCCAGACTGGTGACGTTGGACGTGGTTTCCAGGTTGGTGGCCAGCGCCGTGCCTCCGGTTGCGTAGGGCCGGCTGAAGGCGACGTGAAGCGCACGCTCCGGCGTGATCGAGAGGCCGGCGGCTATGATGTCGATCTCTCCGGACTCAAGCCCGCGAATGATTCTGTCCCAGGGATAGACGTTGAACTCCACCTCCAGGTTCATGTCTTCGGCCAGTTTTCTGGCCACGTCGATCTCGAACCCGGTCAGTTCCCCGGACGGATCGCGCATGGCCCACGGGGGAAACAGCGCCACACCGACGCGCAGGGTGCCGTAGTTCAGCACATCCTGCAGGGGCCGCGCGGCAGCCGTCGGGCCCAGCAGCCCGATCCCCAGCGCCAGGATCGCCAGCAGGGCGGCCCGGGCTGTCGGGCAGTCACGCATTGGCGGTCTTCCCGCCACTCCGGATGCGGGATCCCGGTGTCCAGGACGGTTGCGAGGCTGAAAATCTGGCAAGCTTGACGGGCACGATGACTGTGTATTGAGCTTCGCCCTAATCCTAGCCTTTATCTCCCGCCTGCTGCTACCGCACCGGATCGCACCATGACCCTCTCGCACACATGGGACCTCAGCCCTGCAAAGGCACGGATACTCCAGGAGGAGTTGCGGGGGCAGGTGGTGCACGACGACCTGACCACCGGCCCGCCCGCCCGTGTCGCGGGTATCGATATCGGGTTCGAGCGGAACGGGTCGGTAACGCGGGCCGCGGCCGTGGTGCTGGGCTGCCCGGGTCTGGATGTCCTGGACACGGCGATTGCCCGCCGCCCGACCCGTTTCCCCTACGTGCCGGGTCTGCTGTCGTTCCGCGAGTGCCCGGCGGCGCTGGCCGCCCTGGAAGGGTTGACGGCATCGGCGGACGCGCTCGTCTGCGACGGACAGGGATACGCGCATCCGCGCCGGTTCGGGCTGGCGTGCCATCTTGGCCTGCTGACAAGTCTGCCGAGCATCGGCGTGGCCAAGTCGCGTTTGATCGGGGTTCACGAGCCGGTGCCGGACAAGAAGGGCGCATGGGTCCCGCTGCGCGATGGAGGCGAAACCATCGGCGCCGTGCTCCGGACACGCAAGAGGGTCAAGCCCGTGTTCGTATCCGTCGGATACGGGTTCACGCTGGCAAGGGCAGTGGAACTCGTGCTGGCGCTCACGCCCCGCTACCGGCTCCCGGAAACGACGCGCCAGGCGCACCGGCTCGCCTCCGGCTAGATCCTCCGCGCTGAGCCGGTCACCCGTAGCGCTAGCCGTCTTCCGGGCCGGCTCCGGGCCCGGTCTCCGTCCCGGAATCGCGATCCGGATGCTGCTTTCTGCTGGCGTCAGCCTCGTCCTTCAGCTCGCGCTTCGACCGCATGCGCTCCGCGGACCGGGACTTGCGGTGAGCGCCCCCCTTGCGCAGGAGTGGCGAGCGCGCGACGGGATTGCGTGGTTTCCTGGCCATTGTCGACACCGATTGCACCGCGCCAGGCAGTGGCATGGCAGCCGCCATCATACCGTGCCGATCCCGCCGTCAGGTAGAATCCGCTGTTCCTTCACTGACCCTTCAACCGGACCATGTCCACTACAGCCGCACCCGATCTGCATGCCGCGCCACCACCGGACGCCACGGTCACCCAGTCCGGGCGCAAGCTCGAGTCGAGACTGCGCCGCCAGGTGGGCAGGGCCATCGCCGACTACGGGATGATCGGCGACGGTGACCGCGTCATGGTCTGCGTCTCGGGCGGCAAGGATTCCTACACGCTTCTCGACATGTTGCTGGCGCTGCAGCGGCGCGCGCCGGTGAACTTCGAACTGATCGCCGTCAACCTGGACCAGAAGCAGCCGGGGTTTCCCGAAGAGGTCCTTCCACAGTACCTGGATGGGCTGGGCGTCGACTACCGCATCGTGGAGGAAGATACCTACTCCGTGGTGACCCGCGTGGTCCCTGAAGGCAAGACGATGTGCGGCCTGTGTTCACGCTTGCGGCGCGGTATCCTTTACCGGGTCGCGGATGAACTGGGGGCTACCCGGATCGCGCTGGGGCATCACCGCGAGGATGTCGTCGAGACCCTGTTTCTCAACATGTTCTACGGCGCCGCGCTGAAGGCGATGCCGCCGAAGCTCCTGAGCGACGACCGCCGGCACGTCGTGATTCGCCCGCTGGTCTATTGCCGGGAAGCCGACATCGTGCGCTATGCCGAAGCACGGGAATTCCCCATCATCCCGTGCAACCTGTGCGGCTCTCAGGAGAATCTTCGGCGCCGGCGGATCAAGCAGATGCTGGCCGCGTGGGAAACGGAGGATCCGGGCCGCACCGAGCGACTGTTCCGTAGTCTGCGTAACGTCACCCTGTCTCATCTGGCGGATCCGGAGCGCTACGATTTTCGATCCCTGACCAGCATAAACGACTGAAATTCAAAAAATTTCCGGGACCTTGTCTCCCTGTTTGCGCGAATTGGAGGTTGGTTCAGGAACAGACCGGATTGTGCTGAACGGCCGGAGATTTATGAGCCGGTTCTGTGCTAGCGTGTAGGTTACACTCAGGCAGGAGATCCGATCCGTGGCAAAACGCAGTCCCCAGACGTACGCGAAAAGGCAACGAGAGCAGGCCAAATTGGCGAAGCGTCGAGCGAAGGAAGCGAAGCGCGCGCTGAGGAAAGCGCAAAAGGCCAGGAAATCCGAGGGTCTCCCCGAAGCCGAGAATCCATAAGGACCCGGGTACTTCCACAGCGGGACGAACTTTCTCGACAACCGGGGAGCAATTTGAGATCAATTGCAGTAGGATCGCGTCCCACCGTCAATTGAGTCTCGGGCACCCTGCTCTGATCCTCCGTTAGCGGCACTCAGCCAACAGGAGGCATCGTGAGTAGAAAACTCTACGTAGGAAACTTGCCGTACTCGGCGACCGAGCAGACCATTCTGAGCAAATTCGAGGCTTGCGGCACGGTCGAGTCCGTGAAACTCATCACGGATCGCGATACGGGTCGAAGCAAGGGATTCGGCTTCATCGAGATGGGCAGCGAAGCCGAGGCTCAAGCTGCGATCGAGACCCTCAATAACACCGACTTCGACGGTCGGCCGTTAAGGGTCAACGAGGCAAAGCCTCAGAAAAAAAGGAGCGCGGGCGGCCGTGGCGGATACGGCGGCGGCTGGTAGACCTCTCCGGCAGCCCGTGGCGCAAGTTGCGGGCCGCTAGCCGCCGGCTTCATCGGCGATGGTGTTGCGCAGTACGCCAATACCGCGAATATCGATCTCGACAACGTCTCCGGGCTTCATCCAGATCGGCGGCTTGCGCACGCGGCCGACGCCCCCGGGCGTGCCGGTGACGATTACGTCGCCCGGCTGCAGTGGCGTCCAGGTGGAGCAGTATTCGATAAGCTGCGCGACATCGAAGCACAGGTCGCTCACCGGAGCGTCCTGCAGCACCTCGCCGTTGAGCCGCGTCTGAAGGCGAAAGGCGGCCGGATCGGGTTGCTCGTCCCGGGTCATCATCCAGGGTCCCAGGGCGCCGCTGCGGCAAAAGTTCTTGCCGGCCGTGAACTGAATGGTGTGGTATTGGTAGTCGCGAACGCTGCCTTCGTTGCAACAGGTGAAGCCGGCCACGTGGTCCATGGCCCGGGCGCGGGGCACGTGGCGGGCCTGTTTGCCGATGATCACCGCCATTTCCCCCTCGTAGTCGTAGTCGGTGGAAACCCGGGGGCGGATCATCGGCTGGCCGTGCCCCACGAAGCTGTCGGCGAATCGCGTGAAGAGGACCGGATGAGTGGGCACGTCGCGGCCGGTTTCCCGGATATGGCCCATGTAGTTGATACCGACGCAAAGAATCTTGGACGCGTTGGGAATCACCGGCAGGAAGCGGATGTCATCCTCGGCAAGGTCCGGTGCCCGCTCCGAAAATTCGTGCAGCCGCGACAGGGCGCCGCGCCGCAGAACGTCCCGCAGGTCGGAATACTCTCCGGCCAGACGGGCGCCTGCGTCGACGACGCCTCCGTCGGCCACAGCGCCGAAACTGGCTCTGCCATTGTGCTCAAAGCTGACTATTCGCATAGACGTTCCCTGTCAGGCCGGGCCGGGGGACCTACCCCGGGGGTTGAGATTCATCCGCCAGGCGGCTGACTGCCTCATCCAGACTCATGACTTGCTGGGCTTTACGGCCGAGGCGCCGGAGGGAAACCGTGCGCTGTTCCACTTCGCGTTTGCCCAGGGCGATGATGACCGGTGTTTTGGCCACGCTGTGCTCGCGGACCTTGTAGTTGATCTTTTCGTTCCTGAGATCCGCCGCCGTACGCAGCCCGGCGCCCTCGAGCGCGCCGAGAACCTCCGCGGCGTAGGCATCGGCATCCGACGTGATGGTGGCCACCACCACCTGCCGGGGCGCCAGCCACAGGGGCAGGCTGCCCGCGTAGTGCTCGATCAGGATGCCGATGAACCGTTCCAGGGAACCGAACAGCGCACGGTGCAGCAGCACCGGCGTATGCCGGCCGCCGTCCTCGCCGATGTAGGCCGCGCCCAGCCGGCCGGGCAGGTTCAGGTCCACCTGCAGCGTGCCGCACTGCCACTCCCGGCCGATGGCGTCCTTGAGCGCAAACTCGATCTTCGGCCCGTAGAAAGCCCCTTCGCCGGGGTTGTGAGTGTAGTCCAGGCCCATCGAGTCCATGGCCTGCTGCAGGGCGGCCTCGGCCCGGTCCCAGATCCGGTCGTCGCCGACACGGCGCGGCGGCCGGTCGGCGAACTTGATCACCACGTCGTCAAAGCCCATGTCGCGGTAGATGCCGAGCACCAGGTTGCAGACGCCGTCGGTTTCCTCGGTGATCTGGTCGGCGGTACAGAAGATATGGGCGTCGTCCTGGGTAAAGGCCCGCACCCGCATCAGGCCGTGCAAGGCTCCCGAGGGCTCGTAGCGATGCACCTTGCCGAATTCCGACAGGCGCAGGGGCAGTTCCCGGTAACTCCGCAGCGCGTTCTTGAACACCTGCACGTGTCCCGGGCAGTTCATGGGCTTGATCGCCCACAACCGCTCGTCCTCGGTGCGGCTGGTGAACATGTTTTCGCCGAAGGTATCCCAGTGCCCGGACGCTTCCCAGAGGCTGCGGTCCATCAGTTCGGGGGTATTGACCTCCCGGTAGCCCGCCGCGTCCTGACGGCGGCGCATGTACTCCACCAGCGTCCGGAACAGCGTCCAGCCCTTCTCATGCCAGAACACGGCGCCCACGGCCTCGTCCTGGAAGTGGAACAGGTCCATCTGCCGCCCCAGCCGGCGGTGGTCCCGCCGCTCGGCCTCTTCCAGGCGGTGCAGGTACTTTCTGAGGTCCTTGTTGCTGGCCCAGGCGGTGCCGTAGATGCGCTGCAACATCTCGTTCCGGGAGTCGCCCCGCCAGTACGCTCCTGCCAGCTTGGTGAGCTTGAACGCGCGGCCCAGGCGCCCGGTGGAGGGCATGTGCGGGCCGCGGCACAAGTCCACGAACCGGCCCTGGCGGTAAACGGTGACCTCCTCGCCCTCGGGGATGCCGGCGATGATTTCGGCCTTGTAGACCTCGCCCTGGCCCCTGAAGAAATCTACCGCGCCCGCCCTGTCCCAGACCTCCCGAACCACCGGCTCGTCGCGCTGCACGATGTCGTGCATCCGAGCCTCGATGCGCTTCAGGTCCTCCGGCGTGAAGGCTTCGTCGCGGGCGAAATCGTAGTAGAACCCGTCCGTAATGGCCGGGCCGATGGTCACCTGGGTTTCGGGGTAGAGTTCCTTGACCGCTTCGGCCATGACATGGGCTGCGTCGTGGCGCAGCACTTCCAGCCCGTCCTCCGAAGTCCGGGTAATGATCTCCACGGCCGAATCGGCTGCAATTTCCGCGCTCAGGTCCCGCATCTCGCCGTCCACACGCACGGCAACGGCAGCCTTCGCGAGCCCGGCGCCGATGGATTCGGCCACGCCAATCCCGGTCACGGCTTCCGGGAAGGCCTTCTTGGATCCGTCTGGCAGGGTGATTTCCGGCATGCTCAATTCGCTCGATTCGCCTTGCGCGCGCGGCCACGCATTGTACGATAACGGTGCCGGCAAAACCGCCTCGACCGTACGAATCCGCTCGACTGACGAGCCGAAATTCAGGGATCAGCCAATGAAGCCAATCGAGATACACATGTTCCCGTGCCTGCGGGACAACTACGGTTTTCTGCTCCACGACGCGGAGGCCGGCGTGACGGCGGCGGTGGATACCCCGGAGGTGGGCCCGATCCTCGCGGCACTCGAGGACAAGGGCTGGCGACTGACGCACATCCTCAACACGCATCATCACCACGACCATGCCGGCGGCAACCTGGCCGTCAAGGAAGCCACCGGTTGCCGGATCATCGGGCCGCGGGCCGACGCCGCGCGAATTCCCGGCATCGACACGGAGGTCGGGGAAGGCGACGAGTTCCTGCTGGGCGGACACACGGTCCGGGTCCACGACACGCCCGGCCATACTCGGGGCCACGTCGTCTATCATCTGCCGGAGGACGGCGTCGCCTTTGTGGGAGATACCCTGTTCGTCATGGGTTGCGGGCGGCTATTCGAAGGGACCCCGGCGCAGATGTGGTCGTCGCTGCAGAAGCTCATGAGCTGGCCGGACGATACCCGGGTCTACTGCGCCCATGAATACACGCAGGACAACGCCCGGTTCGCCCTGACGGTGGAACCGGGCAACGACGCCCTGTCGCGTCGGGCGCGGGATGTCGACAAACTGCGGGCCGCAAACGTCCCGACGATCCCCACAACGATGGGTATCGAGAAGGCGACCAATCCCTTCCTTCGCCCCATGAGCGACGAGATTCGCCGGACCGTCGGTTTGGCGGGACCGAGCACGGCCGAAGCTGGCCTGGTGGAGGTATTCGCTCGAACCCGGGCGCTTAAAGACCAGTTCTGACCCAGGAACGAAACACTTTCGGTCTTCCGTATTGGCGGGTGTGTGCAGGGCAGGGTTTTTCGCTTCGTTCAGGGCGGCGGCCATGCGCGGAACCGGTTTTTTGGTTTCATCCGGGGCGGCGTCCATGTGCGGAACAGGCTTGTGAGCTCAATCCCGTCCCGCCATCCCTGGCGGGACGGGAATCGTCGGCTCCTTGCTAATGGCCGTCCGTGGCCCGCGCGTCGCCGGCGACGCTCACAAGCCTGTTCCGCACATGGCCGCCTTTGTTGGAGATCCTTGAGGCAGGTGGTGCTTGATTGGTTGGGTTCAGAGGAGCCCGGGGATGAGGGCCTTGCGGTTGGGGGGGTAGTCGGGGAAGCGTGCCCGGTACCACTTGTGGTGGCTGAGGGCTCTGGGGGCCAGATTGGCGGCGGTGTAGAGGAAGAAGGCGAAGCCGGCGAGGGACCAGGTGGCCAGTGCCCAGCCGGCCCATTCAATGATTTCGCCCAGGTAGTTGGGGCACGAGACGTAGCGGTATGCGCCGCCGCGGGGGATCGCGTAGCCGGTGTTTCCCGAGCCCCGCAGTTTCAGCAGGATATTGTCGGAGCGGATGTTGAGAGCCATGCCGGCGGCGAAGATCGCCAGGCCGGCGAGGAATCGCGGGTCAGTCAGCCATTCTGCGGAATACTCGCCGATGCTCGATATCAAACGGGCGTTGATATAGGCGTTGACAACATTGAAGACAAAGCCCGCGCTGACGACGGCGATCGGGATCGTCTTGCCGCCGGTTCGGATTCGAAACGGGAATACTAGGGTTCGGTGCAGGTAATGGGCCTGCCACATGACCAGAAACGCCAGCGGGACCCACTGCCGTGACGCCTCGCCGTTGACGTAGATCAGCGCGAACAGCACCGTTGCCGGCAGCTCCATGACGACCCAGCCGATCCTGTTGGAGATGTGCGGGCCCCAGCCGGCGCCGGCGTAGTGGCGGCCGAACGGCGCCGTGAACCGGAGGAGGCAGAGAAACGTCACCACGGCCAGCGCGATGACGGCCCACACCGCGATCCCGTGAATCCCTGCCTCGGTCAAGTGTCAACTCCCCGGGTGACAGGTCCGGGCGGCTGCGCGACAGCCCCCGATGCCGTCGAACCGGTCAGCCTCACCGGTAACCGGTCCGGGCTGTGAATGGCATCGCAACCGAATCTAGCCGCTCATGTGATCGGACACCTGTTGCAGCGTCCTGTCGAGCGCCGATTCCAGTTTGCCGAACAATTCGTCGACCTGATCGGCGTTGATGATCAACGGCGGGCAAAGCGCGATGGTATCGCCGGGCAGCGGGCGAATGAGCAGGCCGCCTTCGTGCGCGTGTTCCGTACAGATCAGGCCCGCTCCCAGGGACGATTCGAACGGTTGCCGGGATCGCTTGTCCGCCACGAGTTCCACTCCGCCCATCAGGCCCACGCCCCGGACATCGCCGACCAGCGGGTGATCCGCAAGTCCTTGCAGACGATGCTGGAAGACTTCTCCCATTGCTGCGGCGTGGGCGAAGATTTCGCGTTCCTCCATCAGTTCCAGGGTGCGAAGCGCCACCGCGGCGCAGACCGGGTGCCCGGAATACGTGAAGCCATGCCCGAAGGTGCCGACTTCGCCACTGGCATCGATCATCGGCTCGTACATGTACTCCGGGATGAGGACCGCGCTGATGGGCAGGTAGGCTGATGACAGGGCTTTCGCGACGCTCATGGTGGTGGGCCGCATGCCGACGGTCTGCGCACCGAAGGCCCGCCCGGTACGCCCGAATCCGCAGATCACCTCGTCGTCGATCAGGATGATTCCGTACTTGTCCAGTACCGCCTGGATCCCGGGGAAGTAACCCTTCGGAGGAACGATGACGCCGCCGCCTCCCTGCACGGGTTCGGCAATGAACGCCGCGACGGTTTCCGGGCCTTCGCGCAGGATCAGCGCCTCAAGCTCATTTGCCAGCCGGTCGCAGAAGTCGGTCTCGCTCTCGCCGTCGAGGGCCTGCCGGTAGTAGTACGGGCTCCCGGTGTGCAGAAACCCGGGCAGCGGCAGGTCGAAATGGCGGTGGAACGGCGGCAGACCCGTGAGAGACCCGGCCGCCAGCGAAGTTCCGTGGTAACCCTTCAGGCGACTGATGATCTTCTTTCGTTGCGGCTGGCCGATCAGGTTGTGGTAGTACCAAAGGAGCTTGACCTGGGTATCGTTGGCATCGCTGCCGGACAGCCCGAAAAACACGCGTCCGGCATCCATCGGAACCATCGCCTTGAGCTTTTCGGCCAGCAGCACGCTGGGCTCGTTGGACTTGCCGACGAACGTGGGCCCGAAGCTCAGCTTCCGAAGCTGGTCCGCGGCAACCCGAACCAGCTCCTCTTCGCCGTAACCGAGCGCCGTGCACCACAATCCCGCCATTCCCTCAAGGTATTGTTTGCCCTGATTGTCCCAGAGATAGACGCCCCGGGCCCGCTCCTGAATGAAGGGGCCCTCCCGGTGATGCAGCTTCAGGTTGGTGTTCGGGTGCAACATGTGTTGCAGGTCCCGCGACTCGATGGAACCGGGGGGAAACCGGTTGTGCAGTGCCTTGCCCATGCGTTCGTGCGATCCTCGTCAATGGCCGGTGAATATGCGGTTGCGGGTGTTCAGGCCACCCGTACTATTGTCTGTCGGGCCGAAGGCGCCGGAGTGCGTCGGAGCCCTTGATGGCGTTGTTGTGCCTGGCGCGGTCCCGGGGCGTACGCCCCCACGTGTCCATGGCCGCGGGGTCGGCGCCGGCGTCCAGAAGCGCCTCGATCACGGCAGGATTGTCATTGGTGGCGGCGGCCCTGTGCAGCGGGGTCTCGCCCAGTTCGTCGCCGATCGCCGGGTTGGAACCACTCCTGATCAGGGCGCCGATCACGTCCGGATCGTCGTTCAGCATGACCGCGAAGTGCAGGGGCGTTTCGCCGTTGACGGTGCGGGCGTTGGGATCCGCGCCCGCGGCCGTCAGCAGACCGATTACGGCGGGATCGGGGCTCCACGCCACGGCATGATGCAGCGGGGTCGCACCGCCGTGGTCCCGGGCTTTCGGGTCGGCCCCCCGGTTCAGGTCCGCGGCGACGTCCGCGGCGGCGGCAGACTCGAAATAGATGGGTGTATTCCAGCGTGCATTCATGGTGGCCGGTATAGTTTAACCGCGTGCCTGACGCGCTACATCGGGAACAGCGCGGTAACGGACAGCCGCTGACCTTGATTTCCGGCTTCATATTCTATTGACACGCTTCCACTCACGGCGGAAAATAGGCGGCTTGTGTCCGCGGAGGGGTACCCAAGCGGTCAACGGGGGCAGACTGTAAATCTGCTGGCTAAGCCTTCGTAGGTTCGAATCCTACCCCCTCCACCAGAAGTGTGGAGGGCAGTCAGCGGTGAAGGCGGGTGTAGTTCAAGGGTAGAACCTCAGCCTTCCAAGCTGATGATGGCGGTTCGAGTCCGCTCACCCGCTCCAAGGAGTAGTACGGGACTCTGGAATGAGGGCACAGGAAAGAGGTGCGGTTTTCCGCCCACATAGCTCAGCGGTAGAGCACGTCCTTGGTAAGGACGAGGTCACCGGTTCAAGTCCGGTTGTGGGCTCCAGATTGTATGGAATCACCCGTTCAGGTTGACACAGACGTACACAAGGCGGCCGCCCCGGCTGGGCGGCCGTTTGATTAATTCACTCACCGGGTCAATTCGGAGTTCGGAGCAATCCTGATGGCGAAGCAGAAGTTTGAGCGGACCAAGCCGCATGTGAACGTGGGGACGATTGGGCATGTGGATCATGGCAAGACGACGCTGACGGCGGCGTTGACGAAGGTGATGGCGTCGCGGCACGGTGGTGAGACGATCAGTTTTG
>JAJDWR010000065.1 GCA_022825505.1 Gammaproteobacteria bacterium | reverse complement strand
CGTCACGGTCTATCTTCACGACACGTTGGGCGCGGGGGCGTATATCTGCGGCGAGGAAACCGCCTTGCTGGAATCTCTGGAGGGCAAGAAAGGGTTTCCGCGCTTCAAGCCGCCGTTCCCGGCCAATTACGGTCTGTGGGGCTGCCCGACCACGGTCAACAACGTGGAAACCCTGGCGCTGGTGCCGGGAATTCTGCGTCAGGACGACGGCTGGCAGGTCGGGACGGAGAAAAGCCCCGGCACCAAGTGTTTTTCGGTGTCCGGCCACGTCTCCCGGCCCGGCAACCACGAGCTCCCGCTCGGCGTCCCGTTTGCGGATCTGCTCGCAATGTGCGGCGGAGTCTGGAAAAACCGCGAACTCAAGGCGGTCATTCCGGGCGGCTCCTCGGTCCCGGTGCTTCCCGCCGAGATCATGATGGAGACCGACATGGATTTCGAGAGCGTGGCGGAGGCGGGCTCGCTGCTCGGTTCCGGCGCGGTAATCGTGATGGACGAAACCACCGACATGGTGCGGATGCTGCAGCGCATCTCGCGCTTCTATTTCCAGGAATCCTGCGGGCAGTGCACGCCCTGCCGCGAGGGCACGGGCTGGCTGTACCGCGTGCTGACCCGCATCGTCGAGGGGCAGGGCGAGGAACAGGACTTGGAGATCCTGGAGAAAGTGCCCGGGCGCATCGAGGGTCACACCATCTGCGCGCTTGGGGATGCCGCGGCCTGGCCGGTGCAGAGTTTCCTGCACCACTTCCGCGACGAGTTCGAGTACTACATCCGCCACGGCAAGAGCCCGGTGAGCCCAGCATGAGCGACCCGATCACGATTACCTTGAACGGCCGCGCGGTCGAGGCGACGGCCGGCGAGATGCTGATCGCAGTGGCGGACCGCGAGGGCATCCCGATCCCGCGTTTCTGCTATCACCCGAAACTCTCGGTGGCGGCCAACTGCCGCATGTGCCTGGTCGAGGTGGCGGGTGCGCGCGGCCCGGTTCCGGCTTGCGCGACCCCGGTGATGGACGGCATGGAAGTGCAGACCTGCTCCGAGCCGGCCCGCGATGCGCAGCGTGCCACCATGGAATTCCTTCTGATCAACCATCCGCTCGATTGCCCGATTTGCGACCAGGGTGGCGAATGCGAATTGCAGGACCTGGCTCTTGAGTACGGCAGCGACATCTCCCGCTACTCGGAAGCACGACGGGTGGTGCCGGACCCGGACCTGGGCTCGCTGGTGTCGACCGACATGACGCGCTGTATCCACTGCACCCGCTGCGTGCGGTTCACCGAGGAGATTGCCGGAGATCAGGAACTGGGCGCGTTCGGGCGCGGTGAATTCATGAAGATCGGCACCTACGTCGAGCGGGCAATGAACTCCGAACTTTCAGGATGCGTGATCGACCTGTGCCCGGTCGGCGCACTCAACGCCCGGCCTTCGCGGATGAGTGCCCGGGCCTGGGAACTGAATGATCATCCGGGACTCGGTGAGCACGACGGGGTCGGATCCCACCTGTCCCGACATATCTTGCGCGGGCGGCAGATCCGTTGCGTGCCGCGCACCGAAGAGACAATCAATGAAAGCTGGCTGTCGGACCGGGACCGATTCAGCTACCAGGCGGCCAGCCACCCGGACCGCTTGTGCTGGCCGTTGATCCGCCACCGCGACCGCTGGGTTCGGGTCAGTTGGGAGGAAGGCCTGGAGCTGGCGGCGGAAGCTCTGGCGAGAACCGGTACCAAGGCTGGCCTGATTCACCCGTCCAGCACGGTGGAGGAATGCTTCCGGTTCCAGCAGTTGCTGCGCCGATGCGGCGCCGAGACAGTGGAGCACCGGACCCGCATGTCGGATTTCCGCGGAGGCGGGCAATATCCGCGCCAGCCGACGCTCGGCTGCGACTTGGACCGAATTGCCGAAAACGACGTGGTCGTCCTGCTCGGCAGTTTCCTGCGACACGATCAGCCAATCCTCAACCACCGGTTGCGCCAGGCGATACGTTCGGGCACAGAAGTCTGGATCATCAACCCCGTCCCGTTCGACTGGAACTTCGCACCGACCGAAGAAGCCATACTGTCGCCCCGGCAGTGGCTGACCCTGCTGCAGTCGGTGAAGCGCGCGCATGCCTTGCAGATGAAAGAAGCCTATGCGCGTTTTTCCGACCGGCTTGCACGGCGCCTGGGGGAGGCGGACAACGCCCTGTTCTGGCTGGGCCCGCTTGCGCTCAATCATCCGGACGCCGACCTGATTTACGCTTCCGCGCACAACCTGTGTGAGCAGACCGGAGCCCGCCTGGGCACCCTGCAGGAAGGCGCCAACGCGTCCGGGGCCTGGCTGACGGGATGCGTCGCGCACCGCGGTCCCGGCGGCGAGACCGTGGATGGAGTGGATCTGCCGTCGCGGCTGCAGGAGCCACCGGACCTCTGGGTGTTCTACGGAACGGACCCGGCCTGTGACGTCGCCGACCCGGCGCAGATGCGCCAGGCGATGACGGAGGCAAGAACAACCATTGGCTTCCAGTCGTTCGTCCCAGACCCACAGCACCTGCCGTACGATCTGTTGCTGCCGATCCACACGGTCGGGGAGCGCGGAGGTCACCTGATCAACCTGGAAGGGCGCTGGCAATCGATGACTCCGGCTGTCTCTCCGCCGGGCGAGGTGAGGGATGGCGCGGAAGTACTGGTGGAATTGCTGTGCATGACCGGCCACGACCCGGGTTTTGCCGGAGTTTCGCTGGTCGCGCATTGCCGCGGCCTGGAAGCGCGCGCGGTTGTGCCCGAAAAGCCGCCCAGAGCCGCGAGGCAGTTGCCGGAAAAGGGCCTTTTGCGGGTGGGCTCTCCATCGATTTACCAGCAGGACCCGGCGACCCGCCATGCCCATGCCCTGCAACAGACTGAATTGGCACAGGACCTGGCATTACGCCTGCACCCGGAAACCCTGAACGAACGAGGCCTGAAGGACGCGACGCACGCGTGCCTGTCCCAGAACGGGTCGTCTCTCAAGCTTCCCTTGGTGGTGGATGCGCAAATCCCGCGCGATTGCGTCTATCTGCCGACCGGGGATATCCGCCTGGGGCTGCTCGGTGCCGCATTCAGCGTGGTGGACCTGCACGATGCCTGATTGGATGGCCGACCTGTCGGTGTGGCTCCGGGTCGGAGAGATCCTGCTCGGCGCCATGTTGATCCTGCTGCCGTTGCTGGCGGTGGTGGCGTACTACACGTACGCCGAGCGCAAGGTGGTCGGGTTCATCCAGATGCGGCTGGGGCCAAGCCGGGTCGGGCCGCGTGGCCTGTTCCAGCCGATCGCCGATGTGCTGAAGCTCCTGACCAAGGAAGTCGTTCTCCCGGCCCAGGCCAGCCGGGGCCTGTTCCTGGTGGCGCCGCTCGCGGCCCTGGTCCCGGCGCTTGGCGCCTGGGCAGTGGTGCCGTTTGACGATGGCCTTTGGCTTGCGAACATCGACGCGGGTCTGCTGTACGTTCTGGCGCTGACTTCGCTCGGCGCGTACGGCATCATCATCGCTGGCTGGGCGTCCAACTCGAAGTACGCCCTGCTCGGGGCGATGCGCCAGGCGGCGCAGGTGGTGTCCTATGAAATCGCAATGGGCTTCGCGCTGGTCGGCGTGCTGATGCTGAGCGGCAGCCTGAACCTCGCCGCCATCGTCCAGGCGCAGTCCGGCGGCATCCTGGACTGGTTCTTCCTGCCCCTGCTGCCCTTGCTTCTGGTGTACCTGGTGTCGGGCGTGGCCGAGACCAACCGCCTGCCGTTCGACGTGGTCGAAGGGGAATCGGAGCTGGTGGCGGGCTTCCACGTGGAGTATTCCGGCTCGGCGTTCGCGGTGTTCTTTTTGGCGGAATACTCCGCCATGATCCTGATCTCGGCGCTGACCGCGATCTTGTTTTTCGGCGGCTGGCTGTCGCCGTTCGAGGGCACGCAGCTCGCGCAGGCGGTCCCGGTCCTGGATTCCGGCATCCACTGGTGGCTGCTCAAGACCGCGTTCTTCATGTTCTGCTTCCTGTGGTTCCGGGCGACCTTCCCGCGCTACCGCTACGACCAGATCATGCGCCTGGGCTGGAAGGTGTTCATCCCGGTGACGCTGATCTGGATCTTCGTGCTGGGCGCCGCGCGCTATACCGGGTTTACGGGGTGACGTCGTGCGTTGGCTGAATTCCCTGCTGTACCTGCTGCGAAGCTTGAGCCTGTGGGACCTGTTGCGGGGCCTGAGGCTGACCGCCCGGCGCCTGTTTTCGCGCAAGATCACCCTGCGCTACCCGGACGAGAAAACCCCGAAATCCCCGCGCTTCCGCGGCCTGCACGCGTTGCGCCGCTACCCCAACGGCGAAGAACGCTGCATCGCCTGCAAACTGTGCGAGGCGGTCTGCCCGGCGCTGGCCATCACCATCGAATCCGAGGAGCGCGCCGACGGCAGCCGGCGGACCACCCGGTACGACATCGACCTCTTCAAGTGCGTGTACTGCGGCTTCTGCGAGGAGGCCTGCCCGACCGACGCGGTGGTCGAGACCGACATCCTGGAGTTTCATTTCGAACGTCGCGGCGACCAGATCATGACCAAGGAGGACTTGCTGGCGGTCGGCGACCAGTACGAGGAGCAAATCGCCGAACACCGCAAGAGCGACGCCCGATTCCGCTGATGGCTTTCCAGACGCTGCTGTTCTATCTGTTCGGGACCGTGCTGCTGGCGGCCGCCACGGCCGCCGTGACCTTGAGGAACATGGTGCATGCGGCCCTGTCCCTGATCCTGTCGTTTTTCACTGCCGCCATGCTCTGGATGCTGCTGGAGGCGGAATTCCTGTCGATTCTCTTGGTGCTGGTCTACATCGGCGCGGTTTTGGTGCTGTTTTTGTTCGTGGTGATGATGGTCGAGCGGCATACGCCGACGGTCCACCGGCGCCGCAACTACCGGATTGTCGCCTCGGCGGTGGCTGCGGTGATGGTCGCCGAACTCGGCATGGCCCTTCTCGCGCCGGATTTCTCCCCGGCCGCCCAGCCTCCGCCGGCCCCGCTGGAATACAGCAACACGAAGGCGCTGGGGTCCGTGCTGTATACCGATTACGCCCTGGCGTTCGAGGCCGCCGCGGTCGCGCTGCTGGTTGCCATCGTCGGCGCGATTGCGCTGACGTTGCGCGTGCGCCCGGATCACCACCGGCAGAACCCGGCGCGGCAGAGCCGGGTGCGTAAGCAAGACCGCCTGCGGTTGACCGATGGCCGCTCGGAGCCGCCATGCTGAGCCTGACTCATTTCATGCTCCTGTCCGGAGCGCTGTTCGCGATCGGCGTCGCCGGCGTGTTCGTCAACCGCCGGCATGCGCTGGTGTTGCTGATGTCGCTGGAGTTGATCCTGCTGGCGGTCAACACCAATCTCATCGCGGCATCCCACTACCTGCAGGATATCGCAGGGCAGGCGTTCGCGCTGTTCGTGCTGACCATCGCCGCCGCTGAGATCGCGATCGGCCTGGCCATCGTCGTGGTGGTGTTCCGCAGCCGCGAGACCATTGATGCCGAAGACCTGAGCGAGGTGCGCGGCTGATGGATCTTCAGGTTCTTGCCCTGATCGTCGTGGGTGCGGTCGGTGCGGGCGCGGTTGGCGCGGGACTGGGCGTACGCGTCCTGAGCCCGAAAGCCGCCACGTGGCTCACCCTCGCGGGCGTCGGCGCGGCGTTTCTGGCCAGCGTCGTCTTGGCGGTGGGTTATGCGCAGAACCCGGAACCGCAGGCTTTTACCCTCTACCGTTGGGGCCCGGACGATTTCGGGATGAAGGTCGGTTTTCTGATCGACTCTCTGAGCGTGGTGATGATGATCGTGGTCACGCTCATCTCGCTGCTGGTACATGTCTACAGCATCGGCTACATGCGCGAAGACCCCGGGTACGTCCGGTTCTTCGCCTACCTGTCGCTGTTCACGCTCGCCATGTTGCTGCTGGTCATGGCGGACAACTTCCTGCTGCTGTTCATCGGCTGGGAGGGGGTCGGCCTGGTGTCGTACCTGCTGATCGGGTTCTGGTACACCCGGGAGCGAGCGCCGAGCGCGGGGCTCAAGGCCTTCCTGGTCAACCGCTTGGGTGATTTCGGATTCCTGCTCGGCATGGGGGCGCTGCTGGCCGTCGCTGGCAGTCTGGACTATTCCACCGTGTTTGCGCAAAGCGAAGCGCTGGCACAGCAACCGTCGCCGTTCCCCGGCCTGAGTGCGCTGAGCCTGATCTGCCTGTTCCTGTTCGTCGGCGCCATGGGCAAGTCGGCGCAGGTGCCGCTGCATGTCTGGTTGCCCGATTCGATGGAGGGCCCGACCCCGATCTCGGCGATGATCCACGCCGCCACGATGGTGACGGCGGGCATTTTCATGGTGGCGCGGCTGTCTCCGCTGTTCGAGGGCAGCGAGGTGGCGCTCAACCTGATTCTGCTGGTCGGCGGCGTCACCGCGCTCTCGATGGGCCTGCTTGGATTGGTGGCCAATGACATCAAGCAGGTCATTGCCTATTCGACCCTGTCCCAGCTCGGCTACATGACC